>CADCCB010000006.1 GCA_902799905.1 uncultured Prevotellaceae bacterium
GTCTGCGCAAATGTTGCCAAACACAGCAACATTGAAACTATAATGACCACTATTCTTTTCATAATCATCGGTTTTAGGTTCATATTTTCTAGTTCACGCTGCAAATATAAGAACAAATATGAAGAAAGCAAAAGGATTTCCCCTATTTTTGATAGGAGAAACCCTAATTATGTCTCAATTGTAAACTATTTCCGATTAACAGACTTCGGAATACAACTCAACCGACTGACTGTTAATCCCTTTTACCGAATATCCGGAGCAAATAGAGGAAGAGGTTGATGAAGTCGAGATACAACATCAGTGCCCCCAGAAGGGCATACTTCTGCATGGTAGAACTGGCATCTGGAGCCATGAGAAACATGTTCTTTATCTTCTGCGTATCATAGGCAGTCAGTCCTACGAAGATCAGCACACCCACGTAAGAGAGAATCATCTCCAGGGCCGAACTCTCCACAAAGATATTGACGACAGTAGCGATAATCAGACCTATCAGGGCCATCAGCAGGATTTTTCCGATAGAAGAAAGATCGACTTTGGTAAAGAAACCGAATGCCGACATCGCACCGAAGGTGCCTGCCGTAATCAGGAACGTGGCAGCCAGACTCCCCGCGGTGTAGACATAGAACAGCGAGGAGAAGGTAACGCCATTGAGTGCCGCATAGGCGATGAACATCAATGTGGCCACAGGCAAGGAAATCTTATTGATGGCGGCATTGATGCCAATGACGAGGGCGAGTTCAGCAAAGAACAGCACCCAGATGACCTGATGATGTAAGGCCAGGAACGAGGTAATGGCACTGTTCGTTGCCACGACAAAAGCCGTCAGTCCAGTAATGACCAAGGCCATCGTCATCCAAAGATAAGTCTTGCGCATTAAGACGGGGAATGCCAGAGAAGACTCCAACTGGCGATCCCTCGCATAAGACTGATAGTTCATTTCTTCGTAATCCATTTTTTTCTTATTCAATTAGTAAAACGATTAATTATTTCTGCAACAGCCTCCACTTCTGCATCAGTCATTGCCTGATAACACGGGATGCTGAGTTCTTGAGCATGAATCTGCTCAGTTATCGGCAAGCAAAGACCATGCCAATCTTCATAGCAGGCCTGCTTGTGGGGAGGAATGGGATAATGTATGGCCGTCGCCACTCCATTCTCCTCGAGGAAATGCTTCAGTGTGTCACGCTCAGCACTAAGGACGGGGAAGATATGGTAGACGCTGCCCGACCTTTCCGGCAATCGCACCAGGGAGTTGCAGATATGGTCAATATAATAATTGGCTATAGCCTGCCTGCGGGCGTTGTCAGCATCCAGATACTTCAGTTTTACGCTCAGGACTGCAGCCTGGATATCGTCAAGACGCGAATTACGGCCCTGATAGTCGAAGACATACTTCGAGGACGAGCCATAGTTGGCGATACTCCTGACGACTTGAGCCAGTTGATCATCGTTGGTAGTGACTGCGCCACCATCGCCCAACGCGCCAAGGTTCTTTCCCGGATAGAAACTATGGGCGGCAGCGTGGCCAAGAGAGCCTGTCTTGACTGATGGAGAACCATCGGGAACGCTGGCAAAGCAGCCATGGGCCTGGGCGTTGTCTTCAAGGAGCAGGAAGTTATGGGCGTGACAGATAGAGGCGATGCGCTCTGTATAGGCACAACGTCCATAGAGATGAACCAGCATGATGGCACAGGTGCGAGACGTTATAGCCCGCTCTATCTGACTGTCGTCGATCTGGAAGGTATCGACGGAAGGCTCCACGAGGACAGGTACCAGATGATTCTCTGTAATGGCAAGAATGGTTGCAATAAAGGTGTTGGCAGGAACAATGACCTCGTCGCCCTCCTTTAGGACACCTATTATTATATACGCACGCAAGATAAGCGTCAGGGCATCAAGTCCATTAGCCACCCCAATGCAATGTTTCGTACCGATATAGCGGGCATACTCCTCCTCGAAACGGGCCGTGGCCTCACCTCGCAAATACCATCCGCCGTCAACCACCCGATTGACAGCCTCGTGTATCTCATCGGCATGCATGGCCGTGATACGTTTCAAAGAGAGATAGTCTATCGTCATAGTGTCCATTCGTAGGTATCGTAGCAGATGGCGCGTCCACCGAAGCCCTCCTTCTGGGCCACCAGTCCGTCGTTGAGCACAGAGCCGTCACCCTCGGTAGAACGTCCGAAGTCCAAATACGGATAGTCGGGGAAGTCTTCGTACATCGCCCTCTCGTAGATGGCATCCACAGCCCCCACCTTCTTACCGACGGGAGTTGACGAACAATACTGACCGTGAAGCACCTGTGGCGACAGATAGAACGTGAGTCCTGCTACCACCTCACCCTCATAATAGGCGTTGTACTGCACGATATGCTTGGGGAAACGCGAATGTAGCAGTTCTATCTCCTCAACGGTATGCACAGGGCGCACCCCATGCCTGTCGACGAGGTTATTCTCGAGCACAGGCCAGAAGGCACGGAAGTTATCCTCACGCTTCACCTCCACACCCAGTTCATGGGCTTTGCGAAGACGGCGACGGCGATCCTTGCGCCAGCGCAGATGCTGCTGCATGAAAATAACCGTACCGATGTCGCGAGAGATGACCTTAGCGTTGCAAATCCAGAACAATGGATAGAGATCCTCCTCGGCAGCATGCTGATGATAGACCCAGGGTACAGGTTTATAGACCACCCTGTGAATGCCGGCTGCACGCAGCCAGTCGTTCATCTCACGAAACAACTGGATGACATCGGCTGCCGTCACATCGATGTCCATCACCAGACCGCCATAGGTCAGTCCTTGGTGCGAATAGAGCGTATCGCCCACGATATTGGCAGGCAAGATGGAATGGAGGTGAGAACCCACATAGAACATCAGCGAATGGTCCGTAAAGCGGTCGGCATGATAATCCATGTAGTTGCGATAGAACAGGAAGGTAGCGTTACGGGCCTTTGCCACATAACGGTCCCAAGCCTGTCTGTCGGCTGGTGTGTATCTCCTTATTTCGAACATTTCACGTAATCCAGGAATTCTTCGTAATCATAGATATAATCTTCCTCCTCGTAATGCTCAGAGGCGAGCACCAGACCGACGGCACCCGACGAGAAGTCGTCGAGTGTTCGCCAGACGTTCGTATCGATAAGCAGACCCTGCCAAGGATGGTTCAGCAAGACCGTCTTGCGCTCTCTACCATTGTCGAGGGTGACATGGAACGAGCCACTGAGGGCGATGAGCAGTTGACGGAGACGCTTATGGGCGTGTCCTCCCCTACTCTCGCCAGCAGGCACATCATAGACCCAATAAACCCGTTTGATGTCGAACGGCACCATCAACTGAGCCTCGGCAAACGTCAGGTTGCCACGAGGGTCGGAAATTTTGGGCAAGTCGATAATCTGAACATCCATCGGCGGTAGCAAATTATTCACTTATCACGATTCACTTTTACCTTAGTTTATCATAAGGATCCGTACCCAGCACAGTCTTAGCCAAACGCTTGGCTTTGTCACGCAGGGCATTGACATCGTCGCCCACCTCGCCATAGCAGAGCACGACACCCATGCGACGGCCCTTATGAGCCTCGGGCTTACCGAAGATACGGACACGTGTACGGTCTTCGTTCAAGGCATCGACGAAGTTATAGTCAAGCAGAGAACGGTCAACAGGCGTACAGGCCTCCTTGGGAGAAAGGATCACAGCCGAAGCACCAGCGTGCTCGAGATGGATACCAGCGATAGGCAGTCCCATGACAGCACGGAAATGCAGTTCGAACTCCGAGAGGTTGGTGGTATGTCCCAGTGTCACCATACCGGTATCGTGTGGACGGGGGCTCAACTCACTGAAGATGACCTCACCCTGCTTGGTCAGGAAGAACTCCACTCCCCATATGCCGGCACCTGTCAGAGCCTTCGTCACCTTGTCAGCCATGAACTGTGCCTGTTTCAGAGCCTCGTCGCTAATCTTGTAGGGCTGCCACGACTCACGATAGTCGCCCGACTTCTGCACATGTCCGATGGGCGGACAGAACAGCGTGGGCCAACCGTGCTGCTGGGTCACAGTAAGCAGGGTAAACTCAGAATCGAAGTCGATGAACTCCTCGATGATGACTTCCTTCACGTCGCCACGCGAGCCTTCCATGGCCTCACGGAAAGCCGTTTCCAGTTCACCCTCGTTATGCACATAACTCTGACCATGGCCAGAGGATGACATCAGGGGCTTTACAACGCAAGGGAAGCCAATCTCGTCGGCAGCAGCCTTGAACTCCTCGAAGGTCTTGGCATAGAAATACTTTGCCGTGCGCAGGCCCAGTTCCTTGGCAGCAAGGTCGCGGATGGCACGGCGATTCATGGTGTAGTTGACGGCACGGGCTGACGGCACCACCTGGATTCCCTGCTCCTCGAACTTGAAGAGGCGCTCCGTACGGATAGCCTCGATTTCCGGCACAATGATGTCGGGCTGATGCTTCTTCACGACAGCCTCGAGGGCATCGCCGTCAAGCATCGAAAACACCTCACGCTCGTCGGCCACCTGCATGGCAGGGGCATTGTCGTAACGATCACAGGCGATGACATACTGGCCAGCACGCATGGCGGCAATCACAAACTCCTTGCCCAGTTCTCCTGAGCCTAAAAGCAATATCTTCTTCATAAGCAATGGGAACTGTGCGGAGGAACCGCACAGCACACTATTTAGCGGTTGTTATACATTTTATCGTAATACTTCTGATAGTCGCCAGAGGTGACATTGTCGAGCCACTCCTGGTTGTCAAGATACCAGCGGACGGTCTTTTCAATGCCCTCTTCGAACTGGAGGCTAGGCTCCCAACCCAATTCACGCTGCAGTTTGCTAGAGTCGATAGCATAGCGCAGGTCGTGGCCGGCACGGTCGGTGACGAAGGTGATGAGATCCATGTCCTCACCCTCTTTGCGACCCAGCAATCGGTCTACGGTTTTAATAACCACCTTGATGATATCGATGTTCTTCCACTCGTTAAAGCCACCAATATTATACGTATCAGCAATCTTACCTTTGTGGAAGATAAGGTCGATAGCACGGGCGTGGTCCTCCACGTAGAGCCAGTCGCGCACATTCTCACCCTTGCCGTAAACGGGCAACGGTTTTCTGTTGCGGATGTTATTAATGAACAGCGGTATCAGTTTCTCAGGGAACTGGTAGGGACCGTAGTTGTTAGAACAATTCGTCACCACCACAGGCATGCCGTAAGTGTCGTGGAAGGCACGGACAAAGTGATCGCTCGATGCCTTGGCAGCACTGTAGGGAGAATGCGGGTTATACTTTGTGGTCTCCAGGAAGAACTTATCACCATAGGCCAGATGATGCTCAGCCGAAGAGGCGGTAGTGGTGAAAGGCGGTTCAATACCCTCGGGGTGAGTCAGTTCCAGAGCACCATACACCTCATCCGTCGAGATATGGTAGAAGCGCTTACCCTCATATTTCTCTGGCAGCGACTCCCAATAGAGTTTCGCAGCCTGAAGAAGCGAGAGCGTACCCATCACATTGGTGCGTGCAAAGGTAAAGGGATCCTTGATGGAACGGTCCACATGACTCTCTGCTGCCAGATGGATGATGCCGTCCACCTTCTTGTCCTGCATCAGTTTATAAAAGGCATCGAAGTCGCAGATGTCCATCTTGACAAACTCATAGTTGGGCTTGTCCTCAATGTCCTTCAGATTGGCCAGGTTACCAGCATACGTCAACTTGTCGAGATTGATGATGTGATACTCCGGATACTTGTTCACGAACAGGCGCACCACATGACTTCCTATAAAGCCTGCGCCACCAGTAATAACAATGTTCTTCATATTCTTTATTATTTGTTTTTATTCCTTAGTTTGCTGAACAGCGTTAGTGCAATATAGACCACAAAGCACATGCCGAAGGTCTGTGCAGCATCATCCCATGTCTTATCGAAACCCACTATATATGATAGTAACGTAAGAACAGCGGCAACTATTGTGCCAGTGACAAAATCAATTAGATATTCTTTCATAATCTTCTCGGATCGTCAATGGTTATTACCTCCAAGTCCTTGAAGGTGCTGCCGTCGATGGTCAGTCTGACCAGTGTACGCTCACGATGCCACCCCTGCAGTCCTGCGGCTCCCGGATTGATGTGCAGCAGATTGAGCGCAGGGTCGAACTTGACCTTTAGGATATGCGAATGCCCCGCTATGAAGAGTTGGGGCGGTTTTTCACACAACAATCGCCTCACCGACGGGTCGTAGTTGCCAGGATAGCCACCGATATGCTTGATGAGCACATCGGTGTCCTCGCATTTGAAGCGATTCAACTCACGATACATCAGTCGCAGGTCGCCACCATCGCAGTTGCCACAGACGGCCCTCAACGGTCTAAACGCCGCCAGCCGGTCTGCCACCTCCACGGAGCCGATGTCACCTGCATGCCAAATCTCGTCGCAGGGTTCGAAGTAGTGCAAGTACTTGTCGTCCCAATAACTGTGCGTATCGCTGATGATGCCTATTCTCTTCACGATTTGAAGTTTTAGATTTGAGGATTGAGATTTAGTTTCTTCCTGACGAACTCAGCAATGAGCCTTGCAGTCGCTACCGAACCTATCACACTGGAATCGATACACAGGTCATAACTATCGGCACGTCCCCAGCGTTTTCCTGTATAATAATTATAATAGGAGGCACGGCGGTTCTCAACATACTGGATACGTTTGACAGCCTCATTGTATGACACTCCCTTCTCTTTCATGAAGAGTTTAGCACGCGATTCGATGGAAGCCGTGATAAACACATTAACCACATTGGGAAAGTCGCGTAGCACATAGTCGGCACAACGGCCTACAAAGACACACGAGTCCTCCTCGGCCGCCTTAATAATAGCATCGCTTTGGAACTTAAACAGTCCCTCTTGCGAGAAAACACTCCCCTCTCCCCAGTTGTTGCTATAAGGCAGATGCAGGAAAGAACGCAGAAAGCCCTTGCGCTCGTCACTCTGTTTGAAGAACTCCTCGGAGAAGCCGCTTTCCTTGGCTGCCAGATTCAACAATTCACGGTCATAGTATTTGGCATGGAACTCTTCAGCCAGCAACTTTCCGATTTCCAAACCGCCGGCACACACCTGACGACCGATGTTAATGATTATCTTTTTGTCCATAAGACTTGAATTTTCTTATATGCCACATCAATATGGGGATGGTAAAGGCAAATGCTATAAAATCGCTGGCGGGCATGGCATACCACACACCGTCCAGATTCCAGAACAGCGGGAAGATGTAGGCCATGGGCAGCAGGAAAATCAGTTGGCGCGACAACGAGAGGAAGATGCTGATCTTCACCTTGCCGATACACTGGAAGAAATTGGTGATGGTGGCCTGCGAACCCACAACAAAGAACACCAGCATGTCGAGCACAATGCCATGGGCGGACATTTCAAGCAATACAGGATCAGTGGTAAAGATACGTGCCATCTGTCGCGGGAATAGCATGGACAATGCCCATCCGAACAGTAGGATGGCTGTTGCCACCGCAATAGCAATCCACAAACAGCGCATCATGCGGTCGTACTTCTGAGCACCATAGTTGTAACCCACGATTGGCTGCATACCTTGTGTGACACCCATCACAAACATGAAGAACACCATCACCATCGAGTTTGCTATTGAGTACGCGCCTACAGCCATGTCGCCGCCATAGCGCACGAACTGGTTGTTCATGAAGATAACGATGACGCATGAGGTGCTCTGCATCAGGAATGGCGACACGCCAATGGCAATGATATTTCTTACAAGGTCAGACTTCAGACGGTATATGCCACGCTTCAAGTGAAGCAGTTCGCGCTTGTCGCTGAGAATCCACATCTGCCAGCAGAGTGCCAGCGACTGCGACAATATCGTGGCCAGGGCCGCTCCCCTAATGCCCCAACGGAACCACCACACAAAGGCCATGACCAGCACGATGTTACACCCCACGGTAAACAGCGTGGCATACATCGCGTGACGCGGCTTGCCTGCGGCACGCAGCACGGCATTCATGCCAAAATACATGTGGGTAACGATATTACCCGCCAAGATGACCTGCATGAACTCCCGAGCATACGGCAACGTGACCTCTGACGCTCCAAAAAAGATGAGGATTGGATCAAGGAATATAAGACAGATGACCATAAAGAGGAATCCCACGATGACATTAAGCGTCACCGTATTGCCCAACAGATGCTGAGCCGTGGCATAGTCACGCTGCCCCAATTTGACGCTGATACATGTAGAAGAACCTACACCCACAGCAGCACCAAAGGCCGCACTCAGGTTCATAAAGGGGAAAGTGATACCCAAACCTGCGATAGCCTCAGGACCTACCATCTGTCCAATGACCGAACGGTCGATGATATTATACAGCGAACTGGCCACCATGGCCACCATGGCTGGCAGGGCATACTGCCACAGCAGTCTTCCCACGGGTTTCTGTCCCAGTTCCAGTGCTTTCTGTTTGTTCTCCATATTCCGTTGCAAAGGTACAAAAAAAAGTGCAAAGTGAAGAGCGAAGGATAAAAAAATTGCCACTACCGTCGATTTTATCCCTTTTCTTTTGTCTGATAACAATAAAAAATGTATCTTTGCAGTCAATAACTTAAAATATGGAACGACTGACATGGCTGTTGCTGATACTCCTAACCTCCCTCTCAGCATCGGCTGCGAAAATAAAATATCCAGGCAGGAAGACCTACGTCTATCGCTACACTCTGATAGACAAGGCCCATTCCGACTTCTCACTGACCCAGTCCAGGCGCTTCTTGTCCCACAAGAGCCTTCTGCGGCGTGAACGCCAAGGTCTGGCTGTCGACTCAACAGACCTGCCAGTGAGCCGTGCCTATATTGAACTGTTCAAACAGCATGGTGTCGAAGTCATCGGCACCAGTCGCTGGCAAAACACCGTGCTCGTCCGTTCCACCGACACTCTACTCCTGGCCGGGCTGACCCGTATGCCCGTCGTCGTCGAGGGCCGTTGCGTCTTTGCATCGCCCGACTCCATCGATGCGCCAGGCGCTATCAGATGGAATGTACACGAGAACTTCAACCTGTGGGATTCCGTCAAGAACGACCGCTATGCCGGCAGTCGCGAACAGATTGAGTCACTTGGTGGCATCCGTCTCCATCAGGCAGGTTTCACAGGTAAAGGCATAACGATAGCCGTTCTGGATGGCGGTTTTCAGAACTACGACCGCATCCCCGCTCTGCAATATGCACGCATCAAGGGTATCCGTGACTTTGTCGCTCCTATCATACCTGACACCGAAGGCGGAAAAAAGAAGACGAAGAAGCAGGCCAATGCAGCCCCCTTCCACGCTAACGACCACGGCACAAAAGTACTGTCGGCCTTAGCCGCCAACGCCCCCGAGGTGATGATGGGCACAGCCCCCGATGCCACATACTGGCTGCTGAAGTGCGAGGACCCTGACACCGAACAGCCCATCGAGGAAGACTACTGGACCATGGCGGCAGAGATGGCCGACTCCGTTGGCGCAGATATTATCAATTCGTCACTAGGATACTTCGACTTTGACGGTGACGACAACGACCTGCGCTTTCAGGACCTCGACGGCAAGACCACATTTATATCGAGGAGTGCATCTATGCTGGCCCGGAAAGGAATCATTCTGTGCAACTCTGCCGGCAATGCAGGCATGGGACAATGGAAAAAGATTAGTGTACCCGCCGATGCCCACGACATCCTAACGGTAGGGGCCGTCGACAAACGGCAAAGGTTGGCAGCCTTTTCCAGCATCGGCCCGACACAGGACGGTCGCGTCAAACCCGACGTGGTGGCACAAGGTACCTCAGTCACCCTTCTCTCCGGCCGTGGCACGCTAGTCCGCGACATGGGCACATCGTTTTCCACCCCGCTCGTCACGGGTCTAGTGGCTTGTCTATGGCAGGCTATGCCGGAGAAGAGTGCCCTGGAAATCATCGAACTGGTACGCCGCAGCGCCAGTCACTATAACGAACCGACCAATATCTACGGCTATGGGATGCCGGACTTTTGGAACGCATATATAAAGTGAAAAGTGAAGAGTGAAAAGTGAAGAATTTGCTACCGCCATAGAGATGAACGAAAAGGCACTTTCCCTATACGAACTGAACTCGCTGGTGCGTATGACCATAGAGCAGACTCTTAGTCGTGAGTACTGGGTGGAGACTGAATTGTCGGAATGCCGCACCAACAGGGGGCATTGCTTCATGGAACTCATAGAAAAAGACGAGCGGAGCAACACCCCCATGGCGCGGGCATCGGCCAAATGCTGGCAGAGCACATGGAACCTTCTACAGCCTTACTTCGAACGGACAACCGGGCAAAGCCTCCATGCCGGCTTGAAAGTTCGGCTAAAGGTTTATGCACAGTTTCACGAGGCCTACGGATTCTCATGGATTGTCACCGACATCGACCCCACCTTCACCATGGGCGACATGGCCCGTAAGCGTCAGGAGATTATTCGTCAACTGAGGGCTGAAGGCATCTTCGACCTTCAGAAATCGCTCGAAGTGTCGCCATTCTGTCTCAGCATTGCCGTCATCAGCAGCGAGACAGCCGCCGGCTATGGCGACTTCGTCAACCAACTGGCCGACTCATCCTACGCATTCCAAACCCGTCTCTTCCCCGCTACCATGCAGGGCGAACAAGTAGAGCAGAGCGTGATTCAGCAGTTGAATAAAATTTTCCAACTGCAAACTGAGAACGGAGAACAGAAAACTCCCAACACGCAGTTCGACTGCGTCGTCATCATCCGAGGCGGTGGAGCCACCGCTGACCTGTCTGGCTTTGACACACTGACTCTAGCAGAAAATGTGGCCCAATTCCCACTGCCCATTATCACTGGCATAGGCCACGACCGCGACGAGTCCATCCTCGACATGGTCAGCCACACCCGCGTCAAGACACCCACTGCTGCGGCCCAGTTCCTTATCTCCAACCTAGACCACACTCAACAGCGTATTGACACCTGCCGTGAGCGTGCCACCCGCTACGCACAGATCAAGATGGAGACAGAGCGGCTACGCATGACCCGTATTGCAGGACACATCCCCACCCTCTTCACCATTGTCAAGACCCGTGAAGAGGCCCGTCTGCAACGACTGATGCAAACGGTCATCACACTGGCTGGACAGCACATCCAGTACCAACGGCAGCACTGTGAGAAACTGCAAATCAGGAGTAGCAGCAGTTGCGAACAAAGGCTCATGAAAGAACAGCATCGTCTGGCCCTGCTTACCCAGCGGGCTCAGGCTCTCGACCCCGCCCTGCTGCTTAAGCGCGGCTATAGCATCACGCTGTGTAACGGCAAAGTCGTAAGAGCCCCCGAGGAACTGCATCCAGGCGATGAACTGGAGACACGACTCGCACAAGGAACGGTACGCTCGGAAGTAAAAGGTGAAAAAGTAAAAAAATGAAATTGATATGAGTTACGAAGAATCTTTAAAGAAACTGGAGGAGATCGTTGTCAAGATGGAGAACGGTGAGTTCTCGGTCGATGAACTGGCCCAGCAACTCAAGGAAGCACAACGGCTAATTGACCAATGTAATGCAAAACTGAACAAAACTGACAGTGAAATCAAGAAAATTTTAGAAAAAAGTTAGAAAAACTTGCAAGTTATTAAATTTTTGTCTACCTTTGCAACTTGAAATGGTGTATATTATAGCCATCTGAATATAGAACGAATAATAAAAATGAAAGATTTAGACTGGAAGAATCTATCGTTCGGTTACAGGGCAACAGACTACAACGTCCGCTGTTACTACCGCGATGGAAAATGGGGCGAGATTGAGGTTTGCTCCGACGAATATCTGAAACTGCACATGGCTGCCACCTGCCTGCACTATGGCCAGGAGGCTTTCGAGGGTCTGAAGGCCTATCGTTGCAAAGACGGTAAAGTGCGTACCTTCCGTGTGAAGGATAACGCAGAGCGTCTTCAGAGCACCTGCCGCGGCATCATGATGCCTGAAGTGCCTACAGAACTCTTCACAGAGATGGTCAACAAGGTGGTGCGCCTGAATCAGGAGTGGATTCCCACCTATGAGAGCGGAGCAACGCTTTATATCCGTCCGCTGCTCATCGGCACCAGTGCTCAGGTAGGCGTTCATCCAGCCAAGGAATACCTCTTCATGATTTTCGTTACTCCCGTAGGTCCTTACTTCAAGGGTGGCTTTGCCTCGAACCCCTACGTCATAATCCGCGAATATGACCGTTCGGCTCCTCTCGGCACAGGTAAATACAAGGTGGGTGGCAACTATGCCGCAAGCCTCTTTGCCAACAATTTGGCTCATGAGAAAGGCTACGCCTGTGAGTTCTATCTCGATGCCAAGGAGAAGAAATATATCGACGAGTGCGGTGCCGCCAACTTCTTCGGCATCAAGGACAACACCTACGTCACACCGAAATCCACCTCTATCCTGCCCTCCATCACCAACCGCTCGTTGATGCAAGTGGCAGAAGACCTCGGCATGAAGGTGGAGCGTCGCCCCATCCCCGAGGAGGAACTCGCCACATTCGAGGAGGCTGGTGCCTGCGGAACAGCAGCCGTCATCTCACCTATTTCTTATATAGACGATCTGGAGACCGGCAAGCGCTACGACTTCGGTGCACAGCCCGGCCCCGTTTCCAAGAAACTCTACGATACCCTTCGCGGCATCCAGTATGGTGAGATTGAAGACAAGCACGGCTGGACAACCGTTGTCATCGAATAGAAGGGGCCATTCAGGTCTTTGAATAGTCAGACAAAAGAACTCAATAAATAGTCACATAAAATAATTAGAATTATGGAACCAAATCAAGGGTATTATGCCCCCCAAAAGCCAGACAACAACCTCGTTTTAGCCATCTTCTGCACGGCATGCTGCTGCCTTCCCGCAGGTATCTATGCCATCATCAAGGCCAACGACGTGAACAACCAGTATAACATGGGTATGTATGAGCAGGCTGCTGAGTCGGCTGCCCAAGCCAAGAAATGGAGCCTCATCGGCATTGGAGCCAGTGCTGTAGTCTGGATATTGTATATACTCTTCTATGTAATTATCATAGCCATTGCCGCTGCAAGCTGATAACTGGCATTGAAGAAACGGATTGCCATATTGCTGGCGTGTGCATCGGCTCTGCTGCTTCTCTATTGGCTCAACCCCACAGAACAGCCCCTCATGCCGAAATGCCCGTTCAAACTGCTGACAGGTCTCAGTTGTCCTGGATGCGGGTTTCAAAGAGCAACGCATGCAGCACTTCATGGCAACTTCCTACAAGCGCTCTCATACAACTACTGGTTCACCTTCGCCCTGCCCTACCTGCTGATGGTCATCATCGAGAAATGGGTGCTACGGGGGCAATGGAAAAGGCATGCTGAGGCCGTTATTGAGCATCCTATACTCATCTATACGTATGTGGTAACATTCTTTGCGTGGCTGATTATCAGAAACATACTAAACATTTAAACATAAAGAACTATGGATTATCAGTATTCAAACCCGGGATATATGCCCGCTCCACCACAGGACTATAAAGTATGGTCTATTGTTAATATCATATTAAACGTACTCTGCTGCGGATGCTGTGGCATCATCGGTCTTGTGTTTGCCGTCATGGCTCTTCTCAAGTCGAACGAGATTAGCAACCTTGTGGCTATGGGCGAGGAAGGTATGGCTCAGGCAGAGGAACTCTCCAATAAAGCCAAAACGTTCAACATCGTTGCATCGGTATTGGGTGGACTGAGTTTCATCCTCAACATTATTATGTTAATCGTTCAAATAGCCAACAGTTGACTTAGGCCTTTGTGAGAAAACTGACGTTCATTGCCATCATGACAGGTGTGCTGGTCGTACTGGCACTACTTTACTGGTTTAACCCATCAGAGACATCATGGGCTCCGAAATGCCTTTTCAAAGCAACTACTGGATTGCAATGTTCGGGCTGTGGCATGCAGCGATTCCTTCACGCATTCATGCACGGCAGGTTTTTGGAGGCCATTCAGTACAATTATATGCTTGTCATCCTGCTGCCCTACCTGCTTCTCTACGGCATAGAGGTACTGCTACTCAAGGGGGAGACACAAAAGCGATGGAGGCATGTGCTGGAAGGACGAACCATGATTATCGTAATGTGCATTATTGCCCCAGGCTGGATGATAGTAAGAAACATTTTACATATTTAAATCACATTTATTAACCCCAAAAATTATTACAACTATGACAAAAGAACAAGCCGATCAGTTGATTCAGATCAACGCTGACAAAATCGCTCCTGAGTACATCGAGACCATTCGTGAGCGTCTGCTCAATGCTGACGAGGGTACCGCAACAGCTGCTTTCGCTAACCTGAAGGGCACCACCATGATGTTCCTCATCGCTTTCTTCCTCGGTGCCTATGGTGTTGACCGCTTCATGCTGGGCGAAACAGGTCTGGGTGTTGCCAAGTTGTGCACCTGCGGTGGCTGCGGCATTTGGAGTCTTATCGACCTCTTCACCGCTGGTAGCCGTACCCGCCAGTACAACGCCAACAAGATTCTGGAGCAGATCTAATCGCACTCAGAACTCTTAGTAACATGCGCTCCAAAGAAATTTGGAGCGTTTTTTTGTGTCATTATTTGGCTGTTTTGAATATTTTTCTTACCTTTGCCCTCAATATGCAGATTAAACCATCAAAACTATAACAATATGGAACAAAAACAAGCCGATCAATTAATCATGATGAACAGTTCGAAACTGGCCCCGGAATACATCGAGACCATCCGCGAACGTCTTGTAGACCTGGATCACACGCAGGCTGCCATCCTCTTCAGTAACCTGAAAGACCCCACCACTGCTCTGATCATCTCCGTTCTCCTAGGCACTCTGGGTATCGACCGATTCTACATCGGTGACATAGGCATGGGTGTCGCAAAATTGCTCGTCGGCATTATTGTTGGCACCGTCTCCTGCGGCACCCTATTCTGGGTATGGTGGCTGGTTGACCTTTTTCTCATCTCGAATGCCACCCGTAAGAAGAACTCAGAGAACCTTCTTCAGACGCTTGCTATGACTTCTTCTTACTAGGACGGAGCATATACTGCTTTCGATTTAAGCGTTGAACATGTACCAATAATGGTGGCCACCCGATTGGATGGCTACCATTTTGTATGCAGAACGGACATCAGTTTTGATAGTTTTCTTCCTAAGAAGCAAAGTAAAAAAGAGATTTCTTTGCTCAATTGATTTTTTTTTCGTACTTTTGCGACGAAAAGCAAATACAGAAGCATGGGCAAAGGAAAACTGGCCAAGTTTGCCGATATGGAGACCTACGAGAACGTCTTTCAGTACCCCTACTCGGTGGTGAGCGACGTGGAGTTTCCTATGCGTGGACACTGGCACGAACAATATTTTAAGAACACGAACCCCATCGTCCTGGAACTGGGCTGTGGCAAGGGTGAATATGCCGTTGAACTGGCCAAGCAGCACCCCAATCTCAACTTCATTGGTGTTGATATCAAGGGAGCCCGCATGTGGACGGGTGCCACGCTGGCCCTGAACGAGGGACTGAAGAACGTGGCCTTCCTACGCACCAACATTGAGATTATCGACCGTTTCTTTACCAAGGACGAGGTGCAGGAGATATGGCTCACCTTCAGTGACCCACAGATGAAAAACCCGCGGAAGCGTCTATCGTCGACCTACTTCCTGGAGCGCTATCGCCACTTCCTGACCGACGGGGGCATCATCCATCTGAAGACCGATTCCAACTTCCTCTTCACCTACACCTGTGCCCTGGTGGAGCGTAACGGCCTGCCCGTGGAACTGAAGACCGACGACCTCTATGGAAAGCCGGAGAACCAGGACATTCCAGAGGAACAAGAGAGCAACGAGGCTCTCCACGCCGCCTCCAGCATACAGACCTACTACGAGAAGATGTGGCTTGAGCGGGGACTGAGCATCAAATATATCAAGTTCCACCTGCCTCAGCAGGGCCTGCTGGAAGAGCCGGACATAGAGATTGAACTTGATGACTACCGCAGTTACCACCGCACAAAGCGCAGTTCACTGGAAAAAGCGAAGTAGGATTTGAGGTTTCTTTCAGTCGCTTCGCTTAGTGAAAGCGAGCAAGCTCGAGCGGAGATTTGAGGTTGGAGATTTAAGATTTGAGATTTAAGAAAGGAATTATATATGAAACACGTGAACAGAACAAAGGGATGGGTAAGAGCGATTATACTTCTTTGCCTTTTTACTTTTTCACCTTTCATTGCTGCTGCACAGCAGATAATTGTTACGGTGGACTCCGTGGGTAAACTGGGTGAGCAACTGCCCGATAGCATCCGCTACACCATAGAGGACCTGAAAATCTGTGGCCCGCTGAATGGCACCGACATCAAGGTGATTCAGCAGATGACCAGTCGTATGAGACCCAAGAAGGCGGGCGAGGCCGTGCTGAAGAGCATCGATCTGTCGGAAGCCAGCATCCCCGAGGGCAAGGGGTCATTCCGAACAAAGGCTGACGTGTTGCCGGCTGCCATGTTCCTGAACTGTAAAGTGCTGGAGCGCATTGTGCTACCCAACACGACCCAGGAAGTGGGCCGCAGTTGCTTTAGCGGATGCACCAACCTCAAGGAGGTAGTCTTCCCTGACACGACACGTATCATCGGTGACTATGCCTTCAATAACTGTTCGAGCATGGATTCTATCAAACTGCCGGCGCAACTGACTACCATTGACAACCACGCCTTCGACGGCTGTCAAGCTTTGAAGTCTATCAGCATCCCGAAGAATGTGACCCTCATCGACGTTTATGCCTTCAACAACTGCAAAATGCTGGAGAAGGTGGAAATAGAAGCCGCCATCAGCCGCATAGGCAATGCCACCTTTGCAGGTTGTGAGAGTCTGCTCTCGCTGACAATGCCTGCTACCGTCACCCAGATAGGAAACGAGGCATTCTTGGGTTGTAAGGCATTGACAACCATTGAGATGGGCGAAAACAGTCTGACAGAGATTGGCAATAGTGCCTTCAAGAACTGCGCCAGCCTACAGGCGTTTAAGGTGGCCAGCGTCAACCGCATAGGTACTGAGGTCTTCAAGGACTGTATCAGTTTGGAAAATTTCGAAGCAGACAACGTGAACCGTATGGGAGACGCCACCTTCGAAGGCTGCAGCAGTCTGATGCAGTGTACCATCAAAGGCAACCTGCAGTCCATTGGCGACGAGACATTCCTCGGTTGCATTAACCTGCAAACCATCGTACTGCCATCTACCATCAAGACCATTGGAGAAAAGGCGTTCTTCGACTGCAAGTCAATGGCCCGTATAGAACTACCATCATCGCTGAACCGCATCGATGACCATGCCTTTGAGAATTGTGCCAGTCTGCACTCCCTGGTCGTGCCTAACATGACCAAGCATATCGGCAATGATTGCTTTGAGAATTGCACATCTCTCGACAGCATTACCATTCAGGGATTCATCGAGAAAATAGAGAGCGACCTCTTCCGCTCGTGCCACTCGCTACATGTGGTCAACCTGCCTGTGTCGGTCAAGTCCATCGATGACAATGCCTTCCTGGATTGTTCGTCGCTGACAAACATCATCCTCCCTATTGCCATCTCGAAGATTGGCGACCATGCCTTTGAGAATTGTGCCTCATTACAGACCATCGCTATTCCCGCCGCCTGTACCAGCATAGGCAGCGCAGCCTTCCGTGAATGCAGTGCCCTGCGCCACGTGGAGATGCCTGCGGCCTTGAAGAAAATCGGTGGCAACGCCTTTGCCAAGTGTGTCTCACTCAAGGAGGTCTACACCATGACTCCCCTGCCCCCCTCCATCAGTAGCAGCACTTTCAAGGGGGTGATTCACAATGCCTGTCGTGTGATGGTACCAAGAGGCGCCAAGAACAACTACAAGAAAGACAAGTCGTGGAACAAGTTTGCTCAGATTATTGAGAACTAAGAAGCGATTTTTATACCGAATGAATGATGAACTCTAATAGTTTGTATCCCAAGAAAATCATGGACGCGCTGGCCACTGTGACTTATGCCGGCACGAAGAAGAACCTAGTAGAGAGTGAGATGGTGGCTGACCAGCCAACAGTAACCCCTCTCAATCCCGCAGAAGGAGGAAAGAACTGGAAGGTACGTGTAGTGCTACTATTCCCGCGCGACACCGACCCATTCCTAAAATCAACTGTTAAGGCAGCAGAGGCAGCCATCAAGTACCACTGCGGTCAGGATGTGGAGGTGGAGATAGAGACCGAGTTCAAGTCGAAGCCCCGTCCAGAGGCAGGCAAACTATTGCCTGGCGTAAAGAACATCATTGCCGTGAGTAGCGGCAAGGGCGGCGTAGGCAAGAGCACCGTCTCGGCCAACCTCGCTATTGCCCTGGCTCGTCTTGGCTATAAGGTCGGACTGCTGGACACTGATATCTTCGGCCCCTCAATGCCCAAGATGTTCCATGTGGAGGATGCCCGTCCCTATGCCACCAATATCGACGGCCGCGACCTGATAGAGCCTATCGAGCAATACGGTGTGAAACTCCTCAGCATCGGTTTCTTCGTCAGCCCCGATACGGCTACGCTGTGGCGCGGCGGCATGGCTACTAGTGCCCTGAAGCAACTCATAGCCGATGCCAACTGGGGCGAACTGGACTACTTTATCCTTGACACGCCTCCAGGCACTTCCGACATCCACCTGACACTACTACAGACCCTGGCCATCACCGGTGCCGTCATTGTCAGCACCCCCCAGCAGGTAGCCCTAGCCGATGCCCGCAAGGGTATCGATATGTACCGTAACGAGAAAGTGAACGTGCCCATCCTCGGCCTGATAGAAAACATGGCGTGGTTTACACCAGCCGAACTGCCAGAAAACAAATACTACATCTTCGGCAAAGAAGGCTGCAAGGCACTGGCTCAAGAGATGAACATCCCCCTGCTGGCACAGATACCACTGGTACAGAGCATCTGTGAAAGCGGCGACGAGGGAGCCCCTGCCGCCACCAAGGTTGACACGGTGACCGGTCAGGCCTTCATCAACCTGGCACAGGCTGTTGTGACAGTGGTCAACCGTCGCAACAAGGATCTGCCAAAGACTAAAATTGTAGGGAGTTAACCTCCGTCAATGTATAAATAAAAAGGCAGAAGCAGTTCTTACTGCTTCTGCTTTTTCCTTTGTTTCATCTCGCTCAAACGCTCAAGCGCATCCTGTCGCGTCAGATAGATCTGATAGCGGTAGACGCCACATGCGATGGCGAAATAGACGGCTACATGAATCCAGAGTACAAAGATCTCATGCGATACGTCGCCAATAGTTGCCCCCATCGAGTTCAGCCGGACATAGGCCCTCAAGCCAAAGGTGGATGGGAACACCCAGGACACGCCCTGCCAGAATCCAGAGATATTGGACTGCGGCCAACTGACACCAGAGAGGAACAGCAAGGGAACAGACATGAAGACAATCATCAGCATGACGTTCTCACGATATTTCATAAGGCACGACACTACCATACCGAAGAATATGCAAGCCAGAATATAAGGCAGCATCAACAGCAATAGCGGTTTCCATGAGGCCAACTGCGGGAAACTGAATATATAGGGCACTATCACCACCAGCCAGGCTCCCATAATGGCATAGATCATGAAGTAGCACAGTGCCTTACCAAAGACGATGCGAAGCGTGCCCTGATAGGGCCGGCTGATAGGGATAAGTTGCTTGAAGCGATTATTCTCTCGCGCCGTACCTGCAGCCAGGCCAATACCTAACACCAGCGTCTGCTGCAGAATCAGCATCAGCACAGCGGGCAGCACAAACGACCCATAGCCCCCAGAGGGATTAAAGATAGGTACATCGTCATAGTCCAACGGACGAGTCGCTATAGCCTCCTCACGGCTGGTGTAGAGGCCACCCCACTTTGTCTTAATCTCATTCCCCATCTCCATAGACACCAACTGAGCAACCTGGAAGACAGCCTTATATGTGAGCATCAACGACATGTCACAATAGACACTCACCGTGGCCTGCTCCATACGATTCACCTTGACATCGAAATCGCTAGGTATGTAGTAGGCACCTTTCACCAACTGACGGCTGATGAGCGATTTGGCCTCATCCATATCTTGCGCATAGAAGGCTACATGAACATCGGGCGAGGCATCGCACATACGAATGAACTGCCGCGAGAGCCCTGTATGAGAATCGTCGACCACTACCACCGGTACCTCATGAATCCTCTCGTTATTGTATATCCACGAGTAGAGCAACGGATAGACCAACGGGACGATTATTAAGAAGGTCAATACGCCCTCGTCCTTAAACACCTGCATCAGTTCACGTCGCCAGATGTAGAAGGTGTCATTAATCATTCTGCTCAAACTATGGTATGTAGACATAAGTCAGCATCGCGTTTTTAATTTTCTTGATAAACGGCCAGGGCAGCAGGATGAACGCAGCCAGGGCGGCAAAGTGGAACCACGCCTCCAATAGCGGGTAGCCATTGAACACGCATATCTGGTAAACCATGTAGTAATGGCGCAAGGGGAACAGCCACGACATTGACTGCAGCGGGCCGTCCATACCCATGACGGGAAACGCGAAGCCTGCTATCGAGAAACTGAGCACCGCCCAAAGCGAACAGATACTCATCGACATACGCAGCGATGGTGTCAGTCCATAAGCAAAGACGCCAAAGCCCTGAGATGCGAGCACCTGCATCAATCCCAGCAGCGCCATCATCCAGGGACTGCCTAAATGGGGGAAGCCAAGCCCATAGAACACATACAACTCATAGCCATAGACTATGGCCAGCCAAATAAGCGTCTGCGGTAAGAACTTTCCCAATATAGCGATAACGATATTGTTGTCGGCCATAGCAAGCCACTTCTTCGACGTGCCAAACTTCACCTCGTTGCCTAACGAATAGGCCGTGACGAGGAAGATGAAGAGCATGAGCATACCTGGCACCATCACCGCAGAGATATAGGAGTTGTAATTCGTCCAAGGATTGGCAATCTGGTGCAGGTCAATCTTGATGGGTTGCAGAAATGTCTGAATCTGACCGTCTGTTAAGCCTTTGGCTCTCAGCGTGGCTTGTCCTACAGCCGCCGAACCCAGCGTCGAGATGGTCTTCAGGTCCTTCATCAACAGGTTTCCCGCTGCCAGTGTCGTAACCGAGTAATAGTACGATACCTTCGGCTGGCGATTGGCCATCAGGTCGCGGGTCGTACCCTTTGGTATATAGAGGAAAGCGTATATCTCGTCCTGCTGGATGGCATGGCGTGCCTCACTCACACTGGGATAGTGGGCCACGACCTTTGACATCTGGAAGGCATCGAGGCGTTGCACCAGCGAACGAGAGGTTGACGTGTTATCCAAATCGACAACACCGACAGGCATCTCCGTGGGCAAGCCGTCGTCCATCAGTGAGGTGAAAAACACCATCACCAGTATGGGAAAGGCCACCATACAGAACCTGTACATGTGATTCTGTCTAAGAATCATCAGTTCGCGCAGGCAGATTTGCCATATCTGCTTCAGGGTCTTCACGTTATCTCAGCCTATTCTTTACTATTAACCTTTCACCTCTCACCTTTTACCTCTTTATAAGCGACATGCCCGGACGCAGACCCTCGAACGTATCCACCGGACGGGCTTTCACCTCGAAGGTCTTCAGGTCGAATTGTCCATTGGCCTTTGTTGCCTTCCAGACGGCATACGAGCCCTGGTCCTTCATGTGATAGACCTTCATCTTGATTTCCTGATTGAAGGCTGGAACGAAAGCCATGAACTCCGTACCCACCTGCATGCCGTCCAACTGGTCCTCACGCACATTGAAGGCACCCCACATATCGTTCATCATAGAGATGGTCATGATAGGACTGCCCGTACCGACCAGTTCGCCCACCTTAGGATAGATACTGCTCACCTCGCCGTCCATCTGGGCTATCTGTACGGTCTCATTGATGTAGGAGTTGACCTCCTCGACAGCACCCTTGGCACGATCGAGTTGTGCCTTGGCAGCCTCCCGTTCTTCCTGACGGGCACCATTCACAGCCATGTCGTACTGGCTCTGGGCGGCCTTCATCTGTGCCTCGTAGGCTTTGTACTGAGCATAGGCCTCGTCACGTTTCTGGGCACTCATCACCCCCTCGTCGTAGAGGCGCTGCACACGGTTGTACGACTTCTCGGCAATCTCCATTCCAGCCTTGGCCTGCTGCAGCAACTGGTAGGCACCCTGCACCTGTTCCTTGCGGGCACCGTTGCGGGCCATCTGTTCCAGGGCAGAAGCACCAGCCTCAGCACCCTGTGCCTGCTGCATCTTGGCTCTCACCTCAGGGGCATCGAGGATGGCCAGTGTATCGCCGGCACGAACGAAGTCACCCTCTTTCACACGAATCTCAAGAATACGGCCGGGCACCTTGCTCGACACGCGGTATTCTGCAACTTCCACCTGTCCCTGAATCAGTTCGGGATCACGACCAAGTGTAAAGAAGCCGATCAGGGCTACGACCACCACCACTCCTGCAAAGCCGAGGATGGCCCACAGGATGTTATGATGCTGTTTTTTTGCTTGATTACTCATATTTTTATTATTTTCGATTATCCATTAATAAAGTGTTCCAAGAGACTTCTGCAGGTCAACCTGCGACAACTTGACGTTAATCTGGGCATCTATCAACTGCGACTGGGCCTGGAGCCACGCTGTCTGCGCCTCCATAACCACCGTTGGGGCAATGACACCCTCACTGAAGCCAAGGTTGGCAATACGCAGGTTTTCGTTGGCCCGCTCAATACCCGTCTGGGCCGTCACCAGCCGCTTGTTGGCCTCATCGACCTTGAAGGTATTCTGGTTCACCTGCAGTTCTATCTTCTCGCGGACATCCTCCCGCTCCAGGTTGGCAATAGCAGTTGCCCCCTTGGAAGCACGGACCTTATAAGCCACATCACCCCAGTTCCACAGGGGGACGCGCACCAGGACACCCACGTTCCACAAACCGCCGAACTTCTTCTCGAAGCCGTTCAGCACATTGGGGTTGCTCACGGAATAGCCACCTACCACAGCCACCTGCGGCAGATTGCCAGCCTTCAGGATATTGGTCACCTGACGGGTCATGTCCACTGTGTTACCGAGCACCTTCAGTTCTGGGCGGTTCTCAATGGCCTGTTCCACCTCCAGTTGCGGCTGAAGGGTCACAACCGACAGGTCCTCGGAGTCCTCATCGACCAGTGTGATATCCTCTTTCAACGGCAGACCAATCATCTGGCAGAGCAGCATCTTCGACAGCACCAGACCGTCGTCCACCTTCTGCAGCGCCATCTCTGCCTCGTTGACCTTCACGCTGACACTCAGGCCATCGCTACGGGTGGCGACACCTTCGTCTATCATGCGCTGCACGTCGTGGTCGAACTTCTTCACCAGTTCGAGATAGCCCTCCGCCAATCGCTTCTTATGCTTGAGCGACACCACCTGCCAGTAGGCCTGGTCGGTGGAATAGAGCACCCCCTGACGACGGAGATCCGACGAGTTGGTCGCCATCTCCTCGTTGATATCAGCCAGACGGTTCAATGCCACGATAGCGCCACCCATGAATACGGGCTGGGTGACCATCACCGAACCGGCCCAGATATTACGGGTGTCCGTACGGAAGGCATCCACTATGTTCTTTCCCATATTGTTCATGTTGCCTGACATCTCCGTCATATTCTGCTGCAACTGCCCAGCCATATTCTGGATTGCATCGGCAGGTATTCCCAGTTGTGACATCAAGGTGCCGAAATTGGCCATAGACTGGCCCACAGCCGGACTCACCGCCCCCATGACATTAGTGCCCAGACTGCTCAGCCCTGCCTTCTGCTGGTCGTTCAGTATCGACACCTCCTCGCTGGTATGCAGATAGGCACCGATGGCACTGACATGCGGCAGATATTTCGTACGGGCCGACTTCCTCAGGTTTGTGGCCACCTCCTGCTTCAGTTGCGACACGCCCATCTGCTTGTTGTTGCGCAGGGCCATTGCCCGACAACTGTCAAGGCTCAACAGATGCTGTGCCCCGGCTGTCTGGGAGCCAAAAGCCAAAAGCCAAAGGCTAAAGGCAAGATATTTCTTCATAATATTAATTAAAAGTAAACGTCCTTGTTCCTATCATGCTGCCATCCGAGAAGATGCTGACGCGGTATTCACCGCCCTCAAGGAATTCGCCCACCTGCCAGTTGGCCGTGACGGGCAACTCCTCGCCAGCATATTCCACCACTCTCTTCATCGAGTATTCCAACTGGCGGTTCTCGTAAGGGAAGGTACCCTCGGTCAGCACAGCACCGGTCGGTGTCTGTATGCGCACATAGAGCGTGCGATTGCCGTTGGTTGCCGTCACATTACGGGCGATGGTGAAGTTCACCTGGATGGTCTTACAGTCCTTCATTTTCTTCACCGACTTACCACGCTTGTTTAGGGCCGTCATCGTGATGCCGGTGGCATCGAGTTGGGCAGCGATGGCCACCTTCTCCGTCAGGTTCCGTTTCTCCTGACGCAGGCCCTCGTTGGCCTGGTTCGACTGGGCCAGTTCATCCTTCACACGGTCGTTCTCGGCCACCAGTTGCTGGTTGACCTGATTCAGCGAGTCGACCTGCCGGATATAGGAGCGCAGCACCTCGCGCACCGTGGACAGTTCAGCCTTCAGGCGGGCTATCTCACGGGCATCGGTAGCCTTGACCTCCTTCAGTTCCTTCAGCAGTTGCTGGGTGCGCAGTTGCTCCTGCGTCAACTGCTCGATGAGGGAGTCATTGTTAATCTGGGAAATCATCTCACCGTACTGTACAGTAAGACGCTCATAGTCATTCTCCATTTCCTGCTTGTCCAACTCTGCCAGTTCACGCAGTTCCTGGAGTTCCTGGTTCTCGCTCTTCAGTCCTTCTCTCTCGATGAGGGCAAACACGAGAGCCACACCCATAGCGATAACAACGACTGCCGCTACGATAATGGATATTAGTTTCTTCTTATTCATACATGCTTAAAAAAATTCGGCTGCAAAGGTAATATTTTCTATCGAATTGTCCAAACAATTCCCTCCCTATACCTCTTTTTATTAATATTATTTGAGAAAAGCAGGACAAATTAGGCAAAATGTTTGGAACTTTCGAATTAATTAACTATCTTTGTCGCTTGAAAGCAATACCTTCTGACTACAGCCTATGAACAAGAACGGCTTTCTCTATCGTGCCTTCGACCTGTACTATGACGGCTTCCGCAACATGACTCTGGGGAAGACGCTTTGGGCAGTCATCATCGTCAAACTCATCATCATCTTTGCCGTCCTCAAGTTTTTCTTCTTCCCCAACTACATCGGCCAGCATACCGAGAAAGGCGGAGAAGCCGACTTCGTAGCCACGGAACTCATCGACAGGGCCTCGCCATAGCCCTATAACATCTCCTCGGAAACAATACACTAAAAACCCAAATATTATGCAAAACATCCTTCTTAACATCGACCCAGGAACCATTGACTGGTCAAGAGCACAATTTGCGCTGACGGCCATCTACCACTGGCTCTTCGTACCGCTGACACTCGGTCTGGCGGTCATCATGGGTATCGCCGAGACGATTTACTACAGGAAACGTACTGACTTCTGGCGAAAGACAGCCCAGTTCTGGCAGAAACTCTTTGGTGTGAACTTCGCCATGGGTGTGGCTACGGGCATCATCCTCGAGTTCGAGTTTGGTACCAACTGGTCTAACTACTCGTGGTTCGTAGGCGACATCTTCGGTGCGCCGCTGGCCGTCGAGGGCATCGTCGCCTTCTTCATGGAGTCGACCTTCGTTGCCGTGATGTTCTTCGGCTGGAAGAAAGTGTCGGCAGGCTTCCACCTCGCCTCCACCTGGCTCACGGGTCTGGGTGCTACCATCTCCGCCTGGTGGATTCTCGTTGCCAATGCCTGGATGCAGTATCCCGTGGGATGCGCCTTCAACCCCGACACGATGCGCAACGAGATGACCTCGTTCCTCGAAGTGGCCCTCTCGCCCTTCGCCATCGACAAGTTCTGCCATACCGTCATCTCGTCGTGGATCATCGGCGCCGTATTCGTGGTAGCCGTATGCTGCTGGTACCTGCTGAAGAAGCGTGAGACGCAGATGGCCGTACAGAGCATGAAGATTGCTGTCATCGTGGGCCTCATCGCCTCCATCGGCGCTGCTGCTACCGGCCATAAGTCCGGTCAGACCGTGGCACAGGTTCAGCCCATGAAACTGGCAGCCATGGAGGCCCTGTATCAGGGCGGCACGGAACAGGGACTAACGATGATCTCACTGGTCAGCCCCTTCGAGGAGCCTACGCTGCAGGAGATTATGACAGGTAAGGAACCACCGATGAAGATTGACATGCCCTATGGTCTGTCGATGATGGCTACCAACAAGCCCGACGGCTATGTGCCAGGCATCAAGGAACTCTTGGAAGGCGGGTGGACCAACCCCGTAACTGGTGAGGTGGAGCCTTCTGCCGATGAGAAGATCGAGCGCGGCAAAATGGCCATCCAGGCACTGGCCGACTATCGCGAGGCCAAGGCTACAGGAGCGAGCGAAGAAGCACTCGACTCCTATCTCTCAATCCTCAACGACAATATGAAGTATTTCGGCTATGGCTATGTGCGCGACAAGGCCGACCTGATACCCTCAGTCCCCATCAACTTCTGGGCATTCCGCACGATGGTAGGCTTGGGCTGTCTGTTCATCGCCTTCTTCGCCATGCTGCTGTTGCTGCTGTTCAAGGTGCCTCTGGTGTCGATGTTCTCACGCCGGCTCTTTGCCGCCGTCGGCTTGCTTCCTGAGACCGAGGCCGACAAGCACGACCCCTCCACCCTGCCGTGCTGGCTCTGCTGGGCTGCTATCGCCCTGGTGCCCCTGGCCTATATCGCCTCTGAGAGCGGATGGCTCGTGGCAGAGTTTGGCCGACAGCCCTGGACCATTCAGGACATGCTGCCCACCTGGGCTGCCGTCAGCGACCTGCACTCGTCGAGTGTGATGATCACCTTCATTCTCTTCCTCATCCTCTTCACCACCATGCTCGCCGTGGAAATCAGCATCCTGTTGAAACAAATTAAGAAAGGACCACAACTATGACATACGAATTTTTGCAACACTACTGGTGCTTCGTCGTATCGCTACTGGGAGCACTATTGGTCTTCCTCCTCTTCGTGCAGGGAGCCAACTCCATGATATTCACCATAGGCAAGAACAACGAGGAGCGCCGTATGCTCATCAACTCCACAGGCCGCAAGTGGGAGTTCACGTTCACCACGCTGGTCACCTTCGGCGGTGCCTTCTTCGCCTCGTTCCCGCTGTTCTATAGCACGTCGTTCGGTGGTGCCTACTGGCTGTGGATGCTCATCCTCTTCACCTTCGTGCTGCAGGCCGTGAGTTATGAGTTCCAGAACAAACTGGGCAATTTCCTCGGTCCGAAGACCTTCCAGTGCTTCCTCGTGCTGAACGGCATCCTGGGTCCGCTGCTCCTGGGCGGCGCCGTTGCCACCTTCTTCGAGGGTTCCAACTTCATCGTAGAAAAGAGCAACCTCATTGATGTCGATTCGATGGTCAGTGGTCCAAGTTCAATAGTCATCTCCCATTGGGCTAACGGTTCGCATGGTCTTGATGCCCTGCTCAATCCCTGGGTGCTCGTCTTCGGACTGGCTGTGCTTTTCCTGGCACGCACCCTGGGCACGCTCTACATGATGAACAACATCAATGACGACGAGATCCGCACCCGCTGCCGCTACCAGTTGGCTGGTGCAGCCTTTGTCTTCGTGGTGCTCTTTGTGGCCTACCTCGTTCACCTGCTGCTGAAGGACGGCTATGCCTACGACGACACAGGAAAGATCTTCATGGAGCCCAACAAGTATCTGCACAACATGATTGAGATGTGGTATCTCACCGCCGTCTTGCTCATCGGCGTCGTCCTCGTCCTCTGGGGAATAGGAAGTGAATTGCTAAACCTCAAATCTCAAACCTCCAACCTCAAATCAACAGGTATCTGGTTTGCCGGCATCGGCACCGTGCTGACTGTGACGCCCCTGCTGCTCATGTCAGCCTGGAACCACACGGCCTACTACCCCTCGACAGCAGACCTGCAGTCGTCGCTGACGCTGGAGAACTCATGCAGCAGTTACTTCACGCTGAACACCATGTTCTGGGTGTCGCTGCTCGTTCCCTTCGTCCTGGCCTACATCATCTATTGCTGGCGCAAGATTGACAGCAAGAAGATAGACCGCGCAGAGATAGAATCAGACGATCACGCCTATTAAAGTCATCATTACCCACAACGGATTTCACGGATTAAACGGATTATCTAAGTTGCTGAATCAGCAGGGCTTAAATCCGTAAAATCCGTGAAATCCGTTGTTTTTATATAATTCTTGTGCATTGGCACACGCTCATTTTTTGTGTTTTTATTTGTTTATCTCCTCGTTTATTCGTAATTTTGTGCCCTAAAATAAACGAAGCATGATTGTTTGTATCGCAGAGAAGCCCAGCGTGGCCAAGGACATAGCACGCATCATAGGTGCTAACAGCAGCCACGACGGCTATATGGAAGGTAACGGCTATCAGGTGACCTGGACGTTCGGACACCTGTGCGAACTGAAGATGCCGGAAGACTACACCCCCATGTGGAAGGCGTGGAGCCTGTCGGCCCTGCCCATGATTCCCCAGCGCTTCGGCATCCGCCTGAAAGAGGACGAGGGCATCAAGAAGCAGTTTGCCATCATCGAGCGGCTCATGCAGCAGGCCGACGGCATCATCAACTGCGGTGACGCTGGGCAGGAGGGTGAACTCATCCAGCGCTGGGTGATGCAAAAGGCGCAGGCCAAATGTCCCGTTCAGCGCCTGTGGATCTCGTCCATGACCGACGAGGCCATCCGCGAGGGGTTCGCCACCCTGAAAGACCAGTCAGAATATCAGTCACTCTACCTGGCAGGACTCTCACGGGCCGTGGGCGACTGGCTCCTCGGCATCAATTGCACGCGCCTCTATACCATCAAATACGGACAGAACCGCCAGGTGCTCTCCATCGGTCGTGTGCAGACCCCCACCCTCGCCCTTATCGTGAACCGCCAGAAGGAAATCGACAACTTCAAGCCAGAGCCCTATTGGGTGCTGGCCACCGTCTATCGCGACACCACCTTCACCGCCACATCAGGAAAGTTCACCTCGAAGGAAGAAGGTGAAAAGGCCTTCGCCACCATCGAGGGCAAGCCGTTCACGGTGACGAAGGTTGAGAAGAAGCAAGGCAAGGAGACACCGCCATCGCTCTATGACTTGACATCGTTGCAGGTGGACTGCAACAGGAAATACGGCTACTCGGCCGAGACGACTCTCAACATCATCCAGCAACTCTATGAGCAGAAACTGACCACCTATCCGCGTGTGGATACCACATTCCTGCCTGATGATGTCTATGGGAAATGCCCCCAAACCATGAACGGTCTCTTCCAAGTGAAGGTTGCCGGGCAATCGGTTTATGCAGACTTAGTTAAGCAACTGGGCGGCAAGCCGTTACCAAAGTCGAAGAAAGTATTCGACTCTTCGAAAGTAACAGACCACCATGCCATCATTCCCACAGGTATAGTCCCCCAAAACCTGACTGATATTCAGCGCAAGGTCTACGACCTCATTGCCCGCCGCTTCATCGCCGTGTTCTATCCTGACTGCAAGTTCGCACAGACCACGGTGCTGGGTGAGGTTCGGTCTGTTGCGACTGAGTCGCAACCTACGGAACAGGCCATCGAGTTCAAGGTCACAGGCCGCACCATCCTCGACCCAGGCTGGCGAGCCGTCTATGCTAAGGAGACATCCGTGGAAGAAGAGACTCCCTCTTCTGAGGGACAGGGGGAGGTTCAGGAGCGCACCCTGCCCGCCTTCGTCAAAGGCGAGAGCGGACCCCACACCCCCACCCTGACCGAGAAGTGGACCACGCCGCCTAAGTACTACACAGAGGCCACCCTGCTGCGTGCGATGGAGACTGCCGGCAAACTGGTGGATGACGAGGAACTGCGAGCCGCCATGAAGGAGAATGGCATAGGCCGGCCTTCAACACGCGCCGCCATCATCGAGACTCTCTTCAAGCGCCATTATATCCGCAAGGAGCGCAAGAACCTGATGGCTACCCCTACTGGTACAGAACTCATCGACCTGATTCGCGAGGAACTCCTGAAGAGTGCCGAACTGACTGGCATCTGGGAGAAGAAACTGCGCGACATCGAGGCGAAGAAATACGACCCGCAGCAGTTCATCGACGAACTGAAGCAACAGGTCACCGACATCGTGCGCGAAGTGATTGGTGACGCCAGCAACCGACGGGTGCCCATAGAGGCCGTCACCCCGTCGCCAGCCCCTGCCAAAGGCGAAGAGAAGCCCAAGAAGAAACGGGCACCAAAGAAGAAGCCAGCAGAGAGCGTCCCTGCCGCCGATCCCCTCGTAGGACAGCCCTGCCCCGTCTGTGGCCAGGGCACCATCATCAAGGGTAAGACAGCCTACGGATGCTCCCGTTGGAAGGAAGGTTGCACCTATCGCAAGCCCTTCGAACAATAATCCCCTTCCGACCAAAATCGGCGAAATTGATGATCAAAATCGGCGGATTTGCTCACCAATTCCGCCGATTTTGCTTTCGTTTTAGGCATCGTTACGATACGAAAGTCCGTAAAATAGTTGCCGCTATTGTTTGCGGTTTCAGAAAAAAGACGTATATTTGCACTCAAGAAACATAAAAAACCTAAAACACTATGCAAGAACTACAGAATGGGAGTCTGCTTCAGAACGGCAAATATCGCATTGTGAAAGTGCTGGGACAAGGCGGCTTTGGCATCACCTACGAAGGCATTCAGACTGGACTTAACCGCCGTGTAGCCATCAAGGAGTTTTTCATGAAAGAATACTGCAACCGCGACACCTCGACATCGCACATCAGCGTAGGGACAGAAGGAAGTGTCGATATGGTGAATGACTTTCGGCAGAAGTTCCTGAAGGAGGCACAACTCATCGCCCGTCTGGAGGATGCTCCCCATGTGGTGCGCATCCACGACATCTTTGAGGAGAACAACACAGCATATTATGTGATGGAGTTTCTTGGCAACGGCTCCCTTAACTCACTTCTCAAGGAGCGCGGTGCGCTACCAGAGGCAGAGGCTATAGCCTATATCCGTCAGGTGGGCGAGGCCCTGGAGTTCCTGCATAACCACAACACGCTGCATTTGGATATCAAGCCCTCGAATGTGCTGCTGAACAAGAAAGGAGAGGTGGTACTCATAGACTTTGGCGTTTCGAAGCACTACGACCAAAGCGGCTCGCAGACCTCATCGACACCAGTGGGATTGAGTAAGGGCTTTGCCCCCTCTGAACAGTATCAGAGCGGCGGCGTGCAACAGTTTACGCCAGCCACCGACATCTATAGTCTGGGAGCCACGCTCTATTGTCTGCTTACAGGACAGACGCCACCTGAGGCCAGCGTCGTGTTTGAAGACGGCTTACCGCCCCGTCCTCACTATGTATCGGAGTCAACGTGGCAGGCTATCACCAAGGCTATGGAACCACGCCGCAAGGACCGCACACAGACCGTAGCCCAGTTTATCGCCGACTTAGGTGGCAGTACAGGAACTGCTGTTCGACAAGAGAAACAAGAAAAGCCTTTGGAAGTTCAGTCAGTAGAAACGAAGGTTAGTCCGCAGGTAAATCATCCTCAAAAGCAACCAGTTCATCAGAAGCAAGTTCAGAATTCCGATGAGGGAACTCGTCTCTCTGTGCCTAATAGTGGAACCAATGGTTTCCGCAATCTGGCCCTTGCAGCCATGTTTGCGCAATTGGCAATTGAAACTGCTCTGTATATAAATTATTTCGTATTTATTAATAATTATAGGGACTGGTATGATTCTAGTTTTTCTTTAGACTATGCCGTTAGCGAATTCCCTACAATACTCATTATACATATCACAAACTTACTCGTCATATATGGGCTGATGACAGGCTATGGTTATTTGCGAAGGGACGGAAAGGCTAACTTGCTGGATGTATTTGTAGCCACACCTATTGCATTTATTGTATGGTATTTGACCCGTTATCACTTAGGCTATTTTGTTTTTAGCATGCTTTACGGTACTGGCGTAATAGCAAGTGCTTTTGCTCTGCTTTTCATCTTCCTGCTGATGGCTGCCACAATCTTTGTACTAGGACGCCATATGCTCAAGATGCAACCTAAGAACGACTGGACCCAATGGCTCTCTACAGGGGTAGTGATCTTAGTACTCGCCTCGTTCCTATGGGGACTTGTCAAAACTATAATATTTGACGGGCTCACCATTGATCTATTGATCTACCTATTTATCGTAGTTATTCTGGCCATTGTGATGACCTTTGTTGTAGCAAAGTTGAGACGCAAGTTTAGCATGCCTAAGTTGGAAGCCACAAAGACTGGCAACGCATTGATATGGATACAGGCGGTAGGCGTTTCTTTTATCATGTCGGCACTCATAGGTTTCTACATGTTTACCATCTATTATGTATTCTATTATTTCACATAAGATGTCAATACAAGAACTCAAGAATATTCCTGCGATATTGCCTGGTTGAAGGCAATAATTTGCCGGCATTGCCGTTATTGTAACGGTATGCGTAGATTGTTTACGACAATATTGATAGGTATGGCTGTGCTCCTCATCACGGGATGTGGGGCAGAGACAGCCATGAAGAAGGGTGACAAGTACTTTGCCCTGGGCGAATACTACGACGCCGCCAACCAATACAAGAAGGCCTACTCGCAGACAAAGGCGAAGGACAAGCCGCTACGCGGACAGCGGGCGCTGAAGATGGCCGACTGCTACCGTCGCATCAACTACACGCAAAAGGCCATCGCTGCCTACAACAATGCCGTGCGCTATCAGCAGGCCGACACGCTGGCCCTGTTCCACCTGGGACAACTGCTCCTGAAGAACGGACAATACAAGGAGGCGGAGAAAACTTTTCTATCGATATCGGAGGATGCCTCTCAACTCTCCGCTCTCAACCCGCAGTTAATCAAGAATGGCCTTGAGTCGGCCCGCATGGCTCCCCAATGGAAGAAGGAGGCTGAGTATTCGGGCTATACGATAAAGAAGCAGGAACTGTTCAACTCGCGACGTGCCGAATATTCACCTCAGTTGTTTGGCGACGACTACGACCAACTGTATTTCTCATCGACACGCAACCAGGCACAGGGCGACGAGATTAGCGGCATCACAGGTACGAAGAATGCCGACATCTTCTTCTCGCAGAAGGACGACAAGGGCAAGTGGTCGAAACCAGAACCTATCGAGAGCGAACTGAACTCAGAATTCGACGAGGGTGCCAGCGCCTTCACGCCAGACTTCAAGACGATGTACCTGACGGTCTGCAAGACCGATCCCTCCTACCCCCGCTACGCCCAGATAGCCACGTCGAACCGCAGCGATGCCTCGTGGAGCAAAGCCAACCCAATAGAGATCACCAAGGACACGCTATCCACTTACGCCCATCCTGCCGTCTCTCCTGACGGCATGTGGCTCTACTTCGTCAGCGACATGCCTGGCGGACTGGGCGGCTACGACATCTGGCGCATCCAAATCACGACCCACGGACTGGTGGGGCTGGAGAACGTGGGTGAGCCTGTGAACACCCCTGGCAACGAGATGTTTCCCACCTTCCGCCCCAACGGCGACCTCTACTTCTCGAGCGACGGACATCCCGGCTTCGGCGGACTGGACATCTTTGTGGCAAAGCCCCAAGAAAAGGAAGAGGGAATAGTGAATAGTGGAAAATTTGCTACCGCCACACAACACCCTGCAGAAAAAACAAGTGCGGAAGCAAATTCTTCACTTTTCACTAATAACTTATACCTTATAGAGCATCCCGGCGCTCCCCTTAACTCGCAGGGTGATGACTTCGGTATGACCTTCGAGGGACTGCACAACAGGGGATTCTTCTGCTCGAACCGTGGCGACGCACGCGGATGGGACCATATCTACTCATTCGAGAAACATGAGGTGGTGCAGACGGTGAAGGGCTGGGTGTACGAGAAAGACGGCTATGAACTGCCAGAGGCACTGGTCTATATGGTAGGCAACGACGGCACGAACCAGAAACTGAGCGTCAAAGGCGACGGCTCGTTTACTGAACTCATCAAGCCTGGCGTGGACTATGTGTTCCTGGGCACCTGCAAGGGATTCCTGAACCACAAGGAGGAACTGCGCGTGGAGCCCGTGCTGGAGTCGGAGGAATATGTGCTGCAGTTCCCGCTGGCCTCCATCACCGCCCCCGTACTCATCGACAACATTTTCTACGACTTCGACAAGGCCACCCTGAGACCAGAATCGACAGAGGCTCTCGACAAGTTGATTGCCCTGCTGAACGAGAACCCCAACGTGACCATCGAGTTGAGCGCCCATACCGACTACAGAGGCTCGGCAGCCTACAACGAGCGCCTGTCGCAGCGGCGTGCAGAGAGTGTGGTGAATTACCTGATAGAGCACGGCATTGCCCAAGACCGACTGTCGCCTATGGGCTATGGTAAGATGAAGCCGAAGACCATCAAGCGTAAACTGACAGAAACCTACGACTGGCTGAAAGAGGGCGATGTGCTGACGGAAGAGTTCATCAAGGCCCTCGACGACGAAGAGAAGCAGGAGATATGCAACCAGTTGAACCGTCGTACGGAGTTCATCGTGCTGCGTACCACCTACGGCATGGACCTCAAAGTTGCATCCGCTCCATCCGATGCACCAACTCCAGCAGAGCCAGGCAACTGAGCACGCCAAGGGTCATGAAGAATGGTACGGGATGGACATGCGTCACCATTCGAATCATGCTCCACACGCCCACCAATAGCGGCTCCCACCCCTTGAACACTACAAAGAGCAACAAGCCCAGGAGGAGGCAGAATGCCGTCCACCAATGTGACAGGCACAGCGCCTTGCCAGGCAACTGCTCCATCACGCGCTGCGTAAACCCGTTGTCTTCCACCTGCTGTGCACGTGCAGGCTGGAAGAACTGTTCCAACAGTCTATCATCTATTTCCGTCATATCCGTTTCGTTTTAAGTAATCTGTCAGTTTCTCCTTCCCACGCCTGAGGTGCGACTTCACCGTGTTCTCTGGCATCCCCGTCATCCGGGCTATATCGCCTATGGGATAGCCGTCGATGAGTTGGAGTGTCACGCAGGCCCGCTCTTCCTCCTTCAGGATGGCGAGGGCGGAATGAATATCGAGACCCACCCCCATCCCCTCCCTGTAAGTGAGGGGAGTAGATGGTTCATGCTCTGGAGAGTAGCCACTCCCCTCTCTATTAGAGAGGGGCTGGGGGAGAGTCTTCCTCTTGTGGTCGTAGTACACATTATATGCTATGCGAAAGAGCCATGTCTGAAAGGAGGCGACACCCTGGAACTGCGTGATATGGGTATAGGCCTTCAGGAAGGTGTCTTGAGCCAGGTCGTCGCTGAGTGCCTCGTTGCCAAGCGTCAGGTTCAGCAGGAACCTGCGCACAGGTGACTGGTATTTGCGCACCAACTGGTCGAAGGCCCGTCGGTTGTGAAACACCGCCACCTGTGTAACGAGAGAGATATCACTCAGCGATTGCATGATCAGCCTATTTCCTCATCCTTTTGTTTGTTGAAGATGTCGCGCATCTCCTTTTCACGCTGCCTTGACTTGGCCTGATAGGCAATGACCAGGTTGCCACAGCCTATGAGCAGGATGAGTGCGCCAATGCCCAGGCCCAGTTTGCCGATGACGATCCAGAGCAGGATGCCGAGGCCAGCCCCCAGGAATACCTGCTTGATACCTTTCGACCACAGGGCATCATTCTGCATGACAGGATTGCCCATCACATCCAACGGTATCTTCTTGCCGTTCTTCAGGGCCATCTCTATCATCCTCATGCGGTCCTTACGGTTCTTATAGACGAAATAGAGGACGAGACCAATTATGGCAAGAGGTGCCAGGATGAAAAGGAGGAAGAGCACGCAGATAATAGTAAACATACCCATCAAGTTGTCGACATCGATGTTAATGTTTCCCATGTGGAATCCATGACTGCTGTCCCAGTCGTCATCCCAGTCGTCATCCCAGTCGTCAAAGGGGTCGTCCCAGTCATCCCAGGCACCGCCCGGCATACCCATCGCCGTAGAATCGACGTCTGTCGTATCGGAAAAGACTTCCACTTCATCCACCATCGTGGAGTCGGTCACCACGGGGCCCTGGGGTGCTGCGTTCATCGCTATTGTCAGCGACAGCAGCCAAACGATTGTCAATAGTACTTTCTTCATATCACTTCTTTTTTGGTTTCTTTTACCCGTTAGACGCATCTCGTGGGGAAATAGTTGCAAAGATATAAAATATTTTGGGATAATGAATGACGAATATGAAATATTTCGTACCTTTGCACCTATGATGATACAACTGCCGAAAGAATTCATACATACGACGAAGCAACTGATGGGCGAAGCGCGCTTTGAGCGTTACCTGCAGTCGTTCGAAGAGGAGGTGCCTGTCAGCATCCGACTGAATCCGCTGAAGGTGGATGGCGGATGGCAGATAGCAGATAGCGGAGAAGCCGTGCCTTGGTGCCGCAACGCCTACTACCTGAAGCGTCGCCCCAACTTCACCTTCGATCCCCTCTTCCATGCTGGCTGCTACTACGTGCAGGAGGCAGCATCGATGTTCCTGGATGAGGTGATAAGGCAAACCCCCTCCAACTCCCCCGAAGGGGGAGAGTGCCTGGCGGATTCCGAAGCCCGTAGGCCCTCCTCCCCTTCGGGGAGGCCGGGAGGGGTTCTAGATCTTTGCGCTGCCCCTGGCGGCAAATCTACGCTGTTGCGTGCTGCCCTGCCTGCAGACTGTGTACTATACAGCAACGAGCCCATCCGCAACAGAGCAAGCATCCTGCTGGAGAACGTGACGAAGTGGGGCTATGACAATCATCATGTCACCAACCTCTACCCCAAGGACTACCGGAAGTCGAAGATGAAGTTCGACCTGATTCTCTGCGACGTGCCCTGCTCGGGCGAAGGCATGTTCCGCAAAGATGAGGCCACCATCAAGGAGTGGAGCCCACAGAACGTAGAGAAGTGCTGGCAACTGCAGCGTGACATCGTCAGCGAGGCGTGGCAATGCCTCAACGAGGGCGGTATCATGATCTATAGCACCTGTACGTTCAATACCAAGGAGAATGAAGAGAACATCCGCTGGATGCTCTCCGAATTTGATGCCGAGGTGCTCCCCATCGAGACAAAGCCAGAATGGAACATCGTCGGCTCGCTGCTTCCTGACTTCCACGAGCCCGTCTATCGCTTCATCCCGGGCATCACCCGCAGCGAAGGCCTCTTCATGTGCGTGTTACGCAAGCAAATGAGAAATGAGAAAGGAGAAATGAGAAAGGATAAAGGAGGAATGAGAAATGCTGCTGCGTCCTCGTTCTCAAAGAACATTCTTTCTTTGGATCATTTACATTCCTCATTTCTCATTCCTCATTCCTCATTTAAAATTGACCTCTCCTACGCTCAGGCTATGGCTTATCTGCGTCATGAAGCCCTTGTCCTTCCCCCCGACACCCCGCGCGGCGTCGTAGAAGTATGCTTCATGGGACATCCTCTTGGCTTGGTAAAGAACATCGGTAATCGTGCAAACAACCTCTATCCCAAGGAGTGGCGCATCAAGACCACCCACGTGCCTCAGGAGTATGAGCCAGTAATCAGACCTATTGAACGACTTTCTGAGTGAAACTGTCGAAGACAGCCTTGCCGCCCTGTCCGTAGCAGAAGAGCCCCACACGGATGCCTTTCCAATAGCCGGAGCGCATCGGGAAAGGTTCGCCTGCAGGGACAAAACGGAGGCCGTCGGTGCTATACGAGAACTGGTGACGGTTGGCGAGACAGTCGTTATTGACACGCACCCAGAGTTTTTCATATTTCCCCTTCTGGATGACTTTTCGCTGGCCCTGAGCCTCCACGAAGATGCCCTCCTTGCAGAGGCCGATGCCTCGGAAGGTCTTGCCACTACAGAACAGACCCGCATAGCAGTTGCCAGAGGTCGTGAGCATCGTGGTGCTCTCGCTCTGATAGCCCATCACTTTCTGTGTGAGCATGTTCCTACAGAGTTTCAGACTGTCGGCAGGCAACGCCTTCAGCGTCAGCCACCCTTTTTTCTCTTTCAGGCTCCAATGGGTGTCAACAGGATTATGATTCCATTGCCACTGGAGGCCAAGAACAGAAGATGAGAAGTCATCATCTGTCTGGAGCAGGCATGTCTGCGATGAGGCCATCGGCTTCTGCCACTCAGCAACAGGCTCACCAATGCCGTTGCCGTCGTAGTCAACCCCCATCAAGGGCCAGTCGTCCTGCCAACGCACAGGTTGCAGATGCACGACACGTCCCAGAACGGGTGTCTCCTGAAAATGATAGAACCACCAAGTGCCGTCAGGCGTATCCACAAGGGCACCCTGATGAGGACCATTGACATTGGTGGAGCCCTTTTCGAGCACGATCCTGCGTTCGTATGGTCCATAGATATTCTTCGAGCGCAACACCGTTTGCCACCCTGTGCCAACGCCGCCCTCTGGAATGATGAGATAGTAATAACCATTCCGCTTCAGGAACTTCGTTCCTTCTGCCACAGGCCCCTCATAGACGGTAACGCCATCGTCGAGCAGTTGTCTGCCATCGGCCGACATCCTATGTACGATGATAGGGCCTGCACCATGCTTGCTGCGCCCCAGATAGGCTTGTCCGTCCTCATCCCAGAAGGGACAGGGATCTTCCCACTTCTCTATGCGCTTCACCAGATGCAACGGAGCCCAAGGGCCATGAGGGTCTTTAGCCGTACTCATATAAAGCCCTTCTTCCGGCGTACAGAAATAGACATAGAAGAGACCGTCATGATAGCGGATGGCAGGAGCCCACGAACCACCGGCATAATGCTGATTGCTGTCCCACCCTGGTTCGTCGAAGCGACGATAAATCTGACTGATGTAGCGCCAGTTGACCATATCTTCACTCTCCAGCACCTGCATACCCAGGAAATGGAAGTCGGAGGCCACCATATAGTATTTACTGCCTACACGAATCACGTCAGGATCAGAGAAGTCGGCATTCAACACAGGATTCCTGTAGGTGCCGTTGCCTTGGTCGCCCCAGCCCTCAGTATCGCAGCGCACGATGACAGGACGGGCATCGGCCTCCTCCGTATGCACTTCGATTCTGTCGAAGTGTACATTTCGCGTATGGCGCAAATAAAAACCCTTCGCAGGCAGGTTGCCCCACATCGTAGCCTCTGGGTAGGCCTTCTCCTTCTCATTGGAGATGGAGTCGCGGATAGCCTGCAAGTCGCTGTCTTTCACCCCACCTTTATGATGGATGGAGATATTCGAGAGCCACACATTTCTTACAGGATGTCCCTGTAACCCTGTTATCGAACAGCCCACGGGGCCTGCATTCCGCACTTGGAAGTTCTCCAACCGGACACCATCTATACTGCCCACATGCTCTATCGGAATCAATTCGGATATCGTATCGTCATTACCCGTGCCGCTCAATCCGCCGTAGGCTCCCCCCTCGCCATTTGGGAAGGCTACGGGGGGGCGAACTTCGCTCGGGATGGAGGGGGTTAGGGGGTGAGGCCTCAGTTTGTACCCTCTTCCCCTATTCCCCAGCCGTATGAAGATGGGCGACTCGGTTCCCTCGACAGTAAAGCCAGACACGCTCACGTTCTCCATCACGCCGCCATCCACAATCTCCAACGAGAGGGCCGAGGTGCCTATTTTCGACGGGGCGCCAAAGAACTGGCTTGACTGGTCGCTGCTGGGCTTGACCACGATACCCGTGATGTTGATATTACGGAAGCCGCCATTGGTCTCCGTCCCCAGTTTCACGGCATTGCAATGGCTGGAGATCACGCAGTCGCTGATGCGGATGTTTTCGCAGAGACGGGGCGAGGTGCTTTTCAGCGTAATGCCGTCATCGTCGCTATCGGCAATCATGCCCCTGACGATGACCTCATGACAGCCGTCAATATCGAGTGCGTCGTTGTTGTAGTTGTTGCGGTTGAACACCTTGATGCCGTCTATCCTCACACGGTCACATGCCAGGTAGTGCTGCATCCAGCAACCAGAGTTCCTGAGGGTGATATCCTTCACCGTGACATCCTCGCTTTGTATGAAACGGAGCAGATGGGGACGGGTGATTCCCTCATCGTTCCAAGAGAGTTTCTTAAAGGCACGGCCTCTTCCGTCGATGGTGCCAAAGCCATCAATAACCACGTTGCTTACCTTGTCAGCATAGATCAACTGGATGGTAGAGGTCTGCGTGCGAAGCGACACATAGTCGGACTTCATAGGCTGGTAATCCTTTAGGTCCGTACTGCCAAAGAGCGTAGCCCCATGTTCGAGATAGAGATGCACATCAGACTTCAGTACAATAGAACCAATCTTATACTGGCCAGTGGGTACCACTACCCTACCGCCTCCTGCCTTAGCGCAGTCGTCTATCGCCTGTTGCAAGGCTTTCGTACTGAGCACCGTCGTGTCGGCCTTCGCACCATACGCCACAATATTATAATCACGAGCCTCAGCCTTTCCTGCCGACATTGACAGGATAAGCGCAGCCATCCAAAAGGTCTTCCTCATCATCATAGTTTTGGTTTAGTTGTGCAAAGGTAAACAATTCTCTTTACACCACCAAGTTTTTTTCCCTATCATGTAATAAAGAACTGCAATTTGGGCAAGTGAAATGAAATAAATGCTTTTTTGTTTTGTATTTCAAATCGTTTGCACTACCTTTGTACCATAAAAACAAAGAACTGTAATGAAACAATACCTTGACATACTGGACCGCATCCTGAAAGAGGGGGCACATAAGGGCGACCGCACGGGTACGGGAACGCTGAGCATCTTTGGTACACAGAGCCGTTATGACCTAAGTAAGGGATTCCCCCTACTCACCACGAAGAAGTTGCACCTGAAATCGATTATCTATGAACTGCTATGGTTCCTGCAGGGCGATACCAACGTGAAGTACCTTCAGGAGCATGGGGTCAGGATATGGAACGAGTGGGCTGACGAGAATGGCGAACTGGGACCTGTCTATGGGCACCAGTGGCGCTCATGGCCCGACTACGATGGAGGCACGATAGACCAGATCAAGTATGTGGTGGATCAGATAAAAAACAACCCCAACTCTCGCCGTATGATTGTGTCAGCATGGAACGTGGCTGAGGTGAACAAGATGGCGCTGCCTCCTTGTCACACGATATTCCAGTTCTACGTGGCTGACGAGAAGTTGTCGTTGCAACTCTATCAGCGTAGTGCAGACACCTTCTTGGGCGTGCCTTTCAACATTGCCTCCTATGCCCTACTCTGTATGATGATGGCACAAGTATGCGGACTGAAGCCAGGCGAGTTTATCCATACAACCGGCGACACCCACCTCTACCTAAACCACCTGGAGCAGGCTAAGTTGCAGTTGACGCGTGAGCCTCGCCCCCTTCCCACGATGAAGATCAACCCTGACGTAAAAAGCATCTTCGACTTCCAGTACGAGGACTTCCAATTGGAGAACTACGACCCCTGGCCGCATATCAAAGCCGAAGTCTCTGTTTAATCGATTAACCGATTAAACGAATATCCGATTAAACGATTAACCGAATTAACGATTAAACGAAAAGAATGATTACCATCATTGCTGCCGTCGCCAAGAACAGGGCCATCGGCTTTGAGAACAAACTGATTTACTGGCTGCCCAACGACCTGAAACGGTTCAAAGCGCTGACGACAGGTCATACCATCGTGATGGGACGGAAGACGTTTGAGAGTCTGCCCAAAGGTGCTCTGCCCAACCGCCGCAACTGTGTGCTGACCAGAAGTACGAAGGAGTTGCCTGGATGTGAGTGTTTCAATTCGTGGGACGAGTTCCTCGCTACCTGTCAGCCAGAGGAAGACATCTACATCATAGGCGGTGCCAGTCTCTACAAAGGACTCCTCGACAAGGCCGACCGCCTGTGCCTGACTGAGATTGACGATACACCTGCACAGGCCGACACGTTCTTCCCCGACTATAGCAACTGGAAAGAAGAGACGCGTGAACATCACCCAGCAGATGAGCGACATTCACACGCCTATGACTTCGTAGACTACGTTAGGGAGTAGAACCTTACTCCTCGTTGTCGAGGAGATCCACCACAGGCAACTGATGCTCGAAGGCCGAGTGGAACGAGATAAGCGTCTGCGAACTGCTCAAGCCTAAAGGCTGCAACTTGTCATGGATGATGGTAAGCAGGTGGTGGTTATTCTTAGCATAGACCTTGATAAACAGGTCATAGTTGCCTGTAGTATAGTGGCACTCCACCACCTCTGGCATCTCCTTCAGTTTCTCTACGACACCGTCGAAGGATTCCGGTTCTTTCAGGTTCAGGCCAATGAAGGCACAGGTCTCGTAACCGATCTTCTCTGGGTCGATGATAAACTCCGAGCCTTTCAGCACGCCCATGTTGGTCAGTCTCTGGATGCGCTGATGAATAGCCGCACCACTCACATTGCAGGCACGAGCCACCTCCAGGAAGGCTACACGTGCATCATCCGCAATCATCTTCAGGATTTGCTTATCCAGTTTGTCAAGTTTCTGATTTGCCATATTATCAATTATTTACTTCACTCTTTCACCTTTTTCTCCGTTGCCGAGTAACTTATCTTTAGGGCGAACGACTGCTGCAGGACTTTCTTCACTTCCGCTATCATGCCATAGGGCACGTCGCGGTCGGCTTTGATGCTTACCAGCATACGGGCCTGGTCGTCGGATGACATGCGGGCACGCTCCGTCTCCACGAACTCACGAATATCGGCGACAGTAGCCAGACGGTTGTTCAACTGGATGCAGAAACTGTCAGCAGGCAATCCCTCCACCCGTCCTATATAAATATAGGTAACGGCCGACTTAGGTGTCATCTTCTGCAGTTCCGTACCCTGTGGAACCACATAGTGAACCTTCAGGTCGACATCTCTCATGTGAGTAACAATCATGAAGAAGAAAAGCACCGTAAAGATCAAGTCTGGCAACGACGAGGTGTTCAGGCTTGGCAACGAATGTTCCCGTCTATGAAACAGTCCACGCTTCATGGTTCACCTCCTTCCTCCTCAGGTTGCCGCTCGCTGATGCGTTGCGGATAGACCATGCTGATGGCATCGCGCTCCTCCAGCGAGCACCGTTCCCACGGGTGACCAAAGCGCTGCTGGGCCAACTGGTTGCGCAGACTGGCATAGCCGGCCACAATAGCATTCTGCATATCAAAGTAAGCATAATAGGCGGCCTTCGGATCAACCTCGATGAAGATAACATGACGGTCGCTGACCATACACTTGCCCAGCAAATGCACCTCACGTTCGCTCATCTCCGGCTTCTCTGTATTGCCAGCCTCATTAGCCACGAAGTCCGCCACACTCAGCGTCAGATCATCAGTCGTGATAGGCTCGCCGTTGCAGGTCAGTCTGTTGTCAGCGTCTAACTTCAGTTGCATCACGTTGCGTTTCTTCACCAGCAGGTCCTGTTCCTCCAACTGGCTGTCTGGCTGCGGCAACTGGCGCGCGAGTCCCTTGTCTGTGTCCATCGACGAGGTCACGAGAAAGAAGATCAACAGCATGAACGAGATGTCGGCTGTCGATGTAGAATTCAGTTCGGGCACTTGCTTCCTTCTTCGTGCAAACATAACCTTACTTGTCGCGTGTCACATACTGGTGAATCAACGACCAGACGACCAGGACCACCAGCAGACCCAGCATCACATAAATGGTATAGAGCAACACATCTATCATGCCTTCTGTCCTCCTTTCGTCTTCCACTTCGCTATGATATCCATCAGCGTGATGGCAGAATCCTCCATCTGCAGCGTCAGGTGTTCTATCTTCGAGAGGATGAAGTTATAGAACACTTGCAGCACCACAGCCACAATGATACCGAAAATGGTGGTGATAAGGGCCATCTTCATGCCTTCGGCCACAATGGTCGGACTGATGTCGCCTGCCTCCTGAATATGATCGAACGCCATCACCATACCAATCACCGTGCCTAAGAAGCCCAGCGAGGGAGCGACAGCAATAAACAGACGTATCCACGAACAGCCACGCTCCAACTTGGCCGCTTGCACAGAGCCATAACTGACTATGGCGCGCTCAATAGCCTCCATATCATCACCAACGTGCATCAGTCCCTGATAGCAGACAGAAGCCACTGGGCCACGAGTATCACGACAGAGGTTTTTCGCGCCCTGTACGTCATCGTTCTCCAGTCGCTTGTCAATATCCGTCAGCAGTTTGCGAGCCTTAATCTCAGCAAGTGTCAGATAGATGATGCGCTCAATACACAGGGCCAGACCCAGAACTAAGGTGATAGCCACCAGCGACATATAAAAGGGTGAGCCTTCTACAAACTTGGTCTTCAGTTGCTGGTGCAGGCTCTGCTCCTCAAGAGCCATCGTCTCGAGCGCAGCCAAATCATCTTCACCCACCATCTCCTCTGGCAGCAAGTCGCCCGCCATCGTATCTGCAAGAACCGTCTGGGGCAAAGAGTCCAAAGACGTATCTTGAGCAAATGCCACCGCCTGGTCTGCCAGCACAAAGGCTGCAATGGCCAGAACCATGATGAATCTTTTCATATCCTCTTGTTCGGTTTTTGACTGCAAAGGTAGTAATTTAAGGGAAAAGTGAATAGTGAAAAGTAAAAAAATTGCTCCCGCTATACATTAATTAACTTTGATATTGCTTCCAGCAATCGGTTGTTTTCCTCCCTGCTCTGGGCTGCGATGCGGAAATAATGGGCGTCTAGCCCTGTAAAGTTAGAAGCATCGCGAATCAGTATGCCATGCTGTCGGACAAGAGAATCCTTCAGATCGGCAGCAGTATGTGTGTCGCAGCGAACCAGCATGAAATGGGTGTCAGTGGGCAGGGCACAGAGGTGAGGTATCGCATTTATCTCCCTATTCAACCGCTGCGCCTCGGCCAGATAGGCCTGCACGTCAGGCACCGCCCTCACATCATTCGCTATGAGCCACTTGCCTGCCTCGATGGCAAGCGCATTCACAGACCAAGGGCGCACAAACGCCCTCAACTGACAGATGACCTTCTCAGAAGAAACAACATAGCCAATACGCAGGCCAGGCACAGCATAGGTCTTGGTAAGCGAGTGAATCTGAATGACATTTCCCCTGTCAACAGCCTCCGCCGCAGACATCAGCGGCTTTAGGCAAAAATCCTCATACGACTGGTCGATAACAAGGAAACTATTGGCCTTTGGCAATTGGCCTTTGGCAATTGGCGTGACCTGCCCCGTAGGGTTGTTGGGATTGCATATCCAAGTTACACCTCCCTCACCAGGTGTCATACCATACATCCGACAGGCATCCTCATACTCGCTGAAGGTGGGGTGCTGAATACGATAGTGCATCACGCCCTGAGCACGCAGCATCTGGGCGACGAGATAGATGGCCTCAGTTGCCCCGTTTGTCACTATAACGCACGATGACGGAATATTCCGGTGCTCGGCAATCAGCCGTTCCAGCGCATAAGGCTCCGGCTCGGGATACTGGCCTACAAGGTCGAGCATCGAGGCAAGATGGGCCTTCAGGCCAGAAAGGTCAGCGTGGGCGTAGATGTTCGAACTGAAGTTCATCCGAACCTGACCATAGCGATAGCCGTCGTCACCGTGTCCCTGTATCATAAGGCCAAAGCAAAGAGATAATCAGACAAGCGATTGAAGAAACGCAGCACATCCGGCTCCACCGCAAACTGACGGTTAAGTGTCCAAAGACGACGTTCGACTGTGCGACACTGGGTGCGAGCCACATGAAGCATACTGCATGGAAGAACAAATCCAATAGACTTTTCAGCAGTCAGACCGTCAATGGCCTTTTCCATTCGAACCGTCAGTTCCTTTGAGCGAAGCGGTTTAGGATTCACTTCACCTTCCGGGGTAGCGATGTGGCTCATGATGACCATCAGTTCACGTTGGACTTCAAGGAGCAGTTCGTCAGGCATATCATTGCGAACCACACCCAGCAGGGCATTCAGATGGTCTATCTGTCCGTTTGTCTCAATGCGGATATCGTCTTTGTCCACCCGCATGCCACCTCGCAGCGAGGTCTGGCCCTCATCACCGGTCTTCGTGTAAATCTGTTTCATCGGCTACAAAGGTAGTGCAAATAGAGCGAAATACAAAATAAATTAGCGTTATTTTTATCTCCGCTGCAGCATCGGCGTGCTCTATAAGACGGTTTTACAAAAAAGTAGCACTCCCCGAAAGGAGTGCCACCTTTAGTACACACATTTCTTTTTATGCTGAGCGGGAATTACTCTTCAGGGTACATGCTGTGGTAAGCATCCTCTAGGAACTCAGCATTCTTGGTGTGACTGATCCATACATTCAGAACACCGTCGAGTTCCAGTAGACCCAGAGGGTGATTATTAGTAACAGGAACTATCACATCATAGCCTCTGTGTGAGAAGAACTCATACCAACTGTTCTCTTCGTGCTCAGGTGCCATGGGATGAACCCAGTACTCATCGCCTTCGCCAGCCATATCGTTGTGAGCATGGTCACCGGCAATCGACATCAGGGCATGCAGATATAACTTTCCACTGGTGTAGCCCTTATCCTCCATACGTTCCATCACATCCAACTTGAGGTTATCTTCCATATCAACAGTTCCTACGAAGTATTTGGGGTTAAGTTCTTGCAGGGCCTCTTCCAACTGCGTATAACGGACATTGGCCTTGAAGGTGTCATACTTGTCGGGGTTGCCATGACCCATGAAAGCGACAACGCCCTGTTGTGTTTCAGAAGCATAGAGCGCATTCAGTTGCTTGGCCACCTCAGGAACATCCTCGTCAGGATCATTCAGCAAAGGCATACCCAGGAATATGGCCTCATCATCAGCCAGTTTGGCCAAATATGCGTCATCCAGGTGGGCAGCACCAATATAACCGTTGTTCATGAACTTCTTGACAGAAGCAACAACAGCAGCGAACTCCTCACCAGGGATGACCTGCAGCGACTGTACGTAGATCTTACTATACTTAGCAGCACCGATAGCGTGCAACAAGTAGCGGGGCTCGTAGTAGTCACGGCGTACGATGTTACCATTGTCGTCAACATTCTCACCAACGCTGGCACGGTTGATACAGATGTCGCTAGAGAAACTCATGTAGACATCAGCCTCGGGGAAAGCACTCTCGTAGGCAGCGATTGTCTTGTCGAAAGCCTTGAAAGAGTTGTCCCACGTAGAACCGAAGGCCACGAGCAGTACGGCAACATCCTTCTTCGATGCAGCCTTCTTTGCAGCAACGGTCTTGTCGTTGATGTCGTACTCAGAAATCAGGTTCGTCGTGTTGTCTGAATCATCGTCGCCACAAGCGATTAGTACTGGGGCTACCATAGCCATTGCTACGAGAGCCAGCATGAAAGATTTAATCTTCTTCATAGTAATTCTTTTGTTTTGTTGATAAATTATGTTGTTTAAAGCTCTTACCGTAATTCAACTTGACGACGACCTTACCATAGACCGTAGTGCCTGACGTGTTGTTGCCCAGGTGGTAGGGGCGCATGGTGCGGTCCACGTAGTTGAAGATGTTGTCTACGCCAAACTCCAAGCGCCAGGCCAGCAGACGTCCTTGCTGCTGTCCCAAGTCGTGCGTGGTGTTTATGCGCCACAGTTGGTAGGCCCGTCCGTTGCCGTTGTTCTCATAGTAGCGCTTGCTGCTGCCTCGTGTCGATAGGTTCACACCTAGTTTATAACTTTTGCTGAACGCATGGTTGTACATCACGGAGGCATTCCATTTGTGGTGCGCCATTCCGTCAATCACCACCGTCTTCATCTGGTCTGTGTCAGCATCATAGAGATGTGCTTCCGTGTCCAGATAACTGTAGGCTGCCGTCATCGACAGTTCCTTGGTGAACTGGTAGCCCAGCGTCACGTCCACGCCACAGGTGCGTGCATCATCCATGTTCTTATACATGCGTGCCTGTACATTGTTACTTCCGTCACCCATATAGGCAGTTGTCACTCCAGCAGGAATCTCACCCACGGGCACATTCACCAGTGCTATCATGTTATCAAGTTTGTTGACGTAGCCCGTTACTGATGCTGTCAGCCTCTCGCCACGATATTCTGCGTTGGCCGACCAGTAGTTACTGGTCTGTGGATCCAGTTTGTCATTGCCCATATTGAAGAACGTGCTGCTGCCCATGACGTGCAGGTAGCGATAATAAAGTTCCTTAACGGTAGGCGTCTTAAAGCCCTGGCTCCAACCTAGTCTGAAGCGCCAGTCGCCCCATGATGCCATCGCGCTGATCTTGGGGGTCAGCCTGAAACCAAAGTTCTGGTTGTCTACCAGTCGCAAGCCTGCCGTGATGTTCAGCCACGACAGTTTGTTAAACTCATCCTGCACATATATGGCTGATGTCCAGTCGCTGGCTGTTCCTGTTGCTGTACGCTCTGGCGCCTTCAGGTGGTCGTAGCGGTATTCTGCTCCAGCATTGATGGTGTTGGCGTAAGGCAGATGGAAGATACCCTTCAGTTGTCCCATCACACGCTGTTGGTTGCTCTGCAACTTCCGCTGACCAGGATACATGGCTACAGAGAACCACTCACCGTTCTGATCACCATACTCTTCACCCTCCAGCAACACGTAGTCGTAGTGTCTGGCGGTGTATTTATAGTAGTAGGCGTGCATGTTCCAGTCTACGTCGAGTGTGACGTAGTCTTGTAGCGAACCTTTCCCTCCCAGTTTCCATTTGCCACCCACAGATGCTGAGGCGTTATTATAGTGCAGGTCATAAGTATAGACATCACAACTGGCGTGCTTGCCGTCGCGAGGTCGCATGATGTCCTTTTTGTAGTAAGTGCCGTCGGCATACAGTTCAATGCTTTTCGTTGGCTGGAATGTCAGGCGCTCGGCTATCTGCCAGTTGCGGAACTTATTGACTGTCTTGTTCTTGCTGTCTGTCAGCACCATGGCTTCTGCATATTCTTCGGCAGTATTCTGCCAACCATCGTTGCGCTGTAGTTGGAAATTAGTCTGACTGCTCCACTTGCCGTAGTTCAGTGCCAGCGTGTTGTGCTGTCGCAGGTCGTTATGAGAGCCATACTGCGTACTGTTGTCTGCATAGAGCCCCTTCTGCGTGTGCTTCTTGGTGATGATGTTGATGACGCCTGCCATCGCGTCCGAGCCGTACAGCGCACTCTGTGCTCCCTTCACGATTTCTATCTTCTCGATGTTCTGCGGATCGATGAGTCCCAGATCGTTCTCACCCCCCACGTCACCATGAATGCGCTTGCCGTCTATCAGTATGAGGATGTACGAGTTGCCAAGACCCCCCAACTGCATCTGACTGCCCATGTCGCCCTCGCTGAAGGCAAACGAGGCCGTCAGGCCATTGAGGATGTCCTCCAGACTCTTGCCACCATAGTTGTCAAGCATCTTCCGTGAGATGACCTCAGTCTGTACAGGCGCATTCTTCAAGAGGTGCTGGGTACCGGTACCCGTCACCACCACCTCTTGTAAGGAATCCTCCCAAACGACATTCTGCGACTTTATCTCAGGTGCGAGTCCAAAGAGGAATAGGCATAGTATGATAGAGTTTCTCATCAGTCTCATTCGCTTTTTTAATAAAGGAGGAGACACTATCTCCCGACAGGGTCTCCCTCCCGTTGTTAACTTATATAATAATACACGTATACACGCATGTCAAGAAGACTTACGCCTTCAAGAAACATTTTCTAATTGTACGAATCACCGCATGCCCTTACATCGAGAGCAATTGGTATTATTACCGAAAAAGGCTGGTCTTCTGACTTTCCTCCACCCCTCGGAGCCTTCTCATCCAAACGGATAATGGCTTTGTTTCCGAAGAGCCATAACGGAGTTCACAGCTGCGGGACAGTCGGGGATTCTCACCCCATTCCCAATTAAGCGCGGCTAAGCACACCTTCACGGGCAACGGCTTCATGTCATTGCGGGTGCAAAGATACTAACTTTATGCGAAACCACAAAAAAATAGGTATATAATTTTGGTCGAATAAGAGAAAAGTACTAACTTTGCGCCCGATTTGGTGATGCTGGCGTGTTTCACGCTGGCATGAAAAGGGAATCAGGTGCGATGCCTGAGCAGTACCCGCTACTGTAATCCTTATTATGGAAAGTCCAGACGAGAGCCACTGAATAATCGGGAAGGCGGACTTTTTGAGGAGAGCCAGGAAACCTGCCAAAGGCGAGAGCAGAGGCAAGGTTCGACTAAGATCAAACCTGCCAGATGATGAGAAGACAAGACAACGGCCTCGGGAAAAAGGAGTTGAGAAGTCAAAAGTGAAGACTGAAGAGTGAAAAGCGAAACATTTACTTCCGCACTGATAATGGCATTGTGGCTGACGGTCACAGGAACAGTGTGTGCCCAGAACATGCAGAGGGACACACTACGCGATTCCGTGACACTGGATGTCGTGAACGTCACAGGTAAATCGAAAACACAACGCCTGCGTGAAGGTGCACTGGCGGTAAATGCCGTCGACGTGCACTCGCTCATCAGTTCCATTAATTCGCTGAACGGTCTGGTAGACCGTACGGCAGGCGTCAAGATTCGCGAAGAAGGCGGCATGGGCTCCGACTTCGACCTGAGCATCAACGGTATGTCTGGCAACTCCGTACGCTACTTCCTGGACGGTGTGCCCCTCGACATGAAAGGTTCTGGCGTGACGCTGGCCAACCTGCCCGTGAGCATAATTAACCATGTGGAAATATATAAAGGTGTGGTACCCACCTGGCTCTGTAGCGACGCATTGGGCGGTGCCGTAAACATCGTGACTAGCAGGAAAAAGACCAACTATCTGGATGCGTCATACGGTATCGGTTCATTCCACACCCACAAGGCTGATGTCAGCGGGCAGTATGTTTTCAAGAACGGTCTGACCATCCGCCCGTCGTTCAGTCTCAGTTATTCGAAAAACAACTACTTGATGAAAGGTGTAGAGGTCTGGGACGAGGCGAGCCGCAAATACCTCCCCCAGGACCGCCGCCGTTTCCACGATGACTACTTATCGGTCTTCGGACAGGTAGAGGCCGGCGTGTATGACAAGTGGTGGACCGACGAGTTCTTCGTGACCCTATCGTATAGCCAGACAGCCAAGGACCTGCAGACGGGTCAGGTGCAGAGCCGTGTTATTGGTATGGCCGACCGCACCAACCGAGCATGGAGCGTAGGAGCACACTACCAAAAGCGCCGCTTCCTGACTGACAATCTCAGTGCCACATTATCTCTGTCGCACACCTGGGACCAGGCCCTGACGACAGATACCGCCCATCGCCAGTATGACTGGAGTGGGGAGTACATCCGCAGCGAGCGCAACGAAATCAACGGCCGAGCCTTCTCAGAGCGCCACATCAAGCGTCCTCTGACCATCGCCCGTTCCGACCTGAGCTACCGCATCTCTGACGAGCACATGCTGAACCTGAACTATGCCCTGAACCGCACGGGCAACGACCGCTGGGATGATGTGGACACGAGTTTTGAGCCTGCTAACGATGTGCTGGCTAAGCACATCATCGGACTGGCATATAACCAGTCGCTGTGGCAGGGCCGGATGTACAACACCTTCTTCGTAAAAGACTATGTCAACTACCTCAGCGTGGAACAGACCGACCTCTCGTTTATCACACAATCCGACGAGGTGGCCACCAGCAACACGCAGAATAACCTAGGCGGCGGTGTGGGCACACGACTCGAGATAGCCAAGCCATTAGCCGTCAAGGCAAGTTATGAGCACAGCGTGCGACTGCCTCTGGCCCGCGAACTGCTAGGCAACGGGACAACCATCTATGCCAATCTGGCCCTGCAACCCGAGAAGAGCGACAACGTGAACCTTGGTGTGTTCGGCACCATGAACTCTGGCCTGCACACCCTCTTCTACGAGGTGAACGGTTTTCTGCGTTTCGTGGACAACTACATACAGCCTCAAATCACAGAGAAGGAGGGCACGATGCAGTATGCGAACGAGCCTGCCGTCCACATCAAAGGTATTGAAGGCGAGGTGCGCTACGACTGGAACAACCGTCTGCAAGTGGTGGGAAACATGAGTTGGCAGGATGCCCGCAACCGAAATCGCTACATGGATGACGGTAAGGAGTCGGTGACCTACAACAACCGCGTCCCCAACCGCCCGTGGCTGTTTGGCTCGGCAGAAATACGCTACGATGCCTCACACCTGGTATCTACCCTCTTACCACGCACTTCTCACCTCTACATCGGTGCTGACTACCAGTGGGTACACTGGTTCTACCTGTCGTGGGAGGCCTATGGTGCTGAAGACACAAAGGCACGCATTCCAGGGAAGAGCATCGTAGGTGCCAATGTGACCTACTCTTGGCAGAAAGAGCGCTACAGCGTGTCGCTCGACTGCCAGAATCTGTTTGACCAGACGGTGTACGACAACTACAAGTTGCAAAAGCCAGGTCGGTCGCTATTTCTGAAGTTCAGGCTGCTATTGCAGTAAAGCGTGATAATATGTCATAACAAAATATCAATTCATTATTAAAGAACAGAACAATGAAAAAGTTAAGTATCTTTTATTCGTTGGTGGCAGCATTGATGCTGACCGCCTCATTTACAGCATGTTCAAGTGACGATGACAAGAATGACAATCCGACTCCTCCAGAGCCAAAGGTCACTTACCACTACGACCTGATGGTAGTGGCTGGCAACCACGGCGGTATGAGTAAGGACAAGTCGCACATCACGCAGAGCGTTGACTCGCTGAGCAATGCTGCCACAACCATCAGTTTCGAAGGCAAGGGTGCAGAAATCACCGACTACACGATGGAGTGCATCTACGACGGCAAGTACTACTATCAGGTGCCTGTATCGAACGACCGCTTCTCTAAGTTGCAATTCAAGAACAACAAGATGAATGTCATACAGGAACAGAAGTTCAAGGACAACACCTATAAGTCGCGCAACTACGCTCATGCCTGGATGGATGACAATACGTTAATGATTATGTCGACTGACGGTGAGCACAAAAAGGTTATCTGGACAAAACTTAACACAACCGACATGACCATCACTGGCGAAGGTACGTTATCCATCAGCGTCGCAGAAGACTATAACGTACTGACTACCAGTGGAGTACTTGCATATCGCAAAAGCGATAATAAACTCTTCTACTTCTTCTACAACAAGAAGGAGACCAGCGGCAGCAACAAGACATCGAACGAGCCCAACTTCCGTATTGCCGTCATCAATGCCCAGACGATGGCTGTCGAGCAGGAGATCATCAACAAGGAGGCTGCCCAGACGACTGGCTCTGCCTATGGCGAACTGCTGCAGCAGACCATTTTCTTCGACGAGAACGACAACCTGTACCTCTCTGCCTTCAGTTCGGTCAACAAGAAGAACATCGGTCAACTGCTGCGTATAAAGAAGGGAGCCTTCAACTTCGAAGAGGGCTACAATGCCTTCCCCGAGGCCAAGGGTAAGTTGCTCACCGTACAATATCTAGGCGACGGTAAGGTACTGGCATACTCTGGCGACAATGCCGTAGGCACAAGCATTGGTGATGTGGCTTACTACTATTCGATTATCGACGTGAATAGTAAGACCAGCACGCGCCTGACCTACAAAGGCACAGAGATTCCCTATAGCAGCGGCAGTTTCTCACAGCGTTCTGTCTATAACGCCAACGAGAAGAAAGCCTACTTTGGTGTGAATACCGCCGACGAGCAGTGTATCTATATCTACGACACGACAACAGGTACCGTTACGAAGGGTGCATCGATTGCTGCAGGCTATTACTTCGATCAGATCCGACTCTTTGAAGACTAATGTTACATTCCTCTCGCTAGGTCCTGGCGACCCTGAGTTGTTAACACTCAAGGCCGTCAGGATGCTGCGTGAGGCCGACGTAGTGGTGGTACCCGTCACGGAAAGTAGCGACGGTACAACGAAGTCGCGCGCTACCGACATCATCGGCGAATGGTGTTCAACGGAAAAGATGCAGCGCTATGTGCTGCCCATGCAACGAAACCGCGAGGCGGTGATGCAGGTCTATGACCGCATCTGCCACGAGGTGGCCGAATGGTATCACGCTGGCCAGCGTGTCGTCGTAGCCGTCGAGGGCGATGTGAGCATCTATGCGTCCATCCATTACGTCCTAGATCAATTACTACAGAAAAACATCCCCGTGGTGCAAAGCCCGGGAATACCTTCTTTCATTGCTGCTGCCGCATCTGCTGGTCTATCTTTGATCAGTCAACGCCAACGAATGATTGTGCTGCCTGGCGATACCGATATCGACGGGCTCAGGCGACTACTGACCAGCGGGCACGTGGTGGTAGTAATGAAACTGTCACAGTGCCAGCAGGTACTGAAGGACTATCTCCGCCAGTACCCTGACACCATGTGTCACTACTTTGAGAATGTAGGTACAGCAGAGGCTTTCCACACCACCGCACATGACATGATTCTGTCGCGTCAGATACCTTATTTCTCACTTTGTGTCCTCTATCCTTTGTGACTTTCAAAGATAATCACTATCTTTGCAGACACTTATGAAAGCAGCATTCATCATAGCAGCACCCACCAGCGGCTCGGGCAAGACGACAATTGCCCAGGGGCTGATGGCATTGCTGACGAAGAAGGGCTATCGCGTGCAACCGTTCAAGTGCGGTCCCGACTATATCGACACGAAGTTCCATGAGTCAGTTTGCCACAGGCCGAGCATCAACCTGGACACCTTCATGGCGACGCCGGAGCATGTGCGAGAACTTTTTGTTCACTATGGTTCAGATGCTGATGTGTGTATCGTAGAGGGGATGATGGGACTCTTCGACGGCTATGATCGTGACAAAGGTTCATCTGCAGAGATAGCCCGCGTGCTGGACATTCCGGTGGTACTGGTAGTCGATGCGAAATCGGCTGCCTATTCAATGGCACCATTGCTTTCGGGCTTCATCAATTTCCGCAAGGACATCCACATTGCAGGCGTTATATTTAATAAGGTGGGAAGCGGCCGCCACTTCAAGATGTTACAACAAGTGTGCGATGACATCGGAGTCGAGTGTCTAGGCTATCTGCCAAAGAGCAGTAGCCTTGAGACAGGCTCACGCTACTTAGGACTCGATTTCTCCCAGCAGTCTGGGAGTGAGGAATTGGTCCTGATGCTGGAGCGTTTTATCGACTTGGAGCGACTGAAAACTGTTTCCCATTTATTCCCACGGGAGAAACATGTTGTTTCTACGGGAGAAACAAGTTGTTTCTATGGGAGAAACAAACTGTTTCAACGGGAGAAACAAATGAAAGAAAGCGGGGTTTTGATTGCCAGCAACTCGGAAGCCTTCTCATTCCTCTATGCCGAGGTGGTCGACGGCTTTACTTCTCCCCGCTTTTTCGACCCAGAAAAGGATGTGCCGACTATGGAGAATACCGACTTGCTCTACCTGCCTGGCGGCTATCCCGAGAAACACCTCGAGGCATTGGTCAGAAACGAAGCCTGTCGCCAGGCTATCCGCCAATTTGCTGAGCAGGGTGGACATATCGTGGCCGAATGCGGTGGAATGATGTATCTCTGCAAGAGCATCGTGACTGACGATGGCGAGTACCCGATGTGTGGCGTACTGCCCTACTCCATCACAGCCCGCAAGGCAGACAGGAAACTCTCGCTGGGCTACCGTCGCTTCGAACTCGATGGCAAAGAATATCGTGGTCACGAGTTCCACTATACGCAGTTTTACAGAGGTGAGGGGTCAGAGACGAGAGAAGAAGGAATACCTTCTGCCGCACAGGTCTATAACGCCAAGGGCGAGCCTGTCGATACGCCAGTCTTCAGATATAAGAACGTGTTAGCGTCATACACGCATTTGTACAACTTTTAAATCGCAAATTGTAAATTGTCAAATTGTAAATCTCTTCACCCCATCATGTTCGCAGGCACAGGCAGCGATGTCGGCAAAAGCATCGTAGCCGCGGCCTTCTGTCGTATCTTCAAGCAAGACGGCTATCAGCCTGCACCTTTCAAGGCGCAAAACATGGCGCTGAACTCCTACGCAACGCCCGAGGGTTTCGAGATTGGCCGTGCTCAGGCCGTGCAGGCCGAAGCCGCTGGCATTCCCTGCCATACAGATATGAACCCGTTGCTACTGAAGCCCCAAAGCGACCACACCTCCCAGGTCGTCCTGAACGGGCGCCCCATCGGCAATAAGGACGCCTACGACTACTGGCGGGAGAGAAGTGTGCAGCGAGGTTCACCCTCGCTGTCCCATCCCGACTTCCGCTCTGAAGTCCACGCTGCCTTCGACCGTCTGGCAGCACGCTATAACCCCATTGTGATGGAGGGGGCCGGCAGTATTGCGGAGATCAACCTGAAGGACCGCGATCTGGTAAACATGTCGATGGCCCGTCACGCTAAGGCTGACGTCATCTTGGTGGGCGATATTGACAGGGGTGGTGTCTTTGCTTCCGTCTATGGCAGCATCATGTTGCAGACGCCAGAGGATCGTCAACTTATCAAAGGTATCATCATCAATAAGTTCCGTGGTGACATGCGGCTCTTCGACGAAGGTCGCAAGATGTTAGAAGAGATTTGTGGCGTACCTGTTCTTGGCGTGATACCTTATTATAAAGATATCTATATCGACGAAGAGGATAGTGTGGCATTGGAGCAGAAGCGCCGTCAGTTGGAAGAGGGCAAGGTGAATGTAGCCGTGGTTTTATTACGTCATATCAGCAACTATACCGACTTCGATACGCTGGAGCGCGACCCTCGCGTCAACCTTTTCTATACCAACAACGTCGCTGACATCCAGCAAGCCGACATCATCATCCTGCCTGGCACGAAGTCCACCTTGGATGACTTGTTGGAGTTGCGTCGTAACGGTTGTGCACAGGCCATCCAGCGTGCCCATCGTGAGGGAAAGACGGTGGTTGGTATCTGTGGAGGCTATCAGATACTGGGGCAAATGGTTAGCGATCCTGATGGTATTGAGGGAAGCATTACCAGCCTGCCTGGCCTTGGACTTCTACCCATCCATACGACGATGACCCCAGAGAAGACTACCCGACAGGTCACATTCGAGTTCAACGGACAGACATGCCGTGGCTACGAGATTCACCAAGGCGTCAGCGACACCAACAACCCCATTCTACAGACCGACCATTGCATCGGGACATACATCCACGGATTCCTCGACAATGCACCAGTCATCGAGTTCCTTTTGAAAGACAAATCCCATATAGAGGCATGTACTTTTGATTACGCGACATTCAAGGAGAAGCAATACGACAAGTTGGCTGCCCATATCCGCAAATACGTAGATATAAACCGCATCTATGAAATCCTAAGACATGACTAATGTGGTGTCACTATTGATTGGCTGGGTACTCGACCTCCTCTTCGGCGACCCGGCTCGACTGCCCCACCCCATTGTATGGTTCGGCAAGGCTATCGCTTTCTTCGAACACCGACTGAACAAAGGCAGTCATCGCAAACTCAAGGGTGCCTTGGTCGCTATTGGCCTCATCATTTTCGTCTATGTATCCACTTGGCTCCTCTTATGGAGCATTTCTCATTACTCATTACTCATTTCTCATTTGGCCGAAGGCGTTCTAATTTTCTTCTGTCTGGCTGGCACCACCCTCATCCGCGAGGTAAGGGAAGTGTTTCTGGCACTCGACCGTTCTTTGGACGAAGGACGCAGGCAGGTAGCCCGCATCGTAGGCCGCGACACCTCGGAACTCTCGGCACAGGAGGTGCGCACGGCTGCTTTGGAGACGCTGGCTGAGAACCTGAGCGACGGTGTCATCGCCCCACTCTTCTGGCTTGCCATTCTGGGAGTGCCCGGCATGATGGCCTATAAGATGGTGAACACCCTCGACTCGATGATTGGCTACAAGACCGAGCGCTATAAGGACTTCGGCTGTTGGGCCGCCCACATCGACGACGTCGCTAACTATATCCCCGCCCGTCTCACGGCATTGCTTATGGTAATGCCTCACGCAATTATCCATTTTCAATTATCCATTTTCAATTTTGTTCACAAGAACGGCCGGAATCACGCTTCACCCAACAGCGGTTACCCCGAGGCTGCGTTGGCCGGCATCCTCAACTGTCGTTTCGGCGGTCCCCACTACTACTTCGGTCAACTCTTCCATAAGCCCTATATCGGTGATAACGACCGCGAACTCACCACCGCCGACATGAGAAAAGCCGTCCACATCAATCGACTTGCTGAAATACTGATGGTTTTTCTAACGGCACTTTGTCTTATCATCAAAGAAATTTGGATTTTCAATTGCTTATTCGTATCTTTGCAGGCAGTATGAAAAGGATTATTATTGCAGGACTGGGGCCTGGAACCCCCGAGGACATGACGGCTGCCGTCATCCAGGCAGTAAAAGAAGCCGACGTGGTGGTAGGCTATAAGTACTACTTCCAGTTTGTGGAGCCCTATCTGCGCCCTGGGTGCAAGTGCATCGACACAGGCATGAAGCACGAACGTGAGCGGGCTGAGCAAGCCATAGAACTGGCAGAGCAGGGACAGGTTGTCGTGGTCATCTCCAGCGGCGATGCCGGCATCTATGGTATGGCTCCACTTATCTATGAGATGAAGCGAGAGCGCATGGTCAGCGGTTTTACCGCTGACATAGAAGTAGTCACCCTCCCCGGCATCTCTGCCTTCCAGAAAGCGGCCTCGCTACTTGGCGCGCCCATCGGTCACGACCTCTGCATCATCTCGCTCTCCGACCTGATGACACCTTGGCAAGTGATTGAGCGTCGCATCAAGGCTGCCGCCACTGGCGACTTCGTAACTGCCATCTACAACCCCAAGTCGCATGGTCGCTACTGGCAACTGTACCGTCTCGTTGAACTGTTCTTACAAGAACGCTCGGCTGACACTCCTGTTGGTTATGTCCGTCAGGCCGGCAGACCCGAACAAGAGATAAAGGTCACTACCTTAGGGACTTTCGACCCAGAGGATGTGGATATGTTCACCGTCATCCTCATAGGCAACTCACAGTCGTATCTTGCAGGAGGCAAGATGATTACCCCACGAGGATACTATCGTGAACAATCACAAGAAGACATAAAGCCCGGCCAATCCATTATGATGGAGAGTTTCCGCACAATTCTCTCCGAGATGCAGCACCCCGATATGCCCAAATGGCACCTATGGCCCTTGCTGCACGCCATCCATACAACTGTAGATTTTGGTATGGAACAAAACCTGTGGATGGACGAATGTGCAACAGAATTAATATATAATAAGGTAAAGGACGGTTCCCTAAAACACATAGTGACCGATGTGACGATGGCAGCAAGCGGAATCCGTAAAGGGGCACTAGAGAGATTAGGCATCCAAGTGCATTGTTACATCAACGATTCGCGTTCAAAGCAGATGGCAGACGAAAAAGGGATTACTCGCAGTCAGGCTTGCATGCAACTGGCTGCGGAAGAATACCCCGAGGCTCTCTACGTAGTGGGCAATGCGCCCACAGCGCTATTCGAGATTTGTGATTTGGTGCGCAAGGGAAAAATGCGTCCCACAGGCATCATCGCAGCACCCGTCGGCTTTGTCCATGTCTGCGAAAGCAAACACGCCGTCAAGACTCTAAAACAGATTCCCAAGATCATCGTTGAGGGACGCAAAGGCGGAAGTAATCTCGCAGCAACGCTCTGCAACGCCATCCTCACCTTCGATGATGCAGAGCAACTGAAACCGGGACGCGACCTTTGACTTGAACCACAAATTACACGAATAGGCATGTTACGTTTCATCGTCATTGGCATAACTGATAATCCACAACCTTGGTTTCCACCAGAAGTTCTGGAGATTATCAAGGAGGGCAAGGTATTCTCGGGCGGCAAGCGCCATCATGAGATTATAGCGTCACTGCTACCAGAAGATGCCGAATGGATAGACATCACCGTGCCCCTCGATGCCGTCTTCGAACAATATAGCCACCACTCCCAACGGTTTTCCGTTGGGTCTATCATTGTCTTCGCTTCCGGCGACCCCCTCTTCTTCGGCTTTGCCAACACCATCAAGCACAAGATGCCTGAGTCGGAGATTGTAGTCTATCCGACCTTTAACTCCTTGCAGATGCTGGCCCACCGATTGCTGATGCCTTACCACGACATGCGCATTGTCTCGCTGACGGGCCGTCCGTGGCCAGAGTTTGACAAGGCACTCATTGAGCACGCTGGGAAGATAGGCATCCTCACAGACAAGGAGCACACCCCTGCCGCCATTGCCCAGCGGATGCTAGACTATGGATACAAAGGCTACACAATGCATATCGGTGAACATCTCGGCAACCCGCAACAGGAGAAGGTAAGCACGCTCACCCTCGAGGAGGCCGCCAAGCGCGAAGTGCCCATGCCAAACTGCGTGATTCTCTGCGGGGAAACCGCAGAGCACACGCGTCTCTTCGGTATTCCCGATTCCGGGTTCTCCCTCCTTGATGGTCGCGAGAAGATGATTACGAAGATGCCCATCCGTCTGCTGACGCTTCAAGCCCTCGACTTGCCGAAGAAACATGTACTATGGGACATCGGCTTCTGCACCGGCAGCATCTCCATTGAGGCCCGCCTACAGTTCCCCCATCTGCATATAGAAGCCTTCGAGATACGCCCTGAGTGCGAGTCTATCATCCACGAAAACGCTCGTCGCTTCGGTGCCCCAGGCATCAACGTCCATATAGGCGACTTCCTCGAAGCCACCACTCCCGCCGACTCTCCGACGGGCATTCCAGATGCCGTCTTCATCGGCGGTCATGGCGGCAAATTGAAGGAAATCATAGCAAAAGTCCTGACAGTACTTGCCGATGACGGCTGCATCGTGATGAATAGCGTCAAGGCTCCTCTCGTCAAGACCGACAGCCATCAACTCTGGGATGAAGCATGTCGGGAACTCGGCCTTCGGCAAGAACCACCAATGAGAATAATTATAGACGAACATCACCCTATCGAGATTCTAAAATGCAAAAGATAGCAGTCATACAGATCAGCGAGGCAGGCAGTGCCATCGCCACCCGCCTGAAAGAACACTTCCCCACCGCCGTCACTGTGAGTCGCGATTCCGTTGCGACAAACTGGGGTAACTACGATGCCTTTGTGTTTATCGGTGCGATGGGCATTTGCGTTCGAACCATCGCCCCTTATATCAAAGACAAGCACAAAGACCCCGCCGTGGTATGTATCGATAGCACAGGGCAGAACGCCATCTCCGTGCTCTCCGGACATATAGGAGGAGCCAACGATCTTACCCGAGAGGTGGCTGCGGTGACAGGTGCCCGCGAGGTCATCACCACCCAGAGTGACAATGCCGGCCTATGGGCACTAGACACATTAGGAAAGCGCTTCGATTGGCCCATCGCCAGCGATATCGACGACATGAACGATTGCATCTACGCCTTCGTTAACCGTCAACCTACTGCCCTGCTACTTGAGGCTCGCGATGAGGGTACCGACTATTTAGAATCCACCAAGCCCGAACATGTCACCATCATCAACGACATTCGTGAGGCTGACCCCAGGAAATACAAACTGTTGATCATCGTATCACCCTTCATCCGTTATGCGCCCGAGGGTATGCTCGAACTGCATTTCACGCCAATGGTCGGCACCATCGGCTTTGGCCTGGCGCACCATCCCGAGGACTATAAACGCATCTACGACGAGATTGATGAAGCCTTTGCCGAAAAAGGCATCCTGCCTTGTGCCCATCGTTACTGTACCATCGACGTAAAAGAGGATGAAGAGTTCTGTGCGATGCTCCAAGATGAATACGACGAAGAGATTGTCTTCTTCTCTGCAGAGGAACTCGCACAGGTTGAGGTTCCCAATCCCAGCGAGACTGTTCAAAAGCATGTGGGCACGCCCTCTGTCTGCGAGGCTGCCGCCATTCTTGGCTCCAACAACGGCAAACTGATTATTCCAAAGGTAAAAGGGAAGAACTGGACGGCAGCACTGGCTATAGACCATAGTCACCTCCGTAATGGTAGTGTGCTCAACGGTTCTGCCGCTGAGGGCCACATTGAAATCGTCGGTGCCGGCCCCGGTGACCCTGACCTAATCTCCGTGCGAGGCCGCAAGATGCTCGAACGGGCCGACCTCATTCTCTATGCTGGCTCGTTAGTGCCCAAGGCTCTCACCGAGTGCCATAAACTAGGCGCCGTAGTGCGTTCCTCTGCTGATATGAACCTCGAAGAGCAATGTGAACTCATGAAACAGTTTTACGACCAAGGCAAGTTCATCGTTCGTCTGCATACCGGTGACCCCTGCATCTTCGGAGCCATCCAGGAGCAAATGGCCTTTTTCGATCAGCACCACATGGACTATCACATCACCCCGGGCATCTCCTCCTTCCTCGCTGCCGCTGCCGAACTGCAGAGCCAGTTCACCATTCCCGAGCGTTGTCAGACCATCATCCTCACACGTGGTGAGGGCCGTACCCCCATGCCCGAGAAGGAGCAACTGCATCTGCTTGCCCGCAGCCAGAGTACCATGTGCATCTTCCTCTCGGCTTCAATTGTCGACGATGTGCAGCGCGAACTGCTAAAGGAATATCCCGAGGACACCCCCGTTGCCGCCTGCTATCACCTCACCTGGCCCGACCAGAAAATCTATAGGGGAACACTTAAGGATTTAGCAAAGATTGTTCACGACAACCACCTAACCCTCACCACCATGCTCGTCGTAGGTGAGGCCATTGATAACCGTCAAGGTTTATCCGAACTCTACAATAAGCACTTCACCCATCTGTTTAGGATAGGAGACGCTTAAGTTCTGAGAGTCTATATCAAACAGGAACATGTATGATACTGGTATTCGGAGGAACGACGGAAGGGCGTAAAACCGTAGAAATGCTGGAAGAAGGAGGTAACACCTATTACTACAGCACAAAGACGGGAGAGCAGGACATCACGCTGCATCACGGGCAACGCATCGATGGGGCTCTTGACGAGAAGGCAATGCGGACATTCTGCCATAAGCACGGCATACGACTGATGGTGGATGCGGCACATCCCTTCGCCAGCAGACTGCACCAGACGATAGCCTGCGTCGCCGAGGAAATGCATATTCCCGTGGTCCGCTATGAACGCATCTACCCCCCTCGAAATCCCAACATCACCTGGATAGACGATTATCGGCAAATACCAACTGACATCCATTCACTTCTGGCCACCACGGGCGTGCAAAGTATTAGCCGACTGAAATGGTTGGAGGGGCAAGGGGTGAAGGTCATCTATCGCATCCTGAACCGCGAGAGCAGCATCGAGTTGGCACATCAGCAGGGGGCAACAGATAATCAACTCTGCTATTACGAGGATGCCAAAGAAATACCCGTCAAAGTCGAAGCCATCCTCCTGAAGGAAAGTGGCATCTCAGGCGGATTTCCCGAAAAGGTGGAGGCTGCCAAAGCAAAAGGCATGCGTATCATAGCACTGAAAAGACCAGTATGGCGGATGGTGGATGGTGAATGGCGGATAGTGAACGGACCTTATGGATTACGAAGGGCTGTGGAAAAACTATTGCCCGAGTTCTATCCCTTGCACAGCGGTCTGACCACTGGCACCTGCGCTACGGCTGCGGCTGTGGCTGCGACATTAAAACTACAGAAGAACGAAATGCCAAACGAGGTTCCTGTCATCCTGCCAAATGGAGAAACCATTATGGTACCTGTGGGCTATGGCAACGGTTATGCCTACTGCATCAAAGAGGCAGGCGATGATCCTGATGTGACGAACGGAATTGAAGTAAGGGCAACAGTTCAGATGGGGAATGGGAAATTAGAAATTCTCGGAGGCGAGGGGGTGGGAAGGTTCACCCTTCCCGGCTTCGACTATCCGCCAGGCGAGGCCGCCATCAACAAGGCACCACGGGAGATGATACGAAACAATATAGAACGAGTTTCTGGATCCAAGTTTCAGGTTTCAATTAGTATTCCTAATGGCGAAGAAATTGCGAAGCGGACGTTCAATCCGCGGCTTGGCATTGAGGGCGGCATCTCAATTATTGGTGTGAGTGGTATCGTGATGCCCTTCAGCGAAGAAGCATTCATCGAGTCAATACACAAATGCATGGAGGTAGCAAAGGCCAGCGGCACCTCGCGGGTAGTCATCAATAGCGGAGCCAAAAGCGAGCGATACCTGAAAGCCCTCTACCCTGCCCTGCCCCAACAGGCCTTTGTGCAATACGGCAACTACATAGGCGAAACGCTGAAGATGGCCAACGAACTGGGTATTCAGGAGGTGACACTCGGTGTGATGCTGGGCAAGGCAGTCAAACTGGCAGAAGGCCAACTGGATACTCACAGTCGCAAGGGTACGATGAACAAGGCGTTCATTCAGCAATTGCTCAATGAAACAGGTCTCACAATCGCTATCAACGACATCACCTTGGCACGCGAACTTTGGGATAGGATTCCCAAAGAGAAAGTTGAACAGTTTTCACGCGTTGTTATCTGCCATTGCTTAGAGCATTGCCAACCACTGCTGCCTGACGGAGAAATCACTCTGCTGCTGATCGACGACGACGGAACAATACACTCGCTATAACTGGAGCACCGACAAGTGCTGTGACACTATTGACGGGCAGGGCTCCCTCAAAACCTGGCATGCGGGCAATAAGACTGCACAACAGAGCCAAAGCCGAACCAGCCAACATCGTGGCAGGCATCAGCACACGATGGTCGCTACTGCGGAACAGGGCACGGGCCAGATGGGGCACAGCAAGGCCGATGAACATAATGGGACCGCAATAGGCAGTAACGATAGCCACAAGAGTACCGGAACAGACAATCAGCATAAAACGGGCACGACGGATGTTAAGACCGAGGTTGCGGGCATAGGCATCACCCAGCAAATAGACATTCATCGACTTCACCGTCAGCATACTCAGCGGCAGCAGGATGGACATCAGCACCACAAAGAGCACCATCTGGTCGCCAGAGACACGTGCAAAAGAGCCCAGCCCCCACACCACATAGGCCTTGATGTCTTCTTCGGCCGAAAAATACTTCAACACACCGATGATGGCCGTTGCCAAATATCCAATCATCACACCTATTATTAATAAGGTGACATTGCCCCTCACCCGTGAGGCCACCCAAAGAATGAGACCCATAACGGCCAGCGAGCCGATGATGGCTGCCACCGACATGGCCACATCGCCCATATAACCCAGGCGACTCAAAGCCACACCACCGAGCGAGCCAGAGAGTAGAACAACACAGGCCACGCCCAACGAGGCACCATTCGATATGCCAAGAACCGACGGGCCTGCCAGTGGGTTGCGGAAAACGGTCTGCATCTGCAAGCCACTTACAGCCAAGCCCGCTCCTGCCACAAGGGCAGTCAATGCCTGGGGCACGCGGGAACTCCATACGATGTTCGACCATATCTCCCACTGAAGGACATCCTGCTGTTGAGACGCACCACTGAACAGCCAGTCAGAAACTGGCTGAAACAGGATGCTGACAACGGCACCTACAGGTATGCGCACCGTGCCAAGCAAAAGGTTGAGCACGAAGAGCAGCACGATGAGCACCAACAGGAAGAGCAGAAGCAGGAAGCGTTTCATCTCAGCAGTGTATAGAAAGTTGGTTCGTAATCGGAAGGCATCAGTTCAGGATGGAATACTGCCACAAGGTCACTCAGCACCACATCGGGCATCACCGGCGACTTTTCGTAATAAGGCGTCTGCTTCATGTTACAGTATATAACCCTATGCTCGCGAAAAGCCTTAAAGAGTTCGTTTCGGGGTTCACTGGCCTTCAGTGCCTCATAGGAAAAGTCACCGTCGAAACTGTTCAAGATGCGCCAGTAGTCAGCGTTGGCCGCCAAGGCATACATCTGCTCAAACTCAATATGCACGCCACCCGTATCATCGCTGTCTATCACATATCGTGCCCCAGCATCGCGGAATATCTGAGCCAGCGTGTTCTTACCACCTACGGCATACCAGTTGCCGCCATGCATCTCGCCACTGAATACTGTGGGTCTATCTGTCAACTGCAAACTGTCAACTTTCAACTTCAAGGCATTGTATCGCTGTTCGATGCCATTGAATACGGAATCGGCCTCATACTCCTTGCCGATGAAAAGACCTACGAACTTCACCCATTCTGCCTGACCAAGCGGCGTCAGTTCCTTATAGCCCAGATGGGGAATAAGCGTGACACCCGTCTCCTTGATAGCATCATAGCCTCCACGCTTGAAGGGTGAGATGAAAATCACCTCGGGCTGGGCTGCAAGTATCAGTTCTGTATCGAAGTTGCCCTCCATACCAATCTTCACCATCCGGCCATCGTTGATGCGCTGACGGATATCTGCGTTGAAGAGGTTCTTCGTGCCCGTGATACCTTTGACCACATCATGGGCATCCAAGGCTGTGAAGTCAGCCAGTTGCAACATCGTCATGACAAGGGTGCGCTCCACCGGCACCTCAACCCTGACATAGCCCTCCGGCACGTCGGCAGCATCACCCTTCGGCACCAAGGCAAAATGGTAACTCACAGGCATGCTTTCCTCATCTGCGTCCAACGAATCGCCGACCATACGCTGCCACTCCTGAGGATCCATCACATCAACCAGACGAACACCATTGTCAAGTGTCCTCACAGTGAACCCCTTGGCATATCGCAACGTGTCACAGGCAACACCAGCATTCGTTTCCGTCGGCCTTGTCTTTGACACACACCCCACCAGCATAATGGCCAGCAGCAGACTACATAACTTTATCAGATACCTCATAATCAATATTCTGTAATGATTACCATTTACTATTCTATTCGGATGCAAAGGTACAAATAAGTAGGCAGAAAAAAGAATATAGTTAGACAAATGCACGGATTCTTCTGTGAATTTATACTGAGTTGCGAAAATTATCCGATAATATTTGGTCTTTTCAAAAAAAAGTAGTACTTTTGCACCTGCATTCCAAAAATGTCGGCATAGCTCAGCTGGTTAGAGTATCACCTTGACATGGTGGGGGTCCTTGGTTCGAGTCCAAGTGTCGACACTTCTCAACGAAAATACGATGCGCCTGTGGCGGAATTGGTAGACGCGCTAGACTTAGGATCTAGTATCTCACGATGTGCAGGTTCGAGTCCTGTCAGGCGCACCAAGCACTAAAAAAGCGACCCCTCTTGAGGTCGCCTTTTCTTTTTATACTTGCGGGAGACTAATCGTCCAAGGAATAGGTAATAGTTGTCACAACACGCAGTTTCTTGATGTCTGGTGTGTTCTCATCACGGTTCTCAATCTCAAACTGGCCTTGACCCGCCACTTGAATCTTGCCCAGTTTCGAATCACTGGCCTCTGCAAATTGCTCTGCCGTAGACTGGGCATTCTTGATGGCTTCAGACATCATTTCTGGCTTCATTTGCTGGAAGGATGCAAACTGGTAGTCTGGGAAACTAGAATCCAAGGCAACTCCCTGCTTCAGAAGTTCGGCCTGATTGAAAATGGCATTCTTCACCTCTGCCACCTTGGTCGTACTAACAGTGATTGTGGTGGTAACGATATAACGGAAATTCTTTTGGTTGTCACCCCACTCGCGTGCCTCAAGGTCTGAGACGCTGGGCGGGTTTACAGTTATCTCCGAATCGTCAAGACCATTTTGTTTCAGGAATGTCTTAATGGTCTCTGCCTGCATGTTGATACGCCCATACAATGTAGGCAGATCATTGCCTGTCTCCTTGGTGCTGACACTCCATATCACTTTGTCAGCAGGCACCTCACGCTCGGCCAGTCCCTTTACCGTCACCTTGCGGTCCTTGTTGGTGAAGTTGTCGATACCGGCCTTCACACACCATCCCATCACCATCACACCGACGGCTAGGATAATCGATTCTTTTACTCTACCCATATTCACTCTATTTAAGGACAATTAAAGACAAAACTATAGATTCGCCAGTTCGATGACCTTGTCAATTGCTGCCGACAGGCCATCAGCATTTTTACCACCAGCCTGTGCATAATGGGGCTGACCGCCGCCACCACCCTGGATGAGTTTGGCAGCCTCACGCACCATCTGACCAGCATTCAAGTTGTGATCCTTCACCAAATCATCGCTCATCATCACAGTCAGCATGGGCTTCTCCTGATAGACAGAACCAATAACACAGAGGAAGGGAGCCTCAACTGCGGCGCGCAACTGGAACACCAAATCCTTGACAGAGTTGGGCTGCATGTTGAGAACACGCGTGATGACATTGACGCCATTAACGGGCTGTATCTCGGTAAGCAGATAGTTCTTTGTACGCTCGACAGCCTGAGCCTGGAACGACTCAATCTCTTTTTTCATCGTATCATGCTCCTCAATGTATTTCTGAATGACACCCTCCAGGTCCTTGGCATTATTGAAGAATGCCTTGACAGCCTTCAGATGGTCCTCCATCACATAGAGAAGATCTTCACATTCACGTCCCGTCTTGGCTTCGATACGACGGATGCCTGCAGCCACACTGCTCTCTGCGATAATCTTAAAGAAACCAATACGTCCCGTACTGCTGGCATGAACGCCACCGCAGAACTCGCACGAGGGACCAAAGCGCACCACGCGTACCTTGTCGCCATACTTCTCGCCAAAGAGAGCAATGGCACCCAGTTTCTTGGCTTCATCGAAAGGCATATCACGGTGCTCGTCAATATGTATATCCTGACGGATCATATCGTTGACCATACGCTCCACTTGACGCAGTTCCTCATCAGTGACTTTCTGGAAGTGGGAGAAGTCGAAGCGCAAGATGTCGGGCGAGACAAACGAGCCCTTCTGCTCCACATGGTCGCCCAGCACTTGCTTCAAAGCATAGTCGAGCAGGTGGGTAGCGGTATGATTGGCAGCCGAGGCATCTCGCTTATCGGTATCGACGCATGCCATAAACTCTGCAGCAGAATCTTTAGGTAACTTTTTCACGATGTGCACCGTCTGGTTGTTCTCACGCTTGGAGTCAACAATCTCAACAGTCTCGTTTTCATTAACCAGCACGCCCTGATCGCCTACCTGACCACCCATCTCACCATAGAATGGCGTAAAGTCGAGCACCAGTTCATAGAACTCGTTCTTCTTTTGCGTCACCTTACGGTAGCGGAGTATATGACAGGTATATTCGGTATAGTCGTAACCCACGAACTGCTGCTCACCAGCGGCAAGTTCCACCCAGTCTGAGTTTTCAACAGCGGCAGCATTACGGGCACGCTCCTTCTGTTTCTGCATCTCGACATTAAACTGTTCCTCGTTGACAGTAAATCCATTCTCACGACAGATGAGTTCCGTCAGGTCGAGGGGGAAGCCATAGGTATCAAACAGACGGAATGCCTGCTCGCCGCTCAACTCTTTCTCTCCCCTATTCTTCGTCTCCTCCATCGCCTTGTCAAGCAATGCAATACCCTTGTCGAGGGTACGCAGGAACGAATCTTCCTCTTCTTTCATCACCTTACCAATAAGCGTCTGCTGGGCCTTCAACTCGGGGAAGGCATCACCCATCTCCTCAACGAGCGTAGGCAACAATTTATAGAGGAAAGCCTCCTTTTGTCCAAGGAACGTATAGGCATAGCGCACAGCACGACGCAAGATACGGCGGATGACATAACCAGCCTTGGCATTCGAGGGCAACTGACCGTCGGCAATAGAGAAGGCGACAGCACGCAGGTGGTCAGCACATACACGCATAGCAATATTAATTTGTTCTTGCTGTTGGTTGTTGGCTGTCGGCTGTTGGCTTTCCTCCTCAAAGGTGGTATACTTCAAGCCCGTAATTTGCTGTTCAGCCTTGATGATAGGCTGGAACACATCGGTATCGTAGTTAGAGTGCTTGCCTTGCATCATACGGACCAGACGCTCAAAGCCCATGCCGGTATCAATCACATTCATGGAGAGTTTCTCCAGCGAGCCGTCAGCCTTGCGGTTATACTGCATAAACACAAGGTTCCAGATCTCAATGACCTGAGGGTCATCTTTGTTTACGAGGTCACGGCCTGAGATACCACTCTCCTTACGCTGCTCTGGGGTGCGGCTGTCCACGTGGATCTCCGAGCAGGGGCCACAAGGACCTGTATCACCCATCTCCCAGAAGTTGTCATGCTTATTGCCGTTGATGATATGGTCTGCAGGCACATGTTTCAGCCAGTAGCCAGCAGCCTCGTCATCACGCTCCAGTCCCTCCTTCGGATCACCCTCGAAGACCGTGACATAGAGGTCTTCGGGATTCAACTTCAATACATCCACCAGGTATTCCCAAGCCATGTCGATGGCTCCCTCCTTGAAGTAGTCACCGAACGACCAGTTACCCAGCATCTCGAACATGGTGTGGTGATAGGTGTCATGGCCTACCTCCTCCAGGTCATTATGCTTACCGCTCACACGCAGACACTTCTGGGTGTCGGCACGGCGACGTGGCTCCGGGTCACGCGTTCCCAATATAATATCTTTCCACTGATTCATACCGGCGTTGGTAAACATCAGCGTCGGATCGTCCTTGATTACCATCGGTGCAGAGGGCACAATGGCATGTTGTTTCGACTCAAAGAACTTCTTGAATGAGTCACGGATCTCTTTTGCAGTCATCATGTTTATTTACTATTTGACAATTTTCTATTTTCTTATTTTGGTGTGCAAAGGTACTCTTTTTTTCCTATAACACAAAGAATTATACCATTTTTTATTTAGTGGCTACACGCGTAGGGAGTAAGTTCTACTGTCAGAGACTTAGAACCGACAGTAGCCGAGCCATCGAAATCCCACATACTGAAGTTCATGTCAAAGTCGTTGGAGCCATCCCTGCCACTCAGGTACGCCCAACCGCCAGAGACATAGCCCGTCATTCTAATCTTACCGCCAAAGGTGACATTCGTATAGACCACATTCTCCAACTGGAAGGGATAACGGTTGGCAAAGTCGAAGTCGAGCATAATAGGATGCGGGCCCATGTGGTCGGTCATAGAGCCCTCAAAATGGTGGTGAATGGTCTCGCCATAGCCCATGTCATGGTTATAAGTATTACTATTGTTCAAATAAACAATGGAATCTGCCTCGCACTCCTCTGCTGGAACGGTATCCGCTGCGACAGTAGCCTCCGTTACGGCATCAGATTCATAATACGGCTCCATTGCCATAGAATCCACATATTCCTCTAAATAAGCCTCCTTTTTGTTATTATTGGCCATAAATATACCAACAAGGATAACCAAGACAATTAAGGCAAGGGCTATCAAACCCGCTATCAAACAGGAAGAATGATTACTCTTCTCTTCTTGAGGAATCATCTGCGGCTGTGCCATACGAGTCTCTGACGAATCCGTAGAAGAAGGAGCAGAAGAGGCTAGACGTGTGGCAGCCTCATCGACAGGCGGCGTATTGCCATGCAGTTGTGTCTCCTCCCCCTGAACATGCAGTTGCGTTGCTTCGCTCTGCTGTTGAGGCTTTTGCTGCGTCTTCGAGGCTGTTAGCCACTGGCGTATCTCTGCCACCGACTGCGGACGCTCATGGTAGTTGCTCTGCATAAGCCACAAAATAAGTTGTCGCATATCGTCGCCAACTGAAGCAGGGAAATGGAAGGCAGCGGCACCATCGTATTTCACATCGCCCAACTCTGGCGGTTGCTCATTAGTCAGCAGGTTGTAAAGCGTGGCACCCAGGGCATAGAAGTCTGTCCACGGACCAATGCGTTTCACGTCACCCTCCACCTGTTCGCTGGGAGCAAAGCCTTGTGTATAGCATAATGTGCTCGACGTGCTGGCATAGTCACCCTTGGCATCCATCTGCTTACTGGCTCCAAAGTCAATCAGTTTGACATGCCCCTGTTGATCCATCATGATATTACCTGGCTTTAAGTCCAGATGCCATATCTGCTGGCGATGCACATCCTCAAGAGCATTGAGCACCTGATCAAAAATCCGTTGCACCTCATGGAGTAGCAGCGGATGACCCTCGCGCTTCAGACGTGCCGACAGTGATTCACCGTCGACATAGTCCATCACATAGTATGCCGTACCATTCTCCTCAAACAAGTCGTGCACCCTGACAATATTGGCATTATTGAGTTTCCGCAGACGGCGAGCCTCCTTCTTGAACTTCTCACGCTGTGAGTCAAACTGCACGATATTCTCTGTGTTGCTCACGCTGACCGAAGTGTTGCCATCGCGCTGGCTAACTCCTTTCATAAAGAACTCCTTCATAGCCATACGCTCATCGAATGCGGTGTTGACTACCACATAGGTATTGCCAAAACCACCCGATGAGAGGTAGCGTTCCACACGATATTTGCCATCCTGTAACAGCGTACCGATAGGCAACATCAGTCTGTCGTCAATAATCATAATGAGATTTTATTAAAAAATTCTGTGCAAAGATACGAAATTATTCAGAAATAATTTGTAACTTTGCCGCAAAATATATCATTCTATGGCACTGAACCTGAATAAGAACTTGAAACTCTATTATTCCATTAAGGAGGTGGCTGAGATGTTTGGCCTCAATGAGAGCACATTGCGCTACTGGGAAACGGAGTTCCCCTACCTGAGACCACGCACATCGGGCCCCAACAAGGTAAGACAATACACACAGAAAGACATTGACCAAATCAAGTTGATACACAACTTGGTCAAAGTGCGCGGTTTCAAGTTGGCTGCTGCCAAGCGTATCATCAACCAGAACCGCGACGGGGCTGACAAGACAGCCGACGTACTGGCCAGACTGATTGCTGTCCGTGACGACCTGCAGGCACTCAAGCATCAGTTGGACGGTCTTCAATGAACAAAAAAAAGGTTGGGCTCTAAGGCTCAACCTTCCATATATCTTCACGCTTGAACACGTTTTCAAGCGTGATTTCTTTTGCTTCTTTCTTCGTGAGTTGGCGGCTCCACCCCACTCGCTTGTCAATGGCAGCCCCCTCACCGGTATTCTCAAACTCCAAGTAACGGGCTGTCTGCTCACGCTCTTTCTGCCAATGGTGCCATCCCTCCGGACGTATTCCTTTTGGCAATGTACAATGCATAAACAGCGTATAGCCATAGTCGCGCCAAGGACGACCCAAATAAACCTTATCGGCACCCTCTGCACAAGTAATAGTACATTGATTGAAGACGTAGCCGTAGGCCTGATCCTGCGGTGTAGAGGCAGCGGTGATGTAACTGTTTATCTTGCAGAAAATATCGCAATGTTCGAACCAAGCCGTCGAGGCGCCGAAGATGAAATCGGTGGTACCCTCAATATAGCAATGGTCAAAATAGAGTCGCGTTGCCGGCATGCCTGTATAAACGGTATCCTGATGCCCCAAGAAGCGGCAGTTGACAAATATCAACCGGTCGCCCTGAGTATGCAGGGCCACAGCCTGTCCCAGTCGTGCAGCATTATTCTCTATGGTGATGTTCTTCAAGGTGATGTCGTTGGCATCAATTCTCAGAGTAAACGAGCGGAAAGTTCCCAGTTTGGGACGGTCGCCCATGGCAATGAGTTGCTGTTTAAGTTCGGCAGGCCAGTAGTTGCCATCCATGCTGATGTTGGCATGATCATCATAGGTAATGATGGTCTCATCGCGGTCTTCACCACAGATTTCAATATTCTGTAACCACTGGGGAATAATGAGTTTCTCCTTATACGTACCTTTCTTTACATAGATCACCTTATGGTAGTCCATGAAGGCGCGGCACACCTCAATGGCATCGGTGACGGTACGGAACTCTCCCGTGCCATCTCTGGCTACGACGATGGTATCAGGATTGTCGTACTTACTGGCAGCACCAGCCGTGCCAACGAACATGGCACAGATGAATAAAAGTAGGGTTTTAGTCATAGTTTTTATTTTTTAGTAGTTATATAATGCGTGATATTTCCTTCAGATCATCCACTTCTTTCAGACCATCCATAATGGCCTGCACGTCATCGCAGTCGTGGACACGCAACTCAATGGAGCCATCGAAGATGCCATCCTCAGTAGTAAAGGTCAGTTTGCGAATATCCACACTCATCTGATTGGAGATGACACGCGTGACATCGTTGACCATACCTCGGCGGTCGATGCCTCCCAGACGGATGGCAGCATCGAAGAAAATCTTCTTGTGCATATCCCATTTCACATCGAGGATGCGGTTGCCAAAACTGGCCTTCAGTTTGTTGGCAACGGGACAGGTACGCTTATGAATCTCTATGCGGTTATAGTTGTCAATATAGCCAAGCGTATCGTCGCCGGGAATAGGGTGACAACATGAGGGGAAGAGATACTGATGGATGTTCTCCTCGTTGATGTAAATTGGCTTCTTGCGATTGAACTTGTCAGGCACAATGAATAGTTCTGGTTTCTCGTCCTTTTCCTCTTCCTTCTTAGCCTTGACAAAGGGTACGAACTTACGCCAGCCCCCTCCGCTATCGTTCTTTTTCTTCCCCTTCAGTTCATCAATATCCTTTTCACCGAGGATAACCCGCTTCTCGCCCAGTGCCTGATAGAACTCGTCACGACGGCCCACATCATGGAACTTAGCCAGTTGGTCGACGACAGCCGGTGTCAATTCAAAACCATTCTTCTGCAGCCAGTTGTCAAGAATCTCCTCACCAGCCTTCTGATGGTCACGGCTAACACGGCGCAGAATGGCCTGGATTTTGGCCTTGGCTTTGGCTGTGCTGGCAAAACCTATCCAAGACGGCTGCACATGGTGCGACTTGGAAGTCAGTATCTCCACCTGATCGCCACTCTTGAGCCGGTGACTTAACGGCACCAATTTATGATTCACCTTGGCACCGATGCAATGAGAGCCCAAGAAGGTGTGGATGGAGAAGGCGAAATCGAGCACCGTACTGTCTGTTGGCATCGTCTTAATCTCACCCTTGGGAGTAAACACGAATATCTCACTAGCAAAAAGGTTTAGTTTGATAGCATCGAGGAAATCCATCGCATCGGGTTGGGGATCGTCCAGGATTTCCTTGATGGTGCGCAGCCACTGGTTCAGTTCACCCTCGTCCTCGGTATAGTCACCATCCTTGTACTTCCAGTGTGCAGCCAGTCCTTGCTCTGCAATCTCGTTCATGCGGTCAGAACGTATCTGAACTTCTATCCAGTGGCCCTGCTTCGACATCAGAGTCATGTGAAGGGCCTGATAGCCGTTGGCCTTGGGATGATTCAGCCAGTCACGGGTACGATCAGGATGTATCTTGTATATCTTAGCCAGCGCCACGTAGATATTGAAGCACTCATTGACCTCCTCTTCCCGTACCTTGGGAGTAAAGATGATGCGTACTGCCAGGATATCATATATCTCGTCGAACGTGACATGCTTGTTCTGCATCTTGCTCCAAATAGAGTAAGGTGTCTTCACACGCTCCCTGATTTCATATTCAATCCCCATCTTGTTGAGGGCTTCCTCGATGGGCTTAGTGAACTGATCGAAAGACTGGTGGCGCGTCACTCTCGTCGACTCCAGTTTCTTCTCGATGGCGGCATACTCTTCAGGATGCTCGAACTTGAAACTGAGATTCTCCAGTTCCGACTTTATCTTGTAAAGCCCCAGGCGATGTGCCAGCGGTGCATACAGATACAAGGTCTCGCCGGCAATCTTATACTTCTTGTTGGCGGGTTGCGAGTCCAGAGTACGCATATTGTGCAGACGGTCGGCAATCTTAATCAGGATAACACGAATATCCTCACTCATCGTAAGCAGCAGTTTCTTGAAGTTCTCTGCCTGGGCCGATGCCTGTTCGCCAAAGATACCACCACTAATCTTGGTGAGTCCATCCACAATTTGGGCAATCTTCGGCCCGAACATATTCTCTATGTCCTCTACCGTATAGTCCGTATCCTCCACGACATCGTGCAGCAAGGCGGCACAGATACTGGTAGAGCCCAGTCCTATATCCTCACAGGCAATCTGTGCCACTGCAATAGGATGCATGATATAGGGTTCGCCCGACAAACGGCGCACCCCTTTATGGGCCTGTCGTGCAAAGTTGAAGGCCTTGGTTATCAAGTCTACCTTCTTGCGATGACGCGAAGCCAAATAGTCAGCAATCAGTTTGTCATAGGCCGTACTTATCATCTTCTCGTCGGCCTCTTCACGTAGTCTCTGCTCTTCCTCCATACATCTTCCTCCTATACCATATTATATATATTAGCGAACCCTTAATTTCTTGCCTGCACGAATACTGTTGCCACGGATTCCGTTCAAGCGCCTAATGTTGTTGACACTCGTTCCGTTGCGACGGGCAATGTTCGAGAGGGTATCACCACGACGCACCGTCACCCATTTGGCCTTGTCACGTCCGCGTTTCTTACTTTTCTTAACTGTCACCTCTTCCTGTGGTATCTCTACCACAGCACGCTTCTGCAGGCTAGTATTGGCCGCATAGACTGAATCTTGCAAGTCAATGAACCGGGCCACCTCCGTCACAGGCAGTCGCAGGGGCGACAGGGCGGTATTGCCTGGCACCACGTCACGACGGTAGGACGGATTCAGCGAACGGAGCATCTGCATGTCGAGTCCACAGACAGTAGCCACCTGCTCGAAACTGACATTCCTATCCACCATTACCGTATCAGTTTTCACAGGCAGTTCGGAACGCATCGGACAGATATTATGCTCACAGTAGTAGTTCATCACATAGTTGGCGGCAATGAAGGCGGGCACGTAGCCACGCGTCTCACGGGGCAAATAGGGATATATCTTCCAGTAGTCCGTCTCGCCGCCAGCCCTGCGGATGGCTTTATTGATATTCTCCGGTCCACAGTTATAAGCCGCGATGACCAGATTCCAGTCACCAAAGAGTTTATACAGGTCGCTCAGGTAATGGGCAGCGGCATACGAAGCCTTAAGAGGGTCGCGGCGTTCGTCGACCAGCGAATTCACATCCAGCCCATAAGCCTTTCCCGTTGGCAGCATGAACTGCCACAGGCCTGCGGCACCAGCCCTTGAAACGGCTACGGGATTAAGGGCCGACTCAATGATGGGCAGATACTTCAGTTCAAGAGGCAACTGATAAGCATCAAGAGCCTCCTCGAAGATGGGCATATAGAAATTGGAGGCACCCAGCATCCAACTGACCTGTCTGCGCAGACGTCCTGTATAACGGTCTATGCAGGTCTGTACCACCTCATTATATGGCATCTCCATCACCGTCGGCAATCGGTGCAGTCTCTCGATATACACCTCCTTGGGATACATGGGATTCTCATCACGCATCTGACAGTCGTTGTCATAAGTCATATATGTCTTTGACATATACTGTCCCATCAGACTATCAAGATTGTATGACATTGCCTCGGGGAAGTCTATTTCCTCACGGTTACCCTGGGCATCAACCACATCAATCTCGTCATCCTCGTCGTTATCGTCAACCACCTCTATCTGACCGTATGCCGCCAAAGGCAGAAAGGCAAGCAGGCAAAACGGAAAAAGCCGTCTCACCACACACGTTGTCTTTTCCTTGATGTCTCTTATCATGTTCTAAAAATTAATACTACAATTGACACCCACCGAAGTCGCATAGAGCGGATTGGTGGAACTGCCGTTGCCCATCACCGTCGGACGGACTTTCATACTAAGATCCTTTGAGATATCAAACTCCGACAGTTCAGCATCCACATAGGCATCGATGACAGATAACGCATAGACACCCACCATGACAAAGAAACTCAGGTCACGCCAGCGGCGATACTTGTCCTTTCGCTTCCTGAATATCTCTATATACCGCTCCTGGTTATCCGATGTGATCTGCTGTCCCAGATGCAGGAACTGGTTGTAACTGGCCGTCGTAGGATCGTCGTCCATCAGGTCCAGATAGGCCTGAGCATAGTCCTTGTACATCATGTTATTCCAACGCATGGCGTAGATACATCCCAAGAAACCGCCATAGACGATTGGCAGTTTCCAGTATTTGCGGTTATATATCTGTCCGCCACCCGGTATGACAAGTGCGAGCCACAGGGCCTTCTGCGGATTGGGGCGCCAGGTGCTCCAGTCTCGTTTCTCCTTGACTGGTTTCTCCTTCTTTTCCGCCAGGAAAGGCACCTCGCCCAGCGTGTCCAACCTCATGGTGTCCATGCTCAGGGTGTCGGCTATCAACTGGTTGTATAGCGAGTCAATGGCCATCACCACCGAGTCGGGAGTCTCTGTCTGCGCTGAGGCCGTTAAAGGCAAAAATGTAAAAAGACAAAAGGACAACCAGGCGAAAAAATTTCCCACCTTCCTGTTACTCCTTCTTATCGTCTTTGACATCATCATCATTCTTTTACCCTTTTACCTCTTTCTTTTTTACTTTTCCAATAATGCAATAATACGATTCAAGTCCTCCTCATCGGCAAAGGCGATGCTTATCTTTCCACTGCCTTTGGGTGAACAGGACAGTTGCACCTTAGCCTGCAAGCGGTCGGAAAGTCGCTGTTTCATCTCGCTGAACATCTTCGGCAACTGTGCCTTGGCAGCAATGGTCTTGCCCGCAGACTGCACATTGTCGCCATTCTTCAGCATCTGCACCATCTCCTCCACCTTACGTACGGAGTACTGGTTCTTCTGCACCTCCTTGAACAACTTCAGTTGCATCGACGGTGAGTCGAGCGACAGCAGGGCACGGGCATGTCCCATGTCTATCTCGCGGTTCTTGAGGGCCATCTGTATCTGTGCCGGCAACTTGAGCAGACGCATATAGTTGGTCACAGCCGTACGGCTCTTACCCACACGTTCTGAAATCTTTTCCTGCGTCATCCCGCTGGTCTCAGCCAGATGCTCGTAGGCCAGCGCTATCTCTATCGCGTTCAGGTCCTCCCGCTGGATATTCTCCACCAGTGCCAACTCCATCACACTCTCGTCGTCAGCCGTGCGGATATAAGCGGGGATGGCGGTCAGGCCTGCCATCTGGGATGCTCTCCACCTTCGTTCTCCTGCAATAATCTGATAGCGGTCAGGCGCTACCTGCCTAAGAGTGATAGGTGCAATGATACCCATGTTCTGTATGCTGGCCGCCAGTTCCTGCATCGCAGTCTGATCGAACTCACGGCGCGGTTGGTCTGGGTTTGGTTCTATCTGGTTGATGGGTATCTCGTTAAGATTTGACGAACCCTGCGTCTTCACCTCACTGGTGTCGATGAGGGCATCCAGTCCCCGTCCATTACCTATCTCGTCCAGGCCTCTACCCAGCACGCTCTTATCATATTTCTTCTTAACTGCCATTTTGTTTAGTGTTTAGGGTTTAGTGTTTAGAGGGATAGTTAAGAGGCTTATCCTCAACCCTTGGAAATAATCTCCTTTGCCAGTGCCAGATGGTTTTTCGAGCCTGTGGAATCTGCGTCATAGAGGATGACAGGCAGACCGTGAGACGGGCTCTCTGAGAGTTTCACGTTACGCTGAATGACTGTTTTGAACACCAGTTCCTGGAAGTGTCGCTTCACCTCGTCATAGATCTGGTTGGCCAGACGCAGACGTGAGTCGTACATCGTCAGCAGGAAACCCTCAATCTCCAGTTTCGGGTTCAGTTTCGACTTGATAATCTTGATGGTGTTCAGCAATTTCGAGATGCCCTCCAGGGCGAAATACTCACACTGCACAGGTATAATCACCGAGTCGGCTGCCGTCAGCGAGTTCACCGTAATCAGGCCTAGCGAAGGCGAGCAGTCTATCAATATATAGTCGTAGTCATTACGGATGGGGTCCAGCAGTTTCTTGATGACCTTCTCGCGGTTATCCAGATTGAGCATCTCAATCTCTGCACCAACCAGGTCAATATGACTCGGGATGATGTCCAGTCCGTCTATATCGGTGGTATAGATGGCTTCACGCACATCGGTATGATTGATGATACACTCATACAACGAGCAGTCCACCTCCTTGATGTCAACACCCAGTCCACTTGAGGCGTTGGCCTGCGGGTCGGCATCGACTACCAGCACGCTTTTCTCCAGCGTGGCCAGCGAGGCTGCCAGATTGATAGTCGTTGTGGTCTTTCCTACCCCACCCTTTTGGTTTGCTAAAGCAATGATCTTTCCCATTTCAATCTTTCTCCTTAATAATGAAAATAGGCTGCAAAGATACACATTTTCCGTGAAACATCTATCGTTTCCCTCATTTATTTTAAATATTTTAGGTTAATACTTGGTTCATCTCAAGACCTATGCCATCTTTGTCACCAGACAAAAAAAGACGGTAAAGATAAAAAAAGCAATCATTATAGATGCGTAGTTGAAGTTTTTTTTGTATCTTCGCAGCCGATTTTTAATCATGACACGCAATAAAGAGATATATAGGGTGACGCTGATTGGCAGCGCCGGCAACGCTGTACTGACAGCCTGCAAACTGACAGCAGGCATACTCGGCGGCAGTTCGGCGATGATAGCCGATGCTGTGCATTCACTTTCTGACTTCGTCACCGACCTGGTGGTGCTGATATTTGTGAGCATCAGCGCCAAGCCAAAAGACACCTCACACGATTACGGGCACGGTAAGTTCGAGACCATTGCCTCGTTTCTCATTGGACTGGCACTGGTTGGAGCAGCCATCGGCATCGCCGTTTCAGGAAGCACGAAACTGCTGGCATGGTGGAACGGGGAGTCGCTGGAGGCTCCTGGACTGATAGCCCTGTGGGCAGCCTTGCTGTCTATCGCGGTGAAAGAGTTGCTCTATCAGTACACAGCCAAAAAGGGCAAGGCACTCAACTCGCAGGTGATGATTGCCAATGCATGGCATCACCGCAGCGATGCCCTCTCGTCGATAGGTGCCGCCATCGGCATTGGAGGTGCCGTCTGGCTGGGTGAGCGTTGGACGGTGCTCGACCCCTTAGCATCTATCATCGTAGGACTGATGCTGGTGAAAGTAGCATGGGAGTTACTGAAACAGAGCACCGGCGAGTTGACGGAGCAGTCGCTGAGCGACGAAACAGAACGTGAGATCATCACCATCATCCAGTCGTTTCCCGATGTACAGGAGCCACACAACCTGCATACACGCTGCATAGGCAATAGCATCGCCATCGAGGCCCATGTGAGGATGGACGGCAACAAGTCATTGGCCGAGGTTCACGAACGGGCATCAGCCATAGAACGGAAACTGAAAGAGCACTTCGGAGAGCAGACGCACGTGAGTATCCACATGGAACCTATCAAACATAAGAAATAATTACGAATTATAAACTATGAACTAAATATGAGACCTCTGATATTGATTTCAAATGACGACGGCTATCAAGCCAAAGGCATCAACAGCCTGGTAGATATGGTAAAGCACCTAGGCGATGTCGTGGTGTGCGCCCCAGAGGGGCCACGCTCTGGTTTCTCGTGTGCCTTCTCGGCTACCACATCCCTCACGCTGACGATGAGAGAACGGCACGAGGGTGTCGAGATATGGTCATCAAACGGCACACCTGTCGACTGCGTCAAACTGGCGCTGTCGCAAATTCTCGACCGCAAGCCCGACCTGGTGCTGGGCGGCATCAACCACGGCGACAACGGTTCGGTGAACACGCACTACAGCGGCACGATGGGCGTGGTGATGGAGGGTTGCATGAAGTATATCCCCTCTGTGGCCTACTCGTTATGCGACCACAATGGCGATGCCGACTTCGAGCCGCTCCGTCCCTATGTAGAGCGCTACACCGAACAAGTGCTGCGTGAGGGCCTGCCGCAAGGTGTCTGTCTGAACATCAACTTCCCCCTTCTCGAAAAAGGAGCCGCATACAAAGGTGTCAGACTATGCCGCATGGCACAAGGCACCTGGTGTAACGAGGTGACGAAATGCCACCACCCTCGCGGCTACGACTATTACTGGATGGTGGGTCACTACCACAACGACGAGCCGGAGCATGAGGACACCGACAACTGGGCTCTCAACCACGGCTATGTGGCCATCACCCCCACTCTGGCCGATGTCACCGCCCATGAGTTCCTGTCCCAGAAAGCAGTATGGGAGCAATAGTTTTCAACTTCTAATTCTCAACCAAGTGAAGTACTATCTCATTGCAGGCGAGGCCAGTGGCGACCTGCACGCCTCACGACTGATGCTGGCTCTGAAGGATGCAGATGCCGAAGCAGAATTCCGTTTCTATGGTGGTGACCTAATGGCTGCCGCCGGTGGCACCATGGTGAAGCACTACCGCGAACTGGCATATATGGGCTTCATTCCTGTGATGATGCACCTGCCCACCATCCTGCGCAATATGAAACGAGCCAAGCAAGACATCCTGGCGTGGAAGCCCAACGTGCTCATCCTGGTGGACTATCCTGGTTTCAACCTCGACATAGCCAAATTTGTGAAGGCCCAGCACATCTGTCCCGTCTACTACTATATCGCGCCAAAGATCTGGGCATGGAAGGAATATCGCATCAAAAACATCAAGCGCGACGTGGACGAACTCTTTTCGATCCTGCCCTTCGAGGTAGACTTCTTCGAGAAGAAGCACCACTACCCCATCCACTATGTAGGCAACCCCACAGCCGATGAGGTGAGGGAATGGCGACTCTCCCATCCCTCACAGGGAGGGGATGGGGGTGGGTCTCCCATCATCGCCCTGCTGGCCGGCAGTCGCCGACAGGAGATCAAGGACAACCTGCCCATGATGATACGGGCAGCCAAGGAGTACGCTGACAAGGGCTACGAACTGGTGCTGGCTGGGGCTCCAGGCATCGACGAGGCCTATTATCAGAAATTCATTGCCGGCACCCCCGTCAGACTAGTAAAGAACCAGACCTACGACTTGCTCTCACAAGCCCATGCCGCACTAGTGACCAGCGGCACGGCAACACTTGAGACAGCCCTCTTCGGCGTGCCACAGGTGGTATGCTACCGGATACCTGCATCATGGTTCTGGGGACTTCTGCGCAAGACCATCCTAAAAGTGAAATACGTCTCGCTGGTCAACCTGGTGGTCGACCGCGAGGTGGTACGCGAACTGGTGTGTGAAACCTTCACCTACGATAATCTGAAGAAGGAACTGGCAGCCATCATCGACGGCCCCTCACGCGAAGAGATGCTCCAAGGCTATCAGGAAGTATGGGAAAGGCTGGGCGATCAGAAGGCTCCCGACAATGCCGCCCGTCTCATTGTCAGTCTATCCGCAGACAAAGCATCGTCAGGTCGTCATTAGGCTGGGCACCGTCACGGAACGCCTCCACCTGTTCTTTCAGGTATTCCACGACATCTTTTCCACAGTCGAAGTGGTTATTGCTAAGGATCTGCAGCAGCCGGTCTTCTCCGAACTGCTCCTGCTGGCGGTTCTCTGCCTCAGTCAGACCGTCGGTATAGATCAGCAACGGACGCCCCTTGATATTTTCTATCTCCTCACCCTCAAACTCCAGATCTGGCCACAAGCCGACAGGTGCATTGGACAACATCTCCAAGAAATAGGCGGGATGAACGCTCACGTCACCTTTATGTACTGGCTCGTGGGTCAGCACGGGTGGATTATGACCTGCATTACAGAAATTCAGTTTGCCCGTCTTCAAGTCAAGCAGTCCCAGGAACATCGTCACGAACATGCCCTGCTCGTTGTCCTCGGTCAGCGCATCGTTCATACGTGTAAGAATCTCTGCCGGCATCATACGCTGTACAGCCAGTGTGCGGAACAAACGGGTAGCCTGGGCCATAAACAACGAGGCAGGCACGCCCTTGCCGCTCACGTCGCCCACACAGAAATAGAGCCGGTCGCCCTCCAGCAGATAGCCGAAGGTATCGCCGCCCACCTCCTTTGCTGCCGTCATCGAGCCATACAGGTCGAGACCCTCACGCTCAGGGAACTGCTGGGGCAGCATCGACATCTGTATGTCGCGGGCAATGCGCAACTCACTCTCAATACGCTCCTTCACGGCAGTCGTCTCCTCCAACTGGTCGTAGGCCACCTTCAGTTTCTGGTGCGCCTCTTCCAAACGCTGGTGAGCATGCTTCAGGCGCTTGGCCGACATGTGGCGGAAGAATATGAAGATGGAGAAGAACGTCACCACCAATGCCAATGCCACCAAGGAACTGATCATGCGCTGGCGAGCCATTTCTGCCTGCTGTATGGCAATCTGACCTTCTTTCTGCTGGGTCTCGTAGATAATGGCCAACTCGGCAGTATCGTCACTCTTTCTTTTGACAATGGCACTATCCAGCGCGTCACAGAGTTGCAGACTGACATCCATCACCGAGTCCTTGCGAAGAGCCTTTATGTTGGCACGCAGTTTGGGAAGCAGGTAGAGTTGGATGTTGTCGAGGGACATGTCCAATCCCCTTTCTTCAATCATCTGGTTCAGGTAGCGGAAGTTGTCGGCAGCCTCGCTGTAGCGGCCAGCCGCCAGCAGGTAGTCGGTGGCATATACACGGCCCGAATTGGTCTTGGCATAGTCGGTCTTCAGGAATGCCCTGTAAGCCTTGGCGGCATCGGCCGTCCTGTTCAGGCCCTGCATGGCCACTGCCCGCATAATCTCTATACGTGCCTGATACTCGTCAAAATACTCCAGGCGTGCATCTGGCTTCTCACGATACTTACCCAGCAGCATCTCCGTGCGGTCTATCCAGTATAGCGACTCCTCAAACCGACGGGTGTTGATATAGGCCTGACTGGTATAGATGGTGCCGGTAACGGCTTCCTGGAAACCGCGGCCCGTGCTGTCTGTAGACCATCGGTTGGTGTAGTGCTGGCGGGCTGTATAGAAACTTTCCTGTGCCTCCTCGGCGCGCCCCAGGTTCAACTGGCAGCAGCCGATGTTGTTCAGCAGGATAGCATAGTCGATGTCAGAGCCATAGCCGGTCTCCGTCAACTTCTTCACGGCAGGCATGGCGACGCGCAGTGAACCCTCGTAGTCGCCTTTCACCAGCAGGAGTTCCGACAGCCGGCGTGCCGACTTGACGTATGCCATCGAGTCCTGCGTGGTCTTAATCTCACCATCGAAAACTTTCTTGTAGTAGAACTCTGCCGAGCGGTATTGCCCCTGACGATAATTGGCCGTACCCCTCCAGCGGTTGGCATTCATCGGCGAGATGCTGCCATCACGTTCGAAACTGTCAATCAGCGCCACCATGCGGACATAGTCTTTCGCCAGTCCTGCATCAAAGATCAGCGAGTCTTTCTGACCAGCCTGCAGGTCTCTGACCTCCTTGGAATCTTCCGTACACGCGGCGATGATAGCCACGAGCAACGTCAGGAGAATGGTGGGTAACAGTTTTCTCATTTCACGCAAACCACTATTTTGACTGCAAAGATAAATAATTTCCACGAAACTCAATCGTTTTTGGTCAATTTATTTTTTCGCTCTTGCCAAATCTCTATCGAGTTGATGATGTTCTGCCAGAGGATATAGCAGCCGGGCCCCACTGACGACAGCGGGTTCAGATAGGTCACGCCCAGCCAGATGGCAAAGGCCGTGTTCTTCTGTCCCAGGGCCTGACCGGCTTCCTGCGTTCGTCCGAAATAGTGACCAATGAAGCGGCCTACAGCAAACTGCACCACGCAGAGCACCAGTCCCAGCAGGGCGATGGCCATGAGCAGCCACAGCGAGGCTTCGGCATGCACAATGTTCTTCACCGTGGTGCCTGTGACAATCATCAGCGAACATCCCCAGAGATAGAACGACAGGTCGCGCACCGCCACAATCTTCCTGTGCAGACGGTGCATATAGTGCTTCACCACGTATGCCAGTCCCATGGGCACCACCAGCAGCAGCATCACCTGATAGAGTATCTTCACGAAGGCTGCCATGAAGGTGATGTCGGCCGACTTCTCAATCATCGGGAAACACAGGGGCACCAGCAGCACCGTCATGAAATTCGACAAGAACGTGAAGGTGGTTGTCTCCTCCAGCGAGCCACCCAGTTTCTGCGTCACCACTGCCGCTGCTGTGGCACAGGGCGAAATGATGCACATCAGAAGGGCCTCAAGCAAAATGAGTGAAGAGTGAAAAGTGAAGAGTGAAGAATTTGCTACCGCACGAGGAAGCATCAATATCACCGCCATGACGATGGCCACGAACAGCAGGTTGAAGATGCTCACCCACAGATGCCACCACACGGGGCGCATCTTGTGGAAGTCCACCTTGCAGAACGTGACAAACAGCACTAGGAACATAAACAACGGCAGTATCGCCTCCATGACGGGGGCAAAAAACTGCGCTGCCCCATCCAACTGCGGTACGAAGGCAAAGATGAGGTATAATGTCGCTCCAAGCCCCATCGCAACGGGCAATGTCCAATCCTTGAGAAATTGTATCAGTCGCATATCGGATGCAAAGGTACGAATAAGCGAGCAGAATACCAAAAAGAATTGTTTTCTTTTGAGTATTCTCGAACGTAAGTACCTTCTTGCGTCCCGTTGGTAGCAAGCGTCACCCTTCGGGATGTCGAGCGCGACAAAGTCAGAGCACGAAAGAAAAATGGAAGTTTTTTCAAAATAATCTTTAATTTATTTGGTACATCGCATTTTTTGATGTATTTTTGCCCTTAGAAACTTTTCCATTAACTAAAAACCAAATGAACTATGGATTACAAAATCATTGACATCGAAGGTGTAGGCGACGTTTATGCAGAGAAACTGCAAGCCGCAGGTATCAACAAAGTGAGCGAACTGCTCGAGAAATGTGCTGCCCCCAAGGGCCGCAAGGAGTTGGCAGAGGCTACTGGCATCAGCGAGAAACTCATCCTCCGCTGGACCAACCATGCCGACCTGTTCCGCATCAACGGCGTAGGCCCCCAGTTTGCCGAATTGCTCGAGGCAGCCGGTGTAGACACCGTCAAGGAGTTCCGCCATCGCGTGGCTGAGAATCTGCAGCCCAAGTTGGTCGAGGTCAACGAGGCCAAGAACATCTGCAACCGCGTGCCAGCCGTCAGCGAGGTTCAGAAAATGATCGACCAGGCAAAAGAACTTGAACCAAAAGTAACATACTAAAATCCAGTATGTTACAATTAAGAGTTTAGAGTTAATAATTAACTACCTATACGAGAAGAGGATGCGCTGTGGGCGCATCCTCTTACTGTTCAGTTTGCACTCTTCGCAAACACGCCGCTGGCCTTTACCCTGTCGTGGGTGCCTTCGCCACTGATGCTGTCGCTGACGCCATCGCCACGCGTATCGCAGCGCGAGTTCCAGTAGCCCCAGGAGAAGGCGCCGTCGTAGTTCAGGCGGAACAGGATGTCCTTCGACGAGCCGTCGTCCATGCGTCCCTCGAAGCGGTTGCCATTAAGGCGGTAGTCGTAGATATAGACATCGTTCCAACTGTCGGCATAGCGTATGCGGATGCTGCCCTTATAGACCTCCCACTCGAACTCACAGTAGTAATAGTCGGAGTAGCGGTCGCGCAGGTCGTAGTCCACCTCGTAGCCCCATCCACTATAGGCATCCTCCTGCTCGAAGTACATCGTGGTGCGATAACTGTCGCCCGTCAGTCCCCAGCGATCGTAATAATAGGTGTCAATCTGTCCGGTCCATGTGCCGTCCAGCAAACTTGCCTCGCAGCGATCCTCCATATCTTCCCAGTCCCAGTGCACGTCACAACTGGTAAACAATGCCATTGTCATCGCGGCCATTGCCATATAGGTAAACATCTTCTTCATATTCGTATCTTTTAGAGGGTTCAACTTCATGTTCACGCTGCAAAGATACGAACTATGGCGCAATGCCGCAAGGAGTTTTTCCTACTCTTTGTTAGGGATTCTCCTATTCTTGCATAGGGGAACAGAACCGAGGTTTTCCACTTTTTCACTTCATCAAACATCTATATGTCAGTGGTACCTGTCCCCTGTGGTATCTGACCCTGCGGTATTTTATATCAGTCTGACCTTGCGGCGATTGCCGCTGGGCCTAACTGCGAAGTGGAGCCAGTAGTTGCCCTTGGACGAACGCTCCAAGAGTAGTTCGTCGAAGTCCTCGCCTTTCTGGTCGCTGATGTCGAGCAGGATGGCGGCATAGCGGATGAGTTGCTCGATGCCTGTCACGCGGATGTCTACTGCACAGCCAGTCAGGTGGTTCGAGTCCTTCACGCCGCCTACGGCTTTATTCACAGCCTCAGAGCGATAACCGCTGTTGATGATGATAGGATTGTATCGCAACCTTAACTGTTCCAGCCATCCGCAGAGGCGCTTCAAATTGTTTACTTGTGCCTCGTTAGGCACGTTTTTAATATTCGTTTTCGTTTTGGTTAACTCAGCGAGCGTAAAGTGCTCGCTGAGTTTTGCCAGTTTGTTGATACTTACTACTGTCATATTTTCAATTTTCGAAATGGTACAATGGTACAATGGTACACTACAGCATTAAGTTTCCCGTCTTGCGATAGCATGACTTCGAGGCTCCAGCCTGCCTACTGAAGCAACGCATCACGTCTTCGCTGGTAAACTCCTCAGGCAAGCGACTGAATGCGTCGTAGGTCTTTTGCCTGCGTTGTACATTCACGCTCGCATCCTTCAACTTATTGTCGAAGTAGGCCTCGGCCATCGCGCCAAAGTAGTGACGCTGACAGGCATACTGGATGTTGGTGATTAACTCAGCGAGTTTCCAGTCAGTAGCATCCGTCTCGAAGGTGCCACACCAGTAGTCACCGTCCTGATGGATATTTGCCCAATGACGCATCACGATGAAGGGTGCAGCGAAGTTCAGACCATGATAGGCGCAACGCTTCAGGAGCATCTCATCGGCCTTCGACTCATTCTCCTTGGCATCCTCCATGCGGCGGGCCGTCCAGTCATAGAGTTCATCCACGATCTTCTGAACAGAGAGTTCACCCTTCACGCGATCCAGTTTAAACGCCCATTCCTTCAGCCTGCCGTCGCTCTCATAGTCCACATGACTCTCGCGCTCCATCATCTCGAAGTTGGTGGCAGGCAGGGGGATGCAGGTCAGGCGGGTGGCGAGACCAGAACCAAAATTCTGCTCATTCACCTTCTTCTTCAGCGCGATGGGCGTGCCCGTGTAGATGAAGTTCCAGGTCACGTAGAAGTCCTGCAGGATTGAATCGTTGTTCGAATACGCCTGACCGTCCTCCTCGTTGTGGAAGGCCTTCAGTTCCAGCGACTGCTTGTCAATCCATGAGCCGCCCTTCTGCACGGTCACAGTATTGTCAAGTTCTGTGTCGAAGGTCAGCATGTGCAGTTGCATCTCCTCGCCGTCCACCATCTCCACCGAGTTCACCATGTCCTGAATGAACTGGGCATTAGAGGTTCGTGCAGGGTGAACACGCACAATCACCTTGGGTTTCTTGGGCTTTTCTTTGTTGGCCCCCTTCGTTCGCATCTGTTCACGATAGGCGTTGATGGCATCCTTGCCCACCTTGTCAGCAGCCACAATGGGAGCCGCCAGCAGTTTGAACAATCGCGTAGCAAACGATTTTCCTGATGCTGGATCGCCAATGATCAGCGTCGAGTTGTTCAGGCGTCGCAGTTCCTCTGGGCGATGATAGAACCTGTAGGTACACCTTGTCATCAAGGTCATCATCAGGCCACCAGCCACGAACAGCGCCGCAGGATATTGGTTCCTTTTCAGACCTTTGCAGATGTCGCGCAGCAAGGGGAAGTCCTCAGACAACTTCTCTATCTGAGCCCCCCATTCCCACAACATCAGATTGATATTCTGCTCTGAG
>CADCCB010000007.1 GCA_902799905.1 uncultured Prevotellaceae bacterium
CTGTTGGGCATCATATACCTGATCGGAGGCCTTCTTGCACGCGCCACCATCTTCAAGAATGATGGTCAAGTTGGAAAAACGGACATTGAAAAGCGTCATCTCGACCCTCAGTTCGATGAGTCCACCACGTCTGCGTGTGACCGACTGGACGATGCACTTACGGTGCTCATCGCCCTCAGCATCAAAGGGCGTTCCGGCGAGACTGACCTCATCACCTTTCTTGAGGTCACGCAAGGAGAGGGTCTCGGGGTTGATGAGCACGGAATCGCAAAAGGCCCTCATCCGGTTCAACTGGCCAGTGGTGACACGGGCAATGGTATGGTCGCCATTACGGAGGAAGAAGATGGAGTTGACCGAGGAGCGGTTCCACTCAGACACGACAGCCCTGAACTGGTGCTCGCTGATAGTCTTGGGAATACGCACGAAGTCATAGCGGCGAAGGGCAGCACGAAGCGAGTACTGACCGTCTGTAGCCACGCCACCAGTCTCTTCGGGGAGCCTAGTGTAGGGGCAATAACTATCGTATTGGCCAGGATTCTGCGCGTTAGCCTGTGCGATGAGATCCTCCAAATGCTTTGGGTTGCTCGTGGTCAGTACGTACCAGTTGCTCCAATTTTCTTCTATATTGTGTGGCGTATTTGCCATAAGTATATATCTTGGTCTCCGCAGGCCACGAATAAAACCTGCGCTAATTGTCTTGTTTTCAGTTGGTTACAAGCACGTGGTCTTAAAAGACTACTGACCGAAATCTCGAATAGGCCTGTTTTCTGGCCTTTCTATCCAGTTGCCTGACACCTGACACAAAATAAGTTCACCTACACACGCATACGCGCAACGAGAACTAAATCGGCTGCAAAGGTACACAATTTTTTGTAAACATTGATGATTTTTGCATTTTTTAATCCATTTGCGCCCGTTTTAGTCTACAACTTCACGGTCTTCTTGACTGGTTTGCTCTCGTTCTGCATACGGTCGAGGGCTGTCACGACATAGGTGTATTTGGTCCGGCCGTCAGCATAGGGCAACTTGTAGAAAGTGTTGGAGGTGACAGTCAAGATCTTGGAGGGGTCCTCGACATTGACCTTCTCGCCCTTCTCGAAGCGGTAGACCACATAGCGGGTGGCAATATCGCCCCACACCTTGCCACGGGGAGCCGTCCAGAAGAGGATATAGCCGTCGCTGGTCCACACAGGCTTCACCTTACGAGGCTTCTTCGGTGCCTTCTTGTCGAGGAACGGCATCTGGGGCTGGAGAGCAGGATAGCGCCAGTAGTTGTTACGCAGCACAGAGCCGTAGTTGCCCGTATTATCGACAGCGGCCTTGGCATACCACAGTACAGAACCCTGTACATTAGGCATGGCGAGGGTGAGGTTGCGCTTGGCAGGCTGCTGGTTCTGACCAGGGTTCTGCGGGTCGACATTCTTGACCGTACGCTCGATATCCTCACCGATGAACAGGGGACGTCCGCCAGCATACTGGTTCCACCAACGGATGAGCGTGTCATAGTCGGCAGCACGGTTGCCTATCTCCCAGTAGATCTGCGGCACACAATAGTCCAGCCACCCGTTGTTGATCCACAGGAGCACGTCGGCATAGAGGTCGTCGTAGTTCTGCAGGCCATTGGTATTGCTGCCAATAGCGGAATTCTTCTTGTTACGGTAGATGCCAAAGGGAGAGATGCCCACCTTGACCCACGGTTTCACCTCGTGGACAGTCTCATAGAACTGCTTGATGAAGAGGCTGACATTATGGCGTCGCCAGTCACCACGATCCCTGATACCATTGTTGTACTGCCTATACTGGGCATCGTCAGGAATGACCTGTCCAGCAGCCGGATAAGGGTAGAAATAGTCGTCCATGTGTATGCCATCCACATCATAGCGGGAGACGATGTCACGAGCCACCCCACAGATATAGTCACCGTTCTCGGGGATGCCCGGGTTGAGAATCTTCAGACCGTCATAATCGAAACACCACTCAGGATGGGCGACTGCCACATGGGTGGTGGCCAGGAGGTTGGTGGTCTTCGTCTTGGCCCGATAGGGGTTGATCCAGGCATGCAGTTCCATGCCACGTGCATGGCACTGGTCGATCATCCACTGCAGGGGATCCCAATAGGGCGACGGTGCCTTGCCCTGCTGTCCGGTGAGGAACCTGCTCCACGGTTCAATGCTGCTCTGATAGAGCGCATCGCACTCCGGACGTACCTGAAAGATGATGGCGTTGACACCATCCTTCTGCAACTCATCGAGTTGGTAGGCCAGCGTCTGCTGCATCTTCTGTGTTCCCATACCCTGAAACTGTCCGTTGACGCACTGTATCCATGCGCCACGGAACTCCCTCTTCTGCTGTGCGCTCACCTGAAGAACGGCCACGAGCATCAGTAATAAGACTATCTTCTTCATCATTGGTTAAATAGGTTTTGCTTGTTACGTCGTGCCTCATCGAGCGAGAGCAGTTGCTGCTGTTCCTGCTGGTACTGCTCACGCAAGTGGGCATAGTTCTCGTTGAGTTCCTCAGAGAGGCGCGGCCCCTCGTTGATGAGGCGCTGTGCCACAACAGGGTTCTGCGAAGCATCCTTCATCCACACCACCGGTCCCCCATAGACAGGGGCTATGCGGAGAGCCACATGGAGTTCGCTAGTAGTGGCACCACCAATCATGATGGGGATGTCGAGACCAGCCTTGCGCAGTTCTTCAGCCACATTGACCATCTCCTCGAGACTGGGAGTGATGAGTCCAGAGAGGCCAATCATGTCGACCTGCTCCTCAATAGCCCTGCGGACAATCTCCTCAGCAGGCACCATCACCCCCAAATCGATGACCTCATAGCCATTGCATGCCATGATGACACTGACGATATTCTTGCCGATGTCATGGACATCGCCCTTGACGGTAGCAAGGAGGATTTTGGGGCGACGGGCAGAGGAGCCGGAATTGCCGGAGGGAGCAGACTCCATGGAGGGCTGGAGAATCTCTACGGCCTGTTTCATGGTACGGGCCGTCTTCACCACCTGGGGGAGGAACATCTTTCCCTCTCCGAAACGACGACCCACCTCGTTCATGCCAGCCATCAGCGGTCCCTCGATGATGTCAACGGCACGAGGATAAACAGTGAGCGCCTCAGCGAGGTCTTCCTCCAGATGGTCACCCTGTCCCTTGATGAGGGCCTCCTGTAAGCGTTCCTCCAAGGGCAACCGACAGGAAGGCTCTTCAGGAGCAGACACGCCAGGGGCACTACCCTGCCCTGCCGTTTCTGCCAGTTCAGATGCCATTGCGATGAGCCGTTCTGCAGCATCGGAAGAACGGTTCAAAATGACATCCTCTATAATATCAAGTTGATGTTTAGGTATATCGTCATAAACAACTTTCGCAGAGGGATTTACAATTCCGAAGTCCATACCATTCCGAATAGCATGATAGAGGAATACGGCATGCATTGCCTCCCGGATATAATTGTTGCCTCGGAAAGAAAAAGAGAGGTTACTGACACCCCCACTGACATGAGCACTAGGGAGGTTTTGGCGGATCCACCCAGCAGCCCGGATGAAGTCGAGAGCATAGGCATCATGCTCCGCCATACCCGTTGCCACCGCCAGGACGTTTGGATCGAAGATGATGTCCTGTGGGGGGAAGCCCATCTGCGTAAGCAGACGATAGGAGCGCTCCGCAATCTCGATACGACGCTCAAAGGTGGTGGCCTGTCCCTGTTCATCAAAGCACATCACCACCACAGCCGCTCCCAACTGCAGGATATCACGGGCATGACTGAGGAACACCTCCTCGCCCTCCTTCAATGAGATGCTGTTGACGATACTCTTACCCTGCACACACTTCAGTCCAGCCATAATGACCTCCCACTTGCTGGAGTCGATCATCACCGGCACACGGGCAATATCCGGTTCGGAAGCGATGAGGTTGAGGAATGTCACCATCTCCGCCTTGGCATCCAACAGGGCATCGTCCATGTTGATGTCGATGACCAGCGCCCCATCCTCCACCTGTTTGCGGGCAATGACAAGAGCCTCCTCGTAGTTTTTCTCCTTGATGAGGCGGAGGAACTTCCTGGAACCAGCCACATTACAGCGCTCACCGATGTTGGTGAAGGGTGATTGGTGAAGGGTGACGGGCGATTTGACCTCTAACAACTCGAGGCCGCTTAAAAGCATGCTTTCTGGCTTCGATGCTGGCTGATGCGGCTGTTTGCCAACCACCAGAGGTGCATATCTCGCTATGAAATCAGGCGTGGTGCCACAACAGCCACCAACGATGTTGACCAGTCCCTCGTCAATGAACTCGGCAATCTGAGGTGCCATCGTCTCCGGTGTCTCATCATAGAGTCCCAGGGAATTGGGCAGGCCGGCATTAGGATAGGCACTTATATAGTAAGGGGCACGACGTCCCAGTTCCTTCAGGTAAGGCTTCATCTGGCGGGCCCCGAACGAGCAGTTCAAGCCCACAGAGAATATCGGGAATGACGAAACGCTGGCCAGGAACGCATCAAGCGTCTGACCGGACAACGTGCGCCCTGCAGCATCACTCACCGTAACACTGAGCATGATAGGGATGTCACGCTCGCCACGAGCGTGTATGGCGGCACCAATGGCCGCCTTGGCATTGAGCGAGTCGAAAATGGTCTCGATGAGCAGCAGGTCCACCCCACCCTCCAGCAATGCCTCCATCTGCTCGAGATAGGCATCAAAGAGTTCATCGTAGGTCAGTTCGCGGCGTGCCGGATCACTGACATCGGGCGACATGGAACAAGTCTTGTTGGTAGGTCCCACAGAGCCCGCCACGAAGCGCGGCCTGTCAGGCGTCGAATAGCGGTCAGCCACCTCACGGGCCAACTGTGCGCCAGCCCTATTTATTTGTCGAGCAAAAGACTGTAAATGATAGTCACTCTGAGAGATACGCTGTGCATTGAATGTGTTCGTAGTGATGATATCAGCCCCTGCTTTCAGATAGCGTTCATGGATGCTGCTGATGACATCAGGACGCGTCAGACAGAGCACGTCATTGTTGCCCTTCAGTTGTCCGGGAACCTGTTCAAACCACCCCTTCCGGAAATCGTGTTCACCAAGTCCATATTCCGATATGACAGTGCCCATGGCCCCATCAAGAATCAGTATGCGTTTCTGTATTTCTGAACGTATCATTTGTAGACTTTCATTGCGCGGTCCATCTCCCTGCGGTCCTCTTTCTCCTTCAGTGTCTGGCGCTTGTCGTAGGCCTTCTTTCCCTTGCAGAGTGCGATATCCATCTTGGCACGTCCGTTTTCGTCGATGAAGACCAATGTGGGCACGATGGTATAACCCGTCTGCTTGATAGCGCTCTCCAGGCGGTTGATTTCCCTGCGGGTGAGCAGCAATTTGCGGTCGCGCTTCTGCTCATGGTTGTTGTAGGAGCCATAGAAATAAGGGCTGATACTCATGCCTTTGACCCACAACTCACCCCGGATGATGGTACAATACGTATCGACAAGGGAAGCCTTGCCCGCACGGATAGACTTGATCTCGGTACCCGTGAGCACAATGCCGGCCGTCAGTTCCTCAATGAAGAAATATTCGAAGGCGGCCTTTTTGTTCTTTATCTGTACGGGACTCTTCTTACGGAGTTCCTGTTCCTGTTTATTCACTTCTTTTCAATTACGAATTACAAAAATACGAACTATTCGACAGATGCAAAATGGTCGAGATGCTCATCCACATAGCGGGCTATCTGCTCTGTCCAACGCTCCTCGTTCTCGATGAACATATCATCGTAGTCGTCGAACTGCGGATACCGTTCAAAGAGCGCCATAAACTCCTCGTCAGTACAGTCGCGCTCCAAGGCCTCACGGTGCTCCAGCCAGAGGGTATGCACCTCGTAGAGCATCTTCGACAAGTCGCGCATGTGCCACATCTTGTTGAGGGCCTTGGCAAAGGGATTCTTGAAGATGAAAGGGCCGTAGCCGTTGTGGATGAGTTGCACGAAGCCACCGTCCATGACCTCCTGATGGAGCGTGTCCCAGCAGAGAAGTGTCATCTGGTCAGCATTCAGTTCCTGCAAGGTCTCAGCCGTCGGTTCACCACCAATGGCCTCACGCAGAGCATCTATAAAAACCTGAAGGAAGGCATCCATGCCCTCAAGCGCAGCCTGACTCAGGGCCGAGTCTTTTACTACAATCTGTTTCATTTTGCAAAGGTACGAACATTTTTTCATTCCACCAAATTTACAGCCCAATAGTTATCAATACAAGGCAGGCGAAAGGCGTAAAATGTGTTAAAAACACACCATGTCATCAAATACATCTGAAAACATTTGGTGATTTCGGATGAAAGTTGTATCTTTACACCCAAAATTCAAAGCAATAACTAAAACTGTAATTAAATTAAAAACACAATGAAAGCATTTAAAGCATCTTTCTTTGGGCTGAGTGCCATGCTGGCATTCACGATGATGTCGTGTGAGCCCCAGCAGACACAGCAACTAACGGCCTCGGGACTGAACCCGGCCAAGTTTGACACCATCGTCAATGGTGAGACCGTAAAACTCTACACGCTGAAGGGCGACAAGGGTATGGAGGTATGCATCACCAATTATGGCGGACGTGTGGTTTCGCTGATGGTTCCCGACAAGAACGACTCGCTCGTTGACGTTGTACTCGGTTTTGACAACATCGCCCAGTACATGGACACCCTCAATTCGCCTACCGACTACGGTTCCAGCGTCGGGCGTTATGCCAACCGCATCAAGGATGCCAAGTTCACCCTCAACGACTCTACCTACCCGTTGAAGGTCAACGATGGTCCCAACTGCCTGCATGGTGGTGGTACCACGGGTTGGATGAACAAGGTCTACAAGGCTGAACAGGTGGACGACCAGACCCTGAAGTTGACCATTGTGGCTGAGGATGGTGAGAACGGATTCCCCGGCACTGTAACGGCTACCACCACCTACAAGATTGTCAACGGCAATACGCTGGACATCACTTGGGAGGCTGAGACCGACAAGCCCACTATCATCAACCAGACCAACCACAACTACTACAACCTCAGCGGTGACTTCACTCAGCCCGGCTACGACCAGGTGCTCTATGTGAATGCCGACAACTTCACTCCCAGCGACAGGCTCTACATCCCCACGGGCGAGATCAAGTCAGTGGAAGGTACCCCGATGGACTTCCGTGAGCCCCACGCTATCGGTGACAGCATCAAGTCGGAATTCGACCAGATTCAGAATGCCCATGGCTACGACCACAACTGGTGTCTGAACACCTATAAGGACGGCAAGGGCGATGATACCGTAGTCTGCGCTTCACTCTACAGTCCCAAAACCGGCATCTTCATGGAGATGTTCACCAACGAGCCAGGTGTGCAGGTCTATAGTGGCAACTTCCAGGGTATCGGCAAGGAGGTTAACATCCCTCACAAGAACGGTCCGTATCCCCAGCATGTCAGTGTTTGTCTGGAGAGCCAGAAGTATCCCGACAGTCCCAACCATCCTGAGTGGCCGAGTGCTGTGCTGAATCCTGGCGAAAAATACTACAGCCACGCTGCCTACAAATTCTCAGTGAAATAATTAACAATTGACAATTGATAATTGACAATTATGTCACAGACAGACAAAGGTAGCAAAGGCTACTTGATTAGTATCGTGATGGTTGCCGTACTCGGAGGCTTGCTCTTCGGGTACGACACCGCCGTTATATCCGGTGCAGAGAAGGGCCTACAGGCTTTCTTCATGGAAGCAAAGGATTTTTCTTATACTGACACTTGGCACGGCTTTACTTCTGCCAGCGCCCTGATTGGCTGTATTATCGGTTCTGCCCTGTCAGGTTTCTTGGCAACCAATTTAGGTCGTAAGCGTTCGCTGATTATAGCAGGCTTACTGTTCTTCATCTCAGCACTTGGAAGTATGGAGCCAGAGTTCCTGTTCTTTGAGCATGGAACTCCAACCTTCTCTCTGCTGATTACATTTAATATCTACCGTGTCATCGGTGGTATTGGCGTAGGTCTGGCATCTGCTATTTGTCCTATGTATATCGGTGAGGTGGCTCCTTCAAACATTCGTGGTATGCTGGTTTCTTGGAACCAGTTTGCCATTATCTTCGGTCAGTTGGTGGTTTACTTCGTGAACTTCTTTATTCTGGGTGACCACATCCAGCCGCTCGTTGAAGATATGGGCAAGGGCCTCGCCGCTCTTGATCCGAGAGCCGTGTGGACGGTGGAAACCGGTTGGCGTTATATGTTCGGAAGCGAAGCCGTACCTGCAGGACTCTTCGCCCTGCTTATCTGCTTCGTTCCAGAGACCCCACGTTACCTCGTTAGCATCGGCCGCGACGATGTGGCCCAGCGTATTCTGGCTAAGATTAATGGCAGCAGCAGGGCTCAGCAAATTCTTCAGGACATTAAGGACACGATGGTGGTGAAGACCGAGAAACTGTTGACCTATGGCTTCGTATGTATCTTCGTTGGTATCATGCTCTCTGTGTTCCAGCAGGCCGTAGGCATCAATGCTGTGCTCTACTACGCACCACGTATCTTTGGCGATATGGGAATGGACGATCCTATGATGCTGACCGTATTCATGGGTATCATCAATATCTCGTTCACGCTCGTTGCCGTGTTCACCGTTGAGAAGTGGGGCCGTAAGCCACTGCTCATCTCAGGTTCTCTGGGTATGGCATTAGGAGCCATCGGTGTTGCCCTAACATTCGGACATGAGGGCATGGGTATGCTGACCGCAGCCAGCCTGCTTGTCTATTCCGCTTCATTCATGTTCTCATGGGGTCCCATCACCTGGGTGCTCATTGCAGAGATCTTCCCCAACACCATCCGTGGCGGTGCTGTGGCTATTGCCGTGGCTTTCCAGTGGATATTCAACTTCATCGTTTCTTCTTCGTTCGTGCCTATGTTCAACATGCACCTCAGCGAAGGCGATGACTTCGGTCACTGGTTCACCTATGGTCTCTATGGCGTCATCTGTCTGCTGGCAGCCCTCTTTGTATGGAAGATGGTGCCCGAGACAAAGGGTAAGACACTGGAGGATATGACCAAACTGTGGAAAAACAGAAAGTAATAAAAAACTATAAAAAACAAAAATCAATGAACTGGAATTCAACAGAATTTATATGGCTCGACTGGACAGTGCTCGCAGTCGGTCTGATTGGAGTGGTGGCAGCCGTATGGTATGCTATCTGGAAAGACAAGAAGGCTCAGAAGGGTGCAGACTCTTCTGCCTACCTCTTCGGTAAGGGCGAGCCCTGGTATGTAATCGGTATGGCTATCTTCGCTGCCAATATCGGTTCCGAGCACCTCGTGGGCCTGGCAGGTACAGGAGCCAAGAGTGGTGTAGGTATGGCTCACTGGGAGATGCAGGGATGGATGATCCTGATTCTCGGTTGGCTGTTCGTGCCTTTCTATCAGTTGATGATCAACAAGATGGGCAAGATTATCACCATGCCCGACTTCCTGAAGTTCCGTTATACCAAGGCCACAGGTTCTTGGCTCAGCATCATCACGCTGGTGGCTTACATCCTGACCAAGGTGAGTGTGACCGCTCTGACGGGTGGTATCTTCTTCAAGTACCTCTGGGGCCTGAACTTCTGGTATGGCGCTATCGGCCTGATCCTCATCACCGCCGTGTTTACCGTATTCGGAGGTATGAAAGGTGTGATGACACTGTCTACCATCCAGACACCTATTCTTATTATAGGTTCGTTCCTGGTGTTGTTCCTCGGCTTGGCAGCCCTGGGCGGTGGCAGCATCGCAGAAGGCTGGACAAGCATGATGGACTATTGCGGACAACTGAACAACGGCTATGGCACTACGCATATGTTCCACTGGGAAGAAGGAGACAGTATGTTTGCCGAGTACCCAGGCTTTGTGGTGTTCATCGGAGCCTCTATCATCGGTTTCTGGTACTGGTGTACTGACCAACATATCGTTCAGCGTGTATTGGGTCAGGTTCCTGGCGAGAGCAATGCCGAGGTGATGAAGCGTGCCCGTCGCGGTACTATCGCTGCCGGTTTCTTCAAGGTGCTCCCTTGCTTCATGTTCCTCATTCCTGGTATGATTGCCGCTGCTCTGGCAGAGAAGGGCACCTTCGACCTAAGCGAGACCGACGCTGCCTTCGCTATCATGGTTCAGCAAGTGCTGCCTGCTGGTGTGAAGGGTATCGTCACTATCGGTTTCATCTGCGCTCTGGTAGCATCTCTGGCTGCTTTCTTCAACAGTTGCGCCACCCTCTTCACCGAGGACTTCTATAAGCCTCTGAAGAAGGGCATGAGCGAGGCTCACTACGTGCTTGTAGGCCGTACCGCTACCGTTGTGGTTGTGATCCTCGGTTTCGCATGGTTGCCCATCATGATGGGTATGGACACCCTCTATAACTACCTGCAGGGCATCCAGTCACTGCTGGCTCCCGCCATGGTAGTGGTGTTCGCCTGCGGTATCTTGAGCAAGAAAGTGACGCCAAAGGCTGGTGAGTGGACCATGATCGTAGGCTTCCTTATCGGTATGCTCCGTCTGGTGACCAATGTCATCACCGACACTGGCCGTGCCACGATGGAAGGTGCCTTCTGGGATTATACCGCTTGGTTCTGGCAGACCAACTGGCTCGTCTTCGAGTGCTGGCTGCTGGTATTCCTGCTTGTGTTCATCTACGCCATATCCATGTTCACTACCGCTCCTACTAAGGAACAGATTGATGCCATCACGTTCACTAAGGACTTCAAGGCTTCAATCAAGGAGAGTTGGGGTGCATTCGATATTATCGGTACACTGGTAGTCATTGGCCTCTGCGCTACTTTCTACTATTATTTCTGGTAAAAACAGGACATGGCTTACTATAAAGAACATTCGCAAATCTTGGTATCGGTCGATGTGATCATCTTCGGTTTCGACGAACAGAAACTGAAGGTGCTCATTGGCCGACGCCAGATGGACCCTGGTCGTGGCGAGTGGAGCCTCTATGGAGGCTTCGTCGCCAATGACGAAAGTATTGACCATGCTGCAGAGCACACCTTGAAAAAACTCACGGGACTGAGCAACCTGTACATGCGTCAGGTGGGTGCCTTCGGAGCCGTTGACCGTGACCCTGGCGAGCGTGTGATTTCCATCGCCTATTATGCCCTCATCAACGTGAAGGACTACGATGAGAAACTGCGCAAGGAGTACGGTCTGGAATGGATGGACATCAACAAGGTGCCCACACTCTATTCCGACCATAACCTCATGATCGAACAGGCACTGAAGAAGATGCGCCAGAAGATCAAGACCGAACCCATCAGTTTCCGTCTGCTGCCGCAACTCTTCACCCTCACCCAACTGCAGCGTCTCTACGAGGCCGTCATTGGCGAGGAGGTGGACAAGCGTAACTTCCGCAAGCGTGTCAAGGATATGGACTTCATCGAGAAGACCAACCTCATCGACAAGAAGTCGTCGAAGCGTGGTGCATCCCTCTACCGCTTTAATAATAAGATGTATAAGGAAGATCCTAACTTTAAACTATAAATACTATGTTAGAAGAACTGAAACAGAAAGTATTCAAGGCCAACCTGGATCTGGTGAAGCAGGGACTGGTCATCTTTACCTGGGGCAACGTGTCGGGTATCGACCGTGAGAAAGGGCTCGTCGTCATCAAGCCCTCAGGTGTGAGTTACGACGAGATGAAGGCTGAGGACATGGTCGTTGTAGACCTGGAGAGCGGCAAGGTTGTTGAGGGCGACCTCAACCCCAGCAGCGACACCCCCACACACCTTGTATTATATAAGGCCTTCCCCAACATCCAGGGCGTGGTACACACCCACTCCACCTACGCTACGGCTTTTGCACAGGCAGGCAAGGACATCCCCAACATCGGCACCACACATGCCGACTACTTCTACAAGGATATCCCTTGCACGCGCGACATGACCGAGGCAGAGGTAAAGGGACAGTATGAACTGGAGACTGGTAACGTCATCGTGGATGAGATTCTGAACATCCGTAAAATCAATCCCGACCACACACCTGCCGTGCTGGTGAAGAACCACGGTCCGTTCTCGTGGGGAACGTCTCCCGATAATGCCGTATATAATGCCAAGGTGATGGAGCAGTGTGCCAAGATGGCCTTCGTGGCTTTCAGTGTCAATCCCGACCTGACCATGAATCCGCTACTCGTCGAGAAGCACTACATGCGTAAACATGGGCCAAATGCGTACTATGGTCAGAAAGGTCAGAAGCACTAAAAACGAAAAATCACAACCGATCCTACACAGCACACAACTATGGCAGTAAACTGGAACGACTACGAGCTTGTCCTCAAGGAAGAAAGCTCGAAAGAATGTGAAGTGACTGGACGCGATATGGGAGTCACCAAAGTCTATACTTGTGACGTCAGTAAGCTTATCGAGAATAATTCGCTAGCATGGCAGCCGGAAAAAGGCTCCGACAGCTATGGCGGCTACCAGTCTTATACATTCTATTTCCTAAGTGCCGACGACGAGGCCGTACATCTCTACACCAACAAACACTATCGGCAGGACATCAAACTCCTACCCGACGGTGAGAAGTGGTCAAGCGGGTGGTACGGTTTCGGAACGTGGAGTTACTGTGTGAGACTGGAATTGAGAAAGAAGCAAACGAATAATTAATCTTATTTACTAACTATAGACCCATTGCCCCGTTTCGGTCTTCCCCCCAGTAGGGGGGATTAGAGGGGGGCCCCTATATTATGTTTGAAAATTTAGAAGTTTGGTGGGTGACTGGTGCACAGTTGCTCTATGGTGGTGACGCAGTCGTAGCCGTTGACGGCCACTCGAAGGAGATGGTTGAGGGGTTGAACAAAAGTGGTATCATTCCCATCAAGGTAGTATATAAAGGCACAGCCAACAGTTCGAAGGAAGTAGAGCAGGTGATGCTCGCTGCCAACAACGATGAGAAGTGCGTAGGTATCATCACCTGGATGCACACCTTCTCTCCCGCCAAGATGTGGATCAAGGGTCTGCAGGCTCTGCACAAGCCCCTACTCCACTTCCACACACAGTATAACGCTGAGATTCCCTGGGGCGAGATTGACATGGACTTCATGAACCTGAACCAGAGTGCCCACGGCGACATCGAGTTCGGACACATCTGCACCCGTATGCGCGTGGCTCGCAAGGTTGTCTGCGGCTACTGGAAGGAGACTGCCGTTCAGGAGAAGATTGCCGTTTGGGCCCGTGTGGCTGCCGGTGTGGCTGATGCCCACAACGTGCGTTGTCTGATGTTCGGCATGAACATGAACAATGTGGCAGTGACCGATGGCGACCGTGTGGAGTTTGAGCAGCGCATGGGTTATCATGTAGACTACTACCCCGTCAGCAGCCTGATGGAGTACTTCAAGAAGGTTACCGATGCCGAGGCTGATGCACTCGTCGAGGAGTACAAGAAACTCTATACCATCAAGATTGACGAGAGTGGTGAGAAGGTCTATTGGGAGAAGGTTCACAATGCTGCCAAGGCCGAGATTGCCCTTCGCCGCGTTCTGAAGGATGAGGGCGCAACAGCCTTCACCACCAACTTCGATGACCTGGGCGATGCTGATATCGATGCTCCCGACTTCTGTGGCTTCGACCAGATTCCAGGCCTCGCCTCTCAGCGTCTGATGGAAGAAGGTTATGGCTTCGGTGCCGAGGGCGACTGGAAGACCGCCTGCCTCTATCGCACCCTGTGGGTCATCCAGCAGGGCATGCCTATCGGCTGCTCGTTCCTCGAGGACTACACCCTTAACTTCGCTGGCAACCGTTCTTCTTGCCTGCAGAGCCACATGCTCGAGGTCTGCCCGCTCATCGCTGTTGACAAACCCAAACTCGAAGTTCACTTCCTTGGCATCGGCATCCGCAAGCAGCAGACCGCCCGTCTCGTCTTCACCTCTAAGACTGGTCGTGGCATCAAGGCTACCGTCGTTGACCTTGGCAACCGCTTCCGTCTCATCTCTCAGGAAGTGGAGTGCATCGAGCCCAAGCCCATGCCTAACCTGCCCGTGGCCAGTGCCCTTTGGGTGCCCCAGCCCACGTTCGAGATTGGTGCAGGTGCCTGGATCCTGGCCGGTGGTACACACCACAGCGCTTTCTCCTACGACATCACTGAGGAATACTGGGAGGACTTCGCTGAGATGCTCGGCATCGAGTACGTCAAGATCAACAAGGACACGAAGACCTACGAGTTCAAGCAGCAACTGCAGAACAACGAGATGTACTATATGTTGAATAAGGCTTTAAGATAAACTTAAAGCACAGAGGACACAGAGAAGAAAGAGAACACTGAGATACAGAGATGATTAGCAATGAGAGATTAGAGCAGTTAAACAGATTATCACAGGACATTATAGGTGCTGCGATAGAGGTTCATAAATTCCTTGGACCTGGACTGCTTGAGTCTGTCTATGAAATCTGTCTGATAGAAGAATTGGAGCAAAGAGGAATGAAGGTTCAGCAACAGGTACGCTTGCCGTTGTATTATAAAGGAAAACTTACTGATAAATTTTTCATTATCGACCTCCTCATAGAGAATGAGATAATTATTGAGTTAAAGGCCGCTGACAGGATTTTGCCTGTCTATGAACACCAACTTATGACCTATCTCAAACTCACTCAGAAGAATCTGGGATTGCTTATCAATTTCAATGTTCCTCGTCTTATCGACGGAATTATGCGGAGAGTAAATGGCTAACCCTCTCTGTGCTCTCTGTCAACTCCGTGCCCTCTGTGCATAAAAACATTTATGTTATGACCGCAAAACAAACAATTGAAGCAGGTAAGGCCATTCTGGGAATCGAATTCGGTTCCACACGCATTAAGGCCGTACTTATCGACCAAGACAATAAACCCATTGCCCAAGGCTCACACGAGTGGGAGAACCAACTCGTGGATGGACTGTGGACCTACAGCATCGAGGCCATCTGGTATGGCCTGCAGGACTGCTATGCCGAACTGCGCAAGGATGTGCTGAAGCAGTACGACTGCGAGATTGAGGCTTTGGCCGCCATCGGCTTCTCAGCCATGATGCACGGCTATATGGCCTTCAACGAGAAGCAGGAGATACTGGTACCTTTCCGCACTTGGCGCAACACCAATACGGGTAAGGCCGCTGCCGAACTCTCCGAACTCTTCAACTACAACATCCCCCTGCGCTGGAGCATCTCGCACCTCTATCAGTGCATCCTCGACAATAACGAGCACGTGAACGACATCAAATACCTGACCACTCTGGCAGGCTATGTACACTGGCAGGTGACGGGTCAGTTTGTGCTGGGTGTGGGCGATGCCTCGGGTATGATTCCCGTTGATCCCGCCACGAAGACCTACGATGCCGGGATGGTGGAGAAGTTCGACAAACTGATTGAGCCTAAGGGCTATAGTTGGAAGTTGCTCGACATCCTGCCCAAGTCGCTGAATGCAGGTGAGAATGCCGGTTTCCTGACTCCTGAGGGTGCCAAGAAACTCGACGTGAGCGGTCACCTGAAGCCCGGCATCCCCGTCTGTCCTCCCGAGGGCGACGCTGGCACGGGTATGGTAGCCACCAACGCTGTGAAGCAGCGCACGGGTAACGTCAGCGCTGGTACCTCATCGTTCTCGATGATCGTGCTGGAGAAGCCCCTGAGCAAGCCCTACGAGATGATTGATATGGTGACCACGCCCGATGGTTCGCTGGTGGCCATGGTACACTGCAACAACTGCACCAGCGACATCAACGCCTGGGTTGGCCTCTTCAAGGAATATCAGCAGTTGCTGGGCATCAAGGTCGACATGAACGAACTCTACGGCAAACTCTTCAACAAAGCCCTGGAGGGCGAAACCGACTGCGGTGGTCTGATGGCCTACAACTATGTGTCAGGCGAGCCTGTCACCGGTCTGGCTGAAGGTCGTCCGATGTTCGTCCGCTCTGCCAACGACAAGTTCAACTTGGCCAACTTCATGCGTGCCCACCTCTATGGTGCCATCGGTGTGCTGAAGATAGGCAACGACATCCTGTTCAAGGATGAGATGATTCGCGTGGACCGTATCACGGGCCATGGCGGCTACTTCAAGACTGCCGGTGTAGGTCAGCGCATGCTGGCTGCCGCCCTGAACTCACCCATCAGTGTGATGGAGACCGCTGGCGAAGGTGGCGCATGGGGCATTGCCCTGTTGGCAGGCTATGTGGTGAACAATCCCAACCACCTCTCACTGGCCGACTATCTCGAGACTATTGTCTTCGCAGGCAATACAGGCGTCTCTATAGCCCCCACCCCAGAGGATGTGGCCGGCTTCGAGCGCTATATCGAGAACTACAAGAAGTGTCTGCCCATCGAGCAGGCAGCCGTAGACAACAAGAAGTAACCATAAAACATCACGACTATGGATTTCTTAAATGATCCCAAAATTCCCCTGTTCGCAGGCGTTGCTGGTGCCCTGATTCTCACGTTCGCCCAGTTCTTGTATTTTGTTATCAATCTGTTCAGTTGGTATCCTGGCGGTTTCTTCTACGGATTCCTGACTTTCGTATGCCTCATCGGGTGGGTGCTGCTTCTGGCATGCTTCGGCCTGAAACTATTTGTACTTTTCAAAAAATAGCGTTAGGGAAAAGCATTCTTTATTCGTATAATATAAAAGTGATTTAATTTATTTCTATATGAACGACAACAAAGTTATGAACATGGCAGCGGACAATATCCGTATCCTTGCTGCTTCGATGGTAGAAAAGGCCAAGTCGGGTCACCCCGGCGGTGCCATGGGTGGTGCTGACTTCATCAACACCCTGTACAGTGAGTTCCTGGTTTACGATCCCGAGAATCCCGCATGGGAGGGCCGCGACCGCTTCTTCCTCGACCCTGGCCACATGGCTCCGATGCTCTACAGCCAACTCGCCCTCATCGGCAAGTACACGCTGGAGGATCTGAAGAACCTGCGTCAGTGGGGTTCAGTAACTCCTGGTCACCCCGAGCGCGAGATTGAGCGCGGCATTGAGAATACCTCTGGTCCCCTCGGACAGGGTCACACCTTCGCCGTTGGTGCTGCCATCGCCGCTAAGTTTCTGAAGGCTCGTCTGGGCGACGTGATGAATCAGACCATCTACGCCTACATCTCCGACGGTGGTGTGCAGGAGGAAATCTCTCAGGGTGCAGGCCGTATCGCCGGTAACCTCGGACTCGACAACCTCATCATGTTCTACGATGCCAACGATATCCAGTTGTCTACCAAGACTGAGGTGGTGACCTGCGAGGATACTGCCAAGAAGTACGAGGCTTGGGGCTGGTACGTGCAGAAGATCGACGGTAACGACGTTGACCAGATTCGCGAGGCCATCAAGAAGGCTCAGGCTGAGAAGGAGCGTCCTTCACTCATCATCGGCCACTGCGTGATGGGTAAGGGTGCCCGCAAGGCTGACGGCTCTTCTTACGAGAGCAACTGCGCTACTCACGGTGCTCCCCTCGGTGGCGATGCCTATATCAACACGATGAAGAACCTGGGTGCTGATCCTGAGAATCCCTTCCAGATCTTCCCTGAGGTACAGGCTCTCTACGCCAAGCGTGCTGAGGAACTGAAGAAGATCGTGGCTGAGCGCTATGCTGCCAAGGCTGCTTGGGCAAAGGCTAATCCTGAGAAGGCTGCACAACTCGCGGAGTGGTTCAGCGGCAAGGCTCCGAAGATTGACTGGAGCAAGGTTGAGCAGAAGGCTGGCAGCGCTACACGTAGTGCCTCTGCTGCCGTTCTGGGTCAACTGGCAGAGCAGGTGCCCAACATGATTTGTGCTTCTGCCGACCTGAGCAATTCAGATAACACCAACGGCTTCCTGAAGAAGACTCACGACATCGTGAAGGGTGACTTCAGCGGTGCATTCTTCGAGGCTGGCGTGGCTGAGTTGACCATGGCTTGCTGCTGCATTGGTATGGCTCTGCACGGTGGTGTTATCCCCGCTTGCGGTACCTTCTTCGTATTCTCGAACTGCCCGTGAAGTTCATCTGGACCCACGACGCCTTCCGTGTTGGTGAGGATGGTCCTACCCACGAGCCTGTTGAGCAGGAGGCACAGATCCGCCTGATGGAGAAACTGAAGAACCACCATGGTAAGAACTCTGTATTGGTAGTTCGTCCTGCTGATGCTGAGGAGACCACCGTTTGCTGGCGCATGGCTATGGAGAACGTCGATACTCCTACCGCTCTCATCTTCTCTCGTCAGAACATCGAGATGCTGCCCGAGGGCAATGACTACACACAGGCAACCAAGGGTGCCTATGTGGTCGCTGGCTCAGACGAGAACTACGACGTCATCCTGCTGGCTTCTGGCTCAGAGGTTTCTACCCTCGAGGCTGGTGCCAAGTTGCTGGCTGCCGACGGCATCAAGACGCGCGTTGTCAGCGTTCCTTCTGAGGGCCTGTTCCGCAGTCAGCCGAAGGAATATCAGCAGGCTGTGCTGCCCTGTGGCAAGAAGAAGTTCGGTCTCACCGCTGGTCTGCCCGTGAACCTCGAAGGCCTGGTAGGTGCCGACGGTACCGTTTGGGGTCTGGAGAGTTTCGGCTTCTCTGCTCCTTACAAGGTGCTTGACGAGAAACTGGGCTTCACTGGCCAGAACGTCTACGAGCAAGTGAAGAAACTGCTGGCATAACACCCAGCATTGATACAAAGGAAGAAGCCTGCTGCAATTTGTGGCAGGCTTCTTTGGCTATGGCACGCTTAACTTCCTAATTATTTATCGTAAATTCTTAGTTTTTTTACCTAAGGACCTTTTCTTTCCAAACTTTTTCGTACCTTTGCAAACCGAAAGCACTGCTCTGGTCTGCCGCTGGCGCTTCTGAAAGGAGGGGCGAGAGGAAAGTCCGGGCAGCACAGGGCACTCCACTTCTGAAAGTAGAAGCAGTCGGCGACGGCTGGTCAGGGGAGAAGAAAAAAACCGCCCCTTGGGGGTAAGGGTGAGAAGGTGGTGTAAGAGACCACCAGGCGGCGGGTGATCGTCGTGCTGTTCCCACTGGAGGCTGCAAGTTCATGTATACCATCGCCATGTGAGGGTTGCCCGCCCGAGTTTCCGCAAGGATTGCGATGGAGGGTAGAACGCTAGAGACGCGCGGCGACGTGCGTAGTAGATAAATGGCAGGCACCGCTGGCAACGGCGGAACAGAACCCGGCTTATAGGGGCAGTGCTTTCTTTTTTAAGTGAAAAGTGAATAGTGAATAGTGAAAAATTTGCTTCCGCTTTGTAAAAGCGAGCAGGCTCGAGCGGCTTCCGCTTTATAGACGCTTATGGGACTAAAGAAACTGATATATTTTCTGAGGGTCGGAATCTGGCGTATTCCTGATGATGAGTTGTCGCCAGTGCGCCGTGTGGTCTACGAAGTCATTAAGATTGCTTCGCTGGCCATCCGCTTCTTTACCACCAAGAGGGTGATGAACCAGGCCTCGGCCCTGACCTATAGCACGCTGCTGGCCATTGTGCCTATCCTGGCTGTAGTCTTTGCCATAGCACGCGGCTTCGGCTATAATAAATATATTGAGGTTTGGTTCCGTGATGCCTTCTCGTCGCAGCCACAGGTGGCCGAGGTCATCATAGGCTTTGTGAATAGTTACCTGGTGCATACCAAGAGCGGCATCTTCCTGGGGGTGGGCCTCATCTTCATGCTCTACACGGTGATGATGCTGGTGAGCAATATTGAGAACACTTTCAACGAGATATGGCAGGTGAAGAAGAAACGCAGCATCTTCCGTACCATCACCGACTATCTGGCCATGTTCTTCCTCTTTCCCATCCTCATCGTGGTGTCATCGGGTATCAGCCTCTTCCTGGCAACGATGGCCAATTCCATGGACTTCATGCTGCTGGGCTCGGCTGTGCGACTGATGATAGATGCTTCGCCCTATGTGCTGATGTCGTTGCTGTTTATCTGTCTCTATGTCTTCATGCCCAACACCCATGTGAAGGTGAAGAACGCGATTGTGCCAGGCATTCTGGCGGGTATCGCGATGCAGTTGGTGCAGTTCTTCTACATCCATTCGCAGTTGTGGGTGACGGGATATAATGCTATCTACGGTTCCTTTGCCGCCCTGCCGCTGTTCATGCTCTGGGTGCAGATTTCATGGACCATCTGCCTGTTTGGTGCTGAGTTGACCTATACTTCGCAGAACCTCGACTACTACGACTATGACGCGCATACCGATGACATCAGCCACCGCTATCAACTCATGCTCTCTGCCCTGATGATGTCGCGCATATGCCGTCGCTTTGCTGATGGCCGTAAGGCGCTGACGGCAGATGAACTCCGTGAGGAGACGGGCATCCCCATCCGTATTGTGAACGACCTGCTCTACAAACTCATCGATGCTCATCTACTCATCGAAGTCTCTACCGATGAGAAAGGTGGGGCATCGACCTTTGTTCCAGCAGAGAGTCTGGACAACCTGAACCTGGGTGTGATGATTGATCGACTGGAGGCTCAGGGCCGCTGGCAGATCAACCTGCCTGTGCGACAACTGATGAGTGAGGAGTGGTCGAAGGCTGTCGTCCAGCGTATGGACTACCTGCGCCAGGCGCAAAACATTCGTCTGGAGGATTTACAGCGTAGGGAATTGCTGGGTTCCTAAATTATTTTCTTTTTTCAAATTAATTGATAATAGAAAAGAACTCAAGGGAGGAACAGGTAACACATGTAACAGATAAAAACAGAAAGTATTCTCCCGCGTACCGTGTGCGCGCGGTACGCGGGGGAGTTTTTCCTAAAAACATCTGTTACATCTGTTCCTCTGTTACAAAAACAATTTAAGTTTCGGTTGTTAACAAAAACCTTAAAAACCCCTCTTCCGATGTCTTAACTCTCCGAGTTTCTGTGCCGATTCCATGGCTCTATGCCTGTGAGCAAGCTCCCGCATAAGCCACGAAATCACCACACATTGCTTCGCAACGTAAGACATCCTCAGAGGCAAAAACACCGTTACGCTGCGCTTCACTAAATAAACTGCGCATTGCGATAATTGGTTTTTCAGCCCGAAGGGCGATGTTTTTGCCACCATGAAGGCTGTGTTTTGGAACAAAACCGTACTGGGCTTCTGGACTGTGCAAGAGCATGCTCTTAGGCACAAGGCCAGAAGAACAGGACGTCGGGCCGAAGGCCACAGACTTCATGAGTGGGGTTTTTATGGTTTTTGTCTTTATCAGATCAACTTTCGAAAGTTGAATAAATAAGGATTTCCGTGATTTCTTTTGTGACAATATTTCAAAGATCGCTTGACAACATCCCTGCCACCATCACCAGTTCAGATTGTCCATTGTTTTCTTAGCCTTTCTCTCCCCTTTCCTCTCTCCCCTATTACACTATACAGTAAAATACAGTATATTTCTTAAAACTTCTTCGCGCGTACCGTACGCGCGCAGTACGCGGGGGACTTTTTCCTGGATTATTACTGTATTTACTGTATAGTGTTCTCTTCATTCTTCTGCAAATCTACAGAATCTCATAGAGCACTTGATGACTTATGACGAGATAAGAAGAGATAAGAAGAGATAAGGAGAGATAAAGTTTTTCGCCTCGTTCCGACGTCATCTACGGGTCGTTCCAACGTCATCTACGACCCGTTCCAACGGCAGTTTACGGTCGTTCCGATGCCTCCTTTCCCTGGTAAACTACGGCACTTTCGGGCGTAAAGTGCCGTCGGAACGAAGCGTAGATGACGTTCCTTTATTGGGGGGAGTGATGCCCCCTCTATGACATATACCCCCTATAAGGGGGTTAATGTCTAAGAGGGAGGGCATCAAGGGGGGCACGGATTGCGCAGATGACACAGATTCGGCACCATCTATTAATCCTAAACTCATCTCCAAGTATAAGATGTGTTTCTTAAAGGGCCTCCGCTTTCAATCCATTTCTTTCTTAATGATTCAGGACTATCGTTCTTATTGTTTTCCCACCAAATACTATATATTTTTTTGATGGCTTTCATGTCATCAGATGATAATATGGAGGCAGTAGGATTGTCTTTGTCTTTTTCTCTGACAATAACACATTGCCCAAATAATTTATAAGGCTCCATTTTCTCTTCCCAACTAGAATACCCATCTACGACTACGGGCTTGTCCTTGAGAGAATCTTTTGCCATTATTAATTCAATCATGTAGGCATAGTTGATACCCAGTGGACTACCAATGACCATATCTTGTAAGTTGGATTCGTATGGATTGACAAATCCAGCGATTCCTTTATCGTCAATATCAATCTGGCTAATAAGATAAGGAATTATCTCTTTTCCATGGGAATGAATCTCTTTCATCACATTTGGTGGAAAACCAAGAACATGTTCCTCGAGAATCGTATCCTGATTACATACATATCGAATACCTATATAATGCTTCGACACCAAGAATTCCTTATCTTGGGAAGAAAGATTGTTTGATAAGGGTGTTGAATCTCTTATAATAGCCACATCTAGAGGGAGAGTCATGCTGCTGCCAGTAGCGCTCTGGCCAAGGGTGGGAGCAACGAAGATTGCAGTCAGAAAGGACAGAAAGATATATCTTAGTCTCATATTGTTCACATCTTCTTTGAAATTAAATTATCTATTATCGTTTCTTATTTCTGCTAAGATGTCTTCTAATATGTACTTGTCGCTCATCAGTTGTAGCCCATAGCGTGCATCAGCGAGCATTTCCGCAGTCCTGGTAGAATAGTACAAATCAAGAGCACGCTCTGCATCAATATGCAGCGTCTCTGCCAACATCATAATGATATGGCTTTGCTTGCGCCATAACACGTTATCTCTCATTGCTGTTACTCCTTTGGTTTTATGTTAACAGTATTCTCAAACTTCAAATAGCAATCTATCGCTTTCTGACTGACAAAACAAATCTGGTGGTTCACCTTTTTATAGCGAAGTTGACCGAGAGCCTGTTCTGCCGTAATGATACCCTTTTCGTAGTCTTCAACGGTGTCGATGACATTGTCGTTAGCCACACCGCCTTCCACTATGTCGTACTGTTTCCATACTGGCTTTCCCTGACGGCAGGCCACAACATAGTCCAACCATTCCAGATTATATTCTTCAAACACCTTGATACTCATACCATCAGCCTTTGCAGTATCTATGTCAAACTGATACTGGCTTACTATCGGCGTAGCAGTCCTGCCTTTCCTACCTGCAACAACAACAGCCCAAGCCTCAGCCTGCTTTTTTATCTTTGTGACATAGAAACCCAAGCCAAAGTCTACATTTCTTCTTCCGACCTTAGCCAGTGGTTGAGGTACAGCCACATCCGAGCCATGAAAAACAGTAAGAGTCATTGTTCCTTCTTTTCTTCTTTTTCCCAGTTGTTCAAGGTCTCCAATGTATCATCAGCCACCCAGTCCAAACTCTGCGTGTGTAGTATATCATAATGTCCAAGCAGGCGTTTATGTATGAGCCCCTGCGCTTTCAGCCGATCGTGCATGGCTTTACCCGATATTTTCGCCTTCTTGGCACTCGACTCAATTGCCATGACAGCAAAATGGATTTTTCGGTATGTTTTCGTTTCAGTCATAACTGTTTTTTATTCTATGGCTGCAAATATAGTGAATTTTTCCGTTATTATCAAACAATTAGCCGTTTTTCTATCGTTTTTCTTGCAATGCGAAGCAAAAAACGCCAATAAATACACTTCTATATGACAAGGAAACTCTCTTACCCTATTTTCTCTGAACGACGCTAACATGGAATAGGGGCGGAATACTATATCAAGCCCCCTTTTTCCTTCTCAATTTGGTTTATGTGCCTTTATTTTTCACTTTTTCCTTTGGAATGCCTATTATTTGGGAAAGTTTTTGTAAATTTGCACCGTGTTCTCTTAAGAGGCATAACTTATTGCTCAATTTTCTCTCTCGAATCACCACCTCGGAAAAGAATACGAGCAAATATCCAAAAACGCAGAGGTCGCGCTCTATAGCGCAGACTTCTCCATAGCGTTTTTGGGGCTTGTGGTGAGCCTGAGAGAGATATGGCGGGGCTGCGCTTTTTGTGTATCAGCCCACCTGACGAACAGATTAATTGTAACAAATGATTAGGAGTGATGACTTTACACGAAGCAATGATTAAGGCTATAAATGAATTGGGTGGAGGGGAACAACACATCCAAGACGTTACCGATTACATAAATACCCGTCATTTATATTCAAGAGGTGACAATGCTACATTACCTGTCAATCAGGTAAGTGCGCGGCTTAATAGGCACAAGAATATCTTCGGTCGTGCAGATGGATATATTTGGATAAAGGATAAGGTATATTAAACTGCTTATGATTAACGGAAAGCAAATCATCACACGTTGCTTCGCTATTTTAATACTATGTGGAATAGTATTGGTTGGAGGCTATGGACTTTATATGTCTTTTAGCAATTTTGACAAGTCTGTTCACGTAGTGACGAAAACTGATAGTATAGGTCGTCCGTTTGAGATAAACGGATATATGTTTTATCTTCGGAACGATGCTTTATATGATGAGAGTGGAAATATGGTTGCAGACCTATCAATAGATAACAATAGAACAAGTAAAAATGCACAAGTTTCTCCCTCTTTGAAAGATGTACTAACAGAGGGCTTGGGGTACGAAAATAAAGGCTTTGAAGACTATAGCATTTTTGGATGCAGTAAAGAGGAAGTTCAGAAGCTTTATATCCAGTCAGTCATTGAATCTATGGCATCAGGTAAAACGGTTGAGGTTAGCAGATGGGTCACATCAGGAGATTGGAGCAATGATGATGAAGAAATGACAATAACAATTCCTTAACAATACAGATATGGCATACAAATGTAAAAACTGCGGAAAGTTCGTTGCAAAGGATGCAACAACGTGTAAGCATTGTGGCCAGGAGAATCCTGCCGTATTAGAGGATAAGAACCTACCTACTGGTCTGAACGCACAGGCAAGACCTGTTAACATGAATTTACCCAAGCAGATTCAATGCCCTTATTGTGGTAGTCTATTGAGTTTGCCAAAGCAGTTCGAAAATGATGATTTTCTTCGTTGCAATATCTGTAATCAAGATTTTTCTAATCCTTTGAAAAAGACAATCAGTACTCGTTGGATAGACAGCAGCACAATGGGCTATCCAAATCGCACATGGAGAAATGCAGGTCTTTTCCTATTGGCAGTTATCGTATTCTATATGATTGCCACAAAAGATAAGAAAGAATCACAATCTGCCCCTCAGCAGTTCCAAACCGAAACGAAAGTCAATACTTCTGAAGAAGACGAGACCCATGAATTGGTCGTTGTCGATGGCGAAGCAATTATAAGAGAGGCTTTGCCAAAATCTGATTATGATATTATCAACAGATGGCGGGAAATCAATCAAGGTTCGACTTCTCAGGAATGCAGATTGGAAAAAATTAAGCGAGACGGGAGTTATAGAATCAAAATTGGTGGTATATACTATTCATGCGAGCCGAGGAAAATTACAAGCGGCTCGGAGATTGTATTCCATGACGCGAATTCGCATAATGGCAATTATTTCAATTTAGCTAATGGGACACCCATCTATTTTATTCCCAGAATGGAAGATGATGGACCAGTAAAAACTGATGGAATCCTTGTCATACAAGCAGATGGTAGTGCACAAGTTTACATGAACGACTATAAAAATGAGTTCTTTGAATTGTTCATTGATTTGCGTCCACTCTATTGAGGTGAAGTGTGTGGGATTCCTTTTATTTATTTTAGTTTATTTTGCAAGCAATTAGAATCATAATGAAAACGAAAATTGTAATTCTATTCTTAGTTTCGCTTATAGCATTTTCATGTTCAAAAGATAATGAAAGCGAAAGTGCTATTAGCAGGTTTGTTAATTCTACATGGGCTTTCTATGCTGAAAATTCCACGCGGGCTTATTACAAATATGAATTTACGAACACTACATCAGGAAAATATTGGTATTATAAAGGAACAGACAATACAAATAAATTTGATTTTACTTACACTGCTGATAACAAAAAACTGAAAATCGATTATAAGATTAATTCTGTTTCAGCAGAATTAGATGAGAATGGTAATCTTAAAGTTATAAGCGATGATGCTACGATAGTTTACTTTATTGAGCAGTCGGGTGATAACACTATTTCTGGCTATTATCAATACTCGTTAGCGGAAGGCGCAAAGCGCTATCCATACAATGCAATAAAACTTAAATAATACGCTTATTCAAACATGCTTTCGATATACTCAAGCAACTCTGTGTTATGGTGAATATAGTGTCTCAAACTTTGGCCTCCCTTGAATCCGAAAGGTAACAAATCTTCAGCAGTAAGACCAGTTCCGTCGCTTTCCATTATAAGTCTTAGCCGAAAAGTCGGATGCTCTGGAGCTTTGCCAATCCAATAGTCCTTGTCCTCACGATGGTCTACGGCTGTTTCGACACATGTCTTGAAGCGCACAGCTCCGTTGATATACAGATATACAATGTCGCCTATTTCGAATGGATAAGTCTTCTGCACCCAACTAACAAAGCCCTCTTTGTGTAAGCAGTCCGTATGGCGACACCTATTCGGATTTGCTAATACCAACCATTTATTGTTTCTTTCCATATTGCTCTATATTTGTATTCTGTCTACTAAGTTATATTGGGTTACTATTTCAATAGGGTGCGATTGCCATTCTCCTCCAAAACCTCCATCTGCTGAATAGCAATCTGATTGAGTTTTACAAGCCTTTCGCCCTGTGGAACACCATCATTGATAAGCACGGCATTGATATTCTCCATATTCGAAAGGCATATCAGTTCGTTGATGGTGGCGTAGTCGCGGATATTTCCTTTTAGGTCAGGATTAGCTTCTCGCCACTGTTTGGCTGTCATTCCAAACATAGCCACGTTCAAAACATCGGCTTCCTCGGCATAGATGATGCTTGCTTGTGTTGGGGTGACCTCTTCGGGTATCAGATGGCTCTTGATGGCATCCGTATGAATACGGTAGTTAATCTTTGAGAGTTCCCTTTTGGCAGTCCACCCCAATTGTTTCTGTTCTTCCTCTTTCAGCCTTTGAAACTCGTCAATCAAGTAGAGTTTGAAGGTTACACTAATGGCGGTTCCAAACTCGAAGGCAATATCCTTAAAAGCGTATGTGCCGCCATAACGACCTTTTTTCACAATGATGCCAATGGCATTTGTTTTCTCAACCCACTCACTCACGCTCATGACGAAACTTGGTAAACCTGCCTGCATTCTAAAGTGGTCAAATTCGACCACTTTAAAATTGGGATTGTGTATCATCTCCCAAGTTCCCAGAAACTCTATAGTATAGCGAGTGCGTATCCAGTTCTTGATGATGTCGGCAGCACGGCTTTCACTTTGTTTGCCGTTAGCCATATCTGTAAGTGATATATAATCCTTATCGTTATAAGACAAGACAGTTATTTCCGTGTTCTGAACCATTATCTTTGCCATAGGGTAGTGCTATTATAAATATATGTGTGCAAAGGTAGCACAAAAACATGAGACGAAAGAAGAAAGAGTGAAAAATCCTTCAAAAGTTTTGTAATCTCGCATATTCTATGTACCTTTGCCCCGACAAAGAGTCATTCTTGCGTCCCGCTGGTAGCAAGCGAGCGGCGCTCGAGCGGAAACGGCTGGTGGCTCAGCGTCAGGAGTTCTTGCGTCCCTTTGGTAGCAAGCGCCAGAGGCGATGACTTTGATAAGCAAATCACGGCAGAATGAGGAAATGAGAACCGTTGCCAGTTCGTAACCCAGATTTTTCTCAATCCTCGGAACTGCCTTTATTTACATAAGGTTTGCGATTTTATCCAAAAAATACGAAATAATTCTGATACCCCCAAATCATTTGCCTGAAATGTGATCAAAGAAAACGCCGCCTTGCTCTTCTCGATAACGTCTTAAATCTTCTTCCATGACACGACAGTCTTTATTCTCGAAAGATCTGGGGACTCTCTGATTTACTTATCGTTGTTACAATTTTGAACAACGCACAGATGCAAATAAAACAAACATATACATAAGTGTATAAAACAAACTGACAAATAAAGGCTTGGAGCCGTAAAAATACTAGTGAACAATTCTTTACCAAATAACCAAATTGGCAGTCGGAACAAAGTATTGGATTCACTTATCACACTGCCATAAATTCTTGTCGAGATATAGAAACTTCCCCAAAGCATACAAAACATGATCAGGGAAAAGTAGACATACGCAATCGTTAGTTCATGTTCTTCATACTTTCTCTTGTATCTTCTTCGAATTTCAAGAAGCAGCACCACCATATTGATAGTGATTGTGACAATCATTGTATCATAAATTGTTTCACATAATGGAATTAAGGGCAATCCCATATCTAACAACACTTCATATTGAATGTCCAATAATCGTTCATACTCTATTCCCCTCTCATACCATGCAATCCAAATGACAATTGCAACATCTAACACACATAAAAGTGCAATTCTATTCTTTATCAAATGCTTAAGGATTGATTTCATATATAAATTCTCCTGTAATACCTTTATTCAACCATTTGTGACCAGGGGACGGCTCTAATCTGTTTTGCCTTTCTTTTCGCTGGCAAAAATACGAAATAATTCTGATACCCCCAAATCATTTGACTGAAATGTGATCAGAACTAACGCCGCCCTACTCTTCTCGATAAATGCTTAAATTTTCTTCCATGCTCTTATAATGCAGCCACGACATCCGAGAACTGCAGGATTCTCTCTGCGTTCTGTTCATTGAACACCAGATGGGAGAAGTCACGCTTCTTTTGGTTCAAATCAACGTCCTTCAGCCGTTCAGCAATGGCTGTTTTTAATTCATCAATAGAAGATATGCCTGCTCTGGCAGACAGGAATTCCAGATTCGGCTTGGTCTTCGACAGCAGGAAAATGGTGTCATAGAAGTCACGCCCTTTCTGACGGGCCAGGATGGCAGCGAACTTCATCGCACAAAGCACATCTATAGGAGGTACCTGAACCCCAAAGAAGAATCCCATTCTGTTGATATTCGCGACAACAGGCTGATATGGAACACCCTGATACTGCGCCTCCACTTTCAGCAAAAGACGTTCTTCCTTGTGGCCCGTCAGTCCCAAGTCGAACAGCATCTCAGGGAAATAGAGATTACGCCTGTAGGCCATCAGTTTCGGATTGGGCTTGTCGCGAGTTTCCACATCGATATTATTCTGGCGCAAGTAGGTTACAACGCTATCCGTCATCGCCATAAACTCGTCTTCACTCAGTTCCTTGCAGTCAAAGTCCAGATCTTCAGAGAATCGGTCTATTCCCTGAATAAGACGGAGGTTCGTGCCACCAATGAATGACACCTTGTTAATATAGGGTGTCGTAGCCAGATGGTCGAGTATCAGCAGTTGCAAGTACTCCTTCAGCATATAGCGGTCGAAGCGGCTTTCGTGGGCTATTGCAGGTGGAAAGAAACTGCGTATGTATTCAATGTCTATCATAGATAAAGGTTGAGATGGTTTAAGGATTTAAAAGTTTAAGGTCATAGATTCTTAGCAGGCGCTTGACTCTTTGAGATAAAGCCTTGTTGCCGATTCTAGAGAGATAATCTGATAGACGGTCTGTACTGAATTCGTTCTGCATAAAATCCTCATCCAGGCGCAGTTCCTCCATATCCTGCTCCGTCTTGTAATAGGGATTCAGATAGAGCAAATCGAGCAAAGCCTTCTCTGGAGTGGCAAACAACAGACCTCGTCCGCCTTGCATCGTCTTGATTTCATAGCCGAAGTAAAGCGGCGTCTTCACGTTCTGATAATGGAAAGTTCCAAAGTCATTCTCGAAACGGGCGGTCTTCAGCGTTGTCACACTCGTCAGTTGTACCACCTCTTCTGGTATCATGCCGTAGAACGACAAGGCACTATGCAGACTGATATACGAAGGGGCATAGATGCGATTGGCTACATAACGGGAGAAGTCAGGCACCTGCCGATACTCTGGAAAGGCATAATACTGATTCCTCAACTTCACCAGCAGCCCTTTACGGCACCATCGCGTCAGGTTGTTACGGTCGAAATTCTTTTCCCATAACAGCACCTGATTGATGTTGAAACACCCCATCGGGTACATCCGTTCCCTGAATGTCAGAAAGTCCATAATGCCTATTTTGTTTCTAAAACTCTGCAAATATAGTGATTTTTAGAAACAAAATCAACAATCAGGGCGTTTTTTTATCCCATAGGGCATGCATTTAACATCATTTAAGCCTAAAGGTAATCAGAACTAACGCCACCCTACTCTTCCCATCTACCATTTTATCAGGACTCCATAAGAGAGGCATTTCTTCGCGAATTCGCTGCTATCAGTGAAACACTCAATTCTTGTGTTAATAATGTCTTCTACAGTCATCCCCCCCAAAGGAAGCATTCGGACGGAGGTTGCAAATGCTTCCGACACCTTATTCTTATAAAAAGCGACCTAGTGGGCCTGTACGAGGGAGCGCCCTGCCATCTGCTAAATTTCAAAAAAATTTACGTGATTAAACGAATGCAAAAAACGCGTGGCCTGACGTAAACGGAATTTAAACGACAGGCAGGAAATGTTAAAATGCAAGAAAAGTAAGCGACAAAATGGCAGTTTCATAAACTTTGAACATATATTTGCATCAAAAGTTTCAGTGACAGAATAAACATTAACAATTAGACAATGAATATGAAAAAGATTGTAAACTTCATGGTGCCGGCCATCAGCCTGGCAGCCATTTGTTTCTCGGTAGCAGCACTCAACAAGACACACGCAGCCACCAGTACATCACCATCGGTAGCACAGGTGGCAGAGATGACATCGATGCCAGCCGCACAGCCCGTTGACCTCACCTATGCAGCAGAGAAGGCTCTGCCGTCGGTGGTCTATATCAAATCTGTGATCAACTCAAAGATCAGGACCGTGGAGGTGCAGAGCGACCCCTTCGAGGATTTCTTCAGCGACCCCTTCGGCGGGTTCTTCGGACGCGGACAGCGCGGACAGGGCAACACCCGCAAGCGTCAGGTGCAGACCCCAAAGCAGGCAGCAGCAGGATCGGGCGTCATCATCTCTTCCGATGGCTATATCGTGACGAACAACCACGTGGTTGACGGTGCAGACGAACTGACCGTGAGCCTCTCTGACAACAAGGAATATTCGGCCCGCATCATCGGAGCCGACAATACCACCGACCTGGCCCTCATTAAGATTGACGGTCGCAACCTGCCGGCTATCAGCATTGCCAACAGCGATGATGTGAAGGTGGGCGAATGGGTGCTGGCCATCGGCAATCCCCTCGGCCTCAACAATACCGTGACCGCAGGTATCATCTCTGCCAAGGCACGCACGCTGGGAGCCAACGGCGTGGAGAGTTTCATTCAGACCGACGCTGCCATCAACCAAGGCAACTCGGGCGGCGCATTGGTCAACACCAACGGCCAACTGGTGGGCATTAACGCTATGCTCTACTCGCAGACGGGCTCAAATATCGGTTACGGATTTGCCATCCCCACCACGATGATGAACAAGGTGGTGGCCGACCTGAAGCAATATGGCACCGTGCAGCGTGCCATGATCGGCATCAGCGGTCGTGACGTGAAGACTCAGGTGGACATGGAGAAAGAGGAAGGCAAGGAGACTACTGACTACGGCACCATGGAAGGCATCTACGTGGCAGAAGTGGTGGAGAGCAGCGCCGCTGCAGAGGCTGGCATCGAGAAGGGCGATGTCATCATTGAGGTGGACGGCCAGAAGGTGACCAAGTTCGGCGACCTCTCAGGCATCATCGCCCAGAAGCGTCCTGGCGACAAGGTGTCGATCACCTATCTGCACAACAAGCACAAGCATACCAAGCAGGTGACGCTGCGCAACGAGCAGGGCAACACACAGGTGGTGAAGAATGCCGACCTGGATGTGCTGGGAGCCGACTTCCGTGAGATTTCCAAGCAGCAGAAGGAGCAACTTGAGATACAATACGGCCTGGAAGTCATCAAGGTGAACAACGGCAAGATGAAGGATGCCGGAGTGCCCAAGGGCTTCATCATCCGTCAGGTGAACGACGAGCCGATGAAGACCGTGGAAGACCTGCAGGAAGCAGTCAAGGCTGCCTCGACTTCGAAGGAGCCCGTGCTCATCATCAAGGGTGTATTCCCCACTGGCAGACGCGGCTACTTCGTGGTGCAGTTGAGTGAAGAGTAATTAAAAGTAAAAAGATAAAACAGTGAAGAGTGAGCAGATTTGCAAACTATTCACTGTTTTTTTTTGGTCGTTTCATTTTTTATCATTACCTTTGCCGCCAATTAGTCTATAAACTGGTACCAATAATGAGACAACTGAAAATCACTAAATCCATCACCTCTCGAGAGAACGAGTCTCTTGAGAAATACTTGCAGGAAATCGGCCGCGAGGAATTGATTGGCCCTGAAGAAGAGGTGGAACTGGCCCAACGCATCAAGAAAGGTGACCGCCAGGCACTGGAACGACTGACGAAGGCCAACCTGAGATTTGTGGTTTCTGTGGCTAAGCAATACCAGAATCAGGGACTGTCATTGCCTGACCTCATCAATGAGGGGAACCTGGGCTTGATTAAAGCAGCGGAGAAGTTTGACGAGACACGAGGCTTCAAGTTCATCTCCTACGCCGTATGGTGGATCAGGCAGAGCATACTGCAGGCCATCGCCGACCAGAGCCGCATTGTCCGAGTGCCAGTCAATCAGGTGGGAGCCATCAACAAGATCAACCGCCTGTCAAGCCGTTTCGAGCAAGAACACGAGCGCAAGCCATCGGTTGAGGAACTGTCGGAGGAGATAGACCTGCCCGAGGATAAAATTGACGAGGCCATCAACAGCAACGGACGCCATGTCTCCATGGACGCTCCTTTCGCAGAGGGGGACGACAGTTCGCTGCTCGACGTGATGATAAACGACGACTCACCATCGGCCGACCGCATGTTGGTACTCGAATCGCTGCGTGACGAGATCAAGATTGCCCTGCAGTCGCTCTGCGAGCGTGAGCGCAACATCATCAAGGCATTCTACGGCATTGACCAGCCAGAGATGACGCTCGACGAGATTGGTGAGAAATACGGCCTGACTCGCGAGCGTGTTCGCCAACTCAAGGAGAAGGCTATCCGCCACCTGCGTGCCAACACAAAGAACAAACTGCTCAGGAGTTATCTGGGGAATTGAAAATTGAGAATTGATAATTGAAAATTGATAATTGTAAATTGAAAAGAATAGTTTTTATTGTGATGATGGCCGTGATGCTCGGAGTGAGCATGACCGCCGAGGCTAAGAAGACGATGGTGCCGAAGATGTATATGTTCGGCATCGCAGCATCGTTCAACGACTCTATTGTCTACTTTACCAACGTACAGGAAGTCAGCAACGCGTGGATTGAATCGAAGAACAAGTTCCTGCTTGACCGTCAGATCTACTCAAACCAGTTGCGCGATTATCTGGACAAAAAACTGCAGATGCCCCACCGCACCTGTATTGTCTATTACAACACAAAACGTACGAAACTCGAGAAGAAGTATATCAAGGTACGTTCCCTCTATCTTCAAGGAAAGAAAAAGAGACCGTCGCATTTTGAGGTACGATATATAGACAACGCCGACTTCCAGTTCAAGGCACCTGATGCCAGTTTCTACATTGAACCGACAGAAGGCCAGCAAGGGGAGGAGCAGAGTGGACAATAACTTTTTCCGCATTGCCGGCCACGACATCTGCCTGTGCTTCCAGGACGAAGACCAGCACAACACCATGGGGCTATTGCCATCCTTTGGGCCGTTCAGGACCGAAGGCGCAACAGCCCCATTGCTGTTCTCTCTGACTGTTGACGACAGCCTGCGACCAGCCAAGGAAAAGTCACTCGTCAGGAAGTTCGACACTGGCAATGGCGACACCGTGGTCTATCAGTTGCCTGACGGCGGCTATCAGTTCATCATCCGCGACATACACAACCGTGACTGCTGCCTGCTGATCAGCAACAAGGACTTCAGCGACTGCCACTGCGCGCTGAACGGCGACTGGGTGATGCGATCCTTTGGGCTCAACGATGCGCTGATGCTCGTCTTTGCCTTCGCCGGATCGTTCCGTCAGACCCTGCTCATCCATGCCTCGTGCATCCTCTATCAAGGCTACGGCTACCCCTTTATTGCTCAGAGCGGAACGGGTAAGAGCACCCACACCAGCCTCTGGATGAAACATATCGAGGGGGCACAACTGATGAACGACGACAACCCCATCGTGCGCATCATCGATGGCAAGCCATTCATCTTCGGCTCCCCATGGAGCGGCAAGACGCCCTGCTATCGCAACATCGAGGCACCTCTGGGAGCCGTCACACGCATAGAGCGCGCTCCAAAGAACAGCATTGAGCGGCTGGCTCCCGTACAGGCCTTTGCCTCGCTGCTGCCTGCCTGTTCGAGCATGATGTGGGACAGCACCATCTACGACCACCTTTGCACCACCGTCTCACAAATCATCGAGACAACCCCCATATTCACCCTATACTGTCTGCCCGACGAAGAAGCCGCACGAATATGCCACAGCACGATAGCCCACACATAGCCACCCGCGAACTGCCCAACAGCGAGTTTCTGCCCTTCGTGGTAGAACGGCTGCAGGAGGGTCACACAGCCACGCTGCCCCTTCGCGGTCGCAGCATGCGCCCATTCCTGGAAGATGGTCGCGACAAGGCATTGCTGCAGGTGGCCACTCATCCACAGATAGGCGATGCCGTGCTGGCAGAGATCAGTGAGGGCCACTTCGTGCTCCATCGCATCGTTGCCATCAATGGACAACAGGTGACACTACGTGGCGACGGCAATCTGAGTGACGAGCATTGTATGCTTGGCGACATCCGCGCCAAGGCCATCGGCTTCTACCGCAAGGGACGGCTGAAGGCCGATAGTACTGACGGTCGCAAATGGCGCATCTACTCATGGTGGTGGACCCGCCTCTACCCTATCCGTCGCTACCTGCTGTTTGCCCTTTATCCGCACATACCTCAAAGATTCAAGAAAAAATAAAATAAGAAATATGAAGACAAAGAATGGATTTCGCCTACGCACGGTATGCGGTGAGAACATTATCGTGGCAGAAGGCATCAAGAACATCGACTTCAGTCGCATCATCAGCATGAACGAGCCCTCTGCCTTTCTCTGGCAGAAGGTTCAGGACAAGGAGTTTGACGAAGACCTGCTGACCAACCTGCTCTTAGAGGAGTACGAGGTGGACGAAGCCACAGCCCGTCGCGACATTGAAGCGCTCGTGCAAAAGTGGTTCGAAGCGGGCATCATCGAGTGAGGGAGGAAAGATTCCAAAAACAGCACTTCCGCTGCCGCTCATCGCAGCATAGAGGGCACCCATGTCGTAGAGTTGCTGCTTGATGGTTCCTATCTCTGGATGAAGGGCGAAGACGCTCTTCTCAAAGTCGTTTGTCAGTTCGTCACGCCAAGTCTCGATGGGCTGTTCAACTATCGTTCGACAGTTCTTGGCGGGCTTTTGCGGCGTAATCAGCGAAAAGGCCTCTTTCGTAGGAACAGGTATATCAGGGCGTACCACAGCGAGGTAATATCCCTTCAGATTCAGGCCTATCGGCTGCAACCGCTCCCCTATCCCTTCAGCATAGGCAGGACGGTTCAGGATAAAGATGGGACAGTCAGCGCCCAGTTTGGCAGCATAGTCGATAAGTTGCTGCTCTGTGAGATTCAGTCCACACATCTTATTCAGTAACAACAGCATGGCGGCACAGTCACTCGAGCCGCCACCCATGCCTGCCTGCGTGGGTATGGCCTTATAGAGGTGGGCATGAACGCGCGGCATCTGGGGAAAATCCTGCTTCAGCAGGTTGTAAGCACGCACCACCAGATTGCGCTGCTCATCACCCTCCACAGCGATATTCGTCACTTTCAGGTCGCAGTCGTAAGGCGAAGGAAACTGCTCGTCCATCACCTGCACCTCAAGGGCATCCTGCAGAGGCACAGGAAAAAACACGGTCTCCAGGTTATGATATCCGTCAGGGCGACGCTCCACCACGTTAAGACCCAGATTTATCTTTGCTATAGGAAAACTAATCATTGTGGTTTGAGATTTGAGGTTTGAGATTTGAGGTTTGAGAGCGGAGATTTAATGATCTAGGCGCGAGCCTTCTAATTGTTTGGGACAGAGAGCCGCCAGTTCACACTTTTCACAATGGGGCTTGCGAGAGGTGCACACATAACGGCCATGAAGCAAGAGCCAATGATGCGCCAAAGCCACATCGGCCTCAGGGATGTTTTTCTTCAGCGTCTGCTCAACCTTAAAGGGCGTATTGTCAGTCTTCGAGACCAATCCTAAGCGATGGCTCACACGATAGACATGCGTGTCAACAGGCATTGCCGACTGCCCGAAGGCTACGGCCTGCATCACATTGGCAGTCTTACGGCCTACTCCAGGCAGTTCCAGCAACAAGTTCATGTCACTGGGCACTTCACCGTCATACCGCTCCATCAGCATACGGGACATCTCCACAAGATGCTTGGCCTTCGAGTTGGGATAACTCACGCTCTTCACGTATTCCAGCACCTCGTCATCGTTTGCCTGCGCCATCGATCTGGCATCAGGAAAATGCCTAAACAATTCTGGCGTCACCTGATTCACCCGTTTATCGGTGCACTGGGCGCTCAGTATGACGGCTACCAGCAACTGGAACACGCTGCCGAACTCCAGTTCCGTCGTCACCTCGGGCATCTCCTTACGGAAATGCGCCAGCACTATTTTATATCGTTCCTCACGCTTCATTTCTCATTTGTCATTTCTCATTCCTCATTTCGAAAGTCTATGCACATACTTCACGGGCACTCCCTCCTCGTCTCTCAACAGTCGGGCAAAGCCTTGGGGCGTCTCCTTGACAGGACCACGCATAAACTCAGGGATATTATAACTCTTCATAAACTGCCTGTGATACTCAGGATCGGCCTGCGGCAGTACAAAGGCTTTGGTGCTGCGTCCCTGTTCATCGACATGCGAGATGAACGGACGGGTGTAGTTGCCATCCTCACGGCGGCTGCTCACAACAATCCACCTACCGTTGCTCGACCAGGAGTGGTAACTCTCCGTATCGTCAGAGTTGATACCCTCCATGCGTCCACATTCGCCTGTGGTCAGGTCCATCAGCCACAAGTCAGCCTCGTGGTGCCAGATGTGGAAGCACCCGTAGTTGCCCAGGGTAAACACCAAGAAGCGTCCATCGGGCGACACTCTTGGTAGCGTGGCGCTCTTGTCCAGCGAGTCGGCATCAAACACCATCTCGCGTGGTCCGAAAGCCATCGTCTCTGGGTCAAAGGACTTTTTATAGATGCAGTACTTCAACTCTTTGGCACGCATGATAACATCGGTCTCATGTTCCAGGGAGTCGTTGTACACGAAATGGGCGCTGCAATAATACACCGTCTTGCCGTCAGGTGCCCAGAAGGGATAGACCTCCATCTCGTTGATGTCGTTCTCGATATTCGTCACCTCGTTCTTCGCCACATCGTAGGCAATGAGGTCACTGGCGGAGTCGAAGACCTCAATCTTATTATGATCGGCGGTATGGAAACTCTGTCCTGTATTGTTGGTAGAAAACACCACCAGCGGTAGCCACGGATGCCACGAGGGATAGACACCAGCCGAGAGTATCGAGTCGTTACGCATATTGATTTTCCTGATGTCGCCATCATAGACAATCACCGTGCCGCCATGATTCTGACGTGCGTGGAACAGCATCCTGTCAGGGTTATACTGCTGATAGTTATGACAGTTGACACATTGTCCGCTCGACTCGGTACAGCACAGCATATTGTCCACCATCACACGCTCATCGTAGTTCTCCAGGCAACGCTGGTTCAGCGTCAGTTCCTCATAGGTGACATACGACGGTGATATCAATCGGTAACTCAGCCAAGGGTCGATGCTGTCGGGCGACACATGAAAGGCGAACGGCTTGAAGCGTGTCCACTCCTCACCATGACGGGCATAGACCTCTACGGTGATGTCGTGCCCCTTCGCCTTCTCTGCCAGAGCATGCCAGTCATCCAGGTCGGGCTGCACCTTCTCGCCGCCACATATCATCTCCTCATCGCCATACGACAGTCGGGCCACCACCTCATCAGCCTCCTGATCCATTTGGAAGGTCAGCGGAGCAATGTTGACGGGAATGGTCACATCGGTATAGTCAGGATAGATGGCGGGTGTCTCATCCTTCTGTGTGTAGGTCTCGGGCACACTGGTCTGACAGGCCGTCAGCGCAAGTGCTGCCACTATAATATATAAAAAGTGCCTCTTCATCAGTTGGTCTTTTGATTGCGGATTAGGAAATACTCATAATAGAAGGTATGGCCGAACTTGGGGTAGAAAATCGGTTTCATCTGCTCTTCCGACATACCGGCACAACGCTGTGCCAACTGCATGAACTCCTCATAGTTCTGCACCACATCGGCATCAAAGGGCATGTGGCTGATGTCCACCTGTTGCTCCAGATGCCCATACAGATAGGCCGCCTCCTGATAATGCTTAGGCATGTGCTCACCAACGTGCAACATGGCGTAGTTGGAGAATCGCGGCCAGAACATGCCGATATCCTTCTGCCACAAGGCCGAGAGCAACGTGAGTTCCTGCACCAACGGGTCGCGTGTGTTCACATCGAGTAGCACGTTCATCAAGTACATCTCTGCCAGTCCTTTGTCCGATCCAAGATGATCCTCAGCCACCTTCAGCCGTTTGATGATGGCGTAGTTCTTATCATCGTTCAGTTTCTCAGGATTCTTCAGATATTGCTCCTGCTCCTCAGCCCAAGCCTTATGGAAACGGGTATGCTTCAGCAGTCCTATGTATTTCGCCGCCACCGCATACTCCTCGTTGAGCAAAGCGCAGCGGGTCATATACTTCAAGTACTCTGCACGCCAGCCATACTCCACGCCGTCCTCCAGACACCAGCGATAGCAGTAGTTCAACTGTCCGTACTGATAATAGATTACACGTCCCACAATCTGCGTCATATTGGGTTTGAGGGGCGTGTTATAGGGTTTGGACCCCGTGCGGTAATGATACATCTCATCGCCCTGACGCCCCAAGCGGAACAATGCCAGGTTTTTCATCAACACGATGGCACGTGTGGGCTCATCCTGCAAGTCAACAGCGGCTCGCACCATACCCTCCCAGTCTTCCTGTTCCAAGGCATGGCGCATTTCCAATTCCTTCTCGAAGTTGTAGTCCCTATACCAGAACTGCTTGACGCCATAGGTCATTCCCCCCACCAGCAGCAACACCTGGCACGTTGCCCAAATCACGATATTGTCGGCCTTTTTCTTGAAGGCTGCAGGCACGGGCAAGCAGAGCAACAGGTAGAAGACCCCAAGCAACACGAAAGGTACATAGTACTGCATATAGGTCTTGTCCATCTCGAAGACAGGCAGCGCTGCCATATAGATATCGTCGATGCTGGTCTGATAGTACACCAGCCAATAGTAGCCCTTGGGAACCAGCCAAGCCAGCAGCAATGCCACTACACAGTTGATGCCCCTATGAAGGATAGACATTTCCTGATGCTGCCACGAGAGCAGTCCCATCAGCACCACCGCCAGTAAGCCGTAGGCCCCCAGCAGTGGATAGAGCACCAAGGCGCTCACCACGACATAGGCCACCCGCACCTTCGACGGCACACAGCGGAAACCCCAGACGGCAGCCATCGCCAACGTCAGTCCGATGGTAGCCACGAAGTAATAGCCGCGCAGTTTCAGGTAGTAAATCCAGTAGCCCAGTTCCATATTCGTGGCCAGCAGCAGTACTACGGGCACCAACAGCAGCGTGAGCCACTTCACAGGCACGCGGAAGGCTTTTGACGAAAGCCACACTAACAATCCCCACCAGGCACAAAGCAACAGCACGCCCTGCCACGCATGATAAAAGAACTCGGTGAAGAAGGTTCCCAGATACGTCAGCATGCCGCCAGGCACCACCATCTGCTGCTTGAAGAACAGCGGAGTGTCAAGGAAAAGGTTCAGTTCCTGTACCTTCCACAGCAGATTCTCTTCGTAGTGCAGCATGCACCAGGCCACCACGCCCAACGCCACCACAACGAGGCCTATAGGAAAAAACTTTAGTTTTTCAGTCATTGTTTTCAATTTAGCAATGCAAAGGTACAAATAATTTTGCATATATCAAACTTTTTTCTTACCTTTGCAACAATATTAACTTTATCAATAACCGACATGCTCAGAAAACTATTCTTTTCAACACTCCTCCTGGCATCCGTATCGGCCTTTGCCGAGACTGATCCCGCATGGAAGAATCCTGCCATCAACCAAGTGAACCGCGAGGTACGTCGTGCCGACTTCTTCGCCTTCGAGGATGACCAGAAGGCCAAGGTCAACGACAAAACGCGGTCAAACCGCTACCTTTCGATGGAGGGCAAGTGGCGCTTCAACTTCGTGAAAGATCACAATCTGGCGCCGAAGGACTTCTTCTCCCTGAAGTTCGACGACTCTGAATGGGTGGACTTTCCCGTGCCAGGCCTCTTTGAGATTGAGGGCTACGGCGACAAGACCTACAAGAATGTTGGCTATGCCTGGTGTACCACCTTCGACAGCAACCCGCCTTTTATCAGCGAGACGAACAACTACACTGGCTCCTATCGCCGCACCTTCGACCTGCCACAGGACTGGAACGGTCAGGAGGTCTACTTCCATGTAGGCTCTGCTACCAGTAACCTCAGCGTCTGGGTCAACGGGAAGTTCGTGGGTTACTCCGAGGACTCCAAGGTGGCTGCCGAGTTCAACATCACCAAGTATCTGAAAAAGGGTCAGAACCTCATCGCCATGCAGGTGATGCGCTGGTGCGACGGCTCCTATCTGGAGGATCAGGACTTCTGGCGCTTTACAGGCATAGCCCGCGAGGTGTATCTCTATGCCCGTCCGAAGGTACATATCCAGGACTTGACCGTCAATGCCGACTATGACTGTGAACAGAAGCGCGGCATCATCGACTATACCATCGCCGTGAACCGTCCATCGGGTGTCAGCCTGATTGTGGAGTTGGCTACGCTCGACGGGCAAACGATCTTCAAGCACGATGGGCATAAGTGGCCCTACTATCAGCACGAAGACTTCTATCTTGATCCGAAAGACGTGAAGCCGTGGACTGCCGAGACCCCCAATCTTTATAACTTCATCGTGACATTGACGAAAGGCAATGAAGTGCTGGAGGTCGTCAAGCAGCGCGTGGGCTTCCGCCACATCGAAATCAAGGGCGGCCAACTGCTGGTCAATGGTCAGCCTATATTAATAAAAGGTGCCGACCGTCACGAACTGGATCCTGACGGTGGCTATATCGTATCGGTGGAGCGCATGATTCAGGATATCAAAATCATGAAGCAACTGAACATCAACGCCGTGCGTACCTGTCACTATCCCGATGATCCACGCTGGTATGACCTCTGCGACGAGTACGGCATCTACCTCACGGCTGAGTCGAACCTTGAGAGCCACGGCATGGGCTATGGCGAGGGAACACTGGCCAAGCGTGCCGACTTCGAGAAGGCTCATATCGAGCGTCAGGAGGGCAACGTCCACTCCTTCAAGAACCACCCCTCAATCATCGTCTGGTCGCTGGGCAACGAGGCTGGCTACGGTCCTAACTTCGAAAAGGCCTACGACTGGGTGAAGGCAACGGACAAGACCCGTCCCTGCCAGTTTGAGCAGGCCGGTCAGAACGGCAAGACTGACATCTTCTGTCCGATGTACTACGACTATCGCGGCTGCGAGGCCTACTCTAAGGGCGACAATCCTCGTCCGCTCATCCAGTGCGAGTATGCCCACGCCATGGGCAACTCGATGGGTGGCTTCAAGGAGTACTGGGAACTCATCCGCAAGTACCCAAAGTATCAGGGCGGCTATATCTGGGACTTCGTTGACCAGGGTATGCGCGACAAGAGCCCCATCACGGGTCGCACCATCTTCACCTACGGCGGCGACTACGGAAAGTATCCTGCCTCGGACTATAACTTCAACTGCAACGGCATCATCGCACCCGACCGTCGCCTGAACCCTCATGCCTATGAGGTGCAGTACTACTATCAGAACGTCTGGATCACCGATAAGGGGCTGAAGGACGGCCAGTTGGAGATCTACAACGAGAATTTCTTCAAGACACTCGATGACCTGGAACTGGTATGGTTCCTGGGCGGTGCCGGCAACCACGGACATCATCGCGACGGCATGCCTGCAGGTCTGACCTATGGTCATGGAGGCACCATCGACATCAGTGGCATCCAGCCTCAGCAGCGCAAGGTCATCAAGGACGAGAAACTACAACAGACCATCGCCAAGATGTCTGGTCACCACGGCGACCAGGAACTGCTGCTCAACTTCTATTTCAAGTCGAAGAACGGAGCCCCTCTCATCGAAAAGGGTCAGGTTCTGGCCAAGCAGCAATTCTGCATCAATGAATACAAGTACCCCGCCTTAACAGCGGAAGCAAATAATGAATGGTCAATGGTCAATGGTCAATGGTCAAAGGAGGAAACCAACACCTACGTCAAACTCTCTGCCGCTGGCACCGACCTCTACATAGGCAAGCGCACTGGCTGGATTGACTATATCACCGTCGATGGTCAGGACATGCTACAGTTCCGCGAGAGCATCACTCCCGAGTTCTGGCGTGCCCCCACCGATAACGACTACGGAGCAGGACTGCAGCGCCGCTTCGCCACATGGAAGAACCCGCAAATGCGCCTGAAGAGCCTCACGGTGGATGACGGTTCACCCGTCATCACCGCCATCTTCGACATGCCCGACCAGAAGGCCACCCTCGAGATGACCTACACCCTCACCGTGGACGACGGTTCACCCGTCGTCATCATCCGCGAGCACATGACCACCGACAAGGATGCCAAGGTGAGCGAACTGTTCCGCTATGGCATGCAGTTGCAGATGCCGAAACAGTTCGACCATATCCAGTACTACGGTCGCGGACCTGTGGAGAACTACATCGACCGCAACAGCAGCGAGTTCATCGGCCTATACAGCAACAAGGTGCAGGACGAGTATTTCGAGTATGTCCGTCCGCAGGAGAGTGGCAACCACACCGATGTTCGCTGGTTCTCAGTCATCGACAGCAACGGCAATGGCCTGCAGTTCTACAGCAACGCTCCGATGGAGGCCTCTGCCCTCCCCTACACCAACGACCAAATTGACGACGGCATGCACAAGGACAAGGCATGGGGCCACCATAGTGGTGACCTCATCCCCGCAGGGAAAACCTGCGTGCACATACAGCAGCGCCAGTTAGGCCTGGGTTGCGTCAACTCCTGGGGCGCCTGGCCGCGTGAGGAGTACCGTCTGCCTTACAAGGACTATGACTTCACGTTTGCCATCAAGCCAGTACGCGCAAAATGAGGATAGGTCTGCTGTTTATCTTTCTCTCTTTTACAGCATTGGCTCAGCCAGCATTTTCCCAACAACACTTCAAAAAGCAGATTCCCGCTGGTAACTACAGCGGGATCTGCCCTTTGGGTGACAATCTCTTCGCCGTCGTCGATGACAAGGCACCTACTGACGGCTTCCATGTGATGCGACTCGTGGTCGATTCGCTGTCAGAACGTATCACCGAGGCAGAATATATGGGCTATCGTTCCAGCGGACTGCCCAACCGCGACATGGAAGGCATCTGCTACCATCCCTCCACCCGTACCGTCTTCATCTCTGGCGAGGCTGATAACGAAGTTTTTGAGTACACCCTCGACGGACAGCGCACTGGTCGTCGGCTGCAGATGCCAGACTTTATCAAACAGGCGGAATCGAACTACGGTCTGGAGTCACTCACCTACGATTCCTGCCGCCATCTGTTCTTCACCGCCACAGAGCATGTATTGCCAGGCGAGAGCCAGGTGCGCCTGCTGGCCTTTGGCGACGACCTGACCCTGCAGCGACAATACCTATACCAGCCTGACGCTCCCCTCAGTCCAAAGCATCTCTATGGCATCTCAGCCCTCTGCGCCCTTGCCGACGGTCGTCTGCTGGTCATGGAGCGACAGGTGCGCATCCCCCGTCTGAAGATTGGGGCCAGTGCCCTCACCCGCATCTACGAGGTCACTCCTGCCGACGATGAGCAACTGGAGAAGACGCTGCTCATCGAATTCAAAACCCGTATCACCCTCTTCGGCCGTAAGTTCGCCAATTTCGAGGGTCTCTGTCAGGTCTCCCCTTCGCTTATCCTGCTCATTGCCGACTCCCAAGACCGCTACAAGGGTGTCCTTCGTGACTGGTTCCGCTTGGAATCAATCTCCCCTTCTTCTATGTAAAAAAGGAATGGTTACGACAGCAGCGATGAGAGCCTTGTGAGTTCATAACTCAGCCACAAAGGCATCGATGGCCTCCTCCGTGAAGTGCTGCATCACCACCACATGAGCCAGTTTGCCTCCGAAACGTGGGTCCTCGTTCTGCGCCAACTGATACTTATGAGCCAGTTCCGGCGATGGGCAGCGCATGAAGACTGTGTTGCTGTATTCGTTCACCCACGCTGGATAGCCTGCCTTGTCGAGTTGCTGCTTCAGATAGGCCGTCAACTCCATGATGCGACGGGCCTGGCGCCCCCACTCTTCGGCACCCACTTTCTGGACTACCCACCAGAACTTGAGCGGCTGGATGGGGTCGCGCGAACAGTTGATCATGCGCATGTTCTTATTCAGATAAGGTACGTCGAAGTCGGCCTGGTTGTCGTACACCTCACGCGTGCAGATGAAAAGTCCGCAGGGCGAGTCGATGCCGAAGAACTTATGGCCGCTGACGGCAATCGAGTCAAAGCCCATTGTCCGACTGCTCACCAAATGGCGGTGCTCCGTAAACGGCAGATAGCCGCCAAAGAGGGCTGCATCGACATGGCGATAGACGGCAGGCAACTCGGGATGACGGCGGAGCACGGCGTTGAGCGCGGGCATATCGTCGATGGCGCCTTTGAAGGTAGAACCGCAGGCAAAGACAACGAGTGCCGGACGCGACGTGTCGAGTTGCTGTTCCAATTCCTCTGGTATCATGCGTCCCATGATGTCGCTCTTCACCAGACGTGTCTCCAGGTTCTGCAGGTGGGCCAGACGCATGTTCGAGTAGTGGGCCTCGTCACTCACATAGAGTACGGGGGCCTGCCCTGTCTGATGCTTCAGGTAGTTGGCGCCGAAATAAATGCCGTGGTTGTTGCCGTCGGAGCCGCTATGGGTAATGAGACCCCATCGGTTGTCATCATCGAAATCGTAGAGTGGTGCGAAGAACTCGATGACCTCGCGTTCGAACACTTGTGATGACACCTCCCAAGGTGTGTCGGTAAAGGGGTCTCCGGCATTGTTCAGGTTCATGAGGTTGATGCCTGCATGATAATACCACTCATAGAATTCGCCCAACGGCGACACCTCGTTAAAGGGGTAGCCAAAATACTTGGGGAGCGTCTCGCGCCATATCTCTGTCCATTCGTCCAGTTTGGGGTATCCTGAGGTGACCTTTAATTGTTCTTGTTTCATATCTAGTTTTTTATATCATCAGTTTCACGCGGAAAAAGTGCTTGCAAAATTACAACTTTTTTAGCAAATAACTGTCCATTTGTTTAAGTTTAACGTAATTTCCAGTATAAAATGCTATAGTCGGCTGCTGGTCATGGAGCGATAGGTGCGCCTACCAGACCGCTACATGGGCATACTGCGCAACGGGTTCCATCAGTAATCCCTCCCATCCTCCCATTAGGGGGCTGAAAGCCCGATATACAAAGGGCTTGAGGAACGGGAGGGACGATGAAAAAGGGTCCCGTCACCCTCCCGTTTTTCGCTCCGATACTCCCTTACTGGATTTCGTTAAATTCAAGTGTTAAAATAGAAACTTTTTGGATAAAGAACTTGCAAACCGCACTTTTTTTTTGTATCTTTGCAGTTGGTAATCGGATGACATGGATAACGCGAAAAACACCATGAAAAACATGCCGAACCTATGAAATCATTAACTATAAAACTTTAACTATGGACAAAAAATCCTTGGTGGCGAATGGGCTGCCCCTAAATGCCCGAACTGAGAGCATGCTCATCATTGAGCAGTTCCTTAACGAAAAGTACCTCTTCCGACGTAATGTGCTCAACGGAAAGGTGGAGTTCAAATCGAAAAGCGACGAGGATGGCGCCTTCCGTCCCTTGACGGCAGAGGCACTGAACAGCATCATCATCTGTGCCCTTCGCGAAGGACTGGGCGAAGAGTGCAATCCAAAGGCCGACATCGCCATGTTTGTCAACTCTGAAGAGGTGCCTGTGTTCAATCCTGTTGCTGAGTTCCTGAAGGACTTGCCCCAGTGGGACGGTCAGAACCATGTGGCACGTCTCTTCTCTCGACTGCCAGGCATCAGCACGGAGCAGCACGGCTACCTTGCCTGCTGGCTGCGCTCGACGGTGGCCCATTGGCTGCAGATGGACACGCTACATGGCAACGAAGTTGTACCAGTACTGATTGGGGCTCAGGGCTGCGGCAAGACCACCTTCCTGCGCCGCCTGCTGCCTCCGACTCTGCGAGAGTATTATCTGGATCATCTGAACCTGTCGAATAAGTTCGACAAGGAGATGGCGCTAACTAACAATCTGCTGGTCAATCTGGACGAACTGGAGGCCATCCGCCCCAGCCAGCATGCTGCGCTGAAGCAGACCCTCTCTAAGAACAAGGTGAACGGGCGCCCCATCTTCGGCAAGACTCAGAACGACCGCCCACGCTATGCCTCGTTTGTGTCAACAACAAACAATCCGCATCCGCTGACTGACGTGACTGGCAGCCGACGATATATCTGCCTCTCGACACCCAAGGGACAACTGATCGATAATACGGGCTGCATCGACTACGAGCAGTTGTATGCTCAGGTACTGCATGAGATTCAGGTACTGCAGTCGCCCTACTGGTTCAACAATCAGGAGGTGGAACGTATTCAGCAACTGAACCTGAACTACATGCAGCAGAAGGACATTTCCGAGATGGTGCAGGTCTGTTTTCGTAAACCCAATGAGGGTGAGAAGGTGAAGTCGCTCAACACCACAGAAATTCTAGGTATCATCCGCGACGAGTACCCCAATGTGGTTATCTCGATGAAGACGAAGGCCGAATTGGGGCGCATCCTTGTCGGCCTCAACTACGAACGCAAGGAGCATAGCCACGTGGCTTACTACAAGGCCGTTCCCTTGAAAGTCCGCCAGGATTTCAAGGCAGCATGAGCAACGAAGAGGGAGTGCTGATGCGAAAAAACGGGAGGGATACGGGACCCTTTTCCCTTATCCCTCCCGTTCGTCAAACCCTTTGTACATCGGCATTTCATCCCTGTTACGGGAGGAAGGGAGTAAAAAATTGATTACGTTGCATATTTCCAGGAAAGAGGCTTCTCTTTAGCAGTTTGAACGCTCCAAACTGGCACTTTGAACGCTCCAAACTGCCGTTCGGAACGCTGCAAACAACCATCGGAAAGGCAGTAAAGTATGCTTACCACGACTCCTTCCGATGCTTCCTTACAGGGGTAAAGTCCTATCGGAAGGAGCGTAAAGTCCTATCGGAAGGAGCGTAAAGTCCTATTGGAAGTAACCGTACAGAGCATCGGAACACCCATAAACTCATAGGAATACATTCTTAACAGCATGAAATGAATTCTCCTATATAGTTTCATTTATACTATAATATTTCATTTTGAGTCTACTCTGCCTACCGTCAATTTCATATAATCTCCAAAGGTAGCCAGTTTTTGGATATTCTCAGGAACTGGCTCACCTATACTGTTAAGGTTCTGCTCAAGTTGATTGACGTACTTCGCTATTGACTCTGCTTTTAGTTTCTCTAACATGAATTCCTGACCTCTAGTCATCTCAAGCCTTTTCTCAAGTTCATCAACAAACTGGTCTATCATGATATCACGTACTTCTTCCCGACGTCCCATTATGAGTAGTCTTCTACATGTTTTATCAATATCACTTCCATAGGAGAAATCCACAATTTTCTTTTTTAACAGCGCGACATGGTTTGTCATAATCCATATTTTGAAGAACAGGATGATCTCCAAGATACCAGCAACAATCATCACGATACTCAGGAAGGTGAACGTGTCAGAGATATCACTCCCTGAAGAATAAGCGAATGTGTTCAATGAACACACTGCAAAGATACAACAAATTCCACAAATAGCCATCCTTTTTCTTGAAAAATCTTCCAAAAAAGTTCTATTCAGGTCGAACTATGGATAATCCTCATCTTACAGGGAGAGCTATCAGAAAATGAAAAGAAAAGTTGACCTTACTTTTGCATATCCCTCGTTTTTTTGTAACTTTGCCTGCGAAATGATGACATCGGCTTATCGACCGCGTAATGCGGGGCATGACTACTATGGACGCGGCACTTACCTCATCACATTGGTGGTAAGTGGACGCGAACAGTTGCTATCGCACTTTTCGGATCCACCAGAAAGCGGTGGGCAAGCGTATGACCAAGCACTCACGCTCACTCCTCTGGGCGAGGCCGTGGAGCAGGCATGGCTGAGGATACCCGAGGCGAGCATCGCTCATGGGAACCACGTCGTGGTGCATGCTAGCGTGTGTATGCCCGACCACTTTCATGGTGTGATAGAGGTGCTGGAGCCTATGGAGTGGAGCCTTGGCGACATCATTCAGGCCTTCAAGGCCGTTTGCACCAGCCATTGGCAGAGGCAGCAGGGATTGGGGGCATCTGTGAATCGCCCGATATCGGTCGATTTGGAGGAGGCCGGCGTGCCGGATTGGCTGCGCGAGAAGGCGCTACATCATGACAACGAGGGGGCGCTGATACGGAGCCTGTCGAAGAAACAACGGCAGGAGTACTACGCCTTTGTAGGCAGGAGCCAGCAACCGCTTTTCGACGACAACTACGATGACACGGTGTGTCTGGACGACCGCCACCGTGAGGCCATGATAGCCTATGTTCACGACAACCCTCGACGAGCGCTCTTGCGCAAGAGGCTGCCCGACGTGATGCGTCGCTGTCTGCACGTGCGTATCGGAAACCGCAGTTATGGTGCTTTCGGCAACCTGTTTCTGCTGCGATGGGCACGAAAGATACAGGTGGAGTGTCATCGCCGTCATCCAGTCAGCGGCCTGCCGTACGAAGAGACTGCCGACTACGCCAAGGTTCGTCGAAAGTGGGAGGTGGCTATTCAGGAAGGCTGTACTGTCATAGTGACTCCTGGCATCTCGGGTGGTGAGCGGCTGATGAAAGACTTATGCCTGGAGAAAGGCTTTCCGCTGATACATCTGCAGAAGGAGCCTATCGGTGCCTACTGGAAACCTGAACGGCGACGCTTTGATGCATGCGCCAACGGCAGTCTGCTGATTCTGGCCCCGTGGGACCTCGATATGATGGAAGACGTAGGCGGTGTGCCGGCAGAGAGCGATTATAGTCGCTTTCACAACCTGAACAAGTTGGCGGCTGAGATATGTGCTTTCTATGGCGAGGCAAAGATCCTTGTAGGAAACAGACTATAACAAGACAATGGGCAGCCACCTTAAGAGTGACTGCCCATTTATGTTTTCAGTAATTCTATTCCTAAAGACGCGGGATTAGAAGAAGTTGTAGCGGAAATCCTGCACCTTGATAGTATGCATGAGATCCTGATTGGCGATGCTCATAACCTGACGGACGGCCTGCTGACGAAGCATCTCCTCCTGGTTCTTAGCGTCGAACTGCACGCCCTGACGCGTCTGACGGTCGAGTACCTGGAACATGTAGGCAGCCTGCAGACCCTTGACGGGAGCCTTGCTGAACTGGCCCTTCTCCGTTGCTGAGACGGCGCCGCTCAAAGCGGGCTCCATGGTGCCGAGGCTACGGATGGAGGCGGGAGCAGCGAAGGTGATGAGATCGACGGTATCAACCTGTGCACCAGCGTTCTTGGCAGCATCGATGCTATTGACACCATTGAACTTCTCGGCAAGTTTGGTGAACTTCTTGTCGCGGATAACCATCTGTTTGAGTTCCTCACGCTTGCTGTTGATGTCAGCATATCCCTCGGGAGTAACCTTCTGAAGACCTACGACGAGCAGATAGTCGCCATTGCCACAACGCATCACCTCAGAGAGGTCACCCTCGTCGGCCTGGCCGAAAGCCCACTTAACGGCATCGTGACTGCCCTGCAGGTTAGCAATATTATGGTTACCTGCGGTCAACTGGCGGTCGAGCACGGTATAACCATATTCTGCAGCCTTGGCAGCAAGTCCGTCCACATTCTGACTCTCGCTGACAAACTGGCTGAACTGGTTGTAAGCCTGTGTATGGGTATCGGTAGAGTAGTTGATGGTACGCTTAACGACAGCCACATCGTACTTGGTAACCATAGCACGACGGTCGGTGACCTGGACGACCATATTGCCCTGTGAGAGTTTCAGGTTCTTCAACTCACCCGTAGCAGCAGAGAAGAGCGTGGAGAACAACTGGCGGTTGTCCATATCGATGCTCTGCATGCTCTGATAGTTGGCTGAGGTGATCCAGTTCTTGGCACCAGTCTGACCATACTTCTTGGCAATGCTATCAAAGACGGCGCCAGCCTTGATGGCCTGATAGATGCTGTCTGCCATCTTCTCAGAGGCAGTGGGATCGAGACCCATCAGGGCGATGGCACGGAACTCGACAGAGTCGGGAGCCTGCACCTTGTTGAGCAGTTTCACCACGTTGAAGGTGTTGTCGCCTGCTGTCTCGAAAGGCTCAGAGACCTGACCTACCGACATAGAATCGACGCGTGCGGCAATATCGTAAGACATGGCTGAACGAGTGACAGGCAGTCCGACATAGGGAACCTGCGACTGAGAGGCACGCACCACTTCGGCAGCAGTCAGGCTGTCTTTGTTAAAGGAAGCGTAAGCCTCACCCATGATCTCCATCAGTTTGTCACGGTCTTGCTGTGAGGGAAGCACCTGATAGGCAACATACTTCACGTCACGAGTCTCCTCATAGGTCTTGAAGGCGGGCTTCATCTCGTTGTACTTATCCTTCAGGTCAGCATCGCTCACCTCGATATCGTTATCGTTGACAGAGGCATAAGGCAGAGATGCCAGCAGCACCTTGCTCTCGACATTGGCGCCATCGAAAGCGGCCTTGGCCGAAACGGGGTTAGAAGCGATACAGCCAGTAAGAAGAGCCTGATACTTGTCCAACAGCAACTGCTGGCGGAGCAGTTTCTCAGCGAGAGGCCAACAACGCTCAAGCAGTTCCGACTGCTCGAGGGCCTGCTGACGCTCTTCCATCGTATTAGCCTGCTGAGCGGCCTGCTTCAGATACTCACGGGCCGTGTTGACCTGCGTATAATCGAAGCGTCCAGTCTGTTGATTGACGAACTCACCAATCAGGGGAACCTGACGCAGCGAGGGGTGTGTACCCTCGGCAAGCACGTTCTTAAGTTCCTCGTCAGTCACCATCAGGCCGAGTTCTGCTGCCTCTTTCTCGATGGCTTTGTTGCGAAGATAGTTGTTCCAGATGTAATCGCGGAGATTATTCAACGCGTCTTCCTTGAGATCACCTTGTCCCTGCAACTTCAGTAACTGCTGATACTCCTCGACGAGTTGAGTGAAATCGTTGATGTCAACTTTCTCGCCGTCGACGATACCTGCCGTGCGACTGTCCATCATTTTTTTCTTACCTAATGTTTCGAATGCCGTCTCGGCGATGAAGCCGAGCAGTGCGATTGCCAGAATGGTGATGAGGACGGGGCCCCAACTTCTGATTTTTCCAATTGCTGCCATTTCTTTTTTGTTGTTTTTTATTTATTGTTTTTTCTGTTTTTTCAAATTCAGCCGACAAAGTTACTAAGATTTCTCGAATTAACCGAACTTTTTTAGGAAAAATTGGTATTTTCTCCGACTTTTAGCCTCACCAGTTCGATTTTCGTGGCTGTATTCTTGATAATTTTGAACTCAAAGCGCCCTACCCTGACCACTTCGTTGAGTTTGGGGAAACTCTGATACTCATGCAGGATCAGGCCACCAACGGTCATATACTCATCGCTCTCAGGCAGTTCGAGGTCGAACAACTCGTTGACTTTCTCAATCTCAAGTCGGGCAGAGAGGAGATACTCGCCGCTTTCCAGTTGCTTGGCCACATAGTTGGTCGAGTCGTGCTCGTCTTCAATGTCGCCAAAGATCTCCTCCACGATATCCTCGAGAGCCACGAGACCGCTGGTACCGCCAAACTCGTCGACTACCACGCCAAGCGACTTCTTCTGCGTCAGGAAGGTCTGCATCATCTTGCTGGCCGACATCGTCTCAGGCACAAAAGTCATGGTACGAATGTTCTTCGTCCAGTCATCAGGGTTGCGGAACATCTCCGACGAGTGGATATAGCCCACGATATGGTCGATATCCTCATGATAAACCACAATCTTGGAATGTCCGCTCTCTATGAATTTCTGCTTGAGTTGCGTGATGTCGCTGGTATCCTCGACAGCATCTATCTCCGTGCGTGGCACCATACAGTCGCGCACCTTGGTCTCAGAAAACTCAAGGGCATTCTGGAAGATGCGCACCTCTTCCTCAATATCGTCATCGCTTTTAGCGTTGTCGATACTGGTCTGCACCAGATAGTCGAGATCCACCTTGGTAAACTCCTTGTCCTCCTCTACCCTATTCATCTTGACGCCAAAAAGCCTCAGCAGCCCTTTTGACAGGAGCGTGGCGAAGCGGGATATGGGATAGAGCATGACATAGCAGATAAAGGCAGGCACGGCGAAGAAAGTCAACATGCCGTTGGCATTGCTCTTGAAGATGGTCTTTGGCAGGAATTCGCCTGTAAAAAGGACAATCAGCGTCGAGAGCAACGTGTCGAGTGTCACTCGTGTCGTATCATTGAAGAAGGGGCCATTGAAGACATAAGTGTCGAAGATCTGGGCGAAGAGGATGCCATAGATGACCAGCGCGATGTTGTTGCCCACCAGCATGGTGGAGACAAAGTTGTTAGGATGCCTGTAGAAGAGAGCGATGGCGCGCTGTGACAGTCCGTTCTTCTCGCGTGCCACCTCTGCCAACAGGCGGTTACTGGACACGAAGGCAATCTCCATGCCAGAGAAGAAGGCGGAGAACACCATACTGATGACTAATCCTATAATCAATCCTGTCATTGAGCCTTGTTTGGTAATGTGTCTGTAGGTTCTGAGTCCTCGAAGTCTGAAGCGAGGAACGAGCCTTCTGAGTTGGAAACAGTATAACGTGTCATATTCTCATCGCTACGGAAATAGGTTCCCTCCATCGTTCGCTCAGGGGTGACTACCCGTGAGAAGACATTGGAATAGAACTCATGTCTGATACCATCCCAGTAGAGTTCCTCGCTGGTGTATATCAGTCCGTCAATATTGCGCAAATTCACTCGCCCACGCAGTTTCCATAGGCGCTGTTGGTCAAAATACCAGGCAGTATCGGCCTGGATATAAGCCTGCACGTGGAACTGCTCGTCGAACTGTTCGAAGAATACGCCTTTCATGAACTCCCAGCGTGACGGCTGTCTGACGGTGTTGACATCCCATCGCTCTGTGACGATGCGGTACTTGATGACACCAGAGTCAGAGATAAGCGTGTTGACGCCATAGGAAGTCATCATAGAGACGGAGTCTTCAGGATTGACAGCCGCAGCGGTATGCTCTTGAGGCTGACTGCAAGCGAGACCAAATGACAAATGAAAACAGATAATTGCCAATTCCATTAGCGCAGAACGCCAATGGAATGATTTGTCAGTCGTAGTCACACAAATCATCGCAAAGCCATTCTTATCTCTCATTTATCATTTCTCATTTTGGTCGCAGGCCACCAGCATCAGTCAACCTTCCACTTGGCAAACCAACGCTCGTTGAATGTCAGTCCCACATTGATGCGGAATGTATTCTCCTTGATGAAACCTGTAGCAGACGTGTTCACCCATTGGGCGCTAATATTAAGCACAGAACGGTTGTTGTAGGCATTCTGCAGGGGTATGCCGAAGCCTGCGCTGACGCTGATCTCCTTAGGACCATCCAGTCCGTTTATTTTATAATAAGGAGTAGCATAACCAGCACCTAAGCGATAATGCACGCGATGTAACAGTTTACGGCTCATGGCATTAGGCACATAGTCGGCACCAACATTGAACTTGTATCTGTCTTTCAGCAGTCCTGACTTAAGCACATAAGCCCCCGACTCGTAACTGGGATAGTCCAACTTGCCCCATTGCTGCAAAGTAGCATCGAAGTCAACCAGCAGACTGTTCTTGTGACTCCATGAAACACCCAAGCCATAGGTCATCGGCAAAGACACGCCATTGGTGATGGTAAACATCGTGGTATCCGGAGTACTGGACAACGAGTTGGTATTGATAATCATACACTGGGGATCAGCACCTAACTTATGGCCCAGGCCGACAGTAGCACCCACCACAATCTCATCACGGTTCTTGAGTATCTGATGCCATTGAAGTCCCAGGTCAATATGATAACTCTGGACAGAGAACGAATAATTCTTCTCCAGGGAATTGATGTCTGTGCCTGTGCTGCTGAGGATATATCGCTCGCAATCACCCCACACATACTGGGCATTGAATCCTATTGACAGAGGTTTGAAGATACGCCAGCCGGCACCCAAAAACACCTGATGCAGGCCACCATCACCAGAATAGGTCTCAGCAATGGTTCCACGGTTCTCTTCCAACTTGGTATATGAAGTGTAGGTATAGCCTATATTGGTGAGAGGCAGAATACCAAAACTCATGCCCACATTACGCATCAGGCGGAAACTGCCGACAGCATACTCGAAATTGGCATTCTTAGCGTTGACGCTGGAGGCACCCTCCTTGAAATTTGTAATCTGACCAGACAAGCCAACATCGAAGATCATTGTCAGAGAATCGATCGCCGAATAAGAGGCAGGGTTCAACGTGTTAACAATATTTCCCTTACGCAAGGCCAGTCCTACTCCGTTCATACCTCGGCTGAAACCTTGTGACTGGTCTGAAATCACGCCAAGGCCATATTGGCTATAAGGTGAATTGGTACCACTCTGTGCGACAGCAGCCACACAGCATAATGCAGCCCAAATACAACAAAATATTCTTCTTTTCATACCATGAATTTTCTTTCAGCGTGCAAAATTATTAAAAAAAATCGAACTAAACGCACTGAAAGTGGAAAATATAGCGTAATTTTGCATCGTGAAACAATTTGAAATCATTTTTAGGATTATTTTCGTCGCCATCGTGACCTTTTGGATGTGGACGGGCAAAGCCAATGCCGAAAATGCGACTCCCTTGGACAGCATAGAGTTCGGACTTATCACCTGCTCCCCCCACGATGAGATATACAGCCTGTATGGACACACAGCCATACGCTTTCACAATCTAAGCACAGGAGCAGACCATATTTACAATTACGGTGTCTTCAACTTCAAGGCACCACACTTCATGCTGCGTTTCGTCTTTGGACTGACCGACTACGAACTGGAATGTATTCCGGCCCAGTGGTTCTGGCCCTACTACCAACAATGGGGCAGCCAGGTGACAGAGCAAGTACTCAACCTGACCAACGAAGAAAAGGCCAAGTTGATGCATGCCCTCTACGAGAACAGCAAACGAGAGAACAAGACATACCGCTACAACTACTTCTACGACAACTGCTCTACCCGTCCTAGAAACATCATTGAGGCCAACCTAGACGGGGAAGTCATCTATCAGCCACGTCCTGACTACACCCCGACGTTCAGAGAGATGATACACGAGCACACAACCAGACACCCCTGGGCGGCTTTCGGCAACGACATCCTGCTGGGCATCAAGGCCGACGCGAAGACAACCCTGCGCGAACAGGAGTTTCTGCCCTTTAATCTCCAGCACGATATGGCACATGCCCTTGTCGACCGTCATGGCGTTAAATCGCCCCTCGTCAAGGAGTGTCGTGTCCTTGTTCTTCCAGGCGTACAGATGGTGAAAGAAGAATTCCCCCTGACGCCAACGCATTGTGCGGCACTATTGCTCGCCATATCGCTGGCCATATTCATCTACGAGCATTTCAAGCGGCGAACGCTCTATCTCTTTGATGCCCTGATGATGCTGCTGACAGGACTGGCAGGCTGCGTCCTGTTCGTCATGATCTTCTCACAGCATCCCACGACGAGCATCAACCTGCAGATACTGCTCCTGAACCCTGTATCACTATTCTTCATCCCCACAGTTATCCGACATCGGAGAACCTGCTGGTTCACCATCAATATGCTCTGCACCTGCGCCTTTCTGATTGGCGGCATCTGGCAGGACTACGCCGAAGGAATGGAAATTGTGGCATTATGTTTGCTGTTAAGATATTGGAGACACCTCAATGACAAATAAATCTATCTATATTACCCTGTTGGCCATTCTGGGCTTCCATGCAGAAATACAGGCCGACACGACGCAAGCCACTGCTGCGCCGCGATTGGTTGTATGCATCAGTATCGACCAGTTGCGGAGTGACTATCTGCAGGCCTTTGAGCCTCTCTACTCCGAGGACGGCTTCTTACGCCTACTTCATGAAGGGCTAGTCTATTCCCATGCCTCCTACCCTTTCACGCCCATCGACCGTGCCTCTGCCATGGCATCAATTGCCACGGGAGTTACACCTTATTATAATAATATAGTAGGGCAGAAATGGATGAGCCGTGAGACATTGCGCCCCGTAGGATGCGTAGATGATCAGAAACACGCGGGACTACAGACTGCCGACACAGGCTCTCCTGCCAAACTGAGCACATCGACCATCGGTGACGAACTGAAGGTGGCTACCGCAGGCAAGGCACTGGTCTATGCCATCGCCCCCTATCGTGATGCTGCCGTCCTGTCAGCAGGACATGCTGCCGACGGTGCCCTGTGGATAGATGACGTCAGCGGTAACTGGTGCTCCAGCAACTATTATTTCTCGGCTTTACCGTCATGGGTACAAGCCTATAACCGTCTGCAAGCCCCATCCAGGAAGATTCAGTCATTGACATGGGAGCCGTTCAGCCTCCTGACAGGCAACTTCAGTTACTTCATGCAGATGGGAGAGCAGAAACCGTTCAAGCATGACTTCCGGGGCGACACACAATATGTGGAATACAAGGCCAGTGCGCTCGTCAACGCTGATATGACCGAGATGGCCAAGCAATGTGTTGCATGCACAGGCATGGGCAATGACAAAGTGACCGACCTGTTGTGCGTCACCTACTATGCAGGCAACTACAACCACCGTACTGTGACAGAGTGTCAGATGGAACTCCAGGACACCTACGTGCGACTTGACAATGAGATAGGCCGTCTGATTAGCCACTTTGAGAAGATGTTCGGCCGCGACAAGGTGCTCTTCGTACTGACCAGTACAGGCTATAGCGACGAAGAGTCGGCTGACTATGATAAATACCGCATCCCTTCCGGCACGTTCTACATGGATCGCACATCCAACCTCATGAACATCTACTTCGGTGCTTTTTGGGGGCAGGGCTTATATGTGGAGGCCACATACGGCAACCAGATATTCCTGAACCACAAACTGCTGGAATCAAGGAAGATCAGCGTTACCGATGCCACCAGCAGGGCTCAGGAGTTCCTGGCTATGATGTCTGGTGTCAGGAATGTGTACACCTCGCTGCAACTGCTTACCACTCAAGACGAGTATTTGCAGAAGGTTCGCAACGGGTTCAGTCCCGAACGCTGTGGCGACATCGTCATCGAAGTGGCTCCCGGTTGGCGCATACACAACGAGAACACACAGGAGAACGTGCTCTCGCGAGCATCATTCACACAGTTCCCCATCATCTTCTGGGGTGCAGGCACACAGGCAGAACAGGTGCATACACCTGTCACCATAGACCGCATTGCCCCCACTGTAGCACGTGCCATCCGCATCCGTGCGCCGAATGCCTGCTCATCAGAACCTCTTTTTTGAAGGTAAAAAGGTAAAAAGCAGGAGCGAAAGCAAATTTTCTCTTCTCACGCTTCAATTTTCGCTTTATTTTTATTACCTTTGCACCCCAAAATGCATATCGTCAGATTGCATATAGCCAAATAGTAAATAGTCAAATAGCAAATATAGAGATGAATTTCAGCAAGATTCTGAAGGCTCTGTTCGGTGACAAGTCTTCGAAAGATATGAAGATGATACAGCCTTTCGTGGAGAAAGTGAAGGCCGTATCGCCCAAGGTAGAGGGATTAGACAATGATGCCCTACGTGCAAGGACACAGGAAATCCGACTGCAGGTGCAGTCGGCTGCCAAGGCACAGAAAGAAGAGGTAGAGAAACTGAAGGCAACTATCGAAGACACCCCACTGGACGAGCGTGCCGACATCTTTGCCAAGATTGACAAGATAGAGAAAGAGGCACTCGAGGTCTACGAGAAGGCACTCGATGAAGTGATGCCCGAAGTCTATGCCATCGTCAAGGAGACTGCTCGCCGCTTCGCCCAAAACGAGGAGACCATCGTTACCGCCAACGATTTCGACCGCAAACTGGCTGGTGACCCACGTAAGGACTTCATCACCATCGATGGCGACAAGGCCATCTACCACAACCACTGGACGGCTGGTGGCAACGACCTGAAATGGGAGATGATACACTACGACGTGCAACTCTTTGGTGGCGTTGTGCTCCATCAGGGTAAGATTGCCGAGATGGCAACAGGTGAAGGTAAGACCCTTGTGGCTACCCTACCCGTGTTCCTCAACGCCCTCACCGGCAATGGTGTTCACGTGGTGACCGTCAACGACTACCTGGCCAAGCGTGACTCCGAGTGGATGGGCCCGCTCTATATGTTCCATGGTCTGAGCGTCGACTGTATCGACAAGCATAAGCCCAATTCGCCAGAGCGCCGCAATGCCTATCAGGCTGATATCACCTTCGGAACGAACAATGAGTTCGGTTTCGACTATCTGCGCGACAATATGGCTGTATCACCGGCTGACCTGGTACAGCGTGCCCATAACTATGCCATCGTCGACGAGGTCGACTCCGTGTTGATCGACGATGCCCGTACCCCTCTGATTATCAGCGGTCCTGTACCCAAGGGCGAAGATCAGATGTTTGAGGAATACCAGCCATTGGTGGAGAAACTCTTCGGTGTTCAGCGCCAACTGGCAACACAATTCCTGGCCGAGGCCAAGCAGAAGATATCTGAGGGCCAGGAGAAAAACGACAAGAAACTGCTTGAGGAGGGATTCCTCTCCCTCTATCGTTCCCACAAGTGTCTACCTAAGAACAAGCCCCTCATCAAATACCTCTCGGAAGAAGGTATCAAGGCTGGCATGCTCAAGACCGAGGAGACCTATATGGAGAACAACAACCGCCGTATGCACGAGGTCACCGAGCCTCTCTTCTTTGTGGTTGACGAGAAACTTAACTCCTGCGACCTCACCGACAAAGGTACGGCATGGCTCGCCAAGCAGGTCAACGACCCCGAACTGTTCGTGCTGCCTGACATCGCATCACAACTCTCTGCCCTCGAAGCCGAGGAAGGTCTCAGCGATGAAGAGCGTCTGAACAAGAAGGACGAACTGATGAGCCACTACGCCATCCAAAGCGAACGCGTGCACACCCTACAGCAATTGCTGAAGGCCTATGCGATGTTCAACAAGGATGACGAATATGTAGTCATCGACGGCGAGGTAAAGATTGTGGATGAGCAGACGGGCCGTATCATGGAGGGCCGCCGCTGGAGCGACGGACTGCATCAGGCCGTTGAGGCCAAGGAACACGTGAAGGTGGAAGCCGCCACACAGACCTTTGCCACCATCACCCTGCAGAACTACTTCCGCATGTATCACAAACTGGCAGGTATGACGGGTACCGCCATCACCGAGGCCGGTGAGTTCTGGAACATCTACAAACTCGACGTTGTGGAGATTCCCACCAACAAGCCCGTGGCACGTATCGATATGGACGACCGTGTCTATAAGACGGCACGTGACAAGTATCGCGCCGTCATTGAGGAAGTCGTGAAGATGCGTAAGTCAGGCCGTCCTTCGCTGATTGGTACCACCTCTGTGGAAATATCAGAGTTGCTGTCGCGCATGCTCGACATGTATGTGGATCCTGAGACCGGCAAACGCGAGGGTATACCCCATCAGGTGCTGAACGCCAAGTTGCACCAGAAGGAGGCCGACATCGTAGCTCTGGCAGGTCAGCAGGACAGCCACGGACAAGGAGCCGTTACCATCGCCACTAACATGGCTGGTCGTGGTACCGATATCAAACTGTCGCCAGAGGTGAAGGCTGCCGGCGGTCTGGCCATTATCGGCACAGAGCGTCACGAGAGCCGCCGCGTCGACCGCCAGTTGCGTGGTCGTGCCGGTCGTCAAGGCGACCCGGGCTCTTCCGTATTCTATGTCTCTCTTGAAGACAAACTGATGCGTCTGTTCGCCAGCGAGCGTATCGCCTCCGTCATGGACAAACTGGGCTTCAAGGAGGGTGAGATGATTGAGCATCCCATGATCTCGAAGAGCATTGAGCGTGCTCAGAAGAAGGTTGAGGAGAATAACTTCGGCATTCGTAAGCGCCTGTTGGAATATGACGACGTGATGAACAAGCAGCGTACTGTCATCTACGAAAAGCGCCGTCACGCCTTGATGGGCGAACGCATCGGCATGGATATTGCCAATACCATCTGGGACCGCGTGTCCACTATTATCGAGCGTAACGATTATCAGGGCTGCAAGGAGGAATTCCTCCACCTATTCGCCATGGAGGTGCCCTTCACCGAACAGCAGTTCATAGAAGAGAAGCACGACAAGTTGGCCGAAGATGCCTTCCAGGCTGCCCTGTCCAACTTCAACCGCAAGACCGAGCACATCCGCGAGGTGGCCTGGCCTGTCATCAAGCGAGTGTTTGAAGAGCAGGGGCAGATGTACGAGCGCATCATCGTTCCCATCACCGATGGACGTAGGGTCTATAACATCGCCTGCAACCTTAAGGAGGCCTACGAAACGGAGTGTAAATCTGTGGTCAAGGAATTCGAGAAGCAGATGCTGCTCCATATCATCGACGAGTCGTGGAAGGAGAACCTGCGCGAACTCGACGAACTGCGCCACTCCGTTCAGAACGCCAGTTACGAGCAGAAAGACCCATTGCTCATCTTCAAGTTGGAGAGTGCCAAGGTCTGGGACAACATGATTAACGAGATGAACAACAGAGCCATGTCAGTGCTCAATAGAGGCTCTATTCCCGAGATGCAGCAGGAAGTTCGCGAAGCCGCCCCAGAACAGCATACCGATCGCCGTCAGTATACGGAGAACAAGCAGAATCTGCAGGAAGAGCAGATGGTCGACAGAAGGCAGCAGGCTGCAGCCCAGCAAGACACGCGTGCCCAACAGCCTCGCAATCCTGTCGTGAAGGACAAACTGCCCGGCCGCAACGATCCATGTCCCTGTGGTAGTGGCAAGAAATTCAAGAACTGTCACGGAAAAGGGCTAGTGTAAATACCGTTATCCCGAATAATCGATTAATCGAATAATCGAAAAATCGTATTATCGAAATATCGCAATATCGAAAAAAACGGCTATGATTAAGATAGACAACCTCAAGAAGCAGTTTGGCGAGACCTGCGCCTGCGATATCCCGTCATTTACTATCAACGACGGTGATATTCTGGGCTTGGTAGGCAACAACGGAGCAGGCAAGACGACGCTTTTCCGCATGATGCTTGATCTGCTGAAACCCGATAGAGGACATGTAGAACTCGACGGCATCGATCCTTCCACATCAGAAGTGTGGAAACAGGACGTAGGGGCATACGTCGACGACAGTTTCCTCATCGACTATCTGACGCCAGAGGAATATTTTGCCTTCATCGGCAAAATCAGCAACATCCCACAGAAGACCATCGATGAGCGGTTGCAGCAATATGAGCACCTCTCCAACGGAGAGGTATTCGGCCAGAAGAAACTCATCCGCAACCTTTCGGCAGGAAACAAGCAGAAGGTGGGTATTATCTCTGCCCTTATCCGCCTGCCGAAGATGGTCATCCTCGACGAGCCCTTCAACTTCCTCGATCCCACGAGCCAGAATGTGCTCAAGCATATCGTCACCGACTATGCCGCCCAGACTAAGGCCACTATCATCATCAGTAGCCACAACCTGCAGCATACGACAGACATATCAACACGCATCGCGCTGATGGAGAAGGGACAGATCATCCGGGACCTCAGCAACCTGGATTCGACTGCCAAAGAGGAACTCGCCACCTATTTCGGAGACTAAAAAACATACCTTTTGGCACTTTTTTACAAAAAAAACTGCAAAAAATTTCCATATCCCGCTGAAAATGAGTAATTTTGCAGTCCCAAACAAGAAGAAACAAAAAAACAATAAGGAGAAAATAATATGACCAAGGCTGAAATAGTCAAGATGATAGCCATACAAACAGGTGTCGCACCTAAAGACGTTTCTGTTGTTGTAGAGGCTTTTATGGAAGAGATTCGTAACAGTTTGGCTGATAACAAGGAGAATGTCTACCTTCGTGGATTCGGCAGTTTTATCGTTAAGCATCGCGCCAAGAAGACTGCCCGTAATATTTCAAAGAACACCACACTGGTAATAGATGCTCACGACCTGCCTGCCTTCAAGCCCTGCAAGAGTTTCATCGACCGCATGACTAACGAATAGGATTTTTACAAATAGTTAAACAATAAAATAATTTCATTAAACTATGCCAAACGGAAAAAAGAAGAAGGGCCACAAGATGGCTACTCACAAGCGTAAGAAGAGACTGCGCAAGAATCGTCATAAGAGCAAGTAAGCCCTTTTGCCGAACAAAAAAAAATGAAAGGAGTGTACCAGTGCATAGAGATATGCAAGGTACACCCTTTTTATCGTAAATAACCTAAAGCCAAGAGCGTAAATTTAGAATGACAAGCGAAGTTATCATCGATGTACAGCCCAAAGAGATATCCATCGCGCTGCTCGAAGACAAGAATCTGGTGGAATATCAGAACGAGCCGCGTGAGGCGTCATTTGCTGTGGGCAACATCTACGTGGGCAAGGTACGCAAGTTGATGCCCGGACTCAACGCTTGCTTCGTTGATGTGGGCTCAGAAAAAGATGCCTTCCTGCACTATCTTGACTTAGGACTCCAATTTAGTTCTTACGAGAAATATCTGAAACAGGTTGCCAGCGACCGTAAGAAACTCTACCCTATCCAGAAAGCCACCAACCAGCCCGTCCTTCCCAAGGAGGGCAGTATACAGAATGTGCTGAAGGTTGGCCAGGAAATTCTGGTGCAGGTAGTCAAAGAACCTATCAACACCAAAGGCCCGCGACTCACGTGCGAACTTAGTTTCGCAGGACGTTACATGGTCCTCATCCCCTTTGGCGACAAGGTATCGGTCAGCAGCAAAATCAAGCGCGGCGAAGAGCGCAGCCGCCTCAAACAACTGGTGCAGAGCATGAAGCCCAAGAATTTCGGCGTCATCGTCCGCACGGTAGCAGAAGGTAAACGCGCAGCAGAACTCGACCAAGAGTTGAAGGTGCTGCTCAAGCGTTGGGAAGATGCCATCATCAAATTCCAGAAGACTACCGAGCGTCCCCAGTTGCTGTTTGAGGAGCAGACGCGTGCCGTAGCGTTGTTACGCGACCTCTTCAACCCCACCTACGACGGTATTTATGTGAACGATGCCGAGATTCATAGTCAGATTCACGACTACCTCTCCCTTATCGCCCCCGACAAGGCCGAGATTGTGAAACTCTACAACGGCAAAGTTCCCATCTTCGACAATTTCAACGTCACGAAACAAATCAAGTCAGGTTTCGGACGTACCGTCAACTATAAACGGGGAGCCTACCTCATCATCGAGCATACAGAAGCCATGCATGTGGTAGACGTCAATAGCGGTACGCGTATCAAGAAAGAAAACGGCCAGGAAGCCAATGCCCTTGAGACCAACCTCGGAGCCGCCGATGAGTTGGCCCGCCAGTTGCGCCTGAGGGACATGGGTGGCATCATCGTCGTCGACTTCATCGACATGAATCTGGCCGAAGACCGCCAACTGCTCTATGAGCGTATGTGCGAGAACATGAAGAAAGACCGTGCCCGTCACAACATCCTGCCATTAAGCAAGTTCGGACTGATGCAGATTACCCGCCAGCGCGTACGTCCTGCCATGGATGTAGCAGTCGAGGAGCCCTGTCCCACCTGCCACGGCACCGGAAAGATCAAGTCGAGCATCCTGTTTACAGATCAGTTAGAGAGCAAGATTGACATCCTAGTCAACAAAATCGGCATGAAGCGATTCACGCTTCATGTACATCCCTATGTCGCTGCCTTCATCAACCAAGGCGTCTTCTCCTTGAAGCGTCGCTGGCAGTTGAAGTACGGATTTGGCATCAAGATCGTGCCCAGCCAGAAGATGGCATTCCTGCAATACGAGTTCTATGATGATAAACGACAGTTTATCGATATGCAGGAAGAAAACGAAGTAAGCAAGTAACAACCCTCAAAAAAAGCGGAAGGAAACGAACCTGTTCCTTCCGCTTTTCTGTTTCATACCATCATCACTTCACGATGACCTTCTTGTTCGTGCCGTTGCTATAGCGGATGATATTGATACCACGCTGTAACTCCTGCAAGCGCATGCCGCCAGGCGTGAAGATGCCTACCACTGCCTTCTCACCTTCACCCGTCTCGCCGTTATACTCAACAGCATGAATACCAGTAGATTCGGCAGCAGCCTGATAGGCAGCCAGTTCATCTTCGCTGATGATAATCCATTGCTGTACAGTAGCCGAATTAGAGTAGTCGAAAACAGTCTGGGTAATGGTACCGTAACCAAGTGTATTCAAGGCATTTGCCCCCATCGAATAATTGTTATTCCTGTTGCTGTCATACCATGTGAACCAATAGCCGTGGGTCTTCAACTTAGCATTACCAGTTCCGATGGTGACATCCGTACGGTCTGGCATCAACTGGAAGTACTCCGTCTTCCCCGGTTTGCCCGTTACATTCTTCAAAGCGACATTGCCGCCGCCCGCATTGTGTGTCAGGTATTTGCCTGTAGCCGCGTTTTTGAACATATAGTAACCATCGCTGGCATTATACTGGATATACCATGCAGCAGAGTCATTCAATGCCTTGTCCGTCAGATTTTCCTTCCAGCCTATAGTCTGAGCCTGACGCTGATACAACAAACCCTTGTTCAGTCCACGCTCTGCGTTCTTGTTCATCAGGTAGTACTTCTTTCCCTCGTCGAAATTGTAGGTGTAGCCCGATATGCCGTTAGAATTGGCACCCGTGGGACAGAGACCGTCGATGAAGAGGCCGTACAGGATGCACATACCTCCAATATACTGAATTTCCTGATGTGTATCATAATTAGAACCATTGACCAGCCAGTCGAAAGAGATTTTTGCATTAGGGATAGAAGCCTGTTCTGCATCAGACAATGTCGTAGTCGCCCATCCATGAACAGCGTCACCAGTAAAGAACAACTCATTGCCATCATAGTTTTCCAGGAAATGAAGGACTTTATTAGCCTCACGTCCCAGCCATTTACCCCAAGTGGTATTCTCACGAGTATCAGCACAATTATACCAGCGCCAATGTGTGCCAACCCCTACGCCATGTCCTGTCTCATGCAGCACAGTGCCAATGGCCTGATTGCCGGCATTGGGTCCGATGCGCATCCAGCCACCATACGAGCAGTCGGCCGTAGGTGTGTCTGCTCCATAGTGTCCGCTCAGCGTGAAGCCCTGTATTCCCGTCCACTCGTTGAAGTAGTCGATGGTCTCCTGTATGGCCTGTCGGCAACGGGCATTGGCTTCATCATTAGGTGCTCCGCCATCCCATGTTCCCACGCAGGTACCTTTAGGATGGGTGACAATCTTCACTTCATCGCCATAGGCCACCTGATAGGTCTTGTTCATGACGTATGGTCTCAAGTAATAAACCGTGGCAGGCTCCAGTCCCGTTACGTGAAAGAGGTATCCCTTCAAGTTGAAATACTTGGTGGAGCGGTTGTCGAGCACGGTAGGCTCATGACTGGTGCTCCAGCACACGCCTCTCTCCAAGATATTGCCGCCTGTCATCGTGGCACGCACCAGAGCCTGAGTGACTCCTGTCAGCACATAGTGATTGGTGGCGGTCACCGCTGGTGCGTCACCCGTTCCAGGAGTGGCATTAGCCAGATTGAAAGCAAACAGGGCGTTGTCCAGTGCCTCTATCTCAGCAGCCAGTTCCTTCGATGTGGCCTCCGCGTTCTGTGCCAAAGCCTTCGCCTTGTCCAGTTCGTCCTTCAGGCCTGTCGCTCCCTCCTTGCTCTCGTCATAATATTGTTCCACTTCCGCGATGTGTGTACTAAGAGCCTGATACTCTGCTATGGAAGTCTGGGCCTGTGCCACTGCTACCTTCAGATTCCTGGCAGCAGCCTGGATAGCACTCTCCTCCGACTCTGTTGTGATGAGTTTAGCGGCCCCTATAGCCACCTGCAAATCCGTTGCGGCACCTGCCGACATCATTGACGACTGCAAAGCCTCTGCCTCTGACACCCTGAGTCCCAGTTCTGCCACCAGATCAGCCACATTTACCTCTCCTATCAGGTAGAGGCGGAAATTGTCCACGGCAAGCCAGTTGCCCGTAGCCCCCTCTGCCACATAGCCAATCTTCACCTCACCAGAGATATTGGTAAACTTCACGCTGTAGTCAGCAGGCGTATAGACCGTCTCCTGCTGGTCATCGGCAAAGATATAGGCACCAGTGCACTTCTGCGACGTTGCCGACTGGTTGAGGTTCTGTGCCGCCACCGTCAGTTTGTAGATGCCACTGGGCAGGTTTGTCAGTGTCTGGGTGATACTGGCATCGCCAACCTTGCTACCCGTTCCTACCCACTTTTCCATATAGTAGGCACCTGCTTGTTTCGTAAACTGGTTGTTGTTCTGGCTCTTCAGGTTCACGTTCGTCCAGCCTTTAGTCCCGTTCTCAAAACTCGGGTTCGTAATGTAAATGGTCTTGTCTAGCGGATTATCCTCACTCACGTTCTGCTCACGATAGGTCTCTATGGCAGCCTTCAATGCCAGCGTAGCCTCCAGCACGGCAATGATGTCGGCATCGGCATTGCTGTTGACACCCTGAGCAGCGTCAATAGCCGTCTTCAGCGCATCGGCTCCATTGCCAGTACCTTCACCGTAGAGTGCCGTTGCCGTTGTAATGAGTTCGCCAAGTTCTGTCTTGTCAACAGCCATATCCTGTCCCAGCAACTGCACATAGTCCACCACCAGTTTTGCTGAGTTAGCCGAGCCGCCGGGAGCAGCCTTCATTCCGAACTGTATCTTGCCCTTCGTGGCCTTCGTCAGAGTGAAAGTAATCTTGTCGAGCGTCCATTCCTTGGCAGGATAACTGCTGAGAGTCGATCTGACCGCCGTGCCGCTTGCGGGAATCCAAGCCACCTGCGATGTTGCTGCCGTCACGTTGCTGCCGTTGTAGGTAGGCACGTTAATAGTATAGGTACCTGCGGGCAAGGTGACGGTCTGAAAGAACAAAAAGGTCTGTTCCCATCCTGTCGAGATGGCCAAGCCTCCTCCTGGTTCATCGTCGTAGCCAGTGGCCGGCACAGTGGCGGTGTTGAAGATTCCCTTGAACCCGAACTCATAGGTTCCCACGATAGTGTAGTTGGCACTCAGGCTCGATGTCCATCCGTCCACCTCTTTCAACTCCTGAGTCACATTGTTTGTCTGTTCGGCTGTGTAGTCGAAGCGGGAGTCGAAGCCCGCATTCTCCAGATAATACTTCGTGATGTCCGTCTGTGCAAAGGCACCAGCGGTCACCAGCATCATCAAGCAAGTTAGTACTTTTTTCATGTCATTCATTATGTCAAGTAGTCAATTATGGCACAAAGATAGTAATCTTTCTGCAATCTGCAAAACTATTTGCCATAATACTTTGTCACTTTCATCTTTTTTTGTATCTTTGCAACACCAAAAAGAACAATTCGACATCGTCATGATCATTATATTCAAGGTTATCTTTTGGCTCTGCCTGCTCCTCGTTATCTACACCTACGTGGGTTATGGTGGTGTGCTTTGGCTTATCCTGAAGGTCAAGCATGCCTTCTTTCGGAGGGAGTCCTCCCCCATCCTGCCGCTCGATGAAGACCTGCTGCCAGAGGTGACGCTGATGATTTGTGCCTACAACGAAGCGGAGATTATTGAGGAGAAGATGCGGAACATCCGTGCGCTGAACTATCCGAAGAATAAACTCTGCGTGATGTGGGTGACCGACGGCAGTACCGATGCATCCAACGACCTGCTCAGGACCTGTCCCGATGTCCACCTGGTCTATTCTCCCGAACGGCGCGGCAAGGCTGCAGCCATGCAGCACGGCCTGCAGGAGAACAAGGCGGAGTATGTCATCTTCACCGATGCCAACACGATGCTCAATGCCGATGCCATCCGCGAGATCATGCGTCAATTCATGAAGAAGAACGTCAGTTGTGTCTCCGGCGAGAAACGCGTGGCAGCACGCCACAAGGGACAGACGGCAGCCGAGGGCGAAGGCCTCTACTGGAAGTATGAGAGCACGCTCAAGCGCTGGGATAGCGAACTCTATTCGGCTATGGGAGCCGCTGGCGAACTCTTCGCCGTCCGCATGAGCCATTACCGCCCAGCCCCTGCCAATGCCCTGCTCGACGACTTCATGATGTCCATGCTTATCCTTAAGGACGGCCACCGAATCGCCTACACCAGCGATGCCTATGCCATGGAGTACGGATCGGCCGACATGATGGAGGAGTCGAAGCGCAAACGCCGCATCGCCGCTGGCGGACTGCAGAGCATCTGGTGGCTCCGCTCGCTGATGAATCCTTTTAAGCACCCGAAGGTGGCCTTCCAGTTCGTGTCCCACCGTGTGCTGCGCTGGAGCATCACACCCTTGGCCCTCGTGGCTCTCATTCCCCTCAACCTATTAATCATCCTCTTCGGCGGCGGGCCGCTCTACATCGCCATCTTCCTCCTGCAGGCCCTGTTCTACCTGCTGGCCATCCTTGGCACCGTGCTCAACATCCTGGGTCAGAACAGCAAGTGGCTCAACATCCCCGCCTATTTCCTTTTTATGAACATCAATGTCTTCATCGGAGTGCCCTATCTCCTTACTCACAGCAACAGCGGTAAGTGGGAAAAAGCCCGACGAGGATAAAAAAATGGACAAATAGCCTTATTTTTCCTGAAAATATTTCATTATTACAAATTTATTCAGTACTTTTGCAACTGATTAGTTCTATTAGTTCTAACAGAAGAGATCATGGATCAGGACGAGAAAGAATATTTGATGCGCCAACTAACCGATGCCAACCATCGGTTAATTGAGGCTAATGCCCAGTTAGAGCAAGCACAAAGGAAACTGAAGGAATACGAGGAGAAGGCTTCCAAGGCAGAAAAGGCAAGCCAGATGAAGTCCTTGTTCCTTGCCAACATGTCCCATGAAATCCGTACACCGCTCAATGCCATTGAGGGATTCTCACGTGTGATGGTTGAGACTGACTCCCAGGAGGAGCGCCTTAACTACATGGAAATCATCGAAAGTAACAACAGCCGCCTGCTGAGCCTTGTCAACGAGATTCTCGACCTGTCAAGAGTTGAGTCGGGCGAGATTGTCATCAAGAAGAATCCCACCGACCTGAACAACCTGATGAAGAGCATCAGACAACTGTTCAAGTTCCGCTGTCCGGATGAAGTATCGCTGGTATGGAACAGGAACGACCTGCCTGTCATGATGACTACTGACGAGAACCGCCTGACACAGGTATTCTCAAACCTGATCTCCAACGCCCTCAAGCACACGCAGAAAGGCAGCATCAGTTACGGCTATCGCCTGATCAACGACAACCAGGAGATACAGTTCTATGTCTCTGATACCGGTTCAGGTATCGACCCCAACTTCATTGAGCATATCTTCGACACCTACGCCTCCCAGGATGCCGAGCACCAGCGTGGCTTCGGACTGGGTCTGGCCCTCTGCCGTATCATCGTAGAGAAGATGGGCGGCACCATCGGTGTCAAGTCAGAACTGGGCAAAGGCTCCACGTTCACCTTCTGTCTGCCTTTCAGCGGCACCATCGGCGGCAGGCCCGTCGACAGCCGCTCCATAGCGCAGAACCTGCGCACCCTGCGTGTGGACAACGTGCCTGACGCAAAAGCAATGAAGACGGTACTTGTAGCCGAAGACGAGGAGAGCAACTACGAATTGGTGCGCATCGTCCTTCAGAAGCGCTACCGCCTGTTGCGTGCCCACAATGGTATTGAGGCCGTGATGATGAACGAGGAAGAGAAGCCCGACCTCATACTGATGGACATCCGTATGCCAGGCATGAGCGGACTCGACGCCACGCGCATCATCAAGGAAGTCACCCCCGACATTCCAGTCATCGCCCTGAGCGCTTTTGCCTTCGAGGAAAACATCCGCGAAGCCAAGTCTGCCGGCTGCGACGAGTTCCTCCCCAAGCCCTTCAAGGTGGAAGATCTCATAGAGACCATCAATCGATACATCGGACAATAGCATTCACCCATGGGCAAGCAGGCAGTATTCAAGTACATCTCGTTTATGATTCTGGTCATCAGCACGCTGCTGGCCGTCTTCACGCTCTTCGGTCTTTTCGGAGGTTATGTCGACCCCGCCACCGGCACCGCTATGGCCATGCTCGTCTATGTGCTGCCCTACCTGCTCATCGGCAATGTCATCATGGTGATCTACTGGCTCGTTCGCCGCAGGTGGATATGGCTCTGCATACCCGTCGTCCCCCTGCTCTGCAGCATCCCCTATCTCGGCACCATCTACCAGACAGGTCTGTTCAACAGCAGCAGCACCTCGTCGGGCCTTAAGATAGCCACTTACAATGTGGAGGCTTTCGGACGCGAGATTACGGGATTCAAGGCCGAGGACATCCTCACGGAGATGAGGAAGCAGGGCGTAGACATCATGTGCATTCAGGAGTACTACGAGACCAGAGGCAATAAACTCAACTCTGAGTCCTACAAGACCTATTTCCCCTATATGGCCCTGGGACGCAGCGACATGGCGGTCTACAGCCGCTACCCGTTGGGCGAGCCCCAGATTATCGATTTCGGCAATACGAACAACAGCGGCATGTGGGTTGATGTCAATGTCAACGGCCGCAAGATACGCATCTTCAACGTCCACCTCGAGACCACCGGCTTCAACCGCGCCCTGCACAACATTGCCAAGCAGGCTGCCAGCGGCACCCATGTTGAGGACAACGCCATCGTCAGAGCCATCTACGGCAATTATACTCGCGGTATGGCCATCAGGGCCCGTCAGGCTGACCAGGTAGCCCGTGAGATAGAGAACACCGAGATCCCCGTTATTGTCTGCGGCGACTTCAACGATGTGCCCTATTCCTATGTCTACAACACCATGCTGGGCGACCTTGTCGACGGTTTCAAGGAGTGTGGCGAAGGCTTCATGTACACCATGCGTGGCCGTAAGTTCAAGGTGCGCATCGACTACATCTTCCATTCTGAAGAACTGGAAGGCGAGGCATACTATCGCGAGGATCTGAACTATTCCGACCACTATCCCGTATTCATGAAGATTGCCCTCTAGGCCCTTGTCTTTAAAGGTGCGGCGTCACGCTCTTGCTTCTTTACATTTGTTCCAAAGCCTGAAACAGTTTGTTCCCATGCTTGAAACAAAGTGTTCCAATGCTTGGAACAGAGTGTTCCCAAGGGTGGAACAAACCATTCCAATGGGTGGAATAAAAAAAGCCCTCTTTTATTATCCGATAAACTTAAGGATGAGGTCAACTACTTCGTCCTCGGTCTTGCCGTCTATCGTGACTACGAGGTCGTAGTTGCGGGTATCGTAGCGCGTGGTGCCCGTGTACTTGCTCACGTAGTTCTCGCGCATCTGGTCTACATTATTTATAATCTCCTCAGCCTCCTCGCGGCTTATGCCCTGCTTACGCATGATGCGTGCCAAGCGGTGTTCCATAGAAGCCTGGATAAGGATGTTCAGGCAGTTGGGTTGATCCTTCAGCACATAGAAAGCCGTGCGACCAGCGATGATACATGATTCATCATGGACAATACCCTTCAGAATCTCCGTCTCGGAACGGAACAACTCGTCGGTAGTCAGCAGAGTAGGCTCATCACCCATCGACACTTGGTAATACTTGGGGAATTGGCCAAATCATCTCCGAATGATATCATACGCTTGAAGTCGGACCACCAATCGTGATTTCTGCCCTTCAGGCGTTCTATCTCATCCACCGTCAGTTTGTACTTCGCCATCAGAGCCTCAACAAGAGCCTTGTCGTAGAAGGGGACGCCCAGTTTTGCAGCCAATTTCTCACCGACGGTACGGCCGCCACTACCCTATTCACGATTGATCGTGATGATAAATTTCTCGTTAGTATTCATAGTTCTTGTTTTTAGTCATCGGTGTCAAAGCCGTAGCACCTTCCGCAGAAGACGCTACGGCATGGGTCTTAAAAGAGGAGTCAGACTACTCCTCAGGCTTCATGTTGGTGTAGACGGTCTGCACATCATCAAAGTCCTCAAGACGCTCCACCATCTTGTCAATGGCCTCGCGCTGCTCAGGAGTGACGTCCTTCAGGTCATTGGGGATACGAGTAAACTCGGCACCCGTGACCTCATAGCCCTCAGCCTCGAGGTGCTTCTGGATAGCGCTGAACGACGAGGGATCGCCATAGATGGTGATTTCGCCGCTTTCCTCATCCTCGTCGAACTCATCGTCCACACCATAGTCGATGAGGTCGAGAATCATCTCGTCCATATCCAGTCCGTCCTTCTTCTTGAAGGTGAACACCGACTTGTGGTCGAAGAGGAAACTCAGAGAGCCCTGTGTGCCCAGATTACCATTGAACTTGTTGAAGACCGAGCGAACGTCGCCCACGGTACGGGTGGTGTTGTCAGTCAGCGTCTCCACGAAGATAGCCACACCATGAGGGCCATATCCCTCGTAGGTCACCTCCTTGTAGTCGCTCTGGTCCTTACCCATTGCGTTCTTGATGGCACGCTCGATGTTGTCCTTCGGCATGTTCTCGCGCTTGGCATTGGCGATGCAAGCACGGAGTGCGGGGTTGTTCTCGGGCTCAGGACCGCCAGCCTTCACGGCGATGGCAATCTGCTTACCAATCTTTGTAAATGTCTTGGCCATGTGGCCCCATCTCTTTAACTTTGTAGCCTTACGATATTCAAATGCTCTTCCCATTGTTTTTATTTTTTATTGTTTCGTTATTGCGATATTTCGATATGACGATATACGATATTTCGATATTGCGAGAGATTATCTCAACTCTGCGTTGAGTTGCTTCTTCAGGTTGGCGATGAGTTTCTGCATGATAGCATCAATCTGCTTGTCGTTCATCGTCTTCTCCGTATCCTGCAGGATGAAGTTGACGGCATACGACTTCTTGCCAGCGGGCAGGTTCTTGCCTTCATAGACATCGAAGAGTTCTACCTTCTTCAGGAGTTTCTTCTCCGTCTGGCGGGCTATCTGCTCAATCTGTGCGAACTCTACGGTATTGTCCACCAGCAGAGCCAAGTCGCGACTCACGGCAGGATGCTTGGAAATCTCGGTGAAGGTCACCTCGTTCTTCTTCGTAGCCTTCATCAACTGTGTCCAGTTCAGTTCTGCGAAGTAGACAGGCTGCTGCAGGTCGAACTGCTTCAGGAGTTTCTTCGAGAGGATACCCATCTCGATGAGTTTCTTGCCACCACGGTTCTCAATCACCACGCCAGCAGAGAAAACAGGATTCTCCGACTTCTTAGTCACAAGCATCCCCTGCTTCATGCCGATGCGGCTCAGGATATTCTGCACGTGGGCAGCGAGTTCATAGTAGGTGGTGTCCTCGTTGGGATGTGCCCACGAGCCTTCCACGCGCTTGCCAGTCACCCACAGCCCCATATAGTTCTCTTCCTTATAGGCCTGCATGGGATCATCAGCATTCTCTTTCTCTGCATCGAAGAAGTAGCAGTTGCCGAACTCGAAGAAGCGGAGATTGGCGTTCTTGCGCTTCACATTGTACTCGATGCTCTCCAGACCGCCATAGAGCAGGGTCTGGCGCATCACGCCAAGGTCGCTTGACAGGGGGTTCATGATGCGGACGACATCCTGTTTGTCACCGTAATACGACGACTTACTCAACGAGTTGTTAAGGATTTCGTTGAAGCCAGCACCTACCAACTGCTCTGAAACCAAGTTCTGCAGTTTGTGCTTACGGTCCTCAGCGGCCTTGATGACCAGACTCGACTTCAACTGTGTGGGAATCTCTACATTATTGTAGCCATAGATGCGCAGGATATCCTCTACCACATCGCAGGGACGGGTAACGTCAACACGATAGGCGGGAATCTCCAGTTTCAGGCCCTCAGCGCTTTCATCAAGCACCTTCATCTCCAATGTCTCACAGATGCTCTTGATAGTCTCCACGGGAATATCCTTACCCACGAGGCTGTGCACATAACTGTACGACAAATCCACCACGGCGTTCTCCATCTTCTCAGGATAGACGTCGCAAATCTCCATTGACACTTTACCGCCAGCCAATTCCTTGCAAAGCAAAGCAGCCTGCTGAAGTGCATAGATGACGCCATTGGGATCGATGCCGCGCTCAAAGCGGAACGAGGCATCAGTAGAAAGTCCGTGGCGACGGGCCGACTTACGAATCCATGTGGGATGGAAGTAAGCACTCTCGAGCACCACGTTCTTCGTGGTCTCGTAGGTACCACTACCCTTACCGCCGAATACGCCTGCTATACACATAGGCTCTTCAGCGTTGCAGATAGCCAGGTCGCGGTCAGAGAGTTTATGCTCCTCACCGTCGAGCGTCACGAACGGCGTGCCCTCGGGCATCGTCTTCACCACAATCTTATGACCCTTGACCATATCGGCATCAAAGGTGTGCAAGGGCTGGCCGTATGCCATCATCACATAGTTGGTGATGTCAACGATATTATTAATAGGACGCAGACCAATAGTAGTCAGTTTGTTCTTCAGCCAGTCAGGTGATTCCTTCACCTCGCAGCCAGTGACACTCACGCAGGCATAACGCTTGCAGGCCTCCGTGTTCTGAATCTCCACTGAGATGGGGAGGGAGTGGTCATCGACGGAGAACGTCGATGCACTCGGACGGTGGAGGGCAGTTTTGTAGCCATTCTGCTTGAGCCAGGCATAGAGATCGCGAGCCACGCCCCAGTGTGACAGGGCATCAGCACGGTTGGCTGTGATGTCCACCTCGATGAGCCAGTCGCTCTCCAGGTTGTAATACTCTGCAGCGGGCGTACCTACCACAGCATCCTCTGGCAGCACGATAATTCCCTCATGACTGGTGCCCACGCCAATCTCGTCCTCGGCACAGATCATGCCGTTAGAATCGACACCACGCAGTTTTGATTTCTTGATAACAAATTCCTTATCACCATCATAAAGCACACAGCCCAAGTCGGCCACAATAACCTTCTGACCAGCAGCCACATTGGGAGCACCACACACAATCTGTGAGGGCTCGCCCTTGCCTAGGTCAACCGTTGTTACATGAAGGTGATCAGAGTTGGGATGCACTTCGCAAGTGAGCACCTTGCCCACATAGAGACCTTTTAGTCCACCACGTATGGACTGTACTTCTTCCAGAGCGTCGACTTCGAGGCCCGTAGAGGTCAGCGCATCGCATACCTGCTGCGGCGAAAGGTCGAAATCAACGTATTCTTTCAGCCATTTATAAGAAATATTCATTCCTAAAACAATTGTTTAAATTCGAATTCGGCTGCAAAGGTACTAATTTTTTCCAACTTCCCCGCAATTAATTACAAAAAAAGTTTTATCTTTGCACCATGTAACTATAACCGAAACAGCATATGACAAGCCGTCTACTCCCCCTGGCACTCGCCATTGCCGCGAGCACCAATCCCCTTTCACCGCGTATCCATGCAGAAGGATACCCCATCACCCCCGTTCCCTTTACCTCTGTTAAGGTGATGCCAACCTCGTTCTGGGGACAGCGACTGCAAGCCTGTCGCAACACGACCATCCCCCTGGCCTTCTCCAAATGTGAGGAGACAGGACGCTATGCCAACTTTGAGCATGCGGCCATCCACATGAAGGACACCACACAGGTGTTCAAGGTGAGCGGCTTTTCTTTTGACGACACCGACCCTTACAAGACAATCGAGGGGGCGTCGTATCTCCTGCAGACCTATCCCAACGAGAGGTTGCGGCACTATGTGGATTCCGTCATCGACATCATAGGCTCTGCACAGGAGCCTGACGGCTATCTTTATACGGCACGGACACAGAACCCCTCCCACCCTCACGATTGGGCCGGTAAAAGACGATGGGAAAGTGAGGAGTCTTTAAGCCATGAACTCTACAATTTGGGACACATGGTGGAGGGAGCCATCGCCCACTATCAGGCCACGGGGTCGAGAAAGTTCCTCGACATAGCCATCCGCTATGCCGACTGCGTATGCCGGGAAGTTGGCCCCAATGAAGGACAAGCCCATGTGGTGCCCGGCCATCAGATAGCCGAGATGGCGCTGGCCAAACTCTATCTGACCACTGGCGACCGCAAGTATCTGGACGAGGCGAAGTTCTTCTTGGACTATCGCGGCAAGACTGCCATAAAGAACGACTACAGCCAAAGCCACAAACCCGTGCTGCAACAGGACGAGGCCGTTGGTCATGCAGTCAGGGCTGCCTACATGTATGCCGGCATGGCCGACGTGGCTGCCCTCACCGGCGATACGGCCTATGTCCATGCAATAGACCGTATCTGGCAGAACATTGTCGGGAAGAAACTCTACATCACAGGCGGCATAGGCGCCACCTCGAACGGAGAGGCCTTCGGCAGAAACTACGAACTGCCTAACCTGACGGCCTACTGCGAGACATGTGCCGCCATCGGCTTTGTCTATGTCAACTACCGTCTGTTCCTGCTTCACGGAGATTCAAAATACTACGACGTGCTGGAACGCACGCTCTACAACGGACTTATCTCTGGCATGTCGTTGGAGGGCGACGGATTCTTCTACCCCAACCCATTGGCTTCTGACGGACAACATGAGCGCCAACCGTGGTTCGGCTGTGCCTGCTGTCCCAGTAACGTGAGCCGTTTCATCCCTTCGCTGCCAGGCTATGTCTATGCAGTCAAAGACAATGCGTTGTACGTTAACTTGTTTATGACCAACACGATGAAGCAGAAGGTGGCTGGGAAGGAAATAACGCTGAGCCAAAAGACGAACTACCCCTGGGACGGCGACGTCGAGATTAGCATCGACAAGACCACCCTGAAAGAGGAGATGACCCTTCAAATACGTATTCCGGGCTGGGTGCGAGGCCAGGTAGTTCCTTCCGGCCTATACACCTATAGCGACAACAAACGCCTCGGCTATACCGTAAGCGTGAATGGGAACCCGGTTCAGGCTATTGACCTTGAAGGCGGCTATTTCTCCATCTGGCGCAAATGGAAGAAAGGCGACAAGGTCAAGATACACTTCGACATGAAGCCACGCGTGGTCAGAGCCGACGAACAGGTATGGGCAGACCGTGGCCGAGTGGCTATCGAGCGCGGGCCGCTGGTCTACTGCGCAGAACAGACGGACAACGACTTTGCCATCAATGACATGCTGATGTACCATCAGCCCCAGTTCCAGGAAGACAAAGGCCAGGTGGCCGGCTCTGACATCGTAACCTTGCATACCGACGTGCAGACCCTGCATCTGGACGAACAGGGCAGACTGTACACAAAAGAGCAGACGCTCACGCTGATTCCCTACTACGCATGGTGTCATCGCGGTAAGGGCAGCATGAGCGTCTGGCTGCCACAGTCGATTGGTGCTGCAGGCACCAACCGATAGTGGTGGTCTATCGCTTAATCTCGATGTCGCGACGCACGTTGTCGCGAATCTTCTTCAGGTAAGTCTTCATACCATCGCCATCCTTGTAGTCGATGATTTCAAGCAGTTCCTTCAACTCCGTACGAATCTGGCTGACCTGATCGTGCGTATAGGGGTTGAAGAGGATTTCCTGTAACAGGTAGTCGTCCTCATTGAGCACGCCCTTGGCAATCTTCATGTGACGTTTGAAGGTAGTACCTGGGGCATCCTGATGCTTCATCACAGCGGCGAAGACGAAGGTAGAGACGAAGGGAATACTCAAGGAGTAGGCCACCGTCTTGTCATGCTCCTCGAAGGTGTACTCATAGATATTGAGGCCCAACTTCTGATAGAGGTCCTTGAAGAAAATACGCCCCATATAGTCACCCTCGCTGATGATAATGGCGTTCTCCTCAGAGAGTTGCTGCAGGTTGGCGAAGGTGGGGCCAAACATTGGGTGGGTCGAGACATAGCGCATACCCGTCTGCTCGTAGAACTCCTTCATGTCGGTCTTCACCGAGGCGATGTCGCTGATAATACACTCCTTTGGCAGATAGGGAATCACCTCCTTGAACACAGGAATGGTGTATTTCAGCGTGACGGCATTGATGAGCAGTTCCGGCTTGAATTCCTTGATTTCCTCGAAAGTGGTAAAGCGCTGACAATTGTAGGTGAAGCGCATGCGTTTTGGATCACGCTCGAAGACGGCCAACTCGTGCTCAAAACTCAGCAGGTCGATGAAGAACGACCCCATCTTGCCTGCGCCCATTACTAATATTTTCATTTTCAATTTCTCATTTATTGATAATCTCTATCTGCTGTCGAACACTCTCCTCGTGAATACTCTCAAACACATGAGCCACGAAGTCGGGCGACATTCCGGTGAGCGCCCCCTGGGCACCACGCTTTGAGAGAATCTCATTGTAGCGAGAAGTCTGCAGCACGGTCATGTTGTGCTCCTTCTTGTACTGACCTATCTCACGGCAGACACACATACGCTTGGCCAGGATATCCATGATCTGATTGTCAAGTTCGTCAATCTGCTTGCGCAGTTGCTGGATGCCGTCAACACTAGTATGCTCATCACGGATGACCAACAGCGAGAGAATGTAATCCAACACATCTGGCGTTACCTGCTGCTTGGCATCACTCCAAGCCTTGTCGGGATCGCAATGGCTCTCGATAATGAGACCGTCGAAGCCCAAGTCCATCGCTTGCTGGCACAAGGGGGCAATCAGTTCACGACGGCCACCGATGTGCGAAGGATCGCTAATAATTGGCAACTCAGGTATACGCCGATGCAACTCAATGGGAATCTGCCACATGGGGGTGTTACGATAAATCTTGTTGTCGTATGAGGAGAAACCGCGATGAATGGCTCCCAGACGCTTGATGCCTGCACCGTTGATACGCTCCAAGGCACCAATCCAAAGTTCCAAATCTGGGTTCACAGGGTTCTTTACGAAAACGGGGACATCAACACCTTTCAGCGAGTCGGCAAGGGCCTGCATGGCAAAGGGGTTAGCCGAGGTACGGGCTCCAACCCAAAGGATATCGACACCATACTTCAGGGCCAGTTCTACATGCTCGGGCGTTGCCACCTCTGTAGAAACGAGCATCTTCGTCTCCTCTTTCACTTGTTGCAACCATTTCAAAGCAGGTTCGCCATGACCCTCGAAGCCGCCTGGCTTGGTACGTGGTTTCCACACACCTGCACGGAAGTTGTGGCAGCCTTTCATGGCCAACTGTTTGGCGGTGGTCATTACTTGCTCTTCAGTTTCAGCAGAGCACGGACCGGCAATAACAAACGGACGTTCATTGTCACTCGGCAAATTCAATGGGGCTAATTCTAAACTCATAATTATTATCTTTTATTTTATAGATTTCTCATATCTGTAATTCTACGCAAAGCCTCTATGATCTTATCTTCCTTGGCACAGAGCGAGATGCGGATATAGCGCTCGCCATTCGAGCCGAAGATGAAGCCAGGAGTGATGAAAACACGCGCCTGGTGAAGCACTTGCTCGGTGAGGTCCTCCACGTTCTTGATGCTATCGGGAATCTTTCCCCAGAGGAACATACCCACCTGATTGGGATCGTAGGTACAGCCCAACACATCCATAATCTTCTCGGCCCACTTGCGTCGACAGGCATAGGTCTCGATGTTGTATTCGCGATGCCAAGCCTCATCATTCTGATATGCCTCGGCTGCTGCGAGTTGGATGCCACGGAAAGTACCACTCTCGATGTTCGACTGCACCTTCAGAATCCATTGGATGAACTGTGCGTTAGAGGCACAGAGGCCTACGCGCCATCCTGGCATATTGTGCGATTTCGACATTGAGTTGAACTCGATGCAGCAGTCCTTGGCACCTGGCACCTGAAGGATGCTCAGATGTTCCTCGCTCAGGATAAAACTATAGGGATTATCGTTCACAACAACGATGTCGTGTTTCTTGGCAAAGGCTACCAAACGCTCGTAAGTATCCATACGGGCACGACCACCAGTAGGCATGTTGGGATAGTTGGTCCACATCAGTTTCACCTTACTCAAGTCCTTCTTCTCCAACTCCTCGAAGTCAGGCTGCCAGCCGTTATCCTCACGAAGGTCGTAGTTCACAATCTTTGCGCCCAGAATCTTGCTCAAAGATGTGTACGTAGGATAGCCAGGATTGGGAACCAACACCTCGTCGCCAGGATTAACATAAGCCAGCGTCACATGCAGGATACCTTCCTTAGAACCAATCAAAGGGAGCACCTCTGTCTTGGCATCAAGGTCTACGTCGTACCAGCGCTTATAGAAGCCTGACATGGCCTCACGAAGTTCCGGTGTGCCCTGAGTGGGCTGATAGCCGTGTGCATTAGGCTGGTGAGCCACCTCACACAGTTTCTCTATTGTCTGCTTTGATGGAGGCATGTCAGGACTGCCGATAGCCAAAGAGATAATGTCCCTACCCTCGGCATTCAGTTGTGCCACCTCCTTCAGTTTACGGCTGAAGTAGTACTCCTGTACTAAACTAAGTCTTTCTGCTGGTTGTATCATAATTCTCAAATCTCAAGCCTCCTTATATTCTCCCAATATCTTCAAGTCATTCGTCAAGGGGATAATGGCATCCACAGCCTGACGATAGCGGGTAAGATCGTTATAAGTCACATCAACATAGAACAAGTATTCCCACTCTCTGCCGATAATGGGCAACGACTGGATCTTCGTCAGGTTGATTTTATAGAACGACAGGATGGCAAGCACGGCTGACAGCGAACCCTCTTCGTGAGGAAGGGCGAAAACAATGCTCGACTTATTGGTTTCTATCAACGGACGCAACATGTCGGCCTTCTGAGGGGCTGAGCAAACGAGGAAACGGGTGAAGTTGTGCTTATTGTCCTCAATGCTATTCTCAAGCACCTTCAGTCCGTAGAGTTTGGCGGCCTCTGCATGACAAATGGCAGCCCATCCATGGTGCTGTCCCTCAGCAATCATCTTGGCTGAGCCAGCGGTGTCACCACCTTCAACGATACGCAGGTTGGGATGACGCTCCAGATAATGACGAATCTGCATCAGAGCCACAGGGTGTGAGTGTACCTCTGTTATAATATCCATGTCATCGTCAGGCAGACAACAGATACAATGAGTGATATGCAATTTGTGCTCACCTACCACCGTTGCGCCACTATCGCGTAGAAGTTCATAGTTATGCAGCAGACTTCCTGCAATGGTATTCTCAATGGCTGCCATACCAATTACTGTGGGATCCTTACGCATACTCTCATAGACCTGTTCAAACGTGTTACAACAAATAAGTTGCAACTGCTCACCTTTGAAATATTGATGGGCGGCGATGTCGTGGAACGACCCTATCTCTCCTTGTATTGCTATTCGTTTCATTGTTTACCTCTTAATGTCCAACTTTTTACTCTTAACTTAAAAAAACGCCCCACTTTCACTTTTCCGTGAAGCGGGGCCTTATGATGTTACCTTTTGAAATCTAAACGCGACTTCCCGCTTCACAATGGCTTGTAAAGTAAAAGTAGAAGTAATAGTATGCGTTCAAATCTGTCATTATTGTTACGTATTGTTATTTTCGGTTGCAAAAGTATAACAATTCTTTGAAATACGCAAATAAAATGAGATAAAAATTCATAATTAATTTTTCCACCACTAAGATTTGGCGGTTTGGGAAATAATGCTTACCTTTGCACTTTGCAATTAACCAGAAAACAAATTTGTGAATTATGATAGTTAGACCTGAGAGGAATTATGACTTCAAGTGCGCGGAATGCGGCAAGTGGTTCACGGTGTCAACCAGCAAGCGTATGGGCACGCTGGCGGTCAAGTGTGCACATTGCGGCTTCGAGCAGACGGTGTCCATCATCTCCAAAGTGGGCAGCAGCGATGAGCCTGTTGAAAAATTCCACACACAGATGCCTGTACGCGTTTTAGGGAAAGCCATACAGCGTGGTGACAAATATATCATCGAGAACAGGGCCAAAATAGGCCACCCCACCAGTTTCATCTGTCCAAAGTGCAACAAGCCTATCGCCATCAAGCCTCAGCAACCTGGGGAACAGGTCATTACTTGCAAGGTCTGCAATGCAAAGGTGCATATCACGGCTTACGATGCACAGGAAGAAGAGCGCATCAGGCAGGAAGAGGAAAAGAGACGCCTGGAACAAGAGAGAATCCGACAGCAACAGGAAGAACTCAAGCGCAAACAAGCCGAAGAACTGCGCCGTCAGCAAGAACTGGAAGAACAGGAACAATTGCGCCAGCAGCAACTCTTGCAACAGCAGCAGTGGCAGCAACAACAGCAGCAACAGCAGCAACAGCAGCAAGAAGAGCAAGAGCCAAAGTATCGTTATATGGATATTCCTGATCCGGAACCCGAGTCATCATCTGACGAAACTGTAGTTTCTCCTCCCAAGCGTAGGATTACCAATGGTGAACTGCAATGGGGAGGTGGCATGCTAAGCAGTCCCACTAAGATCAGGCTGCTTGACGGCTCTACACTTATTGGTCGAAAGGATCCTGTCAAGAAATCCGACATCCAGTTCAACGATCCGGAGATGAGCCGCCAGTCTGTTCAGATAGACGCAGAGCCTCGAAACGGCGTGATGAGTTTTACCTTGACCGTGCTCAAAGATCTGAACCCCGTACTCGTGAACGGGCGCAGGGTCCCTCAGGGCATGAGCGTATTGCTCAGAAGCGGCGTAAAAATCAAGATGGGCCAGACCACCATAACATTTAAGTTGGTCTGACCCACCCTGTCAGAGTCCTAAGGGATTCAGTATCTTATAAGCATTCTTGACTTTCTGTTCAATGCCTTCGGCCGAATACTCCCCGTTGACATCAGCCATCTCATTGGGGTTAAGTTCAAGAAGTTTCTGAATATCCTCCTCTGCACCATCCTTGTCACCGCGGTCATACTTGATTTTTCCACGTTCTCGGTAGGCATCCATCTGGAATGGATTCACATCTGTCACCTTATTATATAATGTGATAGCCTCATCGTCGTTGCCTTTGGCATGTTCCAAGCGGGCAGCCATCAACAGCACATCCTCCTCATCTGTCGTATGGGCCAGCAACCACTCCACATCCTCGCCTGCCCCATCCAGGTCGCCCATGCGAAGCAAGACCTGAGAACGCAGGAGGCGGGCTTCCGCCAGACGCTCATCAAGTACGACAGTCCGTGTCAGTCGGGCTATACAATTAATCAGATCACCCTGTCCCAACATAGCCTTTGCCATCTGATAGTTGGCCATCGCATGATTAGGATCATAGCCCAAAGCCTGCTCGCAGAGGGCCTGCATCTCAACATAATCCTCGAGCATATAAGCCACATGAGCAGCCTGCATGAGCACAGCCACATTGCCAGGAGCACATTGGGCCATAGTCTTCAGTTCGGCCAGAGCCTCATCAAGCCGGTTTTGTCGCATCAGGGCCTGTGACAGATAGTCACGCGTCTCCAAGTCATCATGAATCTTCAGAGCCTCGCGGAAGCACTTTTCTGCATATTCCACCTGATGAATACGCAAAGCCTTCAAACCATCATATTTCAACAAGTCGAAGTTCTTGGCTTCGGCATTCTTTTTCTCTTCTTCGGAGGACTCTTGCTCCCCGCCAAACAATGATTTCCAAAATCCCATGAGTATATGCTATTTGTTTTTGCTTGCAAATGTACGCATTTTATTTGGAATTAGTGATAATTGCGCAACATAATCTTACAAAGATTAAAAATAATTCGGATTTTACGCCTCTGTTTCACTAATATTTTGTATCTTTGCCAAAGATTTAAATCTAAAATGATATGTTAGGACTAAAAACAATGCTCTTTTTCGGCCTTGGCGGATCAGAAGTTCTAATCATTGCCTTGGTAGTACTGCTCCTTTTCGGAGGAGCCAAGATCCCAGAACTGATGCGTGGCATGGGCAAGGGTGTAAAGAGTTTCAAAGATGGCATGAAGGGAGTGGAAGACGAGATAACGACGGATGAAAAGTGAGAACGGCACGTTCTGGGAACACCTTGATGTGCTCCGATGGGTCATACTGCGCTCACTAGGCGTTGCCGTGATTTTAGCCATTACCGCCTTCTGCCTGAAGGACTGGCTTTTCGCTGTGGTTCTGGCCCCCAGAACGAGTGATTTCATCACCTTTAGGCTGTTAGGCGTAGATCCGTTCAGCGTCCACTTGATGAACACAGGACTGACGGAGCAGTTTATGACCCACATGCGAGTGGCGATGTATGCTGGCGTGCTATGCGCTGCACCCTACATTATCTATGAACTGTTTCGCTTTGTGTCGCCAGGACTCTATGCTGGTGAACGACGAGCAGGTTTCTGGATAGTCACATCGGGATATGTGATGTTCATGATGGGTACCCTGCTCAACTATCTGCTCATCTTCCCTCTGACGGTGCGCTTTCTAGGCACCTATCAGGTAAGTGCCGACGTGGATAACATGCTGACGCTGCAGTCGTATATCGACACACTCATTTCAATGAGTCTGGTGATGGGAGTCATCTTCGAACTGCCTGTAGTCTGTGCCATCCTAGGAAAAATGGGGTTCATCAATGGCAGTCTGATGGCACGCTACCGCAGGCACGCTATTGTAGCCATCCTCATCGTGGCGGCTATCATTACCCCCACCACCGATGTATTCACGCTATGCATTGTGTCGCTGCCCATTTGGCTGCTCTATGAGACAAGCATTCTCTTAGTAAAATTGAATCATTGAAGAATTGAAAAAAACATGCTGAGGAAAACAAGAATCATATTAGCAACGATGTTCTTTGTGGGCATCACGCTATTGTTTTTAGACTTCACAGGCACGCTCCACCACTGGCTGGGATGGATGACCAAAGTGCAAGCATTAGAAGCGGTACTGGCTATCAACGTGGGAGTCGTCATCGCTTTGGTCTTACTGACACTCATATTCGGGCGCATCTACTGCTCAGTCATCTGTCCTTTGGGAATCCTTCAGGACATCTTTGGCTGGTTGGGCAAGAAGACAAAGAAAAACCGCTACACCTATTCGAAAGCCATATCATGGCTTCGCTATGGCATGATGGTTATCTTCCTCGTTGCTTGTGTGGCTGGCGTGGGGACACTTGTTCAGTTGCTGGCCCCCTACTCTGCCTTTGGCCGCATCGCCACGATGCTGTTACAGCCCATCTATGTGGCCTGCAACAACATGCTGGCATCCATTGCCGAGCATTACGAAAGTTATGCCTTCTATAGCGTGGATGTATGGATGAAGTCGCTGCCTGTCTTTGTGATTGCCCTGCTGACGCTGGTTGTTCTGGCAGTATTAGCCTGGCGAAACGGCAGAACCTATTGCAACACCATCTGTCCTGTGGGCACAGTCCTGTCCTTCTTCTCACACTTCTCGCTGTTGAAGATTCATTTCGACGAAGATAAATGCAAGAACTGCTCGCTGTGCACCAAGAACTGCAAGGCAGCCTGTATTGACTTCAAGAACCACAAAGTCGACTATTCGCGCTGTGTGGTGTGTGGCGACTGTATTGATAGTTGCAAGTTTGGGGCGCTAAAGTATTCTAGAGTATCTAGACCCTCTAGATTATCTAGAGATTCTAGTAATTCCAGCGTCGACTCTAGCAAGCGTGCATTCCTCGTTTCCAGCGCCCTACTCACCACCGCTGCCCTGGCTCAGGAAGCCAAGCACGTGGATGGCGGTCTGGCTGATATCATCGAGAAGAAAGCCCCAGAACGCAACACACCTGTCACACCACCAGGCTCTCTCTCTGCCAAGAATATGGCTACCCGTTGCACAGGCTGTCAACTCTGCGTTTCGGAGTGTCCCAACGACGTGCTGCGTCCCAGTGGCTCGCTGATGAGTCTGATGCAGCCTGTGATGTCGTTCGAGAAAGGCTACTGCCGTCCAGAGTGTACCCGCTGCTCAGAGGTTTGTCCTGCCGGTGCCATCAAGCCTATCGATGATATAGAGAAATCGTGCATACAGATTGGCCATGCCGTGGTGGCAGCCGACTTCTGCATCTCGGCTTTGGGTGAAAGTGAATGTGGTAACTGTGCCCGCCATTGTCCTGTGGGAGCCATTGAGATGATAGAAATTAACGACCCTAAAGTATTAGAGGCCATAAAACAGGGCAAAATCAGCATGAATAAAATGCCTGAAAATATCGATGAGGATTTTCCACCCTCTATACCAGCTGTCAATGAGAACGCTTGCATAGGCTGTGGTGCCTGCGAGCATCTCTGCCCTGTGCGTCCGCAGTCAGCCATCCACGTGGAAGGGCACGAGGTGCATAAGATGGTTTGAGGATTGAGATTTGAGGTTTGAGATTTAAGATTTGACGACTATGAAGAAAGATATATCCCGCCGACAGTTCCTGAAATTCATGGGTTTAGGCTCAGTAGCCGCTGTGGCTGCTTGTGCCGGCAAGAATACTAACGAGAGTGAAACCATTGGAGAACCGCCCATTGGAAAAATGACATATCGTACCAATCCGAAGACTGGCGAACAAGTGTCATTGTTAGGTTACGGCATGATGCGACTTCCAACCCTGCCCGACTCAAAAGAGTTCGACCAGGAGATGATCAACCAACAAGTGGACTACGCTATTGAGCATGGTCTGAACTATTTCGACACGTCGCCTGTCTATTGTCGCGGTCTCTCGGAACGCTGCACGGGCATCGCACTTAGCCGCCACAAGCGCGAAGAGTATTTCGTGGCAACAAAACTGTCGAATTTTGGTAATAGTTCCCGCGAAGGTTCTATGAAGATGTACGAAGACTCGTTCAAGGAACTGCAGGTGGACTATATCGACTACTACCTATTGCACGCTATTGGCGGCAGCATGGAGGAATTCAACAAGCGCTATGTGGACAATGGCATGTTGGACTTCCTGATGCAGGAGCGTGAGGCAGGACGCATTCGTAACCTAGGCTTTTCTTTTCACGGACACAAGGAGGTGTTCGACGAGGTGCTGGCCATGAACGACCAATACCACTGGGACTTCGTGCAGATAGAGTTGAACTACCTAGACTGGGACTACGCTAACGAAATCAACAGTTCTAACGTGGATGCCTCGTATCTCTATGCCGAACTTATAAAATGCGGCATCCCGGCCGTCATCATGGAACCTTTGTTGGGCGGACGACTGGTAAAAGACCTGCCCCAGTATGCCATCAACGAGTTGAAGCAGCGCGACCCGCAGAAAAGCATTGGCTCATGGGCTTTCCGTTATGCCGGAACCCCAGAGGGCGTACTCACCGTGCTTAGTGGCATGACCTATATGGAGCACCTGAAGGACAACCTTATATCCTATAGTCCGCTGGAGCCACTCACCGAGGAGGAACAGCGATTTCTTGATACAGAGATAGCCCAACAGATGATGGAGATGGGAACTATACCCTGCAACAACTGCCAGTATTGCATGCCTTGCCCCTATGGCATCGACATCCCCTCTATCTTCGTTCATTATAACAAATGGGTGGTAGAAAAGAACCTGCCTGAGGACAAGGGCGACGAGAACTATCGCAAGAACCGCCGCAACTACCTCATCAGTCTGGACCGCGCCATACCACGTGACCGTCAGCCAGACCATTGCATCATGTGCAACCATTGCATAGAGGTGAAGAATTGTCCGCAAAAGATACGCATCCCACAGGAACTGAAAAAGATTGCAGACCTGGTGGAACAACTGAAAATTGATAACGCATAATTGAGAATTGAAACAGTATACCGACATATTCATTGACTTCGACGACACGCTCTACGATACCCACGGCAATGCAGTCATAGCCCTGGAAGAGACCTTTGAGTACTTCAACCTCGGCCAGTACTTCGACGACAAGCAGGTATTCTACGACGACTATTGGAAGACAAACATCGACCTGTGGGGCCGCTATGCCAAAGGCGAGATAACCCGTGACTACCTCATCGTGGAGCGTTTCCGTCATCCGCTCTGTGCAAGCAAGGAGTTAAGAGCGAAAAATGAAAAATCTGCTTCCGCTTTTAAAGACTATTGCCTTCAGGTGAGCGACGTATTCCTTGACTACTGCTCCAACAAACCTGGCGTGGTGGAGGGAGCCCACGAACTGATGGACTACCTGAAACAGAAGGGCTACCGCATCCACATGTGCAGCAACGGTTTTCATGAGGTACAATACAAGAAACTGGCAGCCTGCGGATTGAGAGACCACTTCGACACCATCATCCTTAGCGAGGATGCGGGCGTGAACAAACCAGCCTTGGAATATTTCGAATATGCCCTGCGCACCTCTGGCGCAAAGAAGGAGACAACTGTAATGATTGGCGATAACTTCCAGACCGACATCTTGGGAGCCAAGCGTGCAGGTCTTGATACAATTTTCTTCAACCGTTGGCCAGAATATCCTGCTACAGAACCAATTACGTATGAAGTTGATACATTAAAAGACATTATTAATATACTATAAGCACCATGGAACAGAACATTCATGAAGAACAAATCTTAGTACGCATCACCGGTCAGGACCGCCCCGGACTGACCGCCTCAGTAATGGGAATATTGGCAAAATACGACGCACAGATTCTGGACATCGGCCAGGCCGACATCCACTCCACCCTGTCGCTCGGCATCCTTATCCGCATGGACGAGATGCACTCTGGACAGGTGATGAAGGAACTGCTGTTCAAGGCTACCGAACTGGGTATCAACATCGGCTTCTCGCCCATCAGCGATGATGAATACGAGGACTGGGTGGGCCATCAGGGCAAGAACCGATACATCCTCATGGTCATGGGCCGACAGTTGGAGGCCAGACAGATAGAGGCGGCCACACGGGTGATTGCCGACCAGGGCCTTAACATCGATGCCATCCGCCGCATGACAGGCCGTAAGAGCATCAAGAATCCTGGCAAGCATATCCGTGCCTGCATCGAGTTCTCACTTCGCGGCGAACCGCGTAACCGTCAGGAGATGCAGTCTAAGTTCATGAAACTATCATCGCAGATGGAGATTGACTTCTCGTTCCAGAAGGACGACATGTTCCGCCGCATGCGCCGTCTCATCTGTTTCGACATGGACTCAACGCTCATCCAGACCGAATGTATCGATGAACTTGCAGAGCGTGCAGGTGTGGGAGCCGAGGTCAGGGCTATTACAGAAAGTGCCATGCGTGGCGAGATAGACTTCAAAGAGAGTTTCACGCGCCGCGTGTCTTTGCTCAAAGGCCTTGACGTGAGTGTGATGCAGGATATAGCCGAGCATCTGCCTATTACCGAAGGTGTAGACCGCCTGATGACTATACTAAAGAGGTGTGGCTACAAGATAGCCATCCTCAGCGGTGGTTTCACGTACTTCGGCGAGCACCTGCAACGCAAATACGGCATCGACTATGTCTATGCCAACGAACTGGAGGTAGACGAGAACGGCAAACTGACTGGCCGCTACGTAGGCGAGATCGTTGACGGCCAGCGCAAGGCCGAACTGCTAAAACTCATCGCCCAAGTGGAGAAAGTGAACCTGGCACAGACCATCGCCGTTGGTGACGGTGCCAACGACCTGCCGATGATTAGTGAGGCGGGCCTCGGCATCGCCTTCCATGCCAAGCCCCGCGTAGTGGCAAACGCCAAACAATCCATCAACACCATCGGACTGGATGGCGTACTATACTTCTTGGGCTTCAAGGATTCCTATCTCGGCGACCAAGGCAAACTATAATCCTATCCGTTTGGCCTCCAATTGTCGTGCCCGCTCTTCTGAAGCCCGTGAGAGTTCGCCCTTCAGATACATCTCAATAATCAGGGCAGCCATAGGGGCAGCAAGGTCTGCCCCAAAGCCGCCATGCTCAACATATACGCTGACGGCTATCTTCGGATCGTTCATCGGCGCAAAAGCAATAAACACCGAGTGGTCGGCACCTGGATTCTCTACCGTGCCAGTCTTGCCACAGATTGAATAAGTGGTACGAATAGCCGCAGCAGTACCACGCTCCACAGCGCGATGCATACCCTCTATAACAGGCGGATAAGCCTCTGGCAATACACGGGTCTGTCGTTTAGTCAGATAGCGCTTGTTCTTTGTATCTTTGTGAATATGGGGCACATAGAACCAGCCTCTGTTGGCAATAGTGACAGCAAGGTTACACAGTTGCAGAGGTGTACAGGTCACGTCCCCCTGCCCCATGCCTGCCCACCAGATGGTCTTTCCATCCCACCCCTGCGGGTAACGGCGGTTCAGGTAGTCGGCTCCTGCCAGCAAGCCCCCCTGTTCCCCCTCAATATCGATGTGCATGGGTCCGCCAAGGCCCATGCTTTGCATATATGAACGCCAGGTGGTAATGGCCTCGTCGCGTGTCTCATACATGAAGTCATCATTAATCATTGAAGCGAAAGTCATAAGGAACCAAGTATTGCACGACTGCGCCAGGGCATCTTGGAGATCTAACGGAGAACGATGCTTATGACACCCCACACGAATGTTGCCATCGGTGATGCCCTCGTTGCACTCAACGGTGGTCTCTGGTGTGATGATGCCCTCTGAGAGAAGGGCCAGGGCCTGTGCCGTCTTGAAAGTGGAGCCTGGTGCAAGTGGGCGACCGATAGCCTGTCGGACATCATAGCCTGCCGGCGTATTGGTAGCGAGGCAGATAATCTCGCCATTAGCGGGGTTGATGGCAACGATACTGCCAGTCTTACCCTTCAGCAGGCGTTCACCCAGATTCTGCAACAGCGGACGGAGCGTCAAAGCACCGTCCTTGGGCAACTCCTGCCCAAGGACGGATGTAGTGCATAACAGTAGCAGAAAGAACAAAAAACGTCTCATTATCTGTTGTCTGTATCCCTTCATTATTCATCGAACCCGAACAGCGGGTCTTCAGGCACCACCATGACAGGCTTCGTCTGCCAGGCTTTCATGATACGCTCAGGCACAAATTGGTTGGGCACGACGAGTCGGAACATATACTCGCGGAACCAGCGGTCGGTCATAATCAGACAACCCTGCTGTCCCCACGCAGCACCCCATGAGTTCTCCACCTTCCACTTGGTAGCCTTGCCCTCCTTGTCGAGGTCGACAGCCGTGAGGGTCATGGCATGCGTAGAACCGCTGTCAAAAGTAGAGATACGCTGTGCCTTGTCCATGCCGAAAGAGGTGCCGAAGAGCGAGGCATAGTCAAAGTTCTCCGTATCGGCATAGCCGCGCTTGCGGTCGAGCATCTTGCCTACATCGTAACTGCTGTAGAGTTTATGCCCAGCACGCAGGGCATCGATAGCCATTGCCTCAATGTCGTCCATGGGCAGGTTCACGTATTTCCAGTTATGGCCATCGTAGGTGTGACGGTCAAATTCCACCTCATAAGTCTTGTAGTACTCACGACGCGGGTCGTTCATCACCATGATAAAGGTACCATTGAGCGGTTGACCCACCACCTCCTGGTAGAATGACTTGGGCGTGTACTCCTTTGGCTCGCCTACGGTCTTTCCTTTCTCGTTCTTGAAGGCGTAGGTGAACTTTGCCGGCGGCTCGCCAATGGTGTAGACAAGCATGTGGTAGATCTGTCCGAGCATCACCGTCTTGGCCTTCTCGATGTCAGCAGTCTTCTTGCCCTGCTGCACCATCTCACGCAGTTGCAGCCCGAACTCACGCAATTTCGAGGCTATCAAGGCACGAGCCTTCGACGTGTTATCACTCGAGAACGACTCCGGCATCACCTCGCGAGGCACCAGACCGTATTTCTCCGTCAGGTCGGCCACACCGCAGAAGGTGCCGCCATCGTTGATGGGATAGTGGAAAAAGAACTGCACACGCTGGTCATCGATAGGTTTCTTACCCGTATCCACACATCCCTGCAGCATCAGGTTTGCCTTCTCAAGTTGATCCCAGAAGAAGAGATGGGCCTGCGAGAACTCCACCGTCAGCGAGTCGGTACGCAGGTTGAAGTCACCACGCAGCACGTTCATACCGCTGAACATCCAGCATCGGCCTGACGATTTCTGATCAGTAATCGACTGCTTCTTCGTCTCAATACTGAAGTGCGTGTCCAGCGCACGGGCATTCTGGTGATTACGAGCCAAGTCATCAATTGCATTGGCGGCCATGGCGTTCTGTATCGCACGGTCCTGTGGCTGTGGAGCGTTGGAGGACTCTATTTGGCGGAGCATCTGTTCGCTGATGCCCCCGTTGCCTGTCTGTGCCGTAGCACCAACGGCAAGGAACAGGCTGAAGGATAATAGCACTTTTTTCATAGTCATAAAATCTTATTGAGTGCAAAGATACGATTTTTTTTGCATATCTCATCATTTTATGGAAAAGAATGGAGAAAAATTCATAACTTTGAACTTCGTTCTTAGATACTTGCGTTCGGAAATAAAAAAGAAATGGTCATTTCTTTTTGTATTTCGCTCACTTATTCGTATCTTTGCACCCACTATGCCACAGGAACAATCATCCGTCAAGGAACGTGAGCGCACAGGGCTGAAGGAGCCAAGGCGCTATAAGGTGACCATCTTCAACGACGACTTCACCACCATGGAGTTTGTCGTGAAGATATTAGTGGAAGTATTTTACAAAAGCAAGGCAGAGGCAGAGACGCTGATGCTGCAGGTGCACCACTCCGACAAGGCTGTGGTGGGCATCTACAGTTACGACATAGCCACGTCGAAGGTGCGCAAGGCCACCAATATGGCCCGCGAGGCTGGCTTTCCGTTGCGTCTTACCGTTGAACCGATGGAATAAATTATGGCAGAGATAAAACAGACAGAACGCGCCTTACGGGTGCTGAACGACACGATGAAGTGCTGCAAGGACTACAGACATGAGTTCATCATGCCTGAGCACCTTCTGATGGTCCTCGTCGATGACTTCAACTTCAGTAAGGCCCTGAACATATTCTATCCGATTGAGGAGTTTACAGAACGGTTGGAGGACTACTTGGAGACTATCGAGACGGTGCCCGAGGAAAGCCCTTACAAGGCTGAGGCATCCGAACAGATGGGCAAGGTGATCGAGATTGCCTGCCAGCAAGTGCTCACCAGTAGTGCCAAGGCATTAGACATCCCCCATCTGGTGATGGGCATTCTATACCTGGAGGAGTCGTGGGCCTGTTATCTGCTGAAAGATGCGCTGGGCGACAAGGAGAGCAACTTCATCAGCGAACTTGTGAGTTTCTGTGAGTTTGAGGACCACTTGGAGGAAGAGACGGGCGAACAGAAGCCGGAGGCTGCCTGGCGCCGACTGGTCACCTGCATGAACGATGTACTCGACCAGAAGAACCCGCTCATAGGACGCGAGACAGAACTAGAGCGAACCATACAGGTGCTCTGTCGCCGTGACAAGAACAATCCGCTGCACATTGGCGAGCCTGGCGTGGGCAAGACGGCTCTTGTCTACGGACTGGCAGCCCGCATCGAGCGTGGCGAGGTGCCTGAACGTCTGCAAGGCAGTCGCATCTATATGCTAGACCTCGGCACCATGCTGGCTGGCACGCAATATCGCGGCGATTTTGAGAAACGCATCAAGCAGGTGATGGACGGTATCTCAGAAGAGAGCACCAACAACATCGTCTATATCGACGAGATACACAACCTCGTGGGGGCAGGTGCCGTGGGTGAAAGCAGCATGGATGCCTCCAACATGCTCAAGCCCTACCTGGAGCGAGGCGACCTGCGCTTCATCGGTTCTACGACCTATGAGGAGTACAACCGTTATTTCTCCAAGTCGAAAGGCTTGGTACGCCGTTTCCAGCAGATTGACATCCTTGAGCCAAGCGTTGAGGACACCATCCATATCCTACAGCAACTGCGCCCCAGATACGAAGAGTTCCACCATGTAACCTATGACGACGAGGCCATCCGCTTCGCCGTAGAGGCCAGCGCGAAATATGTGAACGACCGCTTCCTGCCCGACAAGGCCATCGACCTCATCGACGAAGCGGGAGCCGCAGCAGAAATCGTGTCTGACGGTTCCCCCGTCAGCATCACCAAGTCCCACATCGCCGATGTTCTGGCGAAGACCTGCAAGGTGGATGCGCTGGCTGTGGCCGAAGAGAACGACTACGAGCGACTGGAGAGCCTTTCGCCTCGCATGCTCTCGCAGATCTACGGACAGGATGAAGCCATCCGTCAGGTGGTAGAGTCGGTACAGATGTCGCGGGCAGGCCTGCTCGACGACAACAAGCCATTGGCATCGCTGCTTTTCGTCGGACCTACAGGCGTGGGCAAGACAGAGGTGGCACGGGTGCTGGCAAAAGAGTTAGGCATCGAACTGGTACGCTTCGACATGAGCGAATACACGGAGAAACATACTGTGGCCAAACTCATCGGCTCACCCGCTGGCTACGTGGGCTACGAGGACGGCGGACTGCTGACCGATGCCATCCGCAAGACCCCCAACTGCGTGCTGCTGCTCGATGAGATAGAGAAGGCGCATCAGGACATCTACAACATCCTGCTACAAGTGATGGACTACGCCCGACTGACTGACAACAAGGGACGCAAGGCCGACTTCCGCAACGTCATTCTCATCATGACCTCGAATGCAGGGGCACAATATGCAGGACAAGCCAGCGTTGGCTTTACGGGCAATGTGAGCCGTGGCGAGGCTATGCTGAAACAGGTGAAGCGAACCTTCAAGCCCGAATTCATCAACCGCCTCAGCGGCACGGTGGTCTTCAACGACATGGACCGCCAGATGGCCACCCTCATCCTGCAGAAGAAACTGCGCGAACTACAGGAGAAACTGACGGCTCGCAAAGTGGAGATGGAACTGAGTGGCGAGGCTTTCGAGCAACTGCTCAACGAGGGATTCACCCGCGATTATGGTGCCCGCGAGATGGACCGTATCATCTCCCAGCGCCTGAAGCCTCTGCTCATGCGCGAGATTCTCTTCGGCAGCCTGAAGCAAGGCGGCAAGGTGACTGTTGGAATTGAGAATAAGGAACTAAGAATTATTCATTAAGAAGATGCCTGTTTTCCAACTTGACGACGAACTCTGGTTCCCAGACCCCCGACTGGCTGAAGGCGACGAAGGGTGCCTGGCTGTAGGCGGCGACCTCAGCGTCGACCGTCTGCTGCTGGCCTACCAGCATGGCATCTTCCCTTGGTACTCGTTCCGCGACAACGACCAGCCCGTGTGGTACTGTCCCAAAAAGCGCTTCGTCATCTTCCCCGACGAGATTCATGTCTCCCACTCCATGCGTACCTTAATTAATAAGGGCAGATATATGTGCACCATCAATGAGGATTTCGATGGCGTCATCCACAACTGCAGCCAACTGCGCTACGACGAGGAAGGGGCTTGGCTGGGCGAAGACATCATCCGTGCCTATACCGAGATGCATCGCCAGGGCTTCGCGGTGAGCGTCGAGACGTGGGACACTCAGATGCCTCCTGACAGGCCCGACGTGCCAGGACGACTTGTGGGAGGCCTCTATGGCGTCAACATCGGCTCCGCATTCTTTGGCGAGAGCATGTTCTCGCTGGTGCCCAGCGGTTCCAAAATGGCCCTTATCTACCTGGCCTATACCATGAAGCACCTGGGCGGTAGCCTCATCGACTGCCAACTGAAAACCGCCCATCTCGAATCGATGGGCGGTCGCTACATCTCCTATGAGGAGTATATGAGGCTCATCAGGCAATGAGCCGAAAAAACGGTTACTTCTTCTTTGATGACACCTTGATGGTCTTGGTGGTCTTCTTCGTAGTCGTAGTCGTGGCCTTGGGCTTATAGTACTTCAAGGCCTCGGGCATCCATCCCTGGATATCCTGAATACGCTTCTCGTCTGAGGGGTGATCGCTGAAGAGGCTGTTGCTGCTGTTGCCCTGGGCTGCCATGCGTTGCCAAAAGGTCAGAGCAACCTGCGGGTCGTAACCAGCCATAGCGGCAAAGATTAGTCCCATGTGGTCAGCCTCACTCTCCTGTTTACGCGAGAAGCCTGAAGTCCAGAGTTGACCGCCCAACGACTGTCCGAGGGCGATGAGTTGCTGCGTGCCCTCGCTGACACCCGCTCCCTGGATCACGGCACCCAGAAGAGCCGTACCGTATTGGTTCTTGTATTCGTTGCTCAGTCGCTCGGCAGAGTGCTTCGCCACAGCATGTGCTATCTCGTGACCCAGCACGATGGCCAGCGAGGCCTCGTTCTGCGTCACCGGTAGCAGGCCCTCATAGACCACAATCTTACCGCCAGGCATACACCAGGCATTCACTTGGCTGTCCTGCACCAGATTAAACTCCCATGCATAGTTCGACACCTCCGAGCCCATGCCGTTGGCATTCAGGTAACTCACCACGGCATTGGCCAGGTTCTGCCCTACCCGCTTCACCATTGCCGTATTGGTGGCATTGGTCGAAGCCTTCGCACTCTGCATGTACTGCTGATACTGCTGGTTCGACAGGCTGAGCACATCGCCGTCGCTCACCAGTAGAGTCTGCTTGCGCCCTGTGATGGGCACCGTCGATGTAGTGCCACAGCCAACCAGAATGGCTGCCACCAGCGACATCACAAATAACTTTATTGCTTTCATAGATGATATTGATTGATTAAAACTGATGCAAAGATACGAATAAGTGAGCGAAAAACCAAATATATTTGAGTTTTTCCGAACGAGAGTATCTTAGAACGAAGAAAAAAAGATGCCTCCTTCGCAGGAAGCATCTCCATTTTATTCTTCAATCGTTTAACTTACACCTTTGACTTACTTCAGTCCACGGTTGTGGAGCGTGACGTTCAGCAGCATCAGATAAGTCTTGTACTGCTTCTCAGTGAGCACGTAACGCATGTAGCGCACGTCCTTCTTCACGGCCTTGTCCACCATATCGGCACGCTCGTCATCCTTGGCGTAGGCTGCCAGCATCATCTCATCGCAGAAAGCATTGTGGATGTCCTGTACAACCTCCATCTGGTCATTGTTCAGACCCAGGGTGACTGCCAACGAACGAATATTGACTGTCATGTCGTAGGCCTCTACTTTAGCCATTGAATTGGTGTTCTCGTTCTCTGCAAACGACATCGTCGTCATTGCGAACATGGCTACAACCATCAAAACAATCTTTTTCATACTCTTTTTCCTTTCTTTTCTTTACTCGGAGCCATCAAATGTTTGTGTTATCCTTTAATCTTTACTCTTTTAAGGCCCCTACCTTATTATATATTGATGTTATCCTTTGTCTCCAGGAATTGTTTCCTTTTGACGGTGCAAAGGTACGGCGTTTTTCACAACCGGCAAAGAAAAACAGATTGCCGTGTGCGTAAACAGCCCTTTTTGTTGATGAAAGTCAAAGAATCGTACCATTACAGAAAATAATCCCTCCGACGCGGATATAAGGCAAAGCACCATGACGCCAGTTCTCATTGGCAGCGCAAAAAATAATCCATTACCTTTGCATTTCGCTCTTTTTTTCGTAATTTTGCAGCCAGAATGATAAATCAATAAGATTATGGACAACAAACAGAGCAAATACATCAGCGTGAGTTACAAACTCTACTCCATCGATGCCAAAGACGGGAAGCATCTGGAAGAAGAGACCGAACAGGGCCGCCCGTTCAAGTTCATCAGCGGCTTCGGCTTCACCCACGACAGTTTTGAGCAACAGATCATCGACCTGGAGCCAGGCACGAATTTCGACTTTACGCTCCAGCCCTCAGAGGCCTTTGGCGACTATTATGAGGAGGGAGTACACAAGATGCCACGCGAGGATTTCTTCATCGACGGCAAGTTCGATGGCGCTCGCATATACCCTGGAGCCATCATCACGCTGCTTGGCGAGGACGAGAAACGACTGATGGCCCGTGTCGTCAAGATAGAGGACGACGGCGTCACGCTCGATGCCAATCATCCCCTGGCAGGCAAGTCCCTGCAGTTCGTGGGTACCGTCCTTGAAAGCCGCGATGCTACTAACGAGGAAATCCAGGCCCTGCTGAACCGCATGAGTCATTCGTGTGGCGGATGTGGCGGCTGTGGTGGCGACTGCGATAGCGACGGCTGTGGCGGTGACTGCGGATGCAAGGGTTAATGGTTATTGGTTATTGGTTATTGGTTATTGATTATTGGTTATTGATTATAGGTTATAGGTTATAGGTTATTGGTTATTGAGTATTGGTAAAGGGTGACTGGTTCGCTCGACCTCTGGTCGCTTGCTACCGAAGGGACGCAAGAATGGTCAATGGTCAATGGTCAATGGTAAAGGGTGACTGGTCAATGGTCAATGGTCAATGGTCAATGGTCAATGAATAAAAGGTTATAGACGTGAACACGATTGGTAAACTATTTACGCTGACCACCTTTGGCGAGAGCCACGGTGCAGCCATAGGCGGTGTGGTCGACGGGATGCCGGCAGGCATCGAGGTCGACATGGACTTCATTCAGGCAGAACTGAACCGCCGCCGTCCTGGCCAGAGTGCCATCACCACCTCACGTCAGGAGTCTGACCAGGTGGAACTGCTGAGTGGTGTGTTCGAAGGCAAGACCACGGGCTGTCCCATCGGCTTCATCGTGCGCAACCAGAACCATCACTCGCAGGACTATGAGAACCTGCGCACGCTGTTTCGCCCGTCGCATGCCGATTTCGCCTATTATTATAAATATGGTACGCGCGACCATCGTGGCGGAGGCCGCTCATCGGCCCGCATCACCATCAGTCGCGTCGTTGCAGGTGCCCTGGCCAAACTGGTGTTGCGTCAGTACGGCATCACCATTCAGGCCTATACCTCGCAAGTGGGCGACATCGCCCTTGAGCGCGACTACCGCCTCTACGACCTGTCGCTGACGGAGACGAATGCCGTGCGCTGTCCTGATCCAGCGAAGGCAGAGGAGATGGAACGCCTCATCCAGCAAGTGAAGGCCGACGGCGATACCATCGGAGGTGTCATCACCTGCGTCGTCAAGGGCTGTCCAGTTGGATTGGGTGAACCAGAGTTCGACAAACTGCACGCACAATTAGGCAGCGCCATGCTGAGCATCAATGCCGTGAAAGGCTTCGAATATGGCGAGGGCTTCGCTGGCGTCACCCAGCGCGGCTCTGAGCAAAACGACGAGTTTTTAAGTGAAAAGGGAATAGTGAAGAGTGAAGAATTTCCTACCGAATCAGGGGCTGGCGCAGAAGGTGTGGCGGCAGCCAATTATTCACTTTTCACTATTCACTCTTCCCTTAAATCCAACCATAGCGGGGGCATCCAGGGGGGCATCAGCAACGGACAGGACATCTACTTCCGTGTGGCCTTCAAGCCCGTGGCTACCCTACTCCGCGAGCAGCAGACGGTAGATTTGGAGGGCAACCCCACCACCTTCACGGCTCGTGGGCGCCACGATCCCTGCGTCCTTCCGCGTGCCGTTCCCGTTGTCGAAGCGATGGCTGCAATAGTCGTTCTCGACAGCCTTTTATGTGCTCAAGCATACCATAAATAAGGAATATTCATCAAAGAATCAAAAAAATACGGCAGAATATTTTGCCGTATGATTTTTTTTGCTTATCTTTGCAGTCGCAGTAAGGGGTTTGTGAAAATCCTGAAAGGCATTAGTTAAGTCTAGTTTAGTTTTTGTGTTGGTTGAGGGCTACCGATTGGTAGCCCTCTCTTATGGTGCCTTCCCGTCCGAATGCCTCCTTACCCCCATCCGAATGCCTCCTTACCCCCCAAAGGAAGCATTCCTTCGACTGTTGCAAAGCATCGGAACGGGTCGTAGATGACGTTCGGACGAGGTGTCTGAGGCATTCCTCACGCGATGGTGCATAAACTTAGTTGTAGAAAAAGAAATCACAGATTAGTGAACTTTTTCTCTTTTTCTTTTGTTGTTATATATTAATTTTGTATATTTGCACCCAAATTGAGATAATTGCGATGAAGATTATATATCCAGAGCGCATTGAGGAGTTTGCAGACCTCCATCCTGATGCCAAGGCTGCATTGGAAAGATGGAGTGCCATTGTCAAGGCTGCCACTTGGAAACACCACGCGGACTTGAAAAAGGATTTCCCTTCTGCAGACTATGTTGGCAACAACCGCTATGTGTTCAACATTAAGGGGAACAACTACAGAACGGTGGTTATGCTTGTGTTCTTTGCAGGAACCGTGGCTATCCGTTTCATAGGCACCCATAAGGAGTACGACAAGATTAAGGACATAAAAACAATATGAGTTATGATTATAAAGAATGAAAAGGAATATAAGGACTATGAGGCCCGTGCAGAAAAACTGATGCAGCGCGGTACGAAGTTGGGCGACATGGAACTGCTCACTGACGAGGAAAAGGCAGAGTTCATGCAGTTGAGTGAGGCTCTTGACGAATATGGCAGCGCCTATCACCCTCTTCCAGGTCAGATGAGTTCGCTACTTACAGATGCCATTCTCTTGCAGGTAAAAGAGAAAGGGCTTAAGCAGAAAGACGCAGCCCGCATGATAGGTATCAGCGCCACTATGTTCAGCGACCTTATTCATGGCCGTCGCTCGCTGAGTTTCGAGGTCGCTCGCAGCATACATAAGGTGCTTGGCATTCCCGCCGAGGTGGTACTGGCATAATTTTCGCTCTAGACAATTTGTCTTTGTTCGACCATCATCTTTGCGTTTTCGCGTCTTTTTGTCTGTCGATAAATGGTCACATGGTCACAGGTGTGACCGTGTGACCGCAGAAACCATCAAGTTGAATGATTTCTGCTATTCCGATGACAATCTTTCTTCCTCGTTTTTCTATGAGATTACCTCTCTTTTCTATGAGATTACGCCTCATTATGCATGCGATAGGCCTCCAAATTGACTAATTGCCTATTTTCTTTTTTACTTTAAATCCTAAACTTCTAAACATCTAAACTCCTAAACTTTGGTAGACACCTCTGGCCAATCCCTGCGACTATGGCTATTTAGTGCGATAGATTCTTTTCTTTGCAGCATCAAAACTCTTTCTTTTATGTCCTTTACAACTACGGGAGCATCGACGCTCTGGCAAAGGATAGGTTCACTGAGTTGAAGAGATATGACCTTAAGAAGTAAAACAAGTTGTTTTACTCTGTAAGGAATGCTTTCTTTCACTCGTTGGGATGGTTTCTTCAATAGTAAAACAAGTTGTTTTACTTTTAAAGGCAATATACGTTCAACGTAAGTACCTTATTATCAGTACTTAACGTCACGTCTTCCAATGGTAAAAAAATAGTGTAGAATAGTGATAGATTAAAGAAATCTATCACTGCATATAAACACCTGTCAATCAAACAGATGCAGTTAAAAGTGTAGGATTATAAAATTTTTGATGTTTTAAAAATAATGATGGTCATCACCTTTAATTGTTCTTCTCGAACGAAACATGTTTTTCCTTTTTTGCTAAACTCGATTTCATTGTACCCTAAATTCCGCAGCACTTTAATTTAACTTTCTTTATAAGTACCTGAGCAACAAAAAGTTGCTCAGGATTTGGCCATGTCAGATTTTTCACTTACCTTAGTGCTGCAAATCAAGACAAGCAAAATCAT
>CADCCB010000008.1 GCA_902799905.1 uncultured Prevotellaceae bacterium
ATTGGGAAATATTCGGACAGAGAAATCGGAGAGATGCTGCTTTCTATGGGTTGTCAGTCTAAGCGACAGACTAAAGGATTGTCACCACAAATTAAAGAGATGCCTTCTTTAAAAGTAAAACAAGTTGTTTTACCTTCGTTAAGATGCCTTCTAACACAGTAAGGAATGCTTGTTTCAAAGGTAAAACAAGTTGTTTTACTGTGAATGAAGTCATTATGATGTCAATATGATGTCATCATAGCACTTAACTAACTGGTTATAAACAGATTAAATACAATTATGATGTCAAACTAAAAATAAAGCAATAAATTTTGGCAGAACACATTAGGCTTGTTAAGAACAACATCAAGAGCAGCTGTCCTTATGGAGAATACTTTACAAAAGCAGTCGGTCAGGGCGACATCCCGCTCGACGAAATCGGCAAGGAGATCTGTAATTTTGTCCCACTTTTCTTTGTGCATAAAAAAATAATTCGTAATTTTGCAGGCGATAAGACAAACTACAAACTAACTATAAATGAAGAAGATACTAATCGCATTAGTTGTCTTTATGGCTGTATGCGTCGGTACAAGAGGTGCCGACGTGGTGTGGTTCGACGGACAGCATCCTGTTGCCTACCAGGTGGTGGGCAAGACCGACCCTGTCGTAAAGATTGCTCTGGAGATGTTCTGTGGTGATATGGAACAGGTGACGGGGATGAGGCCGGTTGCCCGAGGAACGAGGAACGGGGCCAGCATTCGTATTGTGCAGGGCAAAGGCTCGGACGACGGTTTCCGCCTGAGCGTGAAAAACGGACAGATACTGGTTGAAGGACACAACGGGCGAGGTACGGCCTACGGTATCCTTGAACTGTCGCGACAGGCTGGCGTGTCGCCTTGGGTATGGTGGGGCGATGTGGTGCCAGAGCGTCGCTCGCGTCTCAGTATGCCAGAGACATTCTCTTACGAGCATACCCCCAGCGTGGCCTATCGCGGCATCTTCATCAATGATGAGGACTGGAGCCTGCGCAACTGGGCGTGGAAACACTACGATACCCCCTCCAACTCCCCCGAAGGGGGAGAGGGCCTGCGGGTATCGGAATCCGGTAGACCCTCCTCCCCTTTGGGGAGGTCGGGAGAGGTCCCAGGTTTTTTTGGTCGTATGGGCCCCAAGACCTACAAGGCTATTTTTCAACTGATGCTGCGCTTGAGGGCCAACACCATCTGGCCAGGCATGCATACCGGCACACCGGGTTTCTTCACCATTCCAGGTAATAAGGAGATGGCTGACTCGTGCGGCATCCTCATAGGCACCAGCCATTGCGAGCCCCTGCTGCGCAACAACGTGGCCGAGTGGGACCACACTTCTCGTGGTGCATACAATTACATCACCAACCGCGAACAGGTGCAGCAGTACTGGATAGAGCGCCTCAAGGAGGTGAAAGGTTCCGAGGAATTCTTTACCATCGGCATGCGCGGCATCCACGACGGTTCGATGGAGGGCGTGAAGACCAAGAAGGAAAAACTGGAGGGCCTGCAGCAGGTGATCGACGACCAGCGTGAACTGATTCGTAAGTATTATAATAAAGAGGTGGAGAAAGTGCCGCAGGTGTTTATTCCTTATAAAGAGGTGTTGGAGATCCTGGAGAGCGGCTTGCAGGTGCCCGATGATGTGACGCTGATGTGGTGTGACGACAACTACGGTTATATGACCCGTCTCTCCGATGAAGAGCAGCAGAAGCGTCAGGGTGGGGGAGGCGTCTATTATCACCTCTCCTACTGGGGGCGTCCTCACGACTATTTGTGGCTGACCACAACGCAGCCGGGGCTTATCTACAACGAGATGAAGGCCGCCTACGACCACAACTGCAAGAAACTCTGGATTGTGAATGTTCATGATCCCAAGGTGGCGGCATACGACCTGGAACTGTTTCTTGATATGGCGTGGGATATCGAAAGACTCTCCCCTAACCCCTCCCTGAAAGGGAAGGGAATGGTTACACTCGAGGAACATCTGGGGAACTGGCTGTGCACGCAGTTTGGCGATGAGGTGGGGAAAGCGTTATTCCCTGCCATGCGTGAGTTCTATCGCCTTTGCGGCATCCGCAAGCCGGAGTTCATGGGATGGACGCAGGTGGAACTGGCTGATAGGAAAGCCTATCCAAGAGGACGCTCGCAGGTGATTGATACAGAATTCAATCCTCAGGAGTTTGGCGACGAGTTAGGACGTTATATACATGACTACGTTCGTATGTGTGGCACTGTCTTCGAGGTGGAGAAAATCATCCGTCCGGAATTAAAGGATGCCTATTTTGCTGCCGTCACGTACCCGACCCACTGTGGCATGTATATGGCGCAAAAGATGCTATATGCCCAACTGGCACGTTCGCGCTATCAGGGACAGACCGACAAGCCTATGGAGGGCCGTCAAGAGGAGATGGAACGTTATGCTGCAGGCAGTATCAGGGCCTATAGGGAAATACAGGACCTTACTGAACGATATAACAACGAGATGGCTGGTGGAAAGTGGAAGGGCATCATGAATATGATGCCTCGCGACCTGAACGTGTTCAATCCGCCCATCCTGCCCTACTTGCCGGAGGAAAGTGAAAAGGGAATAGTGAAAAGTGAAAAATCGGCTACCGCTATCCCTACATCCTCTGACTTCGTGGCCCGCAATGCCTGTGACTATCAGGCATCACATCCCCTCTCTTTGGAGGGGGCAGGGGGAGGCCCCATCCAGATGCTCGGACACTCGATGAATGCCGTCGCCATTCCCAAGGGTGGCGAACTGGTGTATGAGTTTGAGGCGCAGCAGGAGGGCGATGCCACGCTCTATACCGCTATGATTCCCACACAGCCCAACGACAAGGGCGACCTGCGCTATCAGGTGACGCTTGATGATCAGGAGCCCGTCGTCATCTCGCTGAAGGAGAAGTATCGCTCGGAGTTCTGGAAGCAGAGCGTGCTGCGTGGTCAGGCCTTGAAGCAGACGAAAGTAAGGGTTTCGAAAGGCCGTCACACCTTGAAGGTCAAGGCCCTCGACGACCATATCATCATGGACCAGTGGATGCTCGACTTCAAGAAAGGCCGTAAGTTCTATGTGATACCCGTCGAATCATGAAACGAATAGCAACAATCCTTGTGAAAAATAAATGCCTTATGAAGAAAATATCTTTATTCCTTTTGTTTTCTAGTGTAGTGTTTTTACCATCGGTTGTTACAGCCCAGCGGTTGATGCAGCAAATGGGTCGTAGCGTCGTGGCCGTGAACCGTTCGGGCAGCACCATTCGCAGCGTGACCAGCACGGCGGGCACAGGCTCGCTCATCTCTTGGCGCAAACTGGCCGAGGAGCCAGAGGGTACTACCTATAATGTGTATAAACGGGCGAAGGGTGCCACGGAATACACGAAGGTGAATGCGAAGCCGCTCACCGTGACCTGTCTGGCCACCACACTTGTCAACAACACGGAGTATGCCGTGGCCGCCATCTCGCCTGAGGGCGTGGAGGGCGAGAAGAGCAAGCCTTTCCTCTACAAGACGCAGGCCTATCCCAATGTGTGGTTTGATTTCGACTTTGATGATATAGTCATCAAACGCGATGACTATCGCACGAAGTACTGCTGGCCGATGGATCTCGACGGCAACGGCGAATATGATGCCGTGGTCGTTGACCGCCTCTATGCCGGGGCTGCCTCGGGTGAGGAAGACACGGAGAACACGGCTACCACCTCGCATAAGATTCAGGCCTACCGGCTGACAGGCGAACTGCTATGGACGGTCGATATGGGACCTAATGTGAACATCTGTGCTGGACAGAACGATATGGTCGTGGCCTACGACATCAACTGCGATGGTCGATGTGAGGTCATCATCAAGAGCAGCGACGGCACCCGCTTCTGGGACAAGCAGAACGAGACGTGGGGCAAGTATGCGATGGGCAGTGAGGTGGCCGACGTTGACGGCGACGGCATCGTGGACTATCGCACGCAGGCCGTGCGCAACCGCCCTTTCTATGTCTCGGTCATCGATGGGGCTACGGGTGCTGAGATAGCCTACAACGAACTGAAATACAGCGAGGTGTCTGACGGTGCCGACAGTTATACCCGTACCAGCCGTCCTAACTATATGAGCGACGGCTATTCGGCTATGGACGGCCATTTCGCCATCTGCTACCTTGACGGCATCCACCCCTCGCTGGTCATGGAGTGTCTCGACCGCGATAAGGATAAGACCCATCATAACTATGTGTTTACCTGGGACTACGACTGGAGCAGTGGCACACCCGTCAACTGGCATCACTCCCACACCTGGAGCCGTAACGACAAGCGTCCCTGGCCGGCTGAGTTCCATCAGTTGCGCGTGGCCGATGTCGATGGCGACGGTACTGACGAGATGATTCAGGGTGGCTATAGCGTCAATCCGCTGACGGGGTGGTTTCAGAGTCCTGGCATTGGCCACGGCGACCGTTTCATCCTGAGCGACATCGACCCAGACCGTCCTGGACTGGAGGCCTACGCCATCCAGCAGAGTGCCCTGCTGGGACAACTCATCTATGACCCTGCCACGGGCGAGCATATCAAGGAGTGGTATCTGCCCTCGGTCTATGATGTGGGGCGTGGCACCTGTATTGATATGGATGCCTCGCACAAGGGCATGGAGATCCTGAGTTATGTCGATGAATATGTCTATGACTGCAAGGGCGAGAAAACGGGACAGACCCGTAGCGGCTCGATGTTCGAGGGCGTCTGGTGGGATGGTCGCTTACAGCGCGAGTGGCTCAACTCGCCTGGTGGCAGTGGTTGGGGAACGAATATGATGATCACTCGCGTCTTGGGTGACCGCCTCTGCGAGTTCTCGCAGGAATCGAGTTGGGCCACCCACGGCGGCACTGGTACCCGTCCTGCCTTTATGGGTGACATCACGGGCGACTGGCGCGAGGAGATCATCCTGCCCAAGCAGGACGACAATCATTCCACGGGACTCGTGGGCTACACGACGAATATGTCCACGACTTATAGTATCTACTGTCTGCAACAAGATCCTCATTATCGGGGCGACTGTACCACCCGCGGCTACTACCAGCATCCCAACACAGGCTTCTATCTGGGTGGCGACATGCCCATGCCCCCGTTGCCGCCTGTCTTTGTGACTGATGTGCGCAACCAGATGGCCAGTGGCAAAAGCGTGATGTTCGACCTTCAGAACGCCAATGGCTCTGTCTTCGACGTGAATGGCGAATCTCCGACCACCCTTTACCTGATGAATCCCCGTGGTCACGACTACGTGTTCAAGGGTACGGGCACAACGGGCAACGGCCAACTGATCAAGTCGATGCAGGGAACGGCGACGTTCAACTGTAATCTTGGACATACGGGCAAGAACCTCATTAGTGAGGGCACTCTTATCGTTAACGGAACCATTGCCGGGCCCGTGGAACTTCGCGCCCGCGGCACCCTGAGTGGTAATGTCGTACTGAAGGACACTATCACCTTCGAGGGAGCATTGAACTACGAAGGCTGCCGACTCAAGACTGTCAGCAGTCACATCACATCGAAGAAGAGCATGACCCTCCCTGGCAATGTATATTTAGAGGTGGATGCAAGTCTGCTCTATCCCGATGGAGGTGACGGTAAGCCGATTCCTGCTTGCTTCGGTCTCATCGTGGAGGGCGACCTCACCTTCAAGAATACCAACTACCTCACCGTCAACCTGGGCAGTCAGGAGGCTGCTGACTATGTGGTGGCCGAGTGTACGGGCACGCTGACCTGTGATGTGACGAAACTGAAGACCCGTGGCTTGGAGGGCATCAACTACGACCTTGTGGTGGTTGATGGCAAGAAACTCGTTCTGAAGATCAACGACACGCGCAGTCCGCAGCAGAATGTGGTATGGATGGGCGGTGAGAGTGCCATTTGGAACTTCAAGGACAAGAATTTCGCGCTTGGCGGTTCTTCCAGCGAAAATACTACGCCCTTCGTGACAGGCGATGAGGTAATCTTCAACGAGGCATCTGCCAAGAAGACCATCACCGTGCCTGAGATGATGGTGACCAATGGCGTCATTTTCGATGCAGGCAAGTATGTGTTGCAGGGAGAGGGTGGTCTGTCGGGCGAGAGCGACGTGACCGTCAATAAGGCCGCTGACGTGACGCTCAACATGAAATACAGCGACTACACGGGTAAGACCATTGTGAACGGTGGCACGCTCACCATTCCCAACTTCTACGACGGTGGTCAGAAGAGTGCGCTCGGCAGTGCTTCTGCCGAGAAGGGTAACCTGCAGTTGAATGGCGGCACCTTGGTGCTCTCAAAGGACAATATGGGCACCGACCGCCAGATAGTCCTGACCGATACGGCCACCATCCGCATCACGCAGTCCAATAGTTCGCTGTCGCTGAAAGGACAGGTGAGCGGTACGGGCTATCTGGTGAAAGACGGTGCCGGTCAGTTGAACTTCACATACGGCGGCACGAATGCCTTTGCCGGTGTCATCGTGAAGAAAGGCAAGATAGCGCAAGGCGCATGGAACAGCACCTTTGGCAAGTCGGGCAGTCCCATGCTGCTGGCTGGTGGCGAGGTGCATCAGATCGATGTGAACAGTACATCGACCGTGCCTGAGTTCAACCACCAGGTGACGGTGGCTGCAGGTACGACCAATAAGATTGTGGGGTCGTCGCGCGGCAAGATCAATGGCTCAATCAGTGGTGCGGGCAATCTCACGATTCAAACCCGTTACGTGCGTTGCGACGTGGGTGCCTCGTTCAAGAACTTCGAAGGCACGCTCACTGCCCTTGGCGATGGCGGTAACTTCCGCTTGATGACCTCGGCTGCCGACATGTCGAAGACACGACTGGTGGTAGGCGCTGGCACGACCGTCTCGTTTATGGCGAGCGGCGGCAGCAGTGAGGCTTCTGCCACTTTGAAGATAGGCACCCTGCAAGGCACGGCCACCGATGGTGTGCTGGGCGGTTCGCAGAGCAGTTATCAGGCAGGCTTCCTGAATGAGGACTCGCGGTTCAGCGGATTGCTGAAAGGACAGCGTTTCACCAAGGTGGGCACAGGCAAACTGACGCTGGTCACCGCTGGCCATACCTCGCCGATTACGGTCAGTGGTGGCATGCTCGTGGCTCAAAACACCACCTCTACGGCTTTCACCTCAGCGGCTGTCACCGTAGGCAACGGTGGCACACTGGCAGGTACGGCCCTGCTTCAGAACGTGACGGTGCAGAAGGGTGGAACCATCCTCGGAGGCTTGGGCACAACAGGTTCTGGCGTGCTACGCCTGAGCGGTAACCTGGTGATGAACGAAGGAGCCTCAATGCGCTGTCTGTTGGGAAAGAGTACGGGCAACACACAGGTGAATGTGAAGGGGACCATCATCCATCGTGCCGACACGCTCGTTATCGTCGTGCCTACAGACCGCATACTGAGTGTGGGCGATGAGATACAGGTCTTCACGGCTGGCTTCGGTTCGGCCTCGGGCGAAGTGATCGTCCGGTCGGAGTGTGAGGATTGCAACTATGAGTTTGACAGTTCGCTGCTCAACAGCGAGGGCAAGGTGACGGTGAAGTCGGTTGTCAGCGGCATTCATTCGTTACAAACTACTGACGGCAGGGTCGATGTCTATTCGCTCGACGGTCATCTCCTGCGCTCGAAGGTGTTGCTGCATCAGGCATTAGAGGGGCTCCCCGCTGGTGTCTATGTGATGGGCGACGGTCGTAAAGTAAAAAAATGAAATATAAAAATATCATAGCGCAATGAAACGATTACTGTTAAGTCTGTCATTTTTCATTCTTCATTTGTCGTTTTGCCTCGCTCAGCAAAGCGCTAACATCGTGTTCATCGGCAACAGCATCACCTACGGTGCCTTGCATGAGAACCCCGCGCAGACGGCCCCACCTGTGCAGTGTGCCCGTTGGTTAAGCCAACGGGAAGAAATCGACACCATCTATTTCCGCAACTGTGGCCGTAGTGGCAAGACCACCTATCACTTCCTGCCCAACGCTGCTGATGTGGTGCCTGCAGGCGACAAGACCTATTTTGGCGATGTGGTATCTAAGACCCGTGAACTGGTGAAGGCACACCCCACGCTGCCCCTGGTGTTCAGCATCATGCTGGGAACCAACGACACCGTGGAGCGTACAAAGAACCGTCACACAGAGCCCGATGCCTATGTCAGCAACCTCTCCACCATCATCGACTCGCTGCTCACGCTTTGGCCCGATGCCCACGTGGTGCTCAACAAACCTATATGGTACTATCCTGACTATCACACCAAGGGAGGCTCCATCGCCTCGAAGAAGAGCCTGAAGTTGATCACGACCTATGCCGACGCCTTCCCCCAGGTGGTAAGCCAGACGAAAGCGGGCCATGTGCATATCGGCGATGCTGAGGCTTACGGCTATTTCGAGCAGCACTATAAGACTGATGTCTTTGAGGAGAAGGATGCCCGTGGCAAGTCCTACTGGCTGCATCCCAACGAGCAGGGTGCCCAGGTGCTGGGCGAGTATTGGGGCAAGGCCCTGCTACCCGTGTTGAAAGACATGCCTGCCATTGACCCGCTGAAGGGGAAAAAGATCGGTTTCATCGGCGACAGTTATGTGGCCAACCACCGCGATAAGGTGGAGAACAGTTGGCACTATAAGTTTGCCAGGAAGCATGGCATGGAGTACTATAACTATGGTAAAAACGGTAACTGTATCTCTCTTGACCTGAAACGCTGGGGTATCGCCATGTATAAGCGTTATGCGGACATGCGTCCAGACCTGGACTATGTGGTGGTCATTGCAGGTCATAACGATGCCAGCGACGGACGGCTCGATTCCATCGGCGTTGACACCTTCAAGGAACGTCTGTCTGTCCTTTGCGAGGGACTCATCGAACGCTATCCTCACGCCCGGATATTCTTCTTCACCCCCTGGGCCTGTGACAACTTTGTGGGCAGTCCCCGTCAGCGGGTGGTCGATGCCATGCTCGAGGTGTGCGGCTCCTACGGCATCCCCGTGTTCGATGCTGCCCGCCACAGTAATATCTTTGTGCGTAGCGAGCAGTTCCGCAAGATCTATTTCCAAGGAGGAAAGGGTGACGATACGGCTCACCTGAACGCCAAAGGACATGACCGTTTCCTGCCTGTGGCTGAGAGTTTCATCTTGCAATATGTTGAGAGGTAAGTGGTGAGTGTTGAGAGTTTAGAGTTGAGTGTTGAGAAAAATTGGAATATATTTTGCAGAATGCAAATTTGTTTGTATCTTTGCGGCAACAATACACTAAAACAAAAAGAAATATGAAGAAATTATTGTTATTGGCCTTCATAATAGGCATGACAGCCTTGAGTGCCCAGGCACAGCGCGTGACCGACAAACTGACGCGTGGTCTGGTGGCCATTCCTCAGGGAGACAAGACTGGTCAGGACTCACGCTACGGTATGTCGGGCAGTGGCATCTTCGTCAGTTGGCGCAAACTGCCTTCGGAGTATTTCGATACGAAGTACAACCTCTATCGTAATGGCTCGAAGATTGCCAGCGATCTGGAAGTGACCAACTATCAGGACAATGGTGGTGCGGCTACCTCCAAGTATAAGGTGATTCCCGTCATCCGTGGTACTGAACGCGAGGAACTGGCTGCAGAGTGCACCCCTTGGGAGCACCAGTACTGGGACATCAAGGTGAAGAATGTCGTCAACCGTGCCGGCACCGATGTCACCAGCCAGTATTCGTTGAATGACTGTTCTGTGGCCGATGTCGACGGTGACGGTGAGATGGAGTTTGTTGTCAAGCGTCGTAACGACAGCGGTCTGCGTGACGAGGGCAATACCACCACTTTCAACTTGCATGAGTGCTACAAGATGGACGGTACCCGTCTCTGGTGGATTGACATGGGACCGAACCTCATGGCTGGCCCCGACGAGCAGTTCGACCTGATTCTTTACGACTGGGACGGCGACGGTAAGGCTGAGGCCCTGATGCGTGGTGCTGACAACATGATTATCCACACTGCTACGGGCAAGACCATCAATGTGGGCAATATGAGTTACTATGCGCCCCGCGACGAATATACCAAGCATGGCAAGGAGTATCTTATCTATCTGAATGGTGCTACTGGTGAGCCCTATCTGGGATGGGATGGTGGCAACGCATGGACTCCCATGGACTACCCGCTACCGCGCTATGAGGTTGGTGAGGCTGCCAATGTGCTGTCAGCCACAGAGAATGAGTATGCTGCCGTGTGGGGTGACAAAGATACGGGTCACCGTGCCACCAAGCACTATTTCGGTGCTCCTTATCTCGATGGTCGCAATCCCTCGATATTCCTGGGCCGCGGCTGTTATACACGCCACAAGTTCTGCGCCCTCGATGTCAATCCTTTGACCCACGAACTCACTCAGCGTTGGCGTTGGAACTGCTACGACTCTAAGTCACCCTGGTTTGGTAACGGCTTCCACAACTTCGCTATTGCCGATGTCGACATGGACGGCCGTGACGAAATCGTGTTCGGTTCGATGATCATTGACGACACTGGCTATGGCCTCTCCACTACTGGCTTTGGTCACGGTGATGCCCAGCACTGTGGTGACTTGGACCCCTACCGCTGGGGATTGGAGCAGTTCGTCTGTCTGGAGGGTAGCACGGTACCTGGCATTGCCTATACCGACGGCATGACATCGACATTGCGTTATACCACTGGTACAGGCGCCGACAATGGGCGTTGTCTGGCCGGTAATTTCCAGGGCATCTATCCGGGTGCCATTGGCAACACCTTCGGCTATGATGTCATGAGTCTGGTGTCCGATAAGGTTATCACCGGCTTGAACTTGGCTAATGATGACTATATGAACATGCGCGTCTATTGGGACGGTGACTTGCTCGACGAGTTCATGGACTCACCGGGTGTGGAGCGTGCGCCTTGTGTATATAAATATGGTAATGAGGTGGGTACCAACCGCAGTTATTCCAACGGCCGCTGCTGGATGGGTGGCGGCGCGCTGAACAACTCGTCGAAGAACAACCCCTGTTTCCTCGGTGATATCATTGGCGACTGGCGCGAGGAAATCGTCAACCGCATTGATGCCACCACCCTGCGTATCAATATCTCCAGTTATCCGTCGCCCCATGCCATCACCTCACTATGGTACGATCATGAATACCGCAACGGCATGACTTGGCAGTCGGTGGGCTACAACCAGCCGCCGCACACCAGTTTCTTCCTCGGCGAACTGGAGGGCATCACCAAGGAGCCGCCAGCACTGACGCTTGAGAACCGCACCGAGGTGACTGGCACCATCGCCACGACTGACAGTCATCTGCTGGTGTCGGGCTATGAGAACAAGACCATCGCCGTCAACGAGGGCGCATCGCCCTATATCCTTACAGTTAACACTCCGGCCTGGGTGAAGGGTGGCGGTGCACAACAGGCTGTGGCATCGACACCGAAACAGCCTGCTCAGACCATTGAGACCTATACCACAACTTTGACCGGAGGTGCCTTCAGTGGCAGTACCCGCATCGTGAAGCAGGGCGAGGGCACGCTGGTATTGCCCAATGTCACGGAGAAACATACGGGCGGTACCGACATCTGGCAGGGTACGCTCGTTTTCGATGGTACCATGGAGTCGAGTCCGGTGTGGCTGAATCGTCACACGACACTCGTCAGTAACGGTGGTAATTTCAAGGGAGGTATCAAAGCTGACTACAACGCCACTATTTATGTGGGTGGTAAGGAACAGGTGGGCACTGTCACAGTGTCGACGCTGGACCTGGGCTTCGGCTCGCGTGTCGTGTTCGACTTCAAGGATGGTGCTTTCGACCAACTGACAGCAGGGAGCATGTCGGTGGAGGCCAAGACTGATGACGAGTGGCTCACCTATGGTCCCCGTTACAAGACACCGGTACTGCAGTTCACCAATACCGCAGCCATCGAGCCCGGCACCTATACGCTGGGAACTATTGGAGCGCTGACGGGCGAGGTGGCAGACTTTATCATCGAGGGTTTCGACGACACCATGAAGACGACATTGCTCTATGAGGACGGTTTGCTGAAGATCAAGGTGGAACAGGCCCGTGCGGCTGGTGATGTGGTGTGGAATGGCACCGCTGATAACTTTGACTGGCAGCAGGGCGTCTCAGAGACGTTCCTCAGCCATGGTGAGAAAGCCTATTCCACCGCTGGCGACGTGGTGGAGTTCAACGATGAGGCAGCCTACACCACCATGACCATTAAGGGCAAGGTTAGTCCCGCGCGTGTGATATTTAATAATGACACGAAGAACTATGTGATCAACGGTGACAGCATCGTAGGCGCCACCATCACTAAGAACGGCAATGCCAAACTGACGGTCAACAACGAGAATCGCATCGCTGAGACCATCGTGAACGGAGGCACCGTGGAGGTGGCTGTGCTGGCCAACAATAGCGGTCAGAACTATGGCTCGCTGGGCAGTGCAGGCTCGCCCATCAGTATGAGCGACGGCACGACGCTGGTGGCCAACGGTATCATTATCACCGACCAGACGCTGAATGTCAGCGGTGAAGTGACTGTCGATGTACCTTCTGGCAAGAGCATTATCTTCAACAAGGCCATCCGTGGCAGCAGTGCCATCGTTAATAAGACGGGTGCAGGCTCCATGGAGACTGGCACGCTGACTACCAACACCGCCAAACTGGTCATCAAGCAGGGTACCATGACTTCCAACTATTCTTCAAGCCATGTTGAGATGCTGCCCAAGACCGTGGAGTTCCAGGGTGGTACGCTGTGGTGTGCCAACGATGAGGGCACCAATGTCAGCAACTCGGCGGCCTTTGTCGTGCCGCAGGGCAAGACGGGTACGCTCTATGGCGGTTTCCGTTCTACCTATACCGGCAAACTGACGGGTGCTGGTACGTTGAATGTCTATGCCGGCGGTGTGCGTTGCTACTATGATGGTGACTGGAGTGCGTTCAGCGGTACCATCAATGTGGGTAAGAACAACCGCCAGAACAAGAAGTCGTATGAGCCCGTCTTCACGTACCGTAACACCAAGGGCCTGCCTTTGGCCACCGTCAACGTGGCAGCCAAAACGCGTTGGAGTAACGAAGGCAAGAGTCTCACCGTGAAGAAGGTGGGCGGCACGGGTGCCTTGGTTGGCAGTGGCACGTGGATTATCGACAACGATGATGACTTCGAACTGACCACCGAGGTGGGTATCCCCACCGAGCGTACCGATGACTATGGCACCGCGATTGCGGTGAGTGAATCGCCGCTGATCAAGCGTGGTGAGGGCACGATGAAGATGACCGAAGGCAAGATGCTTGGCATATTGACAATAGAAGAGGGTAAGGTGGCTGTCTATAAGTATAAGCCTGCCGCTCTGCTCAATGGTGCCAAAAATACTATTGTGAAAGGCACAGGCCGACTGGTGGGTCAGGCCAACCTCAATGCAGCCCGCATAGAGAGTGGGGGAGAACTGCTGCCTAATGCCTCGGGTGTCAATGAGACCTCGCCTGGTACTATCAACGTCACCTACGGTCTCACCGCTCAAACAGGTTCTACGCTGCACTTCCTGAAAAATAGTAGCAAGTGCTCTACCATCACTGTCGGTAATACGCTGACTGTAAACGGCACGGTAAAGGTGACATTGCTCTCAGGCTATACCCCCGCTGCCGGTGACTCTCTGGTGCTTTGGACTGCCGGTTCTTTCAGCGGCACACCACAGTTTGATCTGCCAGAGTTGCCCGCCGGTCTGAAATGGGATACCAGCAGTGTGGCTGCTGCCAAGGGTGTGCTCCGCATCGCAGAGGATCCTACGGCTATCACGGCTATCGCTGCCGATGAGCAGGTTACTGTTGAGGCGTTTGCAGCCAGCGGTGTGCGTGTAGCCACCTATACTGCTACGTATGCTGAGGTCAGGGCCGCTTTCTTCCGTTTGTCGCTGAAGCGAGGCATCTATGTCCTGCGCATCCATAACGATGAGGGTGCCGGTGGTGCCATCACGGTGAGCAAATGAAAGTGAAAAGAATCCCCCGCCAGTCCATCATCTGGTGGGGATTCTTATAAAAGAGGAGCAAAAACCTGCAACTTCGTGAGTTTCTACTTTGATTTTTGATAAAAACGCAGAAAACATTTGGGGGGAAAGAAAAAAATGACTATTTTTGCCGCCAAATAACTACGAATAAGATTTATTACTTACTTTTATAAACTTTCTAAAAACAAATTGTTATGAAAAAACGATTACTCTTAAGCCTGTTGGCTGTGTGTACGGCTGTTACAGGTTTCGCTCTGACGGTAAACGATTATGTTTACACGCCACAGGGACGTTTTAAGATCATTGACAATCCTGTCAAGACCGTCAATTTCGATAAAGAATTGACAGGTTGGACGGGTGTTTCTGCCACTGAAGGCAAAGCCGCCAAGGACATCTTCGTATGGAATGAAAACGGTTGTGCAGATGGTATCCACTCTGTAAAGAGCGATGATGCTACGGCTGGTGAGGGTATGTACATGAAGTTTGAGCCAAACGGTCAAACGTATGTGGTCAGTTTCAAAATGAAGGGCGCTGAAGGCGTTTCTACACGTGTTAAGACTGATATCCTTTCAACAAATTTGGTAAAGGTTCAGGGTAACAGTGATGGCGTTTATGGTGGCACAACTGATGTTTTCACTGTTAATAAGGCAGAGGATTTGTCTTCAGGAGACTGGCAGACATTCAGTTATGCTATTTCAGGTGAGGCAACGTCTTTGGTTTATTTCATCTCTTTCACAGGAATGGCTACCAATATCGAAATAGCCGACCTGCAGATTGCTCCTGCCGCACAAGTGGCTGACCTCCGCCAGCGTGATGCCATGATAGAGAAGATGGAGGCTTACAAGAATGTGTACGACTGGGATGCTTCTCTCCTTGAGGATTATTCGGAGGTCCTTGGTGCGCTGAAGGGGATCGGTGACGAGTCATCTCAGGGAGAACTTAATGAGGCTTTGGAACCCTGTGTGGAGGTCCTTAATGGTTTCCTGAAGGACAATATGGATGACTATCTGGCTGGTACCAACCGTGACAACTACTTCGACACTTGGAGAACAAAATGGCAGAAGCAGTCAAAGATTGGTGATTGGACTATCCTTCCTTCTGGTCGTGGCTTCTGGGAAAATAACGGACAATCATCTCCCGATTTGGGACACTATGCTGGTAGCCAGAAATGGGGTGACATGACAATGGGTGTTTACATGCAGAAGGAACTGGCTGCAGGTTCGTATGTGTTTACTATAGAAGGAAAAGCTGCTTACCGTGAGAACGCCAGCAGTTCCACTTGGGCAAATAATGATGGTCTGAAGGTAGGTCTTGCAACAGCATACATCGTGCATATTGTTAATGGTGAGGCTGCAGACACCCTTGCTTCTGTCCATCAGGTGCTTGACCCCCTTGATTTCACTCCAGCCGTTATCGCTGTAAAGACGACAGAGGATGGTACCTATGAGATTGGCTATAAGGTGATTAGCAAATATCCAGAAACAATCGCTGGCGGTGTTACTTATGTTGCTAATGCTTCTCTCTGGGGCAAAAACGATAACAAGTACAACCAGAAGCAGTTGGGCTATGAGGCTGACGTACGCGAGCAGATTACGACTGGTCGTACCCAACTCACAACTGCTAATGAGTATATTGCCAATGCTGATTACCTATGGGGTAAGACAGAATTGCAGGCATGTGTAGATACCGTCGAGGTGAAGATTGCTGCATACGAACTCCTGGATCAGGATGCTATCATTGCCACATATAATCAATATATCGAAGACAACGGAGAGGACTCTTATAAGAAGGCTACTAATGATCCTGCTGGTATTTTGGTCTATGAGGTCTATCAAGAGGCCGTTAAGGGTATCATTGCTGCCAATAAGAAGTTCGTGGCTGTCAACGATACGCTGAACTCTTTGCAAGTGGCTATTGACGCTGCTGAGGCCACTCTGGCATTACGTGTCTATGATGCTGCTACTGGCAAGGGTGATCTGAAGGCACAAATTGGTGATGCAAAAGAGTTGTTGGCAGCAATGAAGAAACTGGAATATTCAGAGGAGAATGCATCCTTTATTGAGGCAGAGAAATTAGTTTTGAGCGAGGCAGTCGAGACATTCAAGGCTTCTGTTCCCGCTTCTGAAATAGCAGAGATTATCAGTGTTGATTTCGAGCAGGGTGCAACTCTAAATGCCGAGACAGGTAACTATGAGGCTGCTGGTAATAATACGACTATGGTAATTGAGAACTTCTCAGAAACGACTCCTGAAACTAACGAAAAGGGTGTAGGTGAGATGAAGTTCGAGTTGGGTATTGACAGTAATGGTGAAAAGGAACTCCCAGGTGTGCTTCGTATTGGTTCTGGCTCTGCCTATGCAGAAATACCTGCTAAGGACTATGGTACAAATATTCTCAAGGTTTCTATGGACTTCTGGTTCATTCGCCTGACTGATGGTCTTGTGGGCTTTGAACTTACTGATGCTAATGAAGAGCGCGTGGCTGGAATGAAGTTTGTGCCTTACAATAACAATCTTGGCAGTGCAGGATTCGATAGTTTTGGAATTAGCGACTTTGGCAATTTCTTCAAGAGCAATACCTCAGGTGATGCTGCTTCTTGTGCTGATAACAATATTTCACATATTGAGTGCATTTTTGACTATGGTGAGAAGAGCATGTACCTTGTTTCTACAAATGCCAGTGGCTCGTTTACCACAGACAAAGTGGCTTTCAACGGACTTGTGCCTACTAAGATTACCATTAGTTCGAACTACAAGAACTATCCGGGTCGTCGCTGCTGGTTCGATAACCTGAAGATAGAGCAGGTTACTGCTGGTGCAACCGAGCAGTTCGTTGATGGCATCGAGGAGATTGCTAATCCCGAGACAGAGGTGAAGGCTCCTGCGAAGTACTTCAAGAACGGCCGTATCGTCATCAACGGTAAGTATGGCATCAACGGTGTCCTGATCAAGTAAATTCACTGTAGAGTTTTCTACGAATCTTATATCAATCCCCCGCAGGCAATCCGCTTGCGGGGGATTTTTGCTAAATAATTTTGTAATTAGAAAAATAATGTTTACCTTTGCCTGCGATAGAAAATAAGAAGCAGATATGGTCGTAAAGCAATGGGATCATTTATAAACATAGGCAATTCGGGGTTTCAGTCTGTCCTCAATGGCGTATATGTCGATAAAACAGAACTGATATCGTCTATTAACAATACGTTGTACACTGAGCATCGATTCAGTTGCATTACGCGATGCCGGCGTTTTGGCAAGTCTTTAGCCGCCAAGATGCTGTATGCCTATTATGACCAGTCATGCCATTCACGGTCACTGTTTGCTGACTTGAAAATCGCCGGCGACAACTCTTTTGAGAAACATCTTAACAAATATCCCACGATTTTTGTGGACATGTCCGACTTCGTGACGCGTTTCAAAAACGATGACAACATTGTCGGACATCTCAATGCCGAACTGAAAAGCGATATCAGCGAAGCATATCCTGACATTCCTGTCAAAGAGGAAGACGACCTGATGGCATTTCTCATCCGAATTGCGGCAAAGCGGCAGCAGCAGTTTATCTTTATCATTGATGAATGGGATGCTATCTGTAGAGAGTTCAGACAGGGTACCAATACAATGGATGATTATGTCAACTGGTTACGCCGTATGTTCAAGGGAGGACAATCGGCACAGGTTTTTGCGGGTGCCTACCTGACGGGTATCTTGCCTATTAAGAAATATAAGACGGAATCGGCCCTGAATAACTTTACGGAGTATTCTATGGTGAATCCTGGTCGTCTGGCGGGATGCTTCGGGTTCACTAAACAGGAAGTGGAGAGTCTTTGTCAGAAAGACGGTTCTGATTTCAACGAATTTGAGAAATGGTATGATGGCTACAAGTTGGGAAACGAACTGTCGATTTTTAACCCGAATTCCGTCATGCAGGCATTGTGGGAAGGACGTTGTCGGAGTTTCTGGGCAAGTACAGGTGCCTACGATGCCGTTTCCCACTATATACAGATGAACTATAAAGGCCTGAAAGATGACATCATCAAGATGTTAGGTGGAGGACGGTGCAAGGTTGATCCTACAGGATTCCAAAACGACATGTCTGTCATCAGGAAGAAGGACGATGTATTGACCGTGCTCATTCATTTGGGCTATTTAGCCTACGACTGGGACAATAGCGAGTGTTATATTCCTAATCGTGAAGTGGCTGGCGAGATTGTGAATGCCGTTGAAGACAGTCATTGGGACGTCGTTACTGAAGCCATTATTCAGTCAGAACAACTACTTCAGGCCATTATCGACGGTGATGAGGATGCCGTTGCAAAAGGTGTGGAGGCTGCTCATGATGAAAACACCAGTATCCTAAGTTATAATAATGAGAACTCGCTGGCATGCGTACTGAGTATTGCACTCTATTACGCTAAGAACGACTACATCATTCACCGTGAGTTGCCTACGGGTAAAGGTTTCGCTGACTTGGTGCTGATGCCACGCAAAAACGTGGACAAACCCGCTATCTTGCTGGAACTCAAAAGCAACCAGTCGGCAGTCAGTGCCATCGACCAGATTCATCGGAAAGAGTATCAAGGAAAGATTACTCAATTTGCAGACAAGGTGCTTCTTGTCGGTATCAGTTATGACTCAAAGACTAAAAAACACGAATGTGTTATTGAGAAGTGGCATCAATAAACTTTGTTTTTTGCACATTAACATGAAGAATTGATTAAAATCAATCTCTGCGAGAAATTTGTGTGTTAAAAAGTTGCAAGTTAGGATAATTTTTTGTTATTTTGCAGGTTGAAATATTGCCTAAGGCCCGAAACGTGTCTGACAAATCAAAAAATGCTAAATAATAACTAACAAATTTATGAAAAAACTCTTTTTGTATGCATCCCTGTTGTGCTTGGGTATCGTGTCCTGTACGAAGGACTACGTAGTGCCGGAGGGAGATCTGCCATCGTGGCTTGGAGAGAGTATCTACAAGGAACTTCAGCAGCCCAAGGAGTTGGATGGTACGTTTAATACGTACATCAGGCTCATTGACGACCTGGACTATGCCAACGTGCTGAACAAGACCGGTAGTAAGACCATCTTCCCAGCCAATGATGAGGCCTTTGAGAGATTCTTTAAGGATGGGAACAACAAGTTCGGAGCCAAGAGTTATGACGACCTGACTCGCTCGCAGAAAGCCGAGTTGCTGTTCTCGTCGATGCTCGACAACGCCATTCTGGTGGGTACGCTCTCCAATAGGCAGGGCGCATCTGGCAACATGTTGCAGGGACAGTCGGTGAAACACGCCACCAACATGTCACTGTACTATTCCGTGACTCCTTTCTATGCCGACAAGATGCCAGCCAACAACAAGTATTTCGAGCGGTTCAAGGCTAACGGCAAGTCCATGCTGGCTGTTTTTGACAATACGATAGCACCGATGGTACACTTCACGGGAGAGTATATGCTGAACAACAACATGACTATCACTGGTGAGAATAGTGACTTCAAGGTGTTGACTGGCCATGACTATGAAAACGGTGATGCCTATATTTTTGATCGCAAAGTCATTAAGGGTGATGTGGTCTGCCAGAACGGCTATATCCACCAACTCGACGAGGTACTCCTCAACCCTGGCAATATGGCTGAGTTGCTGCGTGCCGGCGAAGACACCCGTCTGTTCTCGCGTATGCTGGACTACTATAGTTTCCCTTACCCCGATTTGGACCTGACCGTTCAGGTGCGTGACGAGTCATCGTCTGCCGCTACGCAGGACACCGTCTATGCTATCCGCTATCTGAGCAGGAATTCTCAAGATAAGGAACTGAAGAGACCCGTCTACGGATCGTCCAATGAAGTGGCCGATAACCAGTTGCTGGTCTTCGATCCAGGATGGAACTACTACAGACCGACCAAGACTGCCGATAAGGATGCAGAGATTGCTGCCATCCTGGCACCGGATAATAAGGCCATGGAGAACTATTTCATCAACGAGTCGCCCTATATCCTGAAGAACCTCGGCGTCCCCTCGCTTGACATTACAGCGGCAAACCTCACCGCCCATCTCGATGCTGTCTACAACAACGACCCGTCCATCTTCGCCAGCATCCTGAACAATACATTGAAATACTATATGTCGAAGACCGTGCCCAGCATGTTCTCTACAGTGCAGAACGATGCCTTCGAGGCAATGGGATTGACGATAGACGACATCAATAAAAAGAGCGACGGCACCTACGATGTCACGATAGCCAACAATGGCGTCATCTATAAGATGAATAAACTTTTCGGCCCGAAACTCTACAACTCCGTGCTTGGTCCGGCTTCTGTCTATCAGGACATGCGTACTATGGGCCAGATGCTCAACGACCACCAGACCACAGCAGGTGTTCCCTCTAAACTTGGTGCCGATATGTACTACTATCTGCTGTCGATGAAGGCCCGCTATGGCGTGTTCATCCCCACCGACAGCGAGACGCAGTTCATCGTCATTGATCCCGCATCGGTAAAGGATGCTGACGGTATGAAGGGACTTCTCTTCCGTTTCGATCCCACAGTCACTGGCGCATTCAATGTGCTGGTCAACAAGTATAAATACATTGGCGGCCCCTACAACAGTCTGAGTTCCTACGATCCAGATCCCATTGCAGAGGATGTCAATATTGAGACTGGTCAGTTCAATACGCAGATTAAGGACCTGCTCAACTATTGTACCATCGTTTTGGCCGATTCCACCGAAACTGGTAAGGGTTCCCCCGTCTATGGTCTCTATGGCAACCGCTACTATAAGACAAAGCATGGCGGCGCTATTGTCGTCAACGGCAACAAGGTGGCTGGCGGCCTGCAAGTGAGCGATCCCTCGCAGTGGTCCACCATCACCGAGACCTTCGATGCCAATAGTCCCGATGCCACCATCGAGAATGGTACCGTTTACCGCCTCGACTTCCCGATTCAGCCCACGGTAACGAGTGTGCTTAAGGCTATGGAACAGCATCAGGAGTTCTATGACTCGGAGGCTAAGTATAATGAAGGTAATGATCCCGAATACGACCATTTCCTCAATTTCTGCCTGGAACTCTCTGAGGAGGGTATCTACAACTGGGCCGGCATCCTTACCGGTGCCGAAGAGTCGCTTGACGTGAAAGATGCCAAGTTAAAGCCCTATATCGTCATCAACGGCGATAACAACTGGAATATGTTTAGCGCGTACAACTATACTATTTATGCGCCCACGTACGAGGCCATGATGGATGCCCAGCAAAACAAGGGCCTGCCCAGATGGAAGGATATCTATGCCATCTACAACGACTGGGAAAGCGTAGCCGCTCAGTATGGCTTTGCCTCTGAGGCCGATGCCAAGGCCTATGTGAAGGAGAAACTGGGTGTCATGGCGAAGTTTGTACGCTATCATACCCAGAACAGTTCGCTCTTTGCCGACGCGTATTTCAAGAACTTTGATCCTGCTACCGGCAAGACCGAGCCCGAACCTGAGTTCTCTACTTTCTGCACCAACAGTCTTGGTATCGCTGACAAGTTGATAGTGACTGGTGGTAACAATCAGTTGATAGTCCAGGATGCCTCTGGCACCAAGGTGACCATCAATGCCTCTTCCAATACGGCCAACATTCTGGCCCGCGACATCACGACGAGTGGCAATGGCGACTTCAAGTCCATTGAGAGTTCATCCTTCGTGAGTATTCACGGCATCAGTGCCCCGCTTTGCTTCAACAAAAACGGACAGTATTGATTAGTGAAAAGTATAACGAAACAAACGAAATAAGATACTTATGTCAAAATCAAGAATCCTATTGACACTCCTGTTTGCCTTCGTCGCCCAGATGATGATGGCCCAGGGTATAGTCATATCAGGTTCGGTGGAAGACTCCATGGGACCGGTGATGTTGGCCAATGTCACTGAGCGAGACGCCAACAACCGTATCGTGAACCACACCCAGACCGATATGATGGGTAACTTCTCCATGAAGATTACCAACAAGAAGAACAAACTCGTCATCTCTTATGTAGGCAGCAAGGACAAGGTGCTGACTATCGGTGACCAGAAGAAATTCGTCGTTAAACTCGATGACTCGAAAACCACGCTGAACGAGGTTACCGTGAAAGGCCGTCGCACTAATTCCGGTGGTCTGAGCATCGACAAGCGCGAGATGTCGGTCTCTCAGCAGACCATGAACATGGCTGATGTGGAAGGTATGGCCTTCACCTCGGCCGATGAGGCCCTGCAGGGTGAGATTGCCGGTCTGGATATCGTGGCTAACTCAGGTAACCTCGGTGCCGGCACATCGATGCGTCTGCGTGGTGTGTCAACGCTCAATGGCGATGCCGAGCCCCTGATCGTGGTCGATGACAAGATCTTCGAATACAACAAAGAAGACTTCGACCCTGAGAATGTCAACGAGGAGCAGTTCTCCTCGATGCTGGCCATCAGCGTCGACGATATTGCCAGCATCACCGTGCTGAAGGATGCTGCCGCTACGGCTATCTGGGGTAACCAGGGTGCCAATGGTGTCATCCAGATTACCACTAAGCGTGGTACGCGCAGCAAGCCCAGGGTGAACCTGAGTTATAAGTTCACCGGCACCTGGATGCCTGCCGGTTATGACCTGCTGAATGGTGACAACTACACCATGATGCTCAAGGAGGCCTTCTATAACCCCACGCAGAATCCTGAAGCCACCAACAATATATGGGAGATTGCCTACCGCACACCGGAAGAGTGGGCCGATGCCAACAACTGGAACAAGAATACCGACTGGGTGGATGCTGTCAAGCAGTTCGGTGAGAAGCACGAGGCCAACTTCAGCATCACCGGTGGTGGTCAGAAGGCACAGTTCCGTATCTCTGCCGGTTACAACCGTGAGACGGGTACCATCATCAAACAGCGTCTGGATCGTCTGACCACGCGTCTGGTACTCGACTATAATGTCAGTGACCGTATCCGCTTCTCTACCAACTTCGCGTTGACCTACACCGACAACCTGAAGAACTATTCCTATGGTAGCAGCAAGAACGGCAACTCGAACAATAACCTGCTGGCTATGGCTATGGCCATGGCACCTAATGCTAGCATCTACCGTTACGACCGTTACGGCAACGACACGGGTGAGTTCTTCCTGATGAACCCCATTGTCTCAGGAAAATATCCTGTAGATGGTAATTATACCTCTAATGAACTGCAGAATGTGGCAAACATCGGCAACCCCGTTGCCTATGCCTACAACTCCTGGCAGAAAGAACAGACCTACAGCATTGTGCCCGACTTCACCCTGAAGTACGAACTGCTGGGTACTGGAAGCGGTCAGCACCGCCTGACCTTCGAAGGCCGTGTCTGGTTCGACATCTTCGCCTACTCCCTGCCCACCTTTATGCCTGGCAGCCTGTCGAACGGTAACTATTATGACAGTGACTATAACTTCCTGACCAATACAGAGAAGAATAATTTCAAGATGAGTTCGCGCCTGCAACTCACCTACACACCGGCATTCAAGAACGAGGACCTCTATCTGACGATGTTGGCCCGTTACGAAGCCAATACCAATAAGTACACCTACCAGTATCTGGGCCAGAGTTCCATTCCCAATGGCATTGAGTCGTCGACGGTGAATGCCCATCTGTTGAGCATGAGCAACCAGACCAGCACGACGAAGTCTGCATCCCAGAACTTCCTCTACAATGCCCACTTCTCCTACAAGTCGCGCTATAATGTCGGCTTCTCGCTGCGTGGCGACGGCAGTTCGACCTTCGGTCCCAACAACCCCTGGTTCATCTCTCCGTCGGTGTCGTTGCGCTACAACCTCAGTGAAGAGGCCTTCTTCAAACCATTGAGGAAGTATGTGTCGATGCTCGGCATCCGCGGCTCGTGGGCTATCACGGGTAGTTCCAATGTCGCTGTTGACAACTACTTCAACCAGTACACCAGTTCCGGCACTTATGGCAAGGCCACGATGACCACCATGAGCGGCATGAAACTCGACGACCTGCGTCCTGAGAAGAAGACAGGTATGAACCTCGGCTTCAACCTGGGCCTGTTGGACGACAAGTTGGAGTTCGACCTCAACCTCTATAAGGAGAACAAGAAGGACCTGCTCATGCGTAGCATCCCCATCCCCTCTTCTGCTTCCTGGAACGGTGGCACTACCATGGCCTGGGGCAACGTAGGTGAGTTGGAGAACAAAGGTTGGGAACTGTCTATCTCAGCCAATAAGTTCATCAAGGTGAAGAAGTTCTCAGTATCGGCTAACTTCAATATGGCCCAGAACGTCAATAAACTCCTTGACATGGACAGTCGTGTGCTCGAAACACTGAACAAGCGTCCAGAGTATGACTGGCGCGGTTCATCGACGGTGCTCAGCCGTGTTGTTGTGGGCGACCCGCTCTGTTCTATCTATGGCTACAACAGCCTTGGCGTGTTCAGCCATTCCTATGATTACTTGTCGAATATGAATACCAAGCAGCAGCAGTTGCAGCAGTTGGCTGCCGCTCAAGGTGAGAACTACAACTGGGACTATGAGTCGTGGATCAACGGCTTCCTCAGTGGTACGCTGCCCGACGAGTGGTATGAGCAGAACAACCTGGAAAAGCGCCCCTATACTGCTCCTGTCGTGACCGATGAAAACGGTCATGTCGTGATGACCAGTAATGGCGTGCCTAAGGAGTTGACCTATTATTATGGTGCCACCGATTATAAGTTCAAGGGTGGTGATGCCATCTACGAGGATGTGAACCATGATGGTACCATCAACGAACTCGACATTAAGTATCTGGGCAACTCGCTGCCTAAGATGCAGGGTGGTTTCAGCCTGACCATGCAGTATGGCCAGTGGAAGTTGGTGGCCCGCTTCAACTACCGCTGGGGCAACAAGATTGTCAATGTAGCCCGCATGAACCTGGAGAGCATGTATGGTACCGAGAATCAGACTTCTACCGTTACCTACCGTTGGCGTAAGGACGGCGATGTCACGCTGATCCCACGCGCCCTTAATGGTGCAGGTTACAACTACCAGATGTCGTCGCGCTTTGTGGAGGATGGCTCGTTCCTGCGCCTGAACAACCTTCAGATTTCCTACAGCGTGCCTAAGAACACGGTCAAGAAACTCGGTCTGAACTCTCTCTCGGCCTATGTGACTATGAACAACCTCTTCTGTTGGACGAGGTACACAGGTATCGATCCCGAAATCGCCGCTGGTACCTACACGCCTGCCAAGGACGGCAATTCCACGCCAAGGTCCAGGTCGGTTACCGCCAGCCTTAGTTTCGGATTCTGAGAAATGTAAAAATTAAAAAATGAAATAATGCAAAAAAGAAACAGGTATGAAACGAAATAATTTTTTAATTTTTAAATTGTTTAATTTTTACATTGCGGCAGCAGTTCTGGCGATGACGTCTTGTGTTGATACGGTGATTCTGCCTGACAACAAGACGGTCGACGACGACTACTGGCAGAACAAGAGTGAGGTGGAAGGTGTCGTGGCAAAAGCCTACGACCAGTTGCGCAACTCTGTTGCCATACGCAATATGATTGTCTGGGGCGACTTCCGTTCCGACGAGTTCAATGTGTCGAGCGATGTGTCTGCCACCAATGCCGACAAGATTGCCCTGTCGCAGATCTACTCGATGAATATCAGCACGGATAACACGTTCACCGGCTGGTATCCCTTCTACTCCGCCATCAACTACTGTAACCTGGTACTTGAGAAGGCAGAGGATGTTATCAAGAATGATCCTGACTACGACCGTAATGACTATCTGATCAACAGGTCACAGGTGCTCTCATTGCGTGCTTTCTGCTATTTCTACCTGACACGTGTGTTCCACGACATCCCCGTGACACCCCATGCCTACCTGAATAGCAGCGATGATCTCAATGCACCGCAACTGGCCCCCGACTCTGTGCTCAATATGTGTATCAGCGACCTGAAGGAAGCCCTGAACGATGCTATTCCTGGCAATACCTACGCCAGGATTGATGGTGAAGAGTGGCGCGACAAGGCTTTCCTCACCAGAGATGGCATCTGTGCCGTCCTGGCCGATATCTACCTGTGGCGAGCCTCCATCAACCGTGATGCCAACGACTATCAGGCCTGCGTGGACTATTGCGACAGGGTGATTGCTGCCAAGAAGGAAGCCTACGAGGCTATGCCTCATCGTGGCAGGGGAGAAGAACAACAGGTACAAGACTATTATCTCTCTTCCTATCTTGAGATGTACAAGGATATCTTTGCCAATCCTGGTAATCCTGCCGACGAGACCATCTTTGAACTCTCGTTCTACAACTCCAGTAACACTGGCTTGTCTCAGATGTACTATAACCTGACTGGTAGTACTGGCCTTATCAAGGCTTCAGACAGGTTTGGCAAAGTCATTGCCCAGAGCGATGGCGTGTGGCACAACACCTATGACCAGCGTCTCTATGAGTTTGTGTTCGATGCCACCAGTTCTTCCAAGGAAAACTTTGATGTGCGCAAGTTCATCGGTGCCGAATCCGCCGGCGAGGGTAAGATTCAGTCAGCCCCTGGATCCGGACGTGCAACGACTTTCGCACCCACTTGGATCTTCTATCGTCTCACCGATGTGATGCTGATGAAGGCTGAGGCTCTCGTGCAACTCTATGAGTTGGGCGGCAAGGCCGATGGCGACACCCGCAACGAGGAGGCCTTTGCCATCTGCCGCTTCGTCAACGACCGTGCCCTGCCTCTGAACTATCAGGGCGAGGGTAGTGGCAAAGTCTCTCTGAAGTATTCTACCTATGCTGACAAGATGGAGTCGCTGGTGTTGGAAGAGCGCGTCCGCGAACTGTGCTTCGAGGGTAAGCGCTGGTACGACCTGATGCGCTATAACTACCGTCACACCAGCACAAAGGCTGACTTGAAGAAGAAACTCAGCGAGAGTTTTGTGACCAATAATGATGAGTTCCTCGAATTGGCCCTGCGTAAGTATGCTGTACCTACAGCCATGAAGTCGAAGATACGTGATGAGCGCTATCTCTACATGCCAATCAACCAGGACGAGATGGACCTCAATCCCAACCTGGTGCAGAACCCGGCCTACAGGTCCTCGAAGAAATGACAATGTAAAAATTAAAAAATGAAAAATGGTAAAATACGATAGCATTATGAAACGAAAAATATTTTTGTTCTTTAATTTTTGCATTTTGGCATCAGCCACGCTGATGACAGGTTGCAACGAGGAGCCTGACACCTCCAACCTCTTCTCTGCCACGGATAAGACCATCGCCGAGATGCTGCGCGAACGGAGCGACTTGAGTGCCTTCTACCGCATCCTTGACAAAGGCGGCTTTGCCAAGTATATGGGAACCTATGGCACCTATACCTGCTTCGCTCCCATGAACGATGGTGTCAGCACCTATCTGGACAGCCTCTATAACGATGAGTCCTATCTCATCTCGAAGGCCAAGCAGAAGCACAACGGCATTACCGAGGATGCTAACTGGAACAGCCTCGATGTGATGGCCAAGGTGGAGTTGATGAGTGACTCACTCTGCGAAGATATCTCCCGCTATCACCTCTCGGGTGAGGCCCACATGCAGGTGGACAACGACGGTACCGGTTCCAACTGGTCAACCATGAAACTGGGCCGTTCCATCAAGGTCGGCACCTTCGGCCTGGATGCCTATAAGGAAGAGTTCATCGGCCTGACCAGTCTTAACGAGGCTTCTGCCATCGTCGAAGGTGACATCGAGGCCGTCAACGGCATCCTTCATATCTGTTCCGACGTCATACCCCGTTCCGACCGCACCATCGACGACCAGATGCGTGTGTTTGCCGAGAAGGATATGAGCATCTTCTATGAGGCTCTTGAGAAGACCGGTTATACCGACATGCTTCTTATTGAGAAGAAGACCAATGCCGACGGCTCTGTTATTAAATATGATATGGGTGACGACCATACTGATGGTGACCGCAATGGTAACAACCCCCTTTATTATCCAAAGGAGTGCCTGATCAAGTGGACGGTCTTTGCCGAGACCGACGATGTGTTCCGTGCTCACGGCATCAACAGTTTCGACGACCTGAAGGCCAAGTGCATTGAGTGGTATGGCAACTGCGGACAGTGGTACGACTACATCAAGGAGAAGAACATCACCATCAGCACTGGCGACGACTACACCAACCAGTTCAACGTGGTCAACATGTTCGTGGCCTACCATATCCTGCGTGCCGGTATGCCTGTCGACAAGATTGTCTATGAGACGAAGGTTGCTTACTCTGCAGGTACGTGGAACTTCTGCTTCGGCTATGAGCCAAACGAGTATTTCGAGACCCTGCTTCCCAACACGCTGCTGAAGGTGTGGGAGACCAATCCCAAGACGACGAAGGAATTGTGGATCAACCGTTACCTCACCAACAACACGCTGACCCGTAGGATTGGTATGTTCGGCATCGACGGCGACGGCGACCACACCTTGGTTTACAAGGGTGCCCAGATCGACCGCAATGGTGAGAAGGAGTGCGTCAATGGCTATATCCACCGCATCAAAGACATTCTGAAATACGATGAGAATGCCCGTGGTGCCCTGAACGAGCGTCTGCGCCTCGACTCATCGACCTTCCTCTATGAGTTGATCAACAACGGCCTGCGCTTTGCCACTAGTACTGAGATCAGTACACTCAACGATGGCGGCAACGGTGCCCGTATGGCTTTCGAGAATAGTTATTTCGACAATATCGTCTGCTACAACCCGAGCACGGTGCTCCGTTTCTGTGTCCTGGGCGCCTGGCGTGCACACAACAGTGACCAGTTCCAGGGATGGGATATCTACGACTTCGCCATCAAGTTGCCGCATGTGCCGACTGGCGACTATGAGTTGCGCATCATCTATCCCCCGATGAAAAATGGCGGACTGATGCAGTTCTACCTGGGCAATACGTCGAAGCAGTCAGACATGGTAGCCGTCGGTATCCCCTTCGATGCCTGTGCCGATCCGAATGAAGATCCTTCCTTCGGCTATGAGCCGGAGCCGGAAGCGAAAGACGAGACCTATGACTACGGCATCGAGAGTGATCAGACCATGCATGTGCGTGGCTACTTGCGTGCTCCCGCTTCTTTCTCGCGTGGTACTTATAATACTATCACCGACGTGCTGTCCTATGATGAGAGCGACCGCTACTCGGCAGCCAAGCAGATTACAGGCAATACCAACTGCCGCACGGAGAGTGGCTATGGCACCATGATGCTGCGCCGCGTCATCACCACCCAGCGCTTTGAGCAGGGCAAGGACTACTGGCTGCGCATCAAGAACTTGGTGAACGATGTCAACCTCGGCTGGTCGTTCGACTTCATCGAATTCGTGCCGCTGGATGTTGTCAACAGTCAGGAACTGACCGAAGACTGGTACTAATGAAGTGAAAAGTGAAGAGTGAAAAATTCGCTACCGCTTTAAAATAGTTTAATATTTAGATTTCAATAATTATGAAATATATAAATAAAATAGGTGTAGTGCTGCTGGGAGGCATGGTGCTTGCTGCAGCATCTTGTGCCGACTATTCCGACTACAATACCGCACCAGTCGATGAGTTGGCTGGTGCCAACAAGACGCTGTGGGAGAATATTTCCGAAGATCCGCAACTGACCAAGTTTGTCGCGCTGGCTCAGAAGTGCAAGTACGACAAGGTACTCAGTAGTGCGAATTTCTATACCGTCTGGGCTCCTACCGATGGTTATATCAGCAACGACGAGTACACCCGCCTGCTCAACAGCGACAGTGCCGTCATCGTCAAGCAGTTCATGCAGCAGCACATCACCGACTACAACCACCCTGTGTCGGCCAACCTCGACAGCATGACGATTATCTCGCTGAACCAGAAGCACCACCCGTTCACCCAGGCCACGTTCGACGGCTTCACCTATAGTGCCGTCAACCAGCCCTCTACCAACGGTTTGATGCATAAGATCAACGGCTACTCGCCCTATCGCACCAATCTCTATGAGAATATCGACTCGCTGGCCGGCTGCGACTCCATCAAGAAGTACCTGCAGCAGTACGACGAGTGGTATCTCGACCCGCGTGCCTCGGTGCTCGGTAAGATTATCAACGGTGAGCAGACCTACGACGACTCTGTGATGAAGAAGCGCAACACCGTCATCACCAGGATTATGCGTGCCGACCTGGAGCAGGAAGACAGCACCTATTGTATGCTCGTTCCCAACAACAAGGCCTGGGAAGATGCCTACAAGAAGATAGCCCCCTGCTACGCCTACATCAAGAAGATGGACTATATGGACCTGTCGAAGAAGACGGCTACTGCCGACCAGTTGAAAGCCACCGATGCCAAGGCCGATAAGGCCTCTGAGACAACGGGTGAAGTCTATCAGGACTCGCTGACATGCTACAACCTGGTCAACAACCTGGTGTTCTCACATTCCTACCAGCGCAACTATCCTCTCTTCAATGAGGCTGCGGCCAATGCCGACGACTCGCTCTATAGCACTTCCCGTCGTTATCTGCAGGATGCCGACCAGATACTCGACCATACGGTGTCCTATGAGGAGATGAGTAACGGTATCGCCCGTGTCATCGATTCGCTGACGTTCCGTCCTAACCAGACCTACAACCCCATCATCACTTCTTCAATGCCAGCGAAGACGCTGAAGGTGAATAAACTCACATCGGTGAATATCCCGCTTGAGAATCTCGCCGACCGCGACACCCTGTTCAGCGAGGTGCCGGCGATGTTCAAGGAGTTGCTCTTCCCCAAGACCTCGCGTTTCTTCTCCTATGTGGGAGTTGACAGCGCCGACGTGCAGGGAACAACGGGTAAGCCTGAGTTCAACTTCGCCCTGCCCGGTGTGCGCTCTACGACCTACCACATCTATGTGGTCACCGTGCCTGAGCAGGTGCGCCGTCCCGAGGCTGCCGTGAAGCCCTACTACCTGCGCTTCTACCTCAGTTATACTGATGCCGACAACAAGCAGCAGTACATCGTGCTGCCGCAGGGTGCGAAGGCCAATTCCAAGATTACCACTGCCGATGCAGCAAACACCGCTACGGTGGTCAATCTGGGCAATCCCGGACGTGTCCATGTCATCGACCTGGGTGAGTTCACGTTCCCTGCCTGCTATTATTCCCTTGATGCCTATCCCAGTCTGATGATGATGCACACCGAGAGTTACACCTCTGCTGCCCGCAGAAAGAGTTACGACCAGCAGATGCGTGTGGCTGGTGTCTATCTCATCCCGAAGGAATACAACGACAAATGGGCTAATTCTGATAACGAAGAATAATGACGACGATGAAAAGTACGATCTATAATTTCCTGCAGCGTCAGAGTCTCAGACTCTCACTCTGTGCCTTTGTCCTGACCGCAAGCACCACTATGGCTTACGCTCAAGATGATATCGACGACGAACAGGTCGAGGAGACCATCAAGGCTCCCAAGCGCACCAAGGTCGTCGACACCAATCCCACGATGATGGTGAATGGTATCGTCGTCGACGATGCCACCAAGTCACCGCTGGCTGGCGTGCGTGTCCAGACACTCAGCGACAACCGCTATGTGGCGATGACCGACGAGGATGGTAAGTTCTCCATCAAGGTGCCGGTGTTCACCACCGCCCTCTTTGTGCAGTCACCGGAATACCTGTCGCAGCAGGTGGCCATTAAGGCTGGCGATGAGAGCCAGCAGATACGCGTCTTCATGCTGAGCGATGCCTTCGCCTCGATGTATACCGACGGCACCACCATCACCGCCAAGAACGCTTTCATCTCCAATGGCAGCGGTATCACCGTCGATGAGGAGATGACCCAGCGCCTGGGTGGCGACATCCGCATGAATATGCATTCGGGCAACCTCGACCAGGGTGCTGCCATTTTCATCCGTGGTATCAGTTCCGTCAACGCCAATGCCCAGCCCCTCATCATCCTCGATGGTGTGGAACTCGACATGCAGCGCAACCGTTCGTCGCTGCACCTGGGCGACATCTTCAATATGCTGTCCACCATCTCTCCCGATGATATCGACAAGGTGACGGTGCTGAAAAATGCCACCGCCCTCTATGGTGCCCGTGGTGCCAACGGCGTCATCCTCATCGATACCAAGCGCGGCCACTCCATGGCTACCCGTATCGATGCCAACGTCGGTGTGGGCTGGACCTTCGTGCCCAACTATCCCACGATGATGGATGCCACGCAGTATCGCAACTATGCCGTGGAGCAACTGGGTACCATCCCCGAAGTGCAGGACCGCATCGGCTCTGCCACCAACCCCCTGCAGTTCAACTTCCTCAACGACCAGCCGGGCTACTACTATGAGACCTATCATCAGAATACCGACTGGAGCGACTATGTCTATCGCACGGCGCTGACCCACAACTACAGCATCAACGTGCAGGGTGGCGACGACATCGGTATGTACAACCTCTCCGTGGCCTATGTCCAGACCATGAAGAATATCTCGGCTACCAGTTACGACCGCATCAATGTGCGCTTCAATACTGACATCAGCCTGCTGAGCAACCTCTATACGAAGTTCGACATGTCGTTCTCGCGTTCGAATACCAACCTCTTCGACGACGGCATCCTGTCCGACCTCAACAGCGGTACCATCACTTCGCCGGCATTCCTGTCGCTCATCAAGAGCCCGCTCATCAGCCCCTATCAGTACAACAACAACATCAAGAGTTTCACCTCGCTGCTGGCTGATGCCGACGACCTCTACGGCACGCTGAAGGAAGGCAACTACTCGCTGGCCAACCCCGTGGCCCTGATCCACAACGGCACCGGCGAGCGCAAGAACCGTAATGAGAACACCTTCTTCAATGTGACCATCACCCCGACCTTTGAGTTCAACCAGAACTGGAAGGTGACCTCTCACTTCAGTTACTACCTGAACCGTAACTCTCAGGCCTACTATCGTCCCAACCTCGGACTGCCCTCCTTCGCCATCGAGAACCTCGGTACCGTCTATAGCAAGGCGGCCTCCATCTTCTCTAAGGAGAACAATGTGCTGAGCAACACCCATGTGGACTTCAACAAGAAGTTCGGTGCCCACACCGTGGCTGCCACTGGCGGCTTCCGCTACAACTATTTCTCCTTCGACAACAGCGACCTGGCTACCGAGTACAAGAACAAGCAGGACAACGACAAGAACCCGACGCTGGCCACTGGTACGGCAGTCTATTCTACCGTGACCGGTGCCGACGATGTGTGGAAGAACATGCAGTGGTATGTCTCTGGCGACTATAACTACATGAACAAGTATTTCGCTACTGTCTCTCTGACGGCAGAGGCCAACAGCCGCTTCGGTTCCAATGCCAGCGGCGGCATCAAGGCCTTCGGCACCAAGTGGGCCATCTTCCCCAGCATCCAACTGGGCTGGGTGCTCACCAACGAGAAGTGGTTCCCCAAGAATTCAGGCATCGACTACCTGCGCCTCAATGCCGGCTTCGACATGAGCGGTAACGACGATATCTCCAACTATGCCGCACGCACCTCTTTCAATACCGTGCGCTACAACAACAACGAGATTGGTATCCAACTCACCAATGTGGGTAACGAGGAGATCAAGTGGGAGACGACGTCGAAGTGCAATCTCGGTCTGGAGGGCAACTTCCTCCACAACCGTCTGGCTGTGCGTTTCGACTACTTCATGCACAACACCAAGGACCTCCTCGTGCTGAAGACCTTCGAGAACCCCGTAGGTGGTATCAACAACTACTGGACCAACGACGGCGAACTGCGCAACACCGGCTTCGAGGTCGGCATCAGCGGCAAGCCCGTGGCCCTGAAGGACTGGCACCTGGAGATTGGCGCCACCCTCGGCCACTATGTCAACAAGGTCAAGTCGCTGGCTAATGGCGACTACACCTCGTCCATCTATGGCGACAACAACATCCTTACCGCCGTGGGCCACTCCGTCGGCGTGTTCTATGGCTATCGCACCAAGGGCATCTTCCGCGACACCGAGGCAGCCAACAATGCCGGCCTCTACATCGTCGATGAGACGGGTGCCAAACAGTATTTCCAGGCTGGCGACGTCATCTTCGAGGATGTCAATGGCGACCATGAGATCAACGAAGCCGACAAGGTCGTCATCGGCGATCCCAATCCCGACATCTACGGCAACCTCTTCCTCAACCTCAACTGGAAGCGCTTCACCCTCAGCACCGTCTTCAACTACAGCCTGGGCAACGATGTCTACAACTACCAGCGCTCCGTGCTCAACAGCGGCTCCACGCTCTACAACCAGCAGGTGGCCGAGGTAGGCCACTGGCGCTACGAGGGACAGAATGCCGACCTGCCGCGTGTCAACTATGGCGACCCCATGGGCAACAACCGCTTCTCCGACCGCTGGATCGAGGACGGCTCCTACCTGCGCCTGAAGTCGGTGCGCCTCACCTATCAGGTGCCCATGCCCGAGTCATGGCAGTCTTGGCTCCAGGGCATCTCCGTGTGGGCTGAGGGCCGCAACCTCTTCACCCTCACCAAGTACACTGGCAGCGATCCCGAATTCTCGGTGGCCAACAGCCAGTTGTATCAGGGCATCGATGCCGGCACGCTGGCTCAGGGTCGCACCTTCTCCATGGGCGTGAAGATCAACCTGTAGACCCACCCCCTGCCCCTCCCTGAATGGAGGGGAGTAGTTGGATATGCAAATAGAAAATATACTTAATTGATAAAGATTATGAAAGATTATATATATAATAAGACAAAAGAGTTACTTCGTTTTGTGGTCTATATACTCCTCCCCCTCACAGGGGGAGGCTGGATGGGGGTCTCTTGCTCCGACATGCTCGAGGCTGACAGTTCGCGCCAACTGTTCGAACCGGGGCTTAACGAGAAGACCGACTCCGTCTTCTATGCCTACGGCATCATGCAGGCCATGCAGCAGGTGGCCGACCAGTACTATTTCCAGAACGAGTTGCGTGGCGACCTGGTGAAGACCACCGACAAGGCCACCACCCACCTGCGGTCGCTGGCAGCCTTCAAGGCCGATGCCAGCAACAAGTACGACAGCGTGTACCTCTACTATAAGGTCATCAACAACTGTAACTACTATCTGGCCCATCGCGACTCCACGCTGCGCACGGGTAAGCAGAACGTCGTCATCAACGAGTATGCCGCCGTCGCCTCCTTCCGTGCCTGGTCCTACCTGCAACTGTCGCGCCAGTATGGCGAGGTGCCCTATATCACCGAGCCTGTGACCACCATCGGCCAGATCAACTCCAGCACCGCCATGACGCCCTGGGAGACCATCCTTGCCGGTGAGGCCCGTATGCTCGAGAACCTCAAGTCGCACTATACCGACGAGGAACTCTCCGTGCCCACCTTCAACAGGACCACGGCCGTCAATATCGGTACGCTCAACAGGGGTGGCGACAAACTCATCTACCCCAGCAAGTGCTTCGTGCCCCTCAATGTGGTGCTGGGCGACATCTATCTCGAGTTGGGACAGTACGACAAGGCTGCCAAGTGCTACTACGACTATCTGAGATACAACGGCCAACTCGAAGCCGGCAGTATCTCCGTCAACTATACCACGGCGCTCTCTACCAGTTTCAGTCAGTACAGCCCCATCTTCAAGAACTTCACCGAGTGGCCCGTTGACTACAACTACACCAAGAACGCCACGAACGCCACCCTCGGCGGTTCCACTTGGCTGAACTCCTTCTTCCATGCCGCTGCCCCTGGCGATGTCATCTCCTACATCCCGATGGCTGTCAACTACACCACCGGCAAGACCACCGATGTCCCCGCCGCCTTCGGCTACGACTACTACACCACCACCTCGGGCAGCGATGTCTCTTTAGACAATTCCTATACTGTCCCCTTCAACTGTCCCCGTACTGAGAACATCCAGGTGGTGCCCTCGCAGTCCTATTGCGACTCGGCCCGCACGGCAACCTATTATTACTATGGCGACGAGTTGAGCATCGCCCCCTACTGGGATATGAAGAGCGTGCGCCTGGGCGATGCCCGTGCCCGTCTTGTGGCCCAGGGCACTGGTGCCGACTCCACCTATGTCTATTGCTACAAGCCCTCCACGGCCTATATCCTGCTCTACCGCAATGCCACCGTGTGGCTCCATCTGGCTGAGGCCCTCAACCGCATGGGCTATCCCGATGCCGCCTTCGCCGTGCTGAAGAACGGTCTGAACAACGACCTGCGCAACCGCTACTACTACGAGGTCTATCAGAAGGATGCCGACGGCAACTTCATTCTCGACGACGATCAGAACAAGGTGCTCGATGCCAACCTGTCACACGTCGATCCCGACAGGCATTATCTCGCACCCGCCACCTATGAGTTGCTCACCACCACGCTGCCCTTCGCCTCTGACGAGAACTCAGAGATCTTCAAGTCCGCCTATATCGTGGGTATCCACTACCATGGTGCCGGTGCCTGTCAGGATCCCTATTCCCTCTATCGCTACCGTAGTGTCGTCGGTGAGAAGTTGGCAGATATCAATGCGAAGTTCGGGCTCAACCTGACGCAGTACACCAAGCAAGACTCCATCAATGCCATGGAGGATCTGCTCTGCGACGAGTATGCCATGGAGTTTGCCTTCGAGGGCACCCGCTTCTCTGACCTGCGCCGTCTGGCCAACCACAAGAATGCTGCCGGTCTCTATGGCGGTAATTTCGGCGATGCCTGGCTCTCCCGCATGCTGCAGAACAATGCCGCTGGCATCACCACCAAGAACTGCTACCTGCCGTATAAGTAATCCCCAAAATATACCTGGCAAGAATCTGTGCGTCAGCATCCAGTTTCCCTGGTGCTGACGCACTTTTTTTTGCTTAGTACCACCACGTGTCTTTCTGCCTACATATTGCCTGACAGACACAGTTCATAGTCTTACAAAAAGGAACCGTGATATTCTCTTCCTGAGTCATAAACTGATAAGACCAAGGTGTCAACAATAGCAGATTTCCCGTTGCACAGTCATCCATCCTGTCGGCCGAAGGATGATAGATTTCTGGAAAACCGTTATCTTCAATCCTGACAACGGCATATCCCGACAACAGGGCTTGGTCAATGATTTCTTGTTCACCCCTTGCAATGCGTGCAGAGACCAGCACAGCGCCAGAAGCCGCTTCAGCCAGGCATCGCCTTTTCTGTTGCTCAAACAATTGGGCATCCTTACGATGACAAACCACAGGGAGCAACCGTCTGTTCAGTAAGGTCAGGTTTCCATAACTATCACACACCACCCGTCCATTATTCTTCAGCAGTCGCTTCTCTATCAATCCAAAACTGTCAGCAGTCAACTGCTGAGGGCATTCCCGTTGCAGATACCCTTTCAAGGCTGGTATGCTCACGGCAGTATCCACGGTATGGCATTGCGGATAGAGCCATTCGCGATTGGTCACCCTCATCAGGCGATTGCGAGGGTTCGCAAGGATATACGCCCGTTGCGTAGCCATCTGCGTCTCATCAACTGGCATCACGTCGCAGTAGCCCGCATCGAATAGCGGTGGCAGCGCCCCTCCCGATGCAGCATGCTTGACGACTGAATCGCCAAGCGCACTATTGCTTCCCGTTGTGCCTTCGCTCTCGCTTCCCTGCGTGCTTTCGCTTTCCTGCGTGCTTTTGCTTTCTGGTTTGCTTTCGCTCTTGCTCCCGCGCGTGCTCTCGCTCTTGCTCCCAAGTGTGCTCTCGCTCTTGCTCCCGCGCGTGCTCTCGCTCTTGCTCCCAAGTGTGCCTGGCGATTCAGTCGCCAGGCCCTCATTCTCCCCGTATCCTTCCTGGGCAATCTTTCCCGTCATCTCCCAGTAATGCCTGTTGCACCCCAACTTGAAACCAGCAATCACATGCCCCAGGTGCGTGGCCCTCCCGCTCTGCGACACCACATTGCTATGCGCCATCAACAGGAAGTGCAGATGCTCAGGCATCACGACATATTCCACTACTTCCAACATAGGATAGTACCGCCGGATGCTCTCTCGCAGTTCCTTCTCCACCATCTTTCCGATAGGCGATAGTTCCACGTGCGGACCATCGCTGTCGCCATCAGGCTTGTCCAGCCTTCCTGCGATCCTTCCCAAGGGCTGACGCAGCCCCTTCGCAACACTTATCGTGATATGATAGCAGCCCTTCCTGCTATAGTCATGTGCATGACTGCGCCGTTTCATGCTGTGTATCGTTGGTTTCTTAAAAGCCTCATTCATCGTCAGAAATCATTTCAACACCGCAAAGGTAATGAAAATAAGCATGAGGACCAAAGAAAAGCGCGCTTTTTGCTACTTGCTGACGACTGTCCGTGAGGATAGCGGCCATTTTAGTGATAGTAATGTGTCAGTCACTTGCTAACGAAAGGTTGCAAGAATGCTTATTGTTATCAACTAATTTTTTGAACATCAAAAAAGTTACACAAGTTACACTTTTGCTATATCTCTTTGATTTACAGATAGATATTTTAGTGTACCTTTTTTGTAAAGTTACACTAACCTACACCATTGTAAGATTGGATGTTAAGGTGCTGATAATAAGGTGCTTATATTGAAGGCATGCTCTCTATTGGTACAAAACAACTTGTTTTGTTCTTGTAGAAACTATCTCTACGAGTGGAAGGAAGCATTCCTTTCGGAACAAAACAAGTTGTTTTGTTACTGAAGGTTATATCTCTTCAACTCATAGAAACAATTCTTTCTCTGAGTGTCGCCGTTCCCATGGTTGGAAAGAACATAAATCTTCATAAATCAAACATAAATCTTTCGCTTCTTGTTATTCTTTATTGGGGGAAGTCTAATTGTGGGAAATTATGGGAAATTTTATTTAGTATAGTTTCTTACTATTATGGGAGTCTAATTGAGTTGAAGTTGGGCTCTTAACATAGTTTAACTGGCGAAATGACCGCAGGACGGGAATTTTATTTACTTTTGCATGAAAGATTATTACATAAAAAGTCATGTTTAAACGATTCATTTTATTTCTCTTCCTGCCTCTAATAGGCATTCAATCAGTCAAGGCAACTGACATCTATGTGAAAGTCACCTCGACCAGTGATCTGATCCCAGGTGCAAAATATATCCTAGCGGCAACGGAATCCGGAACACCTTATGTGGCGACAGGTTATAATTACGAAGGTTATTTAGCTACAACATCTTCGGGTTGTAGTATTAGCATTGATGGCAATGTCATAACCATTAGTACGGCAAATCCTATTGTATTTACACTTGGTGGTAATTCGTCTGGGTATACTCTTAAAGATAATCTGACGGCAAAGTATTTGGGTTATGGCACTGGTACTTCTTTAAGAGAATCTGAAACAGACACGGATAGTAGTGAAAAATGGACCTACACCTACAACAATACCAGTAGTTCGTTTCTTTTGAAAAATGTTGGTGAAGACACCAGGATGCTATTTGGGCGTACATTTGGAACTAAACCGAATGAATATTATGCATTCCGGGCAAATACAACGGCGGCAATAACTAATAAACTTGCTCCAGCAAACCTATACCGCAAAGTTTCCGCTGTTACCCTTGCCTCTGCTTGTACTGATGGAGTGAAATACTATGGGACATATAGCAATGAGAGTGCTTTTGTGGTACCGAGTGACCTGACGGTGTCCGAGATAAAGGTGACCGATGGGAAATTGACGGTGGGTAACTACTCGACAGGTGACGTGGTGCCAGCCAACACGGGTGTGATGATATCTTCCAGTACAGCGGGAGATCATAGCGTGACGCTGACCAGCGCGGCTGGCAGTTCTGTCTTTGGCTCGGAGAATATGCTGAGACCAACAGGCAGCGGCATCACTGCTGAGGCGATGGCTGCGGCTGATGGCGGATGTAAGTATTATCGTCTGACGATGCATAACGGCACGGCGCTGGGCTACTACTGGGGAGCCGCCGATGGCGCTGCCTTCGCATTGGGTGCCAACAAGGCCTATCTGGCCGTGCCAACGGCGAGTGCCCGTCTGACTGGCTTTGATATGGCAGATAGCGAAACAACCGATATAAGGGTAAAGGGAATAGTGAATAGTGAAAGGCAACGGGTAGGCGACGGAACGTCGGGAATGGAATTTGCTGCCGTCGCGGTGTATGACTTGCAGGGCCGTCGTGTGGCTGACTCTTCATTGAAGAAGGGACTTTATATCGTGAACGGGAAGAAATATATCATTAAATAAGGTGGAAATGATTATGAAGACATATATAAAACCAGAAACCAGCCTGTACCAACTGAAAAGTGTCACACTATTAGGTGAATCGCAAGCGGGCGTACAGAACGGCGACTCCGTACAGGACGAGTACAATTCAAGTGATGTGTCGTATGGTCGTTCGGCCGGCCTATGGGATGATGGAGAATAAGCGTGGACTATGAATACAACTCAATACTTAAACGATGCGATTGCTCTGCTGAGCGACCTGATAGCGACTCCGAGGGTGAGCCGTGAGGAGGGAGCAGCGGCAGACAGGCTGCAGGAGGCAATGGCAGCCTGGGGGCTGGAGCCTCGACGCGAGAAAAACAACTTGTGGGCCGTGAGCCCGGGGTATGACGAGGGGAAAGAGACGATCATGCTGAACGCACACATCGACACGGTGAAGGCGGTGAAGACATGGACGAGAGACCCGCACAAACCGACCATAGAGGACGGACGGCTCTACGGACTGGGGGCTAACGACTGCGGCGGGGGCCTGGTGGCCCTGCTGCAGGCGTTCCGCATACTGAGGGAGCAAAGGCTGAAGTATAACCTGCTGTTCGTGGCATCGGCCGAAGAGGAGGTGTCAGGAAAGGACGGCATGGAGCGGATGCTGCCCCTGCTGCCACCGATAGGCGTGGCAATAGTGGGGGAGCCGACGGGCATGCAGCCGGCGATAGCGGAGAAGGGCCTAATGGTGATAGACGGATATGCCAAGGGGGTGAGCGGACACGCGGCACGCGACGAGGGGGTGAACGCCATCTATGAGGCGCTGGACGACCTGGTGTGGCTGCGCGACTACCGATTCAGGAAGGTGAGCCCCCTGCTGGGAGCGACGAAGATGACGGTGACACAGGTGGAGAGCGGCACACAGCACAACGTGGTGCCCGACATGCTGCACTTCGTCATCGACGTGAGGACGAACGAATACTACCAGAACGAGTTCGTGTTCTCCTTCCTGCAGAAGAGGATGACGCGCTGCGAACTGAAGGCACGCTCGTTCCGACTGCACTCGTCGCACATTGACGAGGGACACCCGCTGGTGAAACGCTGCAAGGAGATGGGGATGACGCCCTTCGGGTCGCCGACGCTGTCGGACCAGGCGCTGATGGACTTCCCGTCGCTGAAACTGGGTCCCGGCGACTCGGCACGATCGCACAGCGCCGATGAATTCATCGGGCTGGAAGAGATAAAGAGTGCGATAGAGACCTACGTGGCCCTGCTCAGCGTCTGAGCCAGGGTCGCGGGTCGAGGAGGTCGGTCCAGTTGCGTAACTGGAACTGCATGGTCTGCGACGAGCCGAGGTTGCCGAGAATCTGATTGGTGGTGACCTTCTGACCGGCAGCAACGCTGACGGAGGCGAGGTCGCAATAGACGGAGATATAGCGCCCGTGGCGCACCATGACGATGAAACCGGTGGTGGTGGCGAAGATGCGGCTGACCTCACCATCGAAGACACAACGGGCCTGGGCACCGGGCTGACCCTTGAGGTGGATGCCCTTGCTGGCGAGATGGACACCACGGCCCACACCCTCGACGACATTGGCACCGAAGCCGCGCACCACCTGATAGGCACCGGTGATAGGCATGGGCAGACGGCCCTTGTTGCTGGCGAAACTGCCACTGAGTTGGCGGTCGGGGTCGGCATCGCGATAGCGCTCGGCATCGCGGCGGGCATTACGGTTATCGTCGGCCACGGCACGCTCCATATTCTTACGCTCGGTCTCAGCCTGACGGGCACGCTGCTTGGCAGCCTTCTTCTCTTCGGCATTGCGGGCGGCACGGGCCTCCTCGCGAGCCTTCTGCTCACGGGCCTTGGCCTCGGCCAGACGGCGCTCACGATCGCGGCGCTCACGTTCCTTGCGGGCCTTCTCTTCGGCCAGGCGCTTCTTCTCAGCCTCGATACGGGCTTTTTCTCGTGCTATCTCTTCGGCAATGAGTTTTTCAATCTTCGCATTGAGGTCGGCCTCCTGCTGCTGCTCCTTGGTGATGAGGTCCTGCACGGTCTTCTGCTGCTTCTGCAATTGGTCGACGAGCATCTGCTGCTCGCGCTGCTTCGACTCCATCTCGCGACGCTCGGTCTCGCCACGGCTGAGCAGGGCACGTTTCTCGGTGCGGGCGGCCTCCAGTTGCTGCTGCTTCTGCTCCACCTGCTCCTGCTTCTGCTTGACGGCCTCGCCCTGGGCACGCTGGTAGGTGGCGTACTCGTTCATGAAACGGGTGCGGCGGTACATCTGGTTGATGGTGGAGGCGCTGAAGACGAACAGGGCCTTGTTCTTGGACTGGCGGTTGCGGCGCATATAGCGCACGGACTGGCGGTAGTTGTCCTGACGCTCGCGGAGTTCCTGCTTCAGCACGACCATCTCGGAGTCGAGCAGGGCGATATGTCCGTCGAGGGTGTCGATCTCGATCTTGATGGAGTCGAGGGCCAGCCGCTTCATGTCTATCTCGTTGCCCAGCGAGAGGACGTCCTGCATCTGCTGGCGCACGCGGCGGTCCAGTTCGGCCTTCTGACGTTTGTTCTTGGCAATGTCGTCACGCACACGCTTACGCTCGGCCTCGGCCTGCTGACGTTGCGTGGGCTGCTGCTGACGCGTGGTGGTCTGCTTCTTCTTGCGTTGCTGGACGGTGGTTGTGGTGGCCTTGCGACGGGCAGACGTGGTGCGCTGCTTCGACCGCTGGGCCGGAGAGGGTAGGCAGCAGAGTGCCAGGAGGAGACAGAATAGAAGTCGCTTCATATCGGTAGGTTTACGCAGGTGAGAGTGAATCAGAGGGCCATGAAACGGCGCAGGATGTCGTCGATCATCACCTCGCGGTATTTGTCGGAGACGGTGGTGCGAGGCTCCCAGTCGCTCTCGGTGCCGAGGTAGTTGAGTTTGATGCCCAGTTTGATCTCTTTCTCAGGCGTGGTCAGCGTGACGTCCATCTGGTTGGGGAACGACTTGGAGGCCAGCGTGCCGAAGGACTTGTAGTCCCAGTTCAACTGGGTGTTGCCCTTGAAGGGGTCGCGGTAGGCGATATTGGCCATGGTGATGCGCCCGCTGTTCTGGTTGGCCAGCCAACTGTAGTTCATCTTGCCGTCTTCGAGGCTGATGACCACCTCATCGTCGCCAAGGCTGGCGGCAAAGCGGTCGAGGGCAGCCTGGTCGACACCCTCGCGGCCAGGGACGAACAGTTCGTTCCAGAAGAGAGCCTGGAGGGTGTAGAAGTTGATGCCGCTGTTGCGCAGGAACGACACGTGGGCATAGGGTGCCTTGAGGTACTGCTTATTGATGCGGTCCATGATGAGCACATAGTCACGGGTGAACTCGATGCGTGCTGCCTCGACGAAGCCGAAGGCCATGAGTTGCAGGCGGATGACGTCGTCGCGCTTCATCTTGAGGTTACCCGTCAGCGATACCTGCTGGGGGCCGTACTCGACGGTGAACTTCATCTTCGAGGTGACAAACTGTGTGCTGGCCACGTTGCCGCTGACCTTCTGGAGGAAGGTGGTCTGCTCCAGCGAGTCGGGGGCACCGGTCTTCACGTTGTTGACAACAGGCTTCTTGGAGTGGCACGATGCCAACAGCAGGGGGATGGCAATGAGGGCCATCATCCATATTTTCACGCTTTTCATTTCCTTAGGTATTTTTTCTTTTTCAGTTTTCTTGCCAGTAACTTGTTGTTAGGCTCCATGTCGAGAGCCTTCTGCCAGAAGGCCACGGCACCCTCGATGTCGCCAGCCTGGGCATAGATGTCGCCGGCATGCTCCGTGACAACGGCACCGACGGTAGAGTCGTTCTGCAGGGCCTGATCGATGTAGATGCGGGCCTCGGCATAGCGTCCCTGCATGAAGAGGATCCAGGCGTAGGTGTCGAGGTAGGTGGCATTCTTGGGCTCTGCCTTGATGGTCTTGAAACTCATCAGTTCAGCCTCGTCGAGACGCTCGTTCTCAGTGCTGAGGTAATAGGCGTAGTTGTTGAGGCAGCCGATGTTGTCGGGCTTCCATTGCAGGCAGGAGTCGTAGGCCTCGTAGGCCTCCCGCTTGCGGTGCTTCTGGAAGAGGAGGTCACCCATGACGGCATAGAAGTCGGACACGATGTCGGGCGAACTGTTGTCGTTGATGACGCTGATACCGTTCTGGAAGGCCTCGAGGGCGTGGTCGGTATCGTTCTGCCGGTAGTAGGCCATGCCCTGATAATAGTAGAAGGCCATCTCCTCGGGGTTGTACTGGCGGGCTGCCTGGCAGAGGCTGATGATGCTGTCGTTGTCGTCGGCCTCCCATGCAAACTGCACGAGGTGCAGACGGGGCGAGGTGCGCTCAGGGGCGAGGCGTAGCACCAGTTCCAGGGCCTGGGCGATGCTGTCGCGCGGCATCTTCTTGAGATCCATGTAGGCAGCGGTGAGTTCGGCGATGTCGGGGTCGGGCTCCGGCTGCTGGAGCATCTCATGGAAGAGGTTGAGGATGACGGTGCTGTCGCCGCCCATGTCCTCGTTATGGGCAATGAGCGAGCGCATCTGATAGACCTTATCCTCGGTGGTGGCCTTGGGGTTGAGGAGTATGCGACGTGTGATCTCCATGACGGCGGCAGAGTCCTCCTCGGCATTATAGTAGCCCTTGAGGGCCACCTGTGCGCGGATGTTGTTTGGCTCTTCGTCGAGCACCTGTTGCAACAGCACCAATGCCTCCTCGCGCTGGGAGTTGATCATCAGCGCATTGGCATAGAGTGTCTTGTAGTTGAGGTCGTTGGGGTGCTGCTCCATCAGTTCCTTCATCGCGAGGGCCGACTTCTCCTGCTCACCAAGTTGCAGGTAGAGGCGACTCTTGGCCAGCGCGATACGCTCGGTCTTGCCGTTATTCTGTTCCAGTTGGTCGAGGATGCCGATGGCCTCCTGATACTGTTCCTGGTTGGTGTAGAGGTTGTAGAGCGTCTCGAGCAGATCCTCGCGGCTCTTGTCGGCCTCGTAGAGTTTCTTCACCACACGGACGGCATCGTCGTAGCGCTTCTGCATGATGTAGGCATCGGAGAGCGTCTCCATATAGGTGGCGTTGGTAGGCTCGAGAGCCGCTGCCTTCTCAAAGGCTGCCAGGGCCTGCTCGTTATGCTTCATCGCCGTGTGGTACTGCGCCAGGAAGAAATAGGTCTCTGAAGCCTCGGGCCGCAGTTCCTGGCACCGCATCAGCAGGTCGAAGGCGGCGTCGTGGTGACTCTGATGCCGCTGCAGCATCGCCTCGTGGAAGAGCATGTCGTACTCCCGCGAGGCTGCCGACGCACTATCCGTCTGGGCATTAGCGACCAGACTGACACTGAACAGCAGTAATATAAGGATGCTTTTAATTCTCACCTCTTAATTCTCGCCTTTTAATTCTTAATTCTTAACTCTTATCGGCGCAGCCGATAACTCTTAACTCTTAATTCTTAATTCTTACTCGGCTGAAAGCCGACACTTCTTAATTCTTAACTCTTAATTCTTAATTCTACACCCCCGTATGCCCATATCCTCCGGCACCGCGCTCCGTCTCATTGAGGACGTCCACCTCGATGAATTCGGCTGTTTCGTGACGGGCTATCACCATCTGGGCGATGCGCTCGCCATCGTTGACGACGAAGTCTTCCGACGACAGGTTGATGAGTAGCACACCGATCTCGCCACGGTAGTCGGCATCGATGGTGCCAGGTGAGTTGAGCACGGTGATACCTTTCTTCAGGGCCAGTCCGCTGCGGGGACGAACCTGAGCCTCGTAGCCCTGTGGCAATGCGATGAACAGTCCGGTGGGGATGAGACGACGCTCCATCGGCTTGAGGACGACGGGTGCGTCGATATTGGCACGAAGGTCCATGCCTGCGCTCTGCGCTGTGGCATAGGCTGGCAATGGCTGGTGACCCTTGTTGATGACTTCTATTCTCATAATCTTTTTTACCTTATTAATTTAAGGTGCAAAGGTAGCAATTTCCCATGAATAGACCATACGTTTTGTGCTAAAATGTGTTGCGGCACTCATAATTTCATGAAAAAGATAGTGGCAGACTCATTTTTTTTGATTACCTTTGCATCGATGAATAAGAGAATGGACTGGCAGCAACTCATTTCCAACTGCCGACTGGGACAGGAACACCGTCATCTGGAACGGCATGACGACAGGACGGAGTTCAAGCGTGACTACGACCGACTGATATTCTCGGCCCCCTTCCGTCGCTTGCAGAACAAGACGCAGGTGTTCCCCTTGCCGGGGAGCATCTTTGTGCATAACCGGCTGACCCACTCGCTGGAGGTGGCCAGCGTGGGCATGTCGCTGGGTAATGACGTGGCCCGTCACCTGTGCTCTAAAAACCGCGATTTCATCGATACGATGATACCAGAGATAGGTCAGATAGTGTCTACCGCCTGTCTGGCTCATGACTTAGGTAACCCGCCTTTCGGACATTCAGGAGAGAAGGCCATACAGACCTTCTTCACCGAGGGCAAGGGCGCCTATCTGAAGGAACGGGTGTCGCCCGCCTTCTGGAGCGACATCACCTGCTTCGACGGTAATGCCAACGCCTTCCGACTGCTGACCCATAGTTTCAAGGGGCGCCGCCAGGGTGGCTTTGCCATGACCTACAGCACCCTGGCCAGTATCGTGAAGTATCCCTTCCCCTCTTATGTCTCGACGAAGAAGAAGTTCGGCTTCTTCACTACCGAGCGTGAACACTACGAGGCATTGGCTGGGCAACTGGGCATCCCCCAACTGTCGGCAGAGCCCGGTCAGGAGCGGTGGGCCCGCTATCCGCTGGTCTATCTAGTGGAGGCTGCCGATGACATCTGCTATGAGATCATGGATCTGGAAGATGCCTATAAACTGAAGATACTGACGCTGGACGAGACGATGGAGTTGATGCTCTCTTTCTTCGATGAAACTGGCAAAAAACGTATCGATGAGCGTATCAGCGACGAGCACCTGAGCGACCCCAACGAGAAGGTGCAGTACCTGCGGGCCTGCGTCATCGGCAAGTTGGAGAACGAGTGCGTGCGTACCTTTATAGAACATGAGGAAGACATCCTCTGCGGCACCTTCGAAGGCTCGCTCATCGACCATATAGGAGAACAGCAGCGCGAGGCCTATAAGAAATGTACGCAGGTGTCGAAGGCTCGCATCTACCGCAGTCGCCCCGTGCTGGACGTGGAACTGTCGGGTTATCGTATCATGGCTACCCTGATGGAACTGATGGTAGAGGCGATAGAGCATCCTGAGCGTTACTACTCGCAGCAACTGATAGGGCGCGTCAGCAGCCAGTATGACATAGAGAACGACGACCTGGAGACGCGTCTCATGGCTGTCATCGACTACATCAGCGGCATGACTGATGTCTATGCCCTGGATGTGTACCAGAAGATTTGTGGCATATCACTGCCTATCATATAACTCATTAAAAAGCATGACGAAAGAGGAATTCCAGGCCATGGTAGAGATACTCAGGCCGACTATCGAGGAAATCAGACAGCGGGCACACCTGCTCCACGACAGCGTGAACCAACGCTATGACAGAGCCCATCCCTACGGCTTCCATCTGGACATGGTGGCCGACTCCGTGATGAAATACGGACACCTGGTCTGTGCGAGCGAACACGATATCCTGCCCCTGTTCTTCGGAGCCTATTACCACGACAGTATAGAGGATGCACGTCTGACCTATAACGACGTGAAACGGGGTGCACGCCTCTTTATGAACGACGATCAGGCGCAGATGGCGGCAGAGATGGCCTATGCCCTGACGAATGAGAAAGGACGAACACGCGAGGAGCGAGCCAACGACCGCTATTACCAGGGCATCCGTGAGACACCCTATGCCCCGTTCCTGAAACTGTCGGACCGCTTGGCTAATATCACCTATTCGTTTACCCACTCCAATAAGAGCAATGCCCACATGAAGGAGGTCTATATCGAGGAACTGCCCCACTTCCTGGAGGCTATCGATGCCCATTCGGATGACCCCCGCTTTGCCTTGCCGGAGGAAATGATTCATGACATCTTGCACTTGGTATGAACGTACAGATAGAGGAGTCGTGGAAACGTCATCTGCAGGGGGAGTTTGAAAAGCCCTACTTCGTGGCACTGACGGAACAGGTGCGGCGGGAGTATGCCGCAGGAACCTGCTACCCGCCAGGGAAATGGATATTCAATGCCTTCAACCTGTGTCCTTTCGACCAGGTGAAGGTGGTCATTATCGGACAGGATCCCTACCATGAGCCGGGACAGGCCCACGGGCTGAGTTTCTCGGTGCAGGACGGGGTGATGTTCCCGCCATCGCTGCAAAACATCTTTAAGGAGATTGAGGCAGACCTGGGTACGCCGATGCCACGTAACGGCGACTTGACACGCTGGGCCACACAGGGTGTGCTGCTACTCAACGCCACACTGACCGTTCGGGCCCATCAGGCTAACAGCCACGCCACCATAGGATGGCAGAACTTCACCGATGCCGCCATCAAGGCACTGGCTCAGGAGCGTGACCATCTTGTCTATATGCTGTGGGGCGGTTTTGCCCGTTCCAAGGCCTATATGATAGACAAGAGCCGTAACCTGGTGCTGGAGTCGGTGCATCCGTCACCACTATCAGCCAACCGTGGCGGCTGGTTCGGACAGCACCAGTTCTCGCGCTGCAATGATTATCTGAGACAAAACGGAATAGAGCCGATAGTATGGTAAAACAGATTCCACCGATATTGGAGATTGCAGGTGTCCTTATCTCCTCAGATATCCTGACGGAGGAGTTCTGCTGTGATCTTGAGGTGTGCAAGGGGGCCTGCTGTGTGGAAGGCGATGCCGGTGCTCCTGTCACCCTCGACGAGGTGATGGAGATAGAGGAACGGGTGGATGATGTATGGGAAGACCTCTCGGCATCGGCCCAGGCCGTCATCGACCGTCAGGGGGTGGCCTATAATGATCAGGAGGGAGACCTGGTCACCAGCATCGTGGGGGGTAAGGACTGCGTCTTCACGTGTTACGGTGACCTGACGCTATCCGAGGGGGGCGCCGTCGGACACTGTTGCCTTTGCGCCCTGGAAAAGGTGGCGAGGATAAAGCCCATCAGTTGCGCCCTCTATCCCATCCGCGAAAAAACCTTCAGCGACGGTACCGTCGCCTTGAACTATCACCAGTGGCATATTTGTCAGTGTGGACGCGAAAAGGGTAGGGCGCTGCACCTGCCTGTCTATCAGTTCCTGAAGCAACCGCTCATCCGCCGGTTTGGCGAGGCATGGTATCAGGAACTGTGCGATGTCGCTGACGACCTGCGCCGCCAGGGCTATCTGTGATAAGGACTCCTAAAACTCAAAAGAAATATGACACCAACAGAAACAAGAAACGAGCATCTGGCTCAGACCATCATCAAAAACTTGCAGCGTCGCCATATTCAGGGATTCTACTGCCCAACGGCGGAAGAGGCTGTGAAGAAGGTATCGGAACTGATAGCCGACGGAGAGTCAGTGACATGGGGCGGAACGATGACCGTCCGCGACTTAGGTATTCCTGCTGCGCTGAAAAGCAGGGGAACCCTGGAAGTACTAGACCGTGACCTGGTAGAGAGTCCGGAGGAAAAGCAGGCCATGTATCTCAGGGCATTCAGTACCGATGTCTATCTGAGTAGTGCAAATGCCATTTCCGAGGATGGCGTCATCGTGAATATCGACGGTAACGGCAATCGTGTGGCTGCCATTACCTGGGGACCGAAGAGGGTGATCTTCGTGATAGGATTGAACAAGGTCGCCAAGACGGTGGAGGATGCCCTGTCGAGGGCAAGGGGGACGGCATCACCGATTAATGCTGCCCGATTCGACATCAAGACCCCATGTCAGGTGGATGGCATCTGCCATAACTGCAACTCGGCAGACTCTATCTGCAACTACGTGCACTTCCTGCGTAACTCACCCCGAGGTCGTCATACCGTGGTGCTGGTAGGTGAATCCCTTGGCTATTGACAAAGTTCACAATGGCTTTCGTCCAGAAAATAAAAGAGCCTCGTTGTGAGGCTCTTTTTTGTAGGTTTATTAGTAGAGATAAATCTTGAAGTCCTTGACGCTGCCTGGGGCACCTTGCTCAGCGCGTGGCAGGTATTCCAAGGCACTGACGGTCTGCTCTGATCCGAGGTCGATGACCAGCAGATGAGGCGTTGAGACACCTTTCTCCGTCTGCCAGTAGGTGCTCTCCTGCAGGTCGAAGACCTTGTCACCCAGGTGGTTGCCGCCCTCATCCTCAGAGTTGGCGTACTTGGTCTTCCAAGGCTCACGAGAGAGGCGCTTGCCGTCGGCACCCTGCAGATACAGTTCGGCAATAGCCACGCGGTCGTTACTCTTCTGGGTGCTGAGACACTCAATAGCGAGGTAGCGACCCTTGGCAGCCTTGCCAAACTTGATGGTCTGCCAGCCGTTGCCAGCCTTAAACTGGCCATTAGCTATTGGCTGTTGGCTGTTCAGGTCGGGCTTGTCGCCGATGTTGTTGTGCTTGTTGCTCTTCTCCAATTGCAGTTTATTGAGTTCTGGTTCGGCCTGGCCCCATACGACGGCCTCTTTCGGACCTACCACATCGAGGACAATCACTTCATTCTTGCCTTTTTTCAGCCAGCAGCCTGGTACATAAAGCGTCTGCTGCGGACCGATGCTCCAGATACGGCCCATGGCATTTCCATTCACGTAGACCTGTCCCTTGCCCCAGGTTTCGAAGTTCAGGAAGGTGTCGCCAACCTTCTTCAGCGTGAAGTAGCCGCGATGGTAGCCAGCTTTTAAGAAATCGCCCTTTGCCGTTTCTGGCATCTTGGTTTCAAATGCTTTCACAGCAGTCTGATAATCATCGGCAATAGTAGCATTAACCCATGCCTTGGGTTTCAATGTCATCTCATATTTGTCCAAATCGCTGGTAATCGTCACATTGCCAATAATGCCTTTGAAGTCCTTAATGGCACGTCCGAAGTTGATGCGACCCATGCCTTCAACGATAATGGAAAGTTCTGCATCTTTCCTCATCGGAGGCAGGGTGAGCGACTTCTCGTTCTTCACACGGTCAATCTTACCAATATATTTGCCGTCGATGAACACTTGTGCGAAGTCATGGAACTCGCCGGTAAGAACGCTCTGGCTCTTGATTTCAGGCAGGATAGTCGTGTAGGACATCGTACCCCAGCCCATATCCATTTCTTCAAAAGTCTTTGGCTCAGGTGATACAACGACTTGGCTTATGCCGGTAATCAGCGGTGCAAACTCCTTCATCTCGAACTTGGGAATGGTGATAATCCCCATCGGAGCCTTAGGAACCGACGGAAGTTTCTTGTCCGAGTATTTTTCCATCATCTTGCGCAGTTCCCAGAACTTCGGGGTGGCAAGACCATATTCGTTGATGGGGGCATCGTAATCGTAGGAGGTGACATCGGGAGCAAAGCCGGGAGAGTTGGCACCAGCCCAGTGTCCGAACGACGTGCCACCATGGGTCATATAGAGTGAGAAGGAGATGCCTTTCGACAGCATTTCGTCCATTCCATCGACCATATCCTTGGCTGGACGGGTCTCGTGACGGGCTCCCCATTTGTCGAACCACCCGCTCCAGAACTCGGAGCACATCTTGGGTGCGTTGGGTCGCAACTCGCCCAGGCGGCGGAACTGGTCGTCGATATTGGCACCCGTGCCGAAGTTCATCGTCCAGGTCAGGTCATCGAGGCCGTTCTTCTCGAAGTTACTACTCCAGTCGCACTGGAAGAGCGAGAGTTCCTTGCCATAGATAGAACGCAAGCAATCGCGAATCTCGCTAACGTAAGGCTTGTCCTCGCCATACGAGCCATACTCGTTCTCCACCTGAATCATGATGATGGGACCGCCGTTCTGGATGGTGAGGGGCTTGAGTTGCTCGCCTACCTTCTCCTCGAAGATCTTCACACGTTCCATGAAGTAGGGATCGCGCTCGCGCAACTTGATGTCCTTCTTTTTAAGGAGCCACCAGGGCAGACCGCCCATCTCCCATTCTGCACACACATAGGGACCGGGACGCACGATGACGTACATGCCGTTCTTCTGGGCAATGCGACAGAACTCTGCCACATCGTTATTTCCCGTGAAATCGAACTGTCCTTCCTTCTGCTCGTGGATGTTCCAGAAAATGTAGATACACACGGCGTTCATGCCCAGCGCCTTACACATCTGGATGCGATGCTCCCAGTACGGACGAGGGATACGGGGGTAGTGTACTTCGGCTGCCTTTACGATGAAAGGTTCGCCGTTGAGCAAAAAGGTCTTGTCACCTGTAGTGAACGTGCCAGGCTTGTTGGCTGCCTGCATCATGGCGGGCACTGTCAACAGCAGGACTGTTAGGGCAAAGGTTTTTAAAAGTGTTTTCATATGATTAATGTTTAATAATTATTGCTGAATTAACACAAAGGTGGTGATGCTGCGAGGAGACAAAGTGGTGGTCCCGTCGCAGGGGGCTATAGGTTTCAGTGTTTCGCCCTCGACATCGCTGGTGCGGTAGGGCTGCCAGGTGGCCGAAGCCGAACTTCGGCCCACAGTGAAGGATATGGGCTTTTCGGCCTCGCTGTAGTTGATGGCTACGAAGACCCACGAGCCGTCTTTATTCTGATAAGCCGACACCATCACGCCGTAGGGGTCTTCCTTTTTCTTGCTGCTTATCTCATAGCGCACGGCTCCTGGTCGCACAAAGCGGCTGTAGTTGCCCAGTGCCCAGAGCAGACGACTGTCACGGGCCTGATGGCGTCGGTCGAAGACACGGATGAGGCCGTCCTTGTAGTTACCGCCGCAAGCGCGCCACCACGACCAACTCTCGGCATTGGCATAACACAGGTCATGATGGATGATGCGTGCTACATAGAGGGCTGTTTTCATAGAGAAGTCGTAGCCCCCGCCACCTCCGATTTCCTTGTCATTTTCCATGATGCAGATTTCTGACTGCCAGAAGCCTATCTTATGCTGTTCGCACTCCTTGCGCAGTTGTTGGCGAATCTTCTTCATGTAGTTCACGGGGGTGTTAGTCCAGTAACTATGGGCTAATAGCAGTCGGGGTACCAGTGGGGTGTCGCCAAGATAGGTGAGTGTGCTGTCCTTTGACCAGAAGGAGGCGATGGTATTGCCGCGCTTCCAAGAAGTCTTATAGATGCCCAACAGACAGCGTAGGTCACTCGATTCGTTGACCATGATCTGTGTGGTGAGCCCCTTCTCCTGAAAGGCAGCACTGGTCTTGCGTGCCACTTTGGCTATCTCCCAGTTCTCGGCTGGCGAGCCTTCCTGCTTAGGTCCCTGCCAGTTCCAGTGGCCGTCGGGCTCGTTCACAGGTGACAGATAGTCGATATGGATGCCGTGTTCGCGTTCCAGTCCGCTCACGGCTTCAGCCATGAACTGTGCAAAGGCATCATAACAGTCTGTGCGTAGGTTGAGTGTGCCACCCCGTCCTGTGTTGGTGGCCAGTTTGTTCTCCGTGAAATACACGGGCGGTGAGTTGAGGAAGGCAAGAATATAGGGTACGCCACGCTCCTTGGCCATCTTCATGAACTTGATCTGTCCTGGCTGGCGATTCCAGTCGTAGGTGCCGTCAGGACGCAGGAAACACTCTGTTCGCGTACCTCTATTAATAAAAGAAGAATCACCCTGTTCGGCACTGCCTGCACCAAGGTTAAAACGCCAGAGTGAGAGCCCTATGCCTCGCGGCTTTCCGTTCTCGTCGTTCTCCGTGGAAAAAAGCCAGTCGGCAATCTGTTGCTGCGCCTCTTCTTCCTCCCATAGTCCAATGGTCTGCATCGACCATGCATCCGAGGCCCCGAAGTGCTCGATGGTCTGTTGCGGTTGGCCCGTCTCTATGGTATAGGTCTGAGCCTTGCCCTCGAAAGGCAGTAAAAGCAGTAGTAAGGATAGTAGTTTTTTCATTGTTATAGTTGTTCTAGATTGCAAAGATACTATTTTTGTCGGGAAACTATAGCCGTTTAACTCCTTTTAACTCCTATAGGCTTCCTTTGCTCCCAAAAAAGTCGTAACTTTGCAGAAAAACAAAAGAACCCTATGAAAGCCATACAATGTTTCGATGAGTTAGTGGCCCACTTGAAAGACAGCGGTAAGTGCTGTCGCGTGGCAGTTGTTTGTCCCGATGAAGGCACGCGCAGTGCTGTGGAGCGTGCTGCGGAAGCGGGCTTCGCTAATCCAATCTGGGTGGAAGATCCCGATGTCGATGCTGCTGCTGCACGTGCCGTTGCGCTGGTACGTGAAGGTCAGGCTGATGTCATCATGAAGGGACTCATCAATACCGACAACCTGCTCAAGGCTATCCTTAATAAGGAGACAGGCATCCTGCCCAAGGGACAGGTGCTGACGCATTTGACCTGTGCCAAGTTGGCGCAATACGATAAACTGCTTTTCATGACCGATGTGGCAGTCATTCCATATCCCACTAAGGAACAGCGTGAGCAGCAGTTACGCTACCTGCTCAACCTCTGTCGCAGGATGGGTGTTGAGGAGCCACGCGTGGCCTTGATCAACTGTTCCGAGAAAGTTAACGCCAAGCACTTCCCATGTACTGTGGAGTATCAGGAACTGGTGGAGCAGACACGTCAGGGCATGTTCGGCCCCTGCATCGTCGACGGTCCACTTGACCTGAAGACGGCTCTGTCGCCTGCTGCCCTTCAAAAGAAAGGACTGCATTCGCCCCTGGAAGGACGGTCCGATGGTCTGATCTTCTCAGATATACAGGCAGGCAATGTCTTCTATAAAACCATCACCCTGTTTTGTAATGCCCAGACGGCAGCCATTCTTCAGGGCCCTCAGGTTCCCGTGGTTCTCACCTCACGTGCCGACTCTGCTGACAATAAGTTCTATTCGCTGGCTCTCGCATGCGTCTAGTTGTTTTTCTGATATATCATTTAGTCTATGTTAATACTTGTCATCAATCCTGGTTCTACGTCTACGAAGATGGCTGTCTTCGAAGATGAGAAACCCATGATACTGCGCGGTATCTCACACACCAATGAGGAACTGGCACCGTTTGGCGACGATGTGCTCAACCAGATGGACTATCGTAAGCAACTGGTGTTGGACGAACTGAAACGTATGAATGTGCCTATGCAGTTTGAGGCTGTCATAGGCCGTGGCGGACTGGTGAAACCCATCGCCGGTGGTGTATACGAGATTAACCAGCAGATGATTGACGATACACTGAATGGCATAGCCATGCATAACCATGCCTGTAACTTGGGATGCCTCATTGCCCATGACATCGCACAGGATATACCTGGTTGTCGCTCGTTTATTGCCGACCCTGGAGTGGTGGATGAGTTGAACGACTATGCACGCATCAGCGGTTCGCCCTTAATGAATCGTATATGCATCTGGCATGCCTTGAACCAGCGTGCCATTGCTCGCCGCTTTGCCAACGAGATAGGCAGACGCTATGAGGATCTTAACCTCATCATCTGTCATCTGGGAGGCGGTATTTCCGTGGCAGCCCATGAGCACGGCAGGGCTGTAGATGCCAATAATGCCCTCGATGGCGAGGGACCTTTCTCGCCAGAGCGTGCCGGCTCGTTGCCAGCATCCGACCTTATCCGCCTCTCGTTCAGTGGAAAATACACCGAGAAGCAACTCCTCAAACGTCTTGCTGGAAAGGCTGGACTCAATGCTCACCTGGGAACCAGCGATGTCAAAGAGATAGAACAGCGTATCACTGCTGGCGACAAGCATGCAGAGACCGTACTTAACGCCATGATTTACCATGTGGCCAAGAATATATGTGCACTGGGTGCTGTGTTCTGTGGAAAGGTTGATGCCATCCTGCTGACAGGTGGTTTGGCACGATCACAGTATGTCATCAGCCGTTTGCGTCAGCGCATAGAGTTCCTGGCACCCACATATTGTTTCCCCGGAGAAGACGAGATGGAAGCCCTTGCCCTGAATGCTCTTGCAGTGTTACGCGGTCAGAGAGAGGTGCTTGAGTACGCTTAAGGCAGTCCTACAGAAAAACTGTTCCTTTCAGAATAAGTCGTGGAGTACATGTAATGACCGCAGTTCGGGGAACTGAGGCAGGTGGAGTCTATAGTAAAGGATCAGTATCTCCAGGATGCGGTTGCGGTCGGATCTGTTGAGGCGGAACAGATGCATCGTGGCATAGTTCATGCGCATCATCAGTTGGATGTTTGCAGCCTCTTGGGGCATCAGGAAGTCGCGATGCGTGGGTACCTCCTTGCAAAAAGAGGCGGCGCGCAGGTCGAAGTAGCATCCTTCGTGATAATCGTCCAAATTCGGATAAAACCCCAGGAATCGGCTGAGGTGCATCAAGAATACCAGATGAAAGTTGGCAAACTCTGTCTCACGCTGGTCCAGCCATTCAATGCTGTTGCGAATATAGTCAAACAGCGGCTCGTTGTGCTGTTCGTCCCTCAGTGCATGGTAGAGAAATTCGTTGATGAACAGGCTGATGGCAAGTTTTGAGTAATCGGACAGCAAGGAGGGTAGGGGAGTGAGCAAGGTGGCCTCGTGGAGTTTCTGAAACTGGCTTTGCGGGCGTATGTCGGCCTCTATATATAAAAAGGTTAGGGGCTGAAAGTGTTGCTTTTTCAATTTCCCCTTGGATGATCGGGGTAACGGTATCATGAATGTCAGCCGACCATGCTGGCGGCAGAACAAGTCAGCGACGATTTTGGTGTCGCCATACTTCAGGGTGTGAAGTACTATGGCCTCGGTTTTCTCTAACATGATGGGTGCAAAATTACGAAGAAAAGCAGAAAGAAATGAATTGTTGGGGGAGAAAAGTGGTGAAAAGATGTTAAATATTGAGTGGCAGTAGCAAATTCTTGATACTTCACTTTACACTTTTCACTTTTTTTTGTACCTTTGCACCCGCTTTTCTTTCGGTCATGCACGATGCGTGAAGAATGAAGCATGGCAAATGGTCCCTTCGTCTATCGGTTAGGACGAGAGATTTTCATTCTCTAAAGAGGAGTTCGACTCTCCTAGGGACTACCAGCAAAATCCGTCATCTGCGTAGTGATGCGCTACCAATCGAAGACTGGGAAAGGGTGACGGAGGACTTTCTGAGAAAGGGATTGTCAATACTCTTTGACAGTTTTCAATTGAGGATAGTCCGCTAGGGCTGCTTAAGAGGCTTAAGACCCAAGGCTTTTATTAACAATCAAAATTCAATTTTAAAAAATGGCAAACCACAAATCATCGGTGAAGAGAATTCGCCAGGACAAGAAAAAGGCACTGCACAACAAGTACTATGCAAAGACTATGCGTAACGCTGTTCGCAAGTTGCGTGCAATGACCAACAAGGATGAGGCAGCAAAACTCTATCCTAGCGTGCAGAAGATGTTGGACAAACTGGCAAAGACTAATATTATCCACAAGAACAAGGCTGCCAACTTGAAGTCGAGCCTTGCAAAGTATATCAACAAACTCGGATAAACATATTCACGCAATAAGAATTGACGGCCGTGCAAGCACATGTACTTGTTCGGTCGTCTTTCGTTAACCAGACAAGGATGGGCGATATTATCTCCAGTGTGCAGAACCCTAAGGTCAAGCGATTACTGACCTTGCAGCAGAAGTCTTCCGAGCGTCGGAAGACAGGGCTGTTTGTGGTTGAAGGGCAGCGTGAATTGGAACACTGTATCGCTGCTGGCTACGAAGTGGAGAGTGTATATGTGAGTGAAGCAATATCTCCCAACCTCTCTTCCCTCACTTCCCGTCTCTCGCCTCTTGTTTCTGTCTTCTCAATTACCTCACAGGTCTATGAGAAGATGGCCTATCGTGGAAGCACAGAGGGCGTGATAGCCATTGTTAGGGCTCGTCCGATGAGTCTTGGTGATCTCTGCCTGCCGGAACATCCGCTTGTCGCTGTTCTCGAGAGTGTTGAAAAGCCAGGAAACTTAGGGGCTATTCTTCGCTCTGCCGATGCTGCACATGCCGATGCTGTCATCGTTTGCGACCCGTTGACAGACCTCTATAACCCCAACCTTATCCGCAGTAGCATTGGGGCCATCTTCACTGTTCCTTGTGTGGCCTGTACCTCTGCGGAGTGCATCGATTTCCTAAAGGGCAACGGCATCCGTATCCTCACCGCCCAGTTGCAGGATTCTCATCTCTATTATGACACCGATATGACCTGCGGCGTTGCTCTCGTCATGGGTACAGAGTCGACAGGGCTTACTGACCAATGGCGTCAAGCAGCCGATGCACATATCCGCATCCCTATGCTGGGGCGTCTCGACTCCCTGAATGTTTCCGTCAGTACAGCCATCCTGCTTTTTGAGGCCGTTCGCCAGCGTCAGGAGGGTGCAAAGAAGTAGTCGTTCGTCTTTATTAACGGGTATTTGGAAAAGCATAGAAAAAGAAAAGAAAAAGTTATCTTTTTCTTTTGCTTTTTGCTCTTTTTTTTGTAACTTTGCAGCCTATTTAGGACAATAACTAACATGACAGAAGATTTACAGCAAGAACAGCAAAATTATTCCGCGAGTAACATTCAGGTGCTCGAGGGTCTGGAGGCCGTACGTAAACGTCCGGCTATGTATATCGGCGATATCAGTGAGAAGGGTTTGCACCATCTGGTGAACGAGACTGTCGACAACTCGATAGACGAGGCGATGGCAGGTTTTTGTACGCACATTGAGGTGACTATCAATGAAGATAACTCTATCACCGTACAGGACAATGGTCGCGGTATTCCCGTAGATGAGCATGAGAAAATGCACAAGTCGGCCCTGGAGGTTGTGATGACGGTGCTTCATGCTGGCGGTAAGTTCGACAAAGGATCCTACAAGGTGTCGGGCGGTTTGCACGGCGTGGGTGTGAGTTGTGTGAACGCATTGTCTACTCATATGATGTCGCAGGTATTCCGCAACGGTCATATCTACCAGCAGGAGTATGAGAAGGGAAAACCTCTCTACGACGTGAAAATAGTTGGTGATACGGACCAGACGGGTACCCGCCAGCAGTTCTGGCCTGACGGATCTATCTTTACGACGACCATCTATAAATACGATATCATAGCCAAGCGTATGCGGGAGTTGGCATACTTGAATGCTGGTATCACCATCACGCTCACCGACCTGCGTCCGGATGAGGAAGGCAACCTGCGTGAGCCCGAGGTGTTCCATGCCAAGGAAGGCTTGAAGGAGTTTGTTCGCTATGTGGATCGTCACCGCACTCACCTCTTTGACGATGTGATCTACCTAAAGACTGAAAAGCAGGGCACTCCCATCGAGGTGGCTGTGATGTACAATACCGACTATAGTGAGAATATCCACTCTTATGTGAACAATATCAACACCATTGAGGGTGGTACTCACTTGATGGGCTTCCGTGCTGCGCTCACCCGTACACTGAAGGCCTACGCCGATGCTGATCCGCAGATCTCCAAGCAGATTGAGAAGGCAAAGATTGAGATTGCCGGTGAGGACTTCCGCGAGGGTCTGACAGCCGTTATCTCTATCAAGGTGGCTGAGCCTCAGTTCGAGGGTCAGACCAAGACCAAACTGGGCAACAGCGAGGTGGCAGGTGCTGTACAGCAGGCTGTGGGCGAGGCACTCGCCAATTATCTGGAGGAGCATCCGAAAGAGGCCAAGTTGATTTGCGATAAGGTGGTACTGGCTGCTACGGCCCGTATCGCTGCCCGTAAGGCGCGTGAGAGCGTGCAGCGCAAGAACCCGATGACGGGTGGTGGTCTGCCGGGTAAGTTGGCTGACTGCTCTAATAAGGATCCGAAGAGTTGTGAGATATTCCTCGTCGAGGGTGACTCGGCAGGTGGTTCGGCTAAGTCAGGTCGTGATCGTCACTTCCAGGCTATCCTGCCTTTGCGTGGTAAGATCCTGAATGTTGAGAAGGTTCAATGGCATCGCGTCTTTGAGTCAGAGTCAGTGATGAACATCATTCAGAGTATCGGTGTTCGTTTTGGTGTTGAGGGAGAAGGTGACCGTGAGGCTAATATCGAGAAGTTGCGTTATGACAAGATTATTATCATGACCGACGCCGACGTCGATGGTTCTCACATCGACACGCTGATCATGACGCTCTTCTACCGCTTTATGCCGCAGGTGATTCAGGGAGGACATCTCTATATCGCTACTCCGCCACTCTACAAATGTACGTACAAGAAGTTCTCGGAGTACTGTTATACCGAGCAGCAGCGTCAGGCCTTTATCGACAAGTATGTGGCTGGCGACGAGAATAGCAGTGCCTTGCACACACAGCGCTACAAAGGTTTGGGTGAGATGAACCCCGAACAATTGTGGGAGACAACCATGAATCCTGAGAATCGCCTGTTGAAGCAGGTGACTATCGAGAATGCCGCTGAGGCAGACGAGATATTCTCCATGCTGATGGGCGACGATGTAGAGCCGCGTCGCGAATTCATAGAGAAGAATGCTACATACGCCAATATTGACGCATAAAGTCAGAAAAGAAAGCGTATAGCACTAATAGATAAAGGAGAAACATTAATCAATGTTTCTCCTTATATATTACCTTGTTGGCACCGCTGGTGATCTTCAATGCTTCTGGATGTTCCTTAATAAAGGAATCAATATGCCGTACGCGCTTATCCTCAAGAATCTCATCCATGGCAATGAGGATACCTGTTTCCTCCACGTCACCAAAACCGTAGTTGATGGCAGTTCCGAAGAGTTTCATAGTGGGTGACAGACTCATATAGGCATTCACTAGTGGTGGGATGTTAAAGCCCAAACGACGTATCTCGCGGTTCAGAATCTTATAGTCTTCCCTGAAGTCGCTTTCATGGAAAATTTTGGCTAAATCTTCCTCGGAAGCCTCAATTTTTAACGGTTTCATCGGAATTACAAGTCCTTCTTTGTCACCGAAATGCTTATTGAGGAAATACAAAATCATGTCACGTCCCTCGCGGATGTAACTAGGGTACATCGTCATTTTTCCGAAGAAATACTTCACATTAGGCATGATGACTGTCAAGGCGCCTAAACCGTCCCATAGATTGTCGAGGGCAAAAAGACTTTTCGAACCCATCTTGGAACTTTGGTAGGGCAGGCTGACAAAAGAACGTCCCAATTCAATCGTGTAGGGCATGTAATCTTTGAGGAACTTTTGTGAGAAATGGAACATATGGCTGGTGGCCAGTTTGGGCTGTCCCTTCTCGTCTATCTCCCATTTCGTACCCTCTAAATAGCGGTAGCCGCCGATAATCTCCTCGGCCTCAGGATTCCAGACGATGAGTTGCTTGTAGCAATTCTCGCAAGTATCGAACTCATCAATGTCTACTTCTTTGCCAGTACCGCCACCGGCTTCACGGAAAGCAATTTCACGCAACCGGCCTATTTCACGCATTACGTTAGGCGCATTGTGGGCTGTGATAATGAAAATCTGGTTGTTGCTTTTGTTTGTCATACGCAACTGCAGATCTGGTGTCAGTTCTTTCTTGAGCACCTCAACTGGTACGGGATCGATGATTGGGAGTTCCATTTCTTTATGTCTGTCTTTGTTTTTGCCCTTATTTTTGTGGTAGTCTATATACTTCTTCCTTGACAATTTGTGCCCATTCCTTCGGTGTTTTCTGGTTTGTGAAGGTTTCCCAGGGGATGGGCTTACCAAAGGTGATAGTGAAGGTTTTTCCTGTATTCTTGAACATCTCGTCTGCTAGGAAAAGCATGGCGATGTTGATCTTCTTGACATAACGGTCACTGATGTTTGACAGGCGATAGAAAAAGTTGCTGTTGTGGCCTTCGATGTGAATGGGTACGACATCACGATGGTACTCTACACTCTTAGTGATAAAGGTCTTTTTCCATTCCAAGTCCTGGATGATACCTTTTCTCTTGCGTGAGCATAGTCCTGCGGGAAACATCAGTATGTGAGTGTCCCCTTGAAAACCGGCTTCCACCATTGCGGGGACATTCCTTCCTTGTTTGCCGGTCTTGTTGATGGGAATACAAAGTGGAGCCAATCCAGGCAGGTTCATTAGCAGGTCGTTGACAAGATAGCGGAAACGTCCATCGTAGTGTTTGCCGATAATTGAGCCGATGGCAACGCCGTCAATACCGCCTAAGGGGTGATTGCTGACGAAGGTGTATTGTCTGGGGTCATCTTTGTCTGGCAGGTTTTCAATACCTTTGACCTCCAAGGTGACATCGAGAAATTTTATGCAGGCTTCCAACCATTCTGTTCCTTTGAGGTCACGTGCGTCCCATAAGAAACCGTTTACCTGATCTTCATGCACGATACGCTTGAGCCACCACACGACGGGACGCGGAACCCACCGCGCCTTCTTTCCCATCTTGGATCGAAGAATCTGGGATATGTCAATGGTCTTTTCCATCTGTGTACTCTTCGCGTCAGCCTTTATAAGTTAATGACATGCAAAATTACTGAAAAACTTTCATTTCCAATACATTTTTTTGATGAAAAAACTCATTTTCACACTTATTTAGTTCTTTTGCTATTTGACAAATTCTCTTGGAAGGCTAAAAATAGCGTTGCACAAATTAGTCCAAATGTGTAAAAATCGGGTTTTGAGATGTTAAAAAGTAAAAAAACTGCCTTTTTTTGAAAATATTGTGGGGATTTGTGGGGGATTGTGGAGTAAAATGATTAACTTTGCAACCGAAGTTTTCATTATATTAATGTTCGTATGCGTTTTTTAGGTAACATAGAAGCCAAGACCGACTCTAAGGGCCGTGTTTTTCTGCCTGCCATCTTCCGTAAGGTGCTGCAGGGAGCAGGTGAAGAGGTGCTGGTTCTACGTAAGGATGTGCATCAGCGCTGTCTGGTGCTCTATCCGGAGAGTACCTGGAATCGCAAGATGGATGCCCTTCTGGCGAAGATTAATGAGTGGGACGACGTGGGTCAGCAAGTACTGCGACAGTATGTTTCGGAGGTTGAAGTGCTGACACTCGATGGCAATGGGCGTTTCCTTATACCAAAACGCTACATGCAGATGGCGGACATCATCCAAACGGTACGCTTCATAGGCGTTAATGATGCGATAGAGATATGGGCAGCGGAAAAGACCGCAGAGCCATTCCTCTCACCTGATGACTTTGCGGCGAAACTGAAAGAGTTGATGACTACGGCCCTCTAACGAAATGATCAAAACAGCAGAGACATATCACGTATCTGTCCTTTTGAAGGAAAGCGTTGACGGGCTGGTAATCCAGCCCGACGGCATTTATGTTGATGTTACTTTTGGTGGCGGCGGCCATTCTCGGGAGATTCTCTCCCGTCTGAGCAGCAGAGGACATCTTTTTGGCTTCGACCAGGATGCAGATGCTGAGTTAAATATTGTGAACGATGATAGATTCACGTTCGTACGTAGCAACTTTAGGTATCTGAAACAGTGGATGCGCTATTATGAGGTTGATGGTATAGATGGCCTCTTGGCTGATTTGGGCGTTTCGTCGCACCATTTCGACGATGAGTCACGGGGATTCTCGTTCAGGTACGATGCACCACTCGATATGAGAATGAACAAACGGGCGGGAATGACGGCAGCAGATGTCGTGAACAACTACACGGAAGAGCAGTTGGCCGATGTGTTCTATCTCTTCGGAGAATTGAAAAACGCCCGCAGACTGGCTGCTACGTTGGTGAAGGCTCGTCAGCAGTCCCCCGTCGAGACCACGGCACAGTTGCTGGCAGTGACAGAGAAACTCTTTGCCCGTGAGCGGGAGAAAAAAGAAGTTACCAAGATGTTTCAGGCCCTGCGTATCGAGGTGAACCATGAGATGGATGCCCTGCGTGAGATGCTGTTGGGAGCATGTGAGTTGCTCAATCCAGGTGGCCGTCTGAGCGTGATAACCTATCATTCGCTGGAAGATCGTATTGTGAAGAATGTGATGCGATGTGGCAATGTAGAGGGAAAGGCCGATCAGGACTTCTTTGGTCGTGTGAAGTCGCCTTTACACCTTATTAATAATAGGGTCATTTCACCCTCTGATGAGGAACTGGAGAAGAACCCGAGAAGTCGCAGTGCAAAGTTGAGAATAGCAGAAAAGATATAAGACAAAAATATGGCAGATGAAGAGAAAAACCTGCAGCCGGAAATAGAACTGGAGATATCGGTTGGTGAGGAGTCTGAGGGGCTATCTCAGAAAGAGGAGGTACAGCCCGAGGAAGAGCAGCCGATGACAAAAGAACCCTCAGCGCTGCAGCAGATGAAAGAACAGATCAGTGAGGACGATGATGCCCCCATTGGTTCGCTCACCCTGCGTCAGATTGTAGGCGGTGATTATCTCTTCACACTTGTACGCCATCATGTGGTTCTCATCCTGCTGATAGTGCTTATCACAACCGTTTATATTGGTTTCCGCTATCAGTGTCAGCAGGATGTTATTGAGATCAATCGTCTGGAGGGCGAACTCGTGAAGGCTAAGTATAAAGCCTTGTCAAGTTCGAGTAACCTGACAGAGATGTGCCGCCAGAGCAATGTGCTGCGTCTGAATCAGGACACACTGCTTGAAATCAGTGACCAGCCGCCATTTATCATAGAAGTACCCGAGGAATAAAGCAGGAAGAAGAGAGTATGAGCAAGTTTAATAAAGATAAAGTGATGCAGCGCTACTTGATAGTGGCAGTGCTTCTGGCGCTAGTGGGCGTGGCAGTGATTGCCAAGGCAGGGTACACGATGACGGCAAAGAAGCATTATTGGGAGGTCGTGGCTAATAATCTGAAGAGTGATAGTGACAGTGTGCGTCCCAATCGTGGCAATATCCTGAGTTGTGACGGTCAGTTGCTGGCAAGTAGTATTCCAGAGTATAAGATCTTTATGGACTTCCAGGCAGGTGGCAATGAGGATACTGCTTGGGTGCACAAGCGTGATACCCTGTGGCGCGAGAATTTGGACAGCCTCTGTGAAGGGCTTCATGCCATATTCCCCGATTGGACGGCAGAACAGTTCAAGGAGCGTTTGGAGGAAGGTCGCAACAAGGTGATTGTCAGTTCACGCACGGGTGTCAAGACGATGGGTGCCCGCCACTGGGCTGTCTGGCCAAGACGTATCAGTTACAGCACCTATTGTGAGGTGGCCGAACTGCCTTTCTTTAATCTGCCAGCCAATAAGGGTGGCTTCCATTGCGAGAAGTTTGAGGCGCGTCGCCGCCCCTTCGGTTCGTTGGCCGAGCGTACTATTGGTGATATCCGCAGTTTTGAGGGCGGTAAGGATACGGCTCGTTTTGGTCTGGAACTATATTACGATTCCATCCTCCGTGGAAAGACAGGTATTCAACGCAAACAGAAGGTTCTCAACAAAGTCGTACCTTTCATCGTTACTCCTCCCATAGATGGCGCTGATATCGTGACCACTATCGATGTGGGTATGCAAGATCTTGCGGAACAGGCACTGATAGAAGAACTCAAGAAGTGGGAGGCCTCAATGGGTGTGACTATTCTGATGGAGGTGAAGACAGGTGACGTAAAGGCTATTGTCAATATGCGTCGTGGTTCCGATGGTGAGTATCATGAGCGTTATAACGATGCCATCAGTTATCGTTGTGAACCAGGCTCCGTGTTCAAGACGGCTTCATTCCTGGTGGCTCTTGATGATGGTGTGGTAGATACGAGTTATATCATTCACACTGGTAATGGCCAGTATAGAATGCATGGTGCTAATATGAAAGACCACAACTGGCATCGTGGTGGATATGGCGATATCAATGTGGCTCGCACGTTGGAGGTCAGTAGTAATATTGGCGTAAGTTATGTCATTGACCATTTCTATGGTACCAATCCCACAAAATATGTGGAAGGCCTCTATCGGGTGGGAATAGGCGAGGACTTAAAGTTGTCTATCAATGGCTATCTGCCGCCGAATATCCGTATGCCGAATACAACCACGACCAATAGGGCCGAATACTGGAGTAAGACCACTTTGCCGTGGATGAGTATCGGCTATGAGACGCAGATTGCCCCTATCAATACGGTAACCTTCTATAATGCCATTGCCAATAATGGAAAGATGATGCGTCCGCGTTTTGTGAAGGAATTCGTCAAGGATGGTGAAGTTATCATGACTGTTCAGCCAGAGGTGATCAAGGAACAGATCGCAAAGCCTCAGTCGATTAAGACGATGCAGACCATTCTTCGTCATGTAGTCAGTCAGGGACTGGGTAAGAAGGCTGGTTCGCACTCGTTCCAGGTGGCAGGAAAGACGGGTACGGCACAGGTGGCCAAGGCAGGTGGCTATAAGTCAGGTACTGTGGAGTACTGGCTGAGTTTCTGTGGCTATTTCCCTGCTGATGATCCTCAGTATACGTGTATTGTCTGTTTAAAGAAGTCTGGTCTGCCTGCATCAGGTGGTGCTATGTCGGGTGCAGTATTCCATAAAATATCCGAGGGCGTAATGGCCAAGAACCTGAAACTGCGTGTTGAGGATGCCCGTGACTCTCTCTCGGTCTTTCAGCCTGAAGTGAAGGGTGGGGATGTGAGGTCCGCCAACTTCGTGCTAAATCATCTGAACATCAATACCAGTAATACAAATCTGGAGGCTCCCGAGATTCAGCAGAATGTCATGCCAAACACCATTGGCATGGGAGCCCGTGATGCCGTCTACCAGATAGAGCGTCAGGGTGTGAAAGTCAATTTGGTAGGTATCGGCAGCGTGAAGCACCAGAGCATTGCCCCAGGTACGGAATTGAAGCCCGGTATGGTCTGTACGTTGGAACTGAAATAGAAAATACGCGATATGAAACTGAACGAACTGCTACAAAATCTAGTTGTAAAGTCAGTCGAAGGTTCGACCGACATTGAGATTGCTGAGGTTGACATAGACTCCAGACAGGTTGGGGCTGGACATATGTTCGTGGCTATAAAAGGAACCCAGACCGATGGACACCAGTATATTTCCAAGGCCATAGGACAGGGTGCTGTTGCCATCTTGTGTGAAGACCTTCCTGTGGAGCGTCAGGCCGATGTGACCTATGTGCAGGTGGCATCTACTGAGGCTGTTGTGGGTCAGGTGGCTACTATCTTCCAGGGTGACCCGACATCGAAACTGAAACTGGTGGGGGTGACGGGTACCAATGGTAAGACCACTATCGCTACCTTATTATATAATATGTATAGGAAGTTTGGCTACAAGTGTGGCCTGCTTTCAACGGTGTGTAACTACATTGACGGCGAGCCGGTGCCTGCCAGCCATACGACACCAGACCCCATCGAACTGAACCGTCTGCTCCGCAAGATGGTTGATGCAGGCTGCCAGTATGCGTTTATGGAGTGCTCAAGCCATGCTATTGCTCAAAAGCGTATAGGTGGGCTGAAATTTGCCGGAGGTATCTTCACCAATTTGACGCGTGACCATCTGGACTACCATAAGACCGTAGAGAACTACCGTGATGCCAAAAAGGCTTTCTTCGACATGCTGCCCAAGGGTGCCTTTGCCATTACCAATGCCGATGACAAGAACGGTTTGTATATGGTGCAGAACACTAAGGCAGTGGTGAAGACGTATTCCACTCGGACGATGGCCGACTTCAAGGCTCGTCTCATCGAGTGTCATTTTGAGGGAATGTATCTTGATATAGATGGCCACGAGGTGGGTGTTCAGTTCATTGGGAAGTTCAATGTTAGCAACCTGTTGGCCGTATATGGTGCTGCCGTGATGTTGGGCCAGAAGCCTGAAGACATCCTTGTGGTGTTGAGCACCTTGAAGAGTGTGGCAGGCCGGTTGGAGCCGATACATTCTACAGAGGGATATACTGCCGTGGTAGACTATGCTCATACTCCCGATGCTCTGGAGAATGTGTTGAATGCCATTCATGAGGTTCTTGAAGGCAAGGAGGGTAAGATTATCACGGTCTGTGGCGCAGGCGGCAACCGTGACAAGGGTAAGCGTCCGCTTATGGCTCAGGAAGCCGTGAAACAGAGCGATCGTGTGATTATTACCAGTGACAATCCTCGTTTTGAGGAGCCTCAGGATATTATCAATGATATGCTGGCAGGCCTTGACCAAAAGCAGATGAAGAAGGTCGTCGCCATAGTTGACCGTCGCGAGGCTATCAAGACGGCTGTGATGTTGGCTCAGAAGGGTGATGTGATCCTCATAGCCGGTAAGGGTCATGAAGACTATCAGGAAATCAAAGGCGTGAAGCATCATTTCGATGACCGTGAAGTGGTGAAAGAGATTTTTGGGGTGTAATAAAGAAATAAACGTAATATCTAAGATATGCTATACTATATCTTCCGATTTCTAGAGCAGTTCAATATCCCGGGCAGTCACCTGTGGAGTTACATCTCGTTCCGTGCCCTGTTAGCCTTGATCTTGTCGCTGATGATCTCTGCTTGGTTTGGCGAACGCTTCATTAAGTTCATGAAGCGCAAGAAGTATTTCGAGACAGAGCGTGATCCGTCTATCGATCCATTTGGCGTGGAAAAGAAAGGCGTACCCACTATGGGCGGTATCATCATCATTGTGTCCATCCTGATTCCTGTGCTGTTGCTTGGTCGTATCCGCAATGTATATCTCATTTTGATGGTTATCACAACGATATGGCTGGGCTTTCTCGGCTTCATGGATGACTATATTAAGATTTTCCGTCAGAAAAAAGAAGGTCTCAAAGGTAAATATAAGATTGTTGGACAGGTCTCAATTGGCTTCATCGTGGGCTTGGTGCTTTACTTAAGCCCCGATGTGGTCATGCGAGAGAACATCAGCGCTCCGCAGCAATCTCGTACTGAGGTAGTCCAGCATGAGGCCGTGGCTCATAAGTCGCTACAGACGACCATCCCCTTTACGAAACACCATAACCTGAGTTACTCAGAGATGATGTCGTTTATTGGCGACCACAAGGTGGCTGCAGGATGGATTGTCTTCGTCATCATGACGATTTTTGTAGTAACAGCCGTCTCAAATGGTGCCAACTTGAATGATGGTATGGATGGTATGTGTGCCGGCAACTCAGCAGTCATAGGTGTCGCGCTTGGCATCTTAGCCTATGTGTCGTCCCATATCGGCTATGCCTCCTACTTTGATATTATGTACATTCCTCATAGCGAGGAACTTGTGGTCTTCCTGTGTGCCTTTGTAGGAGCAATGATTGGCTTCCTTTGGTACAATGCCTACCCGGCTCAGATATTTATGGGCGATACGGGCTCATTGACCATAGGTGGTATCATCGGTGTCTGTGCTGTTATTATTCACAAGGAACTGTTGTTGCCAATCCTCTGTGGTATCTTCTTTGTGGAGAGCCTGAGCGTTATCATCCAGACACAGTGGTTCAAGTGGATGAAGAGGAAGGGGCAGCGTGTCCGTGTGTTCCGTGCTACGCCAATCCACGATAATTTCCGCAAACTCGACTCGCAACTCGACCAGACGTCGCGTTACATACTGAAGGGCTGGCCCCATCGCCCGTTCCATGAGTCAAAGATCACCATACGCTTCTGGATAGTTACTATTATCCTGGCTGCATTAACCATCATAACTTTGAAGATAAGATGAAAAAAAGAATCGTTATACTTGGTGCCGGCGAGAGTGGAGCCGGTGCCGCTGCACTGGCAAAGAAAGAGGGCTTTGACGTATTCGTGTCGGATATGTCGAAAATAGCCCCTCGCTATAAACAGATGCTCGACGAGCGTCATATTGAATGGGAGGAGGGTCAGCATACTGAGTCCCTTATCCTCAATGCTGATGAGATTATCAAGAGTCCTGGTATTCCCGAAACGGCACCTATGGTGCTTAAGGCCAAGGAACAGGGCATCGGTATCATCAGCGAGATTGAGTTTGCAGGTCGTTATACCGACTCGAAGATGATTTGTATTACAGGTTCTAATGGTAAGACAACGACAACTTCACTTATCTATCATATATTCAAGAAGGCTGGCTATGATGCTGGTCTGGCTGGCAACATCGGCAATTCACTGGCTTTGCAGGTGGCCGAGTCTCCTCATGCCTACTACATCATAGAGTTGTCTTCGTTCCAACTTGACAATATGTACGACTTCCGTGCCAACATTGCCATCTTGCTGAATATCACGCCCGATCATTTGGATCGTTATAACTTCGAGATGCAGAATTATGTGGATGCCAAGATGCGTATCATTCAAAACCAGACGCCACAAGATGCATTCATCTACTGGAATGATGATCCTATCATCAAGCGTGAACTGAAGAAGTATGACATTAAGGCCATCCAGTATCCGTTTTCGGAACTGAAGGAGAAAGGCTCCATTGGCTATATCGAGGAGGGACAGTACACAATCGAACAGCCCGAGCCATTCAACATGGAGCAGGAGGCCCTGAGCCTGACAGGCCGTCACAATATCTATAATTCACTGGCTGCAGGTATCGCCGGTAATGTTGCAGGCATCAAAAAGGAAGTCATCCGAGAGAGTCTGAGTGATTTCCCTGGTGTGGAACATCGATTGGAGAAAGTGGCTACGGTGCGTGGCGTCCAATATGTCAACGACTCAAAGGCTACTAACGTGGATGCCTGCTGGTATGCCCTCGACTCCATGAAGACCCGTGTGGTGCTCATCGTTGGTGGTAAGGACAAAGGCAACGACTATGAGCCAATCAAGCCTCTGATTCGTGAGAAGTGCTCGGCATTGGTCTACCTGGGGGCTGATAATCAGAAGTTGCACGATAACTTTGACGGTTTGGGAATCCCTGTTCGTGACACCCATTCAATGCGTGAGTGCGTGGAAGCCTGCTATGCCCTGGCTCAGCCGGGTGAGACGGTGCTGCTGTCTCCCTGTTGCGCATCGTTCGACTTGTTTAAGAATATGGAAGACCGTGGCGAGCAATTTAAGGAACTGGTAAGAAATCTTTAAGAGTGAATGGAAAAGAAAATTGGCAATCTCTTCAAGGGTGACAAAGGCATCTGGACGGTGTTCCTCTTCCTTTGTCTGATCAGCATCATCGAGGTCTTTTCGGCTTCGAGTACGCTGACCTATAAGACCCATAACTATATGGGGCCCTTGATTTATCATACGACCATGATACTGGTGGGCCTTGTGGTTGTCATCATTACGTTGAACATTCCCTGCCGCTACTTTAAGTTGATGACACCTATCATGCTGATTATCACTTATGCCACCTTGTTGTGGGTGCTTGTCGGTGGTGAGAGCATCAATGGTGCCAACCGCGTCATACAGTTGCCAGGTTTCACCTTCCAGCCCTCCGAGATTGCCAAGGGTACGATGGTGTTGGCAACGGCTCAGGTGCTCAGCGCTATGCAGCGTGAAGACGGTAATGGTGCTGACCCGCTGGCCATGAAATATGTGTTGTTCCTGGTGGTGCCCGCAGTGGTGCTTATCGGAATGGAGAACCTTTCTACGGCACTATTGCTCTTCGGCGTGGTGTTTATCATGATGTTCATTGGTCGTATACCCATGAAGCAGATGGGCAAGTTGACAGGTGTTTGCGTCTTGTTGGCAGCCCTTTTCCTTGTACTTGTGTTCTCAGTGGCTAAACTCGACAAGGAGGGCCAGCAACTGGAACAGGCCCAGGCTACGGGTGTGGAAATGGCCAAGCCCGATAAGGAAGACCGCTCGATGTGGGACAAGTTCACCCATCGTTTCTGGACATGGAAGAACCGTATTGCCGGTAAGGAAAAGAAGGCTGTGTCAGCAGAGGAATACAAGGTTACGGATAAGAATTTCCAGGTGACCCATGCCAACTTGGCGATAGCCTCGTCGGGCATTATTGGCAAAGGACCTGGTAATTCGCTGGAACGCGACTATCTGCCACAGGCTTTCTCTGATTTTATCTTTGCCATTATCATTGAGGAGATGGGACTCATCGGGGCCATTGCTGTGGTGTTCCTTTATGTCATCCTGCTGTTCCGTGGTGCACGCATCGCCGGACGCTGCGAGAATAATTTCCCTGCATTCCTCGTCATGGGCCTCGTCTTGCTGTTGGTCATCCAGGCTACCATCAATATGTGTGTGGCTGTCGACTTCGGCATTGTGACAGGCCAGCCTCTCCCCTTGATCTCCAAGGGTGGAACCTCTACCATCGTCAATTGTGCCTATATCGGTGTGATCCTAAGCGTTAGTCGAAGTGCCAAGCGCAAGGATGCGACTGCCTAACCTAAAACCTAAGAAGAAATGAAAGAAGAGTTGCGAGTTATCATCAGTGGAGGTGGCACGGGAGGCCATATCTTCCCCGCTGTCTCAATAGCCAATGCTATCCGTGAGTTGCGTCCTGACGCCAAGATCCTGTTTGTTGGTGCCGAGGGTCGTATGGAGATGCAGCGTGTGCCCCAGGCTGGTTATGATATCAAGGGACTGCCCATTCGCGGATTCTTCCGTCCTTTGTGGAAGCCTGCCAATATAGGTGTAGCCATTGACTATCTGAAGAGTAAGCGTATGGCTAAGAAGATACTCCGCGAGTTCAGACCCCAGGTGGCCGTTGGCGTAGGTGGCTATGCCAGTAGTGCTGCATTGGGCGCAGCCAATAGCCTGGGCATTCCCACGCTGATTCAGGAACAGAATAGTTATGCCGGTCTGGCCAATAAGAATCTGGCCAAGCAGGCATCCAAGATATGTGTTGCCTATGAAGGCATGGAACGCTTCTTCCCGAAGGAGAAGATTATGATGACTGGCAACCCTGTACGTCAGACCCTGCTCCAGTCGAAGGTGACTCGTGATGAGGCCCTAGCCAGTTTTGGTTTGTCACCTGACAGAAAGACCGTCCTGCTGGTGGGTGGTAGCCTGGGTGCACGTACCATCAATGAGAGTGTCATGCAGCATTTGGAGGAAATAGAGCGTTCTGGATTACAGTTCATCTGGCAGACGGGCAAATACTACAGCGAGCAGATTGCCGCAGACTTGAAGCAGAAAGGCCAGCCGAAGAATCTGGTGGTCTGTGACTTTATCGCGGATATGGCAGCCGCCTATCGTGCTGCCGACCTTGTCATCAGCCGTGCCGGAGCCAGCAGCATCTCTGAGTTCTGCCTTATCGGCAAGCCAGTCATCCTGGTGCCCAGTCCCAATGTGGCCGAGGATCATCAGACGAAGAACGCCATGGCACTGGTCAACCGCAATGCCGCTCTCTACGTGAAGGATGCCGAGGCCAAAGAGCAACTTATCCCCTTGGCTATCAAGACCGTGGGAGATGATGCCAAGTTGAAGTCGTTGAGCGAGAACGTGCTGGCGATGGGTCTGCCCGACTCAGCGCGTATCATAGCCGAGGAAGTGTTGAAATTAGCAAAAGTATAAGATATGTCAATGGAAGCAAAGAATATAAGAGCCGTCTATTTCATCGGTGCCGGAGGCATCGGTATGAGCGCATTGGTGCGTTATTTCAATCATCGCGGGCTTATTGTGGCAGGTTACGACAAGACCCCTTCTGAACTGACCCGTTGTCTGGAGAAGGAGGGCGTTCTGATTCACTATGAAGAGGATGTTGACCAGATTCCACAGGCCTGCAAGGACAAGGACCACTGTCTGGTGGTCTATACGCCTGCTATCCCAGCAGATCATAAGGAACTGCAGTATTTTCGTGAACACGGTTTTGAGATCCAGAAGCGTGCCCAGGTGCTTGGTACGCTGACCCGACAGATGAAGGGCTTGTGTGTGGCTGGCACCCATGGCAAGACTACCACATCGAGCATGTGTGCCCACATCATGCATCAGAGTCACCTCGACTGCAACGCTTTCCTGGGAGGCATCACCAAGAACTATGGTACCAACTATATTGTGTCCGACTCAGAATACGTGGTTATCGAAGCCGACGAGTTTGACCGCTCCTTCCACTGGCTCTCTCCGTGGATGACGGTCATTACCTCTACTGACCCAGACCACTTGGATATCTATGGTACCAAAGAGGCCTACTTGGAGAGTTTCCGTCATTATACGGAACTCATTCAGCAGGGTGGTGCCCTCATTATCCATCGTGACCTGGAAATGAAAGACCATCTGCAGGAGGGCGTACGCCGCTATGACTATGCGCTCAGCGAAGGCGACTTCCATGCTGAGAACATCAAGATAGAGAACGGCGAGATTACTTTCGACTTTATCTCGCCCATCGAGAACGTGCCTCATGTAGAGTTGGGACAGCCCATTCCCATCAACATCGAGAATGGTATTGCTGCGATGGCTATGGCCCAACTCAATGGCTGTACTGCCGACGAACTGCGCAACGGCATGAAGACCTATGGTGGCGTAGACCGTCGTTTCGACTTTAAGATCAAGACCCCCGAACTGGTGTTCCTCAGCGATTATGCCCACCATCCGAAGGAGATCTACCAGAGTGCGCGCAGTATTCGCCAACTCTATCAGAACCGTCATATCACAGCCATCTTCCAGCCCCACCTCTACACCCGTACCCGCGATTTCTATGAGGACTTCGCTGATGCGCTGAGCCAGTTGGACGAGGTTATCCTGACGGAGATCTATCCTGCCCGCGAACAACCCATCGAGGGTGTGACCTCTCAACTGATCTATGACCGCCTGGCTCCAGGCGTAGAGAAACAGATGATCAGCAAGGACGAGGTGCTCCCCTTGATCAAGAGCCGCTCGTTCGATGTGCTCATCGTGCTGGGTGCAGGCGACCTGGACAATCAGGTCCCTGAGATGACAAAGATATTAAAGGAAAAGAATTGAACACTAATCATAGACGAACCGAATGAATTGGAAGACGATACTCACCACTGTATGCACCCTGGCTATGGTTGCCTATCTGGTGTTTGCCTTCGTGGCATTGTCCAAGCCAGCCGAGGATAAGGTGTGCAGGGAACTGCGCGTCGGCATCGAGGAGTCGTCGGTGGGCGGATTCCTCAGTCCTTCGGAAATACGCACGATGTTGACTGCTGACAACCTCAGTCCTGTGGGCCGTGCGCTGGACAATGTCGATCTGGGAAAGATTGAGCGGGCATTGGAGGCTAAGGAACTCATCGAGAAGGCAGAGTGCTATACGATGCTCGACAGTATTGTCATGGTCGAGGTGAAGCAGCGCATACCAGTGGTTCATGTGATCAACAGCGTGGGTGAGAACTACTATGTTGACACCCATGGCCTTCCGATGCCAGCCAGTATCTACACACGCGATTTGCTGGTGGCTACGGGAAATATCAGCCGTTCCTATGCCAAGAACGCGCTGGCTCCGATGGCCAATAAGATACAGGCTGACCCCTTCTGGCGCAGCGAGATTGTGCAGTTGAACATTCTGCATGACGGCTCTGTTGAACTGATACCCCGTGTGGGCAACCATGTGGTCTATCTGGGCCAGCCCACGGGTATTAGCAAGAAACTGGAACGCCTGCGAAAGTTCTATCTCTATGGCCTGAACGTGGCAGGATGGAACAAATACTCACGGGTAAGTGTTGAGTTTGACAATCAGATAATTTGCAAACGGAATAAAAAATAGGATATATGGCAGAAGTAAAAGATTTTATCGTAGCGATTGAACTCGGTTCATCGAAGGTGACGGGTATTGCAGGACAGAAGAAGCCGGATGGCAGCATCAGCGTGCTGGCACTGGTAAAGGAAAACTCGTCTTCGTTCATCCGCAAGGGTGTGGTGTATAACATTGACAAGACGGCCCAGTGTTTGACAAGCATCGTCAAGAAACTGGAGACACAGATGAAGGCCCGTATCACGCAGGTCTTCGTGGGTGTTGGCGGACAGTCCATCCGTAGTGTCAAGAATACTGTTGTGAAAGACCTGCCTGCTGATAGCATTATCACGCAGGAGATGGTTGTGGAACTGATGGATGCTAACTGGAACCTGGATTATCCTGATCAGAAGATTCTTGATGTGGCCGAGCAGGAGTATCGTGTCGATTCACAACTGCAGATGGATCCTGTCGGCATTCGTGCTGCGCGCTTGGAGGGCAATTTCCTCAATATCCTCGAACGTACGAGTTTCTTCCAGAACCTCAACAAGTGCTTCGAGACAGCCAATATCAAGGTGGCCGACATGTACCTGGCTCCCCTGGCGCTGGCCAATGCCGTGCTGACGGAGGCAGAGAAACGCTCTGGCTGTGCATTGATCGACATAGGTGCCGATACCACGACGGTGACTGTGTTCTGGAAGAATGTGCTTCGCCATCTGGCCGTCATCCCCTTGGGCTCAAACAATGTGACCAAGGACATTGCCTCTTTGCAGATGGAAGAGAGCGAGGCCGAGCAGATGAAGTTGAAGTATGCGTCGGCCTATACGGACAACAACGATATCGATCCTAACCTGAAGTACTCCATCGACACGGAGCGTCAGGTGGAGAGCCGCAAGTTCATCGAGATTGTCGAGGGACGCATGGAGGAGATTATCGAGAATGTGCGCTATCAGATTCCTGCCGACTATTATGACAAGTTGCTGGGCGGCCTGATTATTACCGGCGGCGGTTCGAACATGAAGAATATCGAGCAGGCTTTCATCTCGCATACGCATATCGACAAGGTGCGTGTGGCTAAGTTTGTCAATACTACGATCAACTCGAGCAACGAGCAGGTGAAGGCACGCAACGGCATGCTCAACACCGTGCTGGGTCTGCTGGCAAAGGGCGACATCAACTGTGCAGGCAATACCATTGATCCTGGCAACCTCTTTGGCGATGAGGAGCAGACCGCGTCGCAGACTCCTGACCGCAAGCCGCGTCAGGCCTACGAGAAGGAGACGGGCACCATCCGCACGGCTCAGGAAGAGGAATTGGCTGCTGAGGCCCAGCGTCGTCAGAAGGAAGAGGAGGAGCGTCTGCGCCAGGAGCAGGAGCGCCTGATTCGTGAAGAGGAGGCCCGCCGTGCCGAAGAGGAGCGTCAGCGTAAGCGCGAGAACAGTTGGTTTAACAAACTGAAGAAGAAACTCATCAAGGTTGGCAGTGATATGGTCAGCGAAGAGTAAACATCAATCGATAACGTAAAAAACGAAAAGAATATGTTGGACAATAACGAAATACTAGACTTCGGCGTACCCGAAGAGCACCACAGCATCATCAAGGTCATCGGCGTGGGCGGTGGCGGCGGCAATGCCGTGAACCATATGTACAGGGAAGGTATCCACGATGTGACCTTCGTAGTGTGCAACACAGATAATCAGGCCCTCAACGATTCGCCTGTGCCCATCAAACTCCAGTTGGGCAGCGAGGGACTTGGTGCTGGCAACCGTCCGGCCAAGGCCCGTGCAGCAGCCGAGGAGAGCATCGACGACATCAAGCGGATGTTCAACGACGGTACCCGCATGGCTTTCATCACAGCAGGCATGGGCGGTGGTACTGGCACAGGAGCAGCACCCGTCATTGCCCGTGTGTCAAAGGATATGGGCATCCTGACGGTGGGCATTGTCACCATCCCCTTCCGTTTCGAGGGTAACAAGAAGATTGACCAGGCCCTCGACGGTGTGGAGGAGATGGGTAAGCATGTCGATGCCCTGCTCGTGATCAACAACGAGCGCCTGCGTGAGATCTATCCTGACCTCTCCTTCCTCGACGCCTTCGGCAAGGCTGACGACACCCTCAGCGTGGCAGCAAAGTCCATCGCTGAGATCATCACCCTCCATGGTACGATGAACCTCGACTTCAACGATGTGAAGACCGTGCTTCAGGATGGTGGCGTAGCCATCATGTCCACTGGCTATGGCGAGGGCGAGGATCGTGTGAAGAAGGCTATCGAGGATGCTCTTAATTCGCCTCTGCTCAACGACAACGATATCTTCAACTCGAAGAAGATCCTGCTCAATATCTCATTCTCGCATCAGAAGGAGTCGAAGGACAACTTTATGATGGAGGAGATGAACTACGTCCACGAGTTCATGGACAAGTTCGGCGACTTCGAGATCAAGTGGGGTGTCGCCATCGACCCCGAACTTGGCAAGAAGGTCAAGGTCACCATCCTGGCTACAGGCTTCGGCATGCAGAATGTCGATGGTATGGAGGAGCGCATGGCTATGCAGCAGACCCGCGAGGAGCAGAACCGTCTGGCCGAGGAGCAGGAGCGTGCTGCCAAGCGTGAGGAGCGTCGTGGCCATTACTACGGCGAAGGCGATACCGCCAAGCGCTATAAGCGTCGTCCCAACATCTACATCTTCAGCCCTGAGGATCTCGACAACGACGATGTCATCTCGGCTGTTGAGTCGACGCCCACCTATAAGCGCACCCGTGAGATACTCTCTAGCATCGGTGGACAGAACGTGCCCGCTGAACCTCAGCATCAGGATACTACCGACACCCAGCAGGGAGTCATCAGTTTCGTGTAGGATGTGAGACCATAAGGGGGTATTACTATGCAGATAAACAGCCATCTTTCCCGTCTGGTTTTCGATGTGGCAGCCCGCTTTGGTGATCGTGAGGCGCTCATCTACAAGAACTATGGAGGCAAGCAGTGGAAGTCGTGCTCGTGGAACCAGTTCGCAGGCATTGTCCGTCAGGTGTCCAATGCCATGTTGGCCATGGGCGTTCAGGTGCAGGAGAACGTAGGCATCTTCTCGCAGAACTCGGTGCAGTATCTGTTTACCGACTTCGGCGCGTGGGGCATCCGTGCCGTCACCATCCCCTTCTATGCCACCAGTAGTGAGCAGCAGATCCAGTTCATGATTGGCGATGCTAATATCCGTTTCCTCTTCGTGGGCGAGCAGGATCAGTATGAGAAGGCCCGCCGTGTGTTCCCCACCTGTCAGTCGCTGGAGCGAATCATCGTTTTCGACCCAGCAGTCAAGTTGCCTGAGGGCGACCAGACCGTGATGTCGTTCACCGATTTCCTGAAGATGGGCGAGGGACTGGCACGCCAGCAGGAGGTGGAGCGCCGCCAGCAGGAGGCCACGATGGACGATGTCGCCAATATCCTCTATACCAGTGGCACCACGGGCGACTCGAAGGGCGTCATCCTCTCCATGGGACAGTTCCATGCCGCCATGGAGGCCAACCACAAGGATGTGCCGGTTGACGAGCACGACCGTATCATGAACTTCCTGCCCTTCACCCATATCTTCGAGCGTGGATGGGCCTTGCTGTGCATCACGGTGGGAGCGCGTCTCATAGTGAATACCTACCCGCAGGAGGTGCAGAAGTCGATGCGCGAACAGCACCCCACCTGCATGTCCAGCGTGCCCCGCTTCTGGGAGAAGGTCTATCATGGCGTTCAGGAGAAGATAGAGAGCAGCGGCTCCGTTCAGCGTTCCGTGTTCAAGCATGCCCTGGAGGTGGGACGCCGTCATAACATAGAATACCTGGCAGCGGGCAAGCAGCCGCCGTTGGCCTTGCGCCTGGAGTATGAACTGCTCAACAAGACCGTCTTCTCACTCGTACGCAAGGAACTGGGCCTTGAGAATGCCCATTTCTTCCCCACGGCAGGCGCCACCGTCTCGGCCCATGTCGAGGAGTTCGTCCATAGCATCGGCATCAACATGGTGGTGGGCTATGGCCTCACGGAGAGTCTGGCCACGGTCACCTGCGACCATCTGGGCAAGCCCTATCAGGTGGGCTCCGTCGGACACCCCATCCAGGGCATCGACATCCGTATCAGCGAGGAGGGCGAGATTCTGCTCAAGGGTCCCACCATCACCCGCGGCTACTACAACCGCGACGACATCACCCGCCAGTCGTTCACTGCCGACGGCTACTTCCGCACGGGCGACTCCGGTTATATGAAGGATGGCGAACTCTTCCTCAAGGACCGTATCAAGGACCTCTTCAAGACCTCCAACGGCAAGTATATCGCCCCACAGATGATTGAGTCGAAACTCCTCGTGGACAAGTACATCGACCAGATTGCCATCATTGCTGATCAGCGCAAGTTCGTGTCGGCTCTCATCGTGCCTGAATACAAGTTGCTCGAGGCTTATGCCCGTCAGCACGACATTGCCTTCAACAGTCGCGAGGACCTGTGCCGCGACAAGCGTATTGTGCAGATGCTCATGGACCGTATCGACACTTTGCAGCAGCAGTTAGCCCACTACGAGCAGGTGAAGCGTTTCACCCTCCTTCCCCGTCCGTTCTCCATGGAGCGTGGCGAACTCACCAACACCCTGAAGATCAAGCGCCGTGTGCTCAACGAGAACTACAAGGCCGAGATAGATAAGATGTACGAGGAATGATGTAATTATGCGACAGTATTTTCATTTACCCTACGACGCTGCGCTCACTGGCAAACAACTGGCGCAGGTCATGACGGCGGCCTTTCCTGACAAAAAGATAGAGGCAAGGGCCGACGAGGTGATTATCAACTACCGGCCTCTGGTGCGCGGCCGGCTGCGCATCCGCCGCAATGACAAGGAGCAGATGGTGACCATCAGTTACGGCTCCAGCATGCCGTTCGGCATGGGATGGTGGTCGTGGCTCTTTGGCGTGCTGCCTGCTCTGATGCTATGGGGTGCCTATCTGTTTATGAAAGGGTCGTTTGTGAGGCAGATGACCGAGGCCTTGCGTACGGGGCTGGACGGTCAGTTTGCAGAGCATCCATCACTCTTTCCCTTCCTTCCCAGCGATGAAGAGCGTCGTGGCTGGCATTGCGGTGCGGCCATGTGGCTGCGGTGGATAGGCATCTTCTGTTTTGTGAAGTTTGTACTGAGCCTGTTGAGCACGCCTCTGAACATGATCTATGGCTATTACTTCAGTATAGAAATGCTCTATAAGTTTACAATGTTCCAGACCTATGCCAATCATATTCTCAATTTCGTTATCGGTCTTGCCATTGGCATGTGCCTGATTCTTATAGGCAGGGGCAGCAAGAGCGGGCGTTGGGCAGGTTGGCTTAGAATCGTGCAGGCACTATGGGGCGTCGTTGTCACCCTCTTTACGGCCTATTACGTTAGAGCCACGGTGCTGGGCATGACCTCTGAGCAGTTCTCTGAATATGCCAGATCGGGGCATATCACATGGCATTCTGTCGTGTTCTTCATTATTGGCAGTGCCTTTGCGCTGAGCATCGGCATACTGCTGTGGCGCTCTCTGCGCACGGGGCCTGGGCGCTATCTGCTCATGGCTGCTATCTGGACGGTTGGCTTGAATGTGGTTTCGCAATTGCTAGAGAGTTTCATTATTCCCAATATCGATTCTTCCGGCATATATGTGTTCATCGTGATGTTCTCCTATATCTTGAATTTGGTGCCTGCCATCCTTATGCTGAAAGCATGGTATCACATGCCCGACTATATGCCGCAATTGTATAGCCGAGACCGTTCCATGTTGTAGCCGGTCTTAGGTAGGCTGCACCTCGGAAATGAAAATAAAAGGATTTTTATTTTGCATTTCGCTCGATTTGCACTACCTTTGCAGCATGATTACACAAGACCAACTGAAAGATATTCTCGACAGAGCAGAAAAACTGCACCACTATCTGAAGATAGACCAAAAGCAGATGGAGTGGGAGGAAGAGGACCTCCGCACCCAGGCCCCTGATTTCTGGGAAGACCCCAAGCGCGCAGAGGAACAGATGAAGAGGGTGAAAGGCATCAAGAAATGGATCGACGGCTATAACGACGTACGTACCAAGGCCGACGAACTGCAACTCGCCTTCGACTTCTATAAAGACGAGATGGTCACCGAGCAGGAGGTGGACGAGGACTACCAGAAAGCCATCGAGGCCATCGAGGCCCTGGAACTCATGAACATGCTGCGCCAGAAGGAGGACCCCATGGAGGCCGTGCTGAAGATCAACAGCGGTGCCGGCGGTACCGAAGCTCAGGACTGGGCCAGCATGCTCATGCGTATGTATATGCGCTGGGCCGAGGCCCACGGCTATAAGGTGACCATCGCCAACCTGCTCGACGGCGATGAGGCCGGCATCAAGAGCGTCACCATGCAGATTCAGGGCGGCGACTATGCCTACGGCTTCCTAAAGAGCGAGAATGGCGTCCACCGCCTCGTCCGTGTCAGCCCCTTCAATGCCCAGGGCAAGCGCATGACCTCCTTCGCCTCCGTCTTCGTCTCGCCCCTGGTCGACGACACCATCGAGGTCTATGTCGATCCTGCCAAACTCTCGTGGGACACCTTCCGCTCCAGCGGTGCCGGCGGTCAGAACGTGAACAAGGTGGAGTCGGGTGTCCGTCTGCGCTACTGGTACACCGACCCCGATACCGGCGAGGAAGAGGAGATACTCATCGAGAATACCGAGACCCGCGACCAGCCCAAGAACAAGGAGCGTGCCATGGCCCTGCTCCGCTCCCAACTCTACGACCGTGCCATGAAGAAGCGTCTGGAGGCCCAGGCCAAGATAGAGGCTGGCAAGAAGAAGATAGAGTGGGGCTCGCAGATCCGCTCCTACGTCTTCGACGACAAGCGTGTGAAGGACCATCGCACCAATTTCGAGACCCGCGATGTAGAAAGCGTCATGAACGGCAAACTCGACGGCTTCATCAAGGCCTATCTCATGGAGTTCCCTGTGACGGAGGAGTAGAATCAGCATTTTTGTGACGAAATAACAAAAGTTTTGACATCCTGATTGACGAGACCAAGAATATTTATAAATACGACAGCAGTTACAATCGTTTTCGACTGTAACTGCTGTTGTTATAGAAATTCGGTGTTACTTGCTTATTGATGGACGATGACTAATAATCCTCCTCATCCTCAAAGTCGTCATAGACTGAATGATGTTGACGGGCACCAACAATGATGTCGTCTTGAGGTTCGTCATTTAGTTTTTCACTATGCTTGCCACTGGAAGCAATGAACTTGAGCGGTTCCACATACAGCACCTGGATGTCAGGCTTTATGTAGCTATTTCTTCCCTTTTTCATCTTATCACCAGTTTTTTGTTATTCACAATATTGCCTAAATATAATAATTATAGTATAAATATACAATTATTAATAGGGATAATTCTTCAATGAATCAGTCAATACCACCTTTTTTTATAACTGTCATCTGTCATTTGTCATTACTCTGTGTCTTTTCAGGATACAATAAAAGCTGGTCAACTTGTGGCCAGCTCTGTATTTGAGTGAAGGAAGCCAAGCGGCAAGGTCGAATTGCTCATCATCACGCAGATGTCACCGTTCTTCGACAAGCGAAGCAGCAAAGCCGAGCGCCGCACATCGTGGCTCTACTTGGCTTCTCCTTTCACACTGCAAAGATTGGAAGTATTTGTGTATATTCCAAATTATTGAGCAGAAATCTTTATTTATTCCAAACCTTTTTCGTATCTTTGCAGTTCCTAATGACTAAAGACCGACATGGCACAGATAACAGGACAATAGAACGAATATGGCAAAGAAGAACGAAATAATTGTCAAGGATGTCAGCATCAAAACGATGACCATCGATGGCGTTGACTATATCTGCATCACAGACATTGCCAAGCAGAAGAATGGCATAGACCCTAATGGCGTGGTTGCAAACTGGATGCGTAATCGCAATACCATTGAATATCTTGGGTTGTGGGAGACTCTTCATAACGCCAATTTTAACCCCCTCGAATTCGAGGGGTTTAGAAAGGAGGCAGGTTTGAATGCCTTTACCCTGTCGCCCACACGATGGATAGAGGCCACAAATGCTGTAGGTCTTGTTTCTAAGTCTGGACGAGATGTGGGGAGAGGAGCAACAAGGATGAAAGTATTGTGATTATGCAGAATCATTTCTTAAAGCATATTTGGTTTGATTATAGAGCCGAACTGGAATTCGGAGTGATGGTAACTGCGGTGCTGATGCTCAGTTATTGGGCAACGGGTGTCGTCATACCGGCTGAACTGTCAG
>CADCCB010000009.1 GCA_902799905.1 uncultured Prevotellaceae bacterium
ACATTACTAGTTATCCACTGTTCGGCAGTGAGGCCCGACCAGACCTCGTCGGCGGAAGAGATCGACGGCTGGCACAGGAAGAAGGGATGGAAGGGTATAGGCTATCACTACGTTGTCCGCCGTGACGGACAGATAGAGCCGGGACGCCCGGAGGAGATGGCCGGTGCCCACTGCGTGAACCACAACACCCACTCGATAGGCATCTGCTACGAGGGCGGTCTGGACATCCGCGGCCAACCGGCCGACACGCGCACCGAGGCGCAGAAGGCGGCACTCCGCCGACTGCTGGAGGAACTGCACAGGGCATACCCCCGCGCCCTGATAGTGGGCCATCACGACCTGGATCCCCGCAAGCCGTGCCCCTGCTTCAGCCCCGTGACGGAATATGCAGACCTGAATCTTACTAAATAGAACCAAATGAATTGAGGATGCATCACGAAAAGATGCATCCTCAAAATGTTTAGCATTTTCAAATTTTGTCTTTTTTTGTCACTTTTTGCTATACCTCACTAACCACCTTGCCCGTCTTGTCGATTCTCCACCATTTCCCGTTGTCATCGCACACTAGCGCAAAGCCCTCAGAGAAAGTCCTAGCATTCTCCCACTGGCAGGGAATCACCACCTTGCCCGTCTTGTCGATAAAGCCCCACTTCTCGTTGGCATCCTTCACTAGCGCTAAGCCCTCAGAGAAATTCCAAGCATCCTTCCACTGGCAGGGAATTACCACCTTGCCCGTCTTGTCGATATAGCCCCACTTACCGCTGGCATCCTGCACTCGTGCCAAGCCCTCAGAGAAAGAGCAAGCATTCTCCCACTGGCAGGGAATTACCACCTTGCCCGTCTTGTCGATAAAGCCCCACTTACCGCTGGCATCCCGCACTGCCGCCAAGCCCTCAGAGAAAGTCCTAGTATCCTTCCACTGGCAGGGAATCACTACCTTACCGATTTTATCAGCAAAGCCATATTTCCCATTATTTTTGATTGGGGTAAGTTTCAATTTCTCAAGAGCTTCCAATCGTTTTTGTTTCTCCTCCTCAGCCTTCCTTTTCTTTTCTTCCTCCGCCTTGCGTATCTCTTCCTCCGCCTTGCGCCTTGCTTCCTCTTCTGCTTTACGTCTTGCTTCTTCTTCTGCTGCTGCTTTGCGCTTGGCTACCAATTCCTCAATATGAGTCTTCAGCGCCATTTCAATGAAGTCACAGGAAATGCCGGGGGCCAGCGAATACACCATCGAATTCTTTACCTCTGGCTCCTGCGTGGAGATGAAATCCAGTTTGTACTTGCCCGGACTCAGGTGAATCACATTATCCTCACCCGCTTTCAAATGCCGAATGAACGTCTTGAAGCGGAAAAGGTCGCAATCCGCATCTACATCGATATGAATCTCTATGCCCGAGGTGGTTTCCTCGCGGTGCACGTAGGGCGCAATGCGGTCGCGCATCAATTGCTCCATCGACGCCTTGAACAGCGTTTTCATCTGTATCTCAGAGAATTGATGCTGTCCCACGGCACGGCGCAACTCCTCAGGCAACGACGCTGGCAGCCCCTCGAACGTGTCGTCGATGGTCACCGGCACGATATGGCAGCCGCACTTCACGGCCTGCAAGATCTCCTGCCGCACCCAGTCATTCTCGTTCACGCAGCGGTCCAGCGCACCCCGCGAGAGGATGAGCAGGAACACGGGCGACTCGCTGATGGCATCGATGATGCGCTGGTCAAACACCCCGTCTTTCAACTCGTCGAAGTCCAGGAACACGCGGTACTGCTTCTCCAGCGCCTGTTGGATGGTGCGGGCATACTTGTCACCGCCCTCGCGTCGGTAACTGATGAAAACATCATATTTCATATCATTCCGTAGATTAAATTATTGGTTTTCGCCCGCAAATATACGACTTTTTCCTATATGTGCAAAATAAAAGGCTGAAATTCATCAGCCGCTAAGGAAATTCTTGGCGTTAACGTGGGGGGATATATCGGCGAGAGTACCAGGAGTGATATTGCCCTAAGAAGACAGAGGAAACAGGTCAGCAGATCGCCAAAACATCAGAACGATTCTGCGACCACAGAATCCTGACCATGACGTGATAGAACTGGCGACGGACAAAGCGTACAGAACGGTGTGGGGGGACAGTAAAGAGTTAATCCTTATTATTTGTCTCGCTACTATTTGTCTCGCTACTATTTGTCTCGCTACTATTTGTCTCACTATTATTTTCTTCTGTTCTTTTTTTTAATAATGATAACATCGTTCGGGTGGCGTAGGCATATGAATCAGCATTGGTATCACCAAAAACTTCTGCTCGTTCAAAATAGTATAAGGCTTTTTCAAGGCGTTCCGTTTTTTTACTATTTTTGTCTGTGAAATAGAACAAACCGATTTTAACAAGTATCTGCGAATGATATTTTGATAATGTATCATTTTTTATTATGTCAGGATGTTTCTGGATAACAGAATCTGCAGATATAAAGTGATGAATGGCTTGTAAACTGTCTTTGTTTTGCAGACATTTCGTTCCTTTAGTAAGATATTTTATATATTCATTTAGATATTCAAATTGTTTCCCATTAAGTTCTGTCTTTGATATTATAGAATCTGAACTTTTCTTTAAAAGGTCCATAAGCATCCTCTGCTTCTTCTCTATTTCAATTTGTGAGGTTAGAGGAAGAATTGCAGTCCCCTTCAAAGTGGTGTCATTCTTGTACATTTGACGAAAGTCGTTACTGAGGATATCGTTCTGATTTAAGAATCCATCTATTATCGCCTTTCCGACAGCCGCTTTTACGGCATTCTTTTCCATTGCTGTTTTAATGGCAGTTTTGCCAATTTGACTAACTTGACCATAACTGCATGTAATAAATCCGCCTATAATCAAAAAAAACATACAGGACAGGACTGTACCTATGATCTGATTTCGTTTGTCTTCGTACATAATATCACGTTTTAATATGATTAATATTTATGCTTCGCAATCAGTATGCTCCAGTAATGAACAAACTTAGAATTAGGGTTCTGTGCATGTCCAATGCCGATGTCATAGCAATCGGCCCAGAACGGATCGATGCCAAGCAAGTGGTTACGATGTCCAAGAGATGGTGTGCCCTCGTCAACGATTAGCATATTAATTACTGATTCTCCAGTATTAATGAAGGTGCCACATCCAAGACTTTCAAAGAAATTATCAGTTCGGGATTCATACCATTCTTTAGGCAATTCATATCCTGCTAAATGGATTTTTATATTCATACCATTTCCTTCTGGATCAACATGAGCAAAATAATTCCGGTTAGCCATGTCCTCTGCTTTAGCCTGTGCAGCCTTTATCAAAGCCTCATTCCAATGTAGGGCAGGACGAGGTTCAACGTATCCGAGATCAACTCCGATCTTTGCAGAATAGGCAGAAGGATTTTGGCGTACAGCATTCAAGTAAGTAAATGCGTTTAGAACACATTCTTCTATCTCAATTTGTGCATGTCCAACTACCGCATACACAAGAGACAACATAATTAGAATACTTTTTTTCATAACTGTATCTTTTTAATTTAGTACAACGTGATCATGATAGATAATGTCTTTGTCATATCTTTGAAGGGTCTTGAATGTATTGATCTTAATAATTGGTGCAAATATACAAAAAATATTTTATATGAACAAAAATTTATAATGATAATCTCCACTCGATAAATAAAAGTGGATTTCCTACAAAGAAAAATGTACTTTCCTTTGGTTTTTTCCTCGCTTATTCGTACCACTGGCTTCGCCGAAGGTACTGTCGCTCGAAAGAATAAATCAAAAAAAATCTTTTTTTATTTGTTTCTTTCCTCGCTTATTCGTACCTTTGAGACGATGCTCTAATGTACTCTCGCTCGAAAAAACACAAAATTCCTTTGGTTTTTTCCTCGCTTATTCGTACCTTTGCAACCGAAATTGAGCAACCCTCTTATGGTATATAACATTTTCAAAGGACTGGGCATCGCCCTGGTAACCCCTTTCAAGCAAGACGGATCCGTTGATTACGAGGCACTTCTGCGACTGGTAGACTATCAACTGGACAATGGTGCCGACTTCTTCTGTATCCTCGCCACGACTGGCGAGACACCCACGCTGACGGCCGACGAGAAAGCACGTATCAAACAACTGGTAGTGGACAAGGTGCAGGCGCGCGTACCCATCCTGATGGGCTGCGGCGGCAACAACACGGCTGCTGTGGTGGAGGAACTGAAAAACGGTGACTTCAAGGGCATCGACGGCATATTGAGCGTCTGTCCATACTACAACAAGCCTTCGCAGGAGGGACTTTACCAGCACTTCAAGGCCATCGCAGCCGCCACGTCGCTGCCTGTGGTACTGTACAACGTGCCTGGGCGCACGGGGGTGAACCTGAAGGCTGAGACCACCGTCCGTCTGGCTCGCGACTGTGAGAACATCGTGGCCATCAAGGAGGCCAGCGGTAACCTGGAGCAGGTGGACGAGATCATCAAGAACAAGCCGGAGGACTTTGACGTCATCTCAGGCGACGACTCGCTGACGTTCCCGATGGTGTCGTGTGGTGCCGTGGGTGTCATCTCCGTCATCGGCAACGCGCTGCCCAAGGAGTTCTCGAAGATGATCCGGTTGCAGATGCGTGGCGAGTATGATCCTGCCCGCAAGATTCACCACCGCTTCACCGACCTCTTCTCGCTGTTGTTCGTCGACGGCAACCCTGCCGGAGTGAAGGCGATGCTCCACGAGATGGGCTTCATTGAGAACGTGCTGCGTCTGCCGCTGGTGCCCACCCGCATCTCCACGCTGCAACGCATGAGTGAGTTGTTGAGGGACTTGAAGATATAATGAAGAAGGGGAGCGTCAAACTCCCCTTCTTTTATTTCAGTTTCTTCATCGCCGCCTCTGCCGCGAGGATGGCGCGTCGCCAATCGGTGTCGAGCGAGAAGCGCGTGACGCTCTTGCCGTCGATGAAATAGGCGAGGGTGACCTCCTCGTCGCTGTCGTTGAAGAGCGGGTTGGAGTAACTGGCATCCATGTAGGCGCTGATCACCTTGGTCTGATAGGCGGCAGGCTGCTGGCTGCAACTCACCAGGTCACGGGTATAGTTGTTGATGAAATTGTGGAGCGAGATAGCCATATTGTCAAGTAGAACGGCACTTGAGTCGGGCATCTGCTCGCGCATCTTCATGGCCATGTAGTTCAGCGCATCCACCTTGAACTTGTTGATGTTCTTCACGATAGGGGCGCTGTTGGGATCGTCCACTTTTTCCTGAGCCATTTTCTTCACTTCCGTGTAGATTTCCTGTGCGAATACGGTGTTCACCGTAGCCAGCAGGAGTAGTGTTGTGATGATGATTTTCTTCATGTTGATGATGGTTTATTGTTGTTTTGTGAGATATTTCTGATGGGTGATGCACGACGGGAGTTCCGACGGGTAGTGGGTCACCATGATGAGGGTCTTGTTGGTGCGCAGGCAGAAGGTGTCGATGATGTCCTTCACCAGTTGCTGCTGATGGGCATCGAGGCCGTGCATGGGCTCGTCGAGGATGAGCAGTTCGGGGTCTTTGACAAAGGCCCGTGCCAGCAGCACCAGGCGTTGCTCGCCGCTCGAGACAGCCAAGAATGAGCGGTCGGCCAGATGGTCGATGCCGAAGAGCCACATCCACCAGCGGCACAACTGCTTCTCGGCTTCGCTGGCGCGCGTGTAGAGACCAATGGTGTCCTTGAGGCCGCTGGCCACAATCTGCAGGCAGGGCAGGTTGCGCTGGTAGGAACGGTGCATCTCGGGCGACACATAGCCGATGTGCTTCTTGATGTCCCAGATGCTCTCGCCCGATCCGCGCTGGTGTCCGAAGAGCGTGATGTCACAGGCATAGGCCTGCGGGTTGTCGGCACAGATGAGTGAGAGGAGCGTGGACTTGCCGCTGCCATTTTGTCCTGACAGCGCCCATCGCTCGCCGTTACGGATGCTCCAGTCCAGCGCCCTCAGGATGGTGCGCTCGCCATAGCGGATGCTGACCTGACGGAGATCGGCCACAACGTCGGCATGATAGTCGTCGGCATGTACTGGCAGCCGTAGCAGGGCCTCGCGCTTCTCGGAGGAGAGTGGGGCAGGGGTGCTTCGGAAAAGCGCCTCGTCGGTCATCCAGATGAAGTCGGTGACATAGTCGGGCACCTCCTCACCACGTGTCAGCACGAGGTAGAGGGTCATCTGCTGCTCGCAGGCCAGCCGGTGGAGCAGGTCCTTCAGTTGCTGGCGCGTCTCAGCATCCAGTCCGATGAACGGATTGTCGAGAATCAGTATGCGCGGACCACTCATCAGCGTCTTGATGAGTTGAAGTTTGCGCAGTTCGCCACTGGACAGCGTGATGACATACTTGTCCAGCAGCGGCATCATGTCGAAGAGGGCATAGAGGTGGCGTTGCAGTTCGCGCCGCTCCTCATTATCCGGTCCCGTAAGCAGGAACGAATGTTCCAGGGCGCTGCCGGCCGTAGGCGTCTCGGCATCGATGTCGTGCTGGTTCCAGCGCAGTTGCAGATAGTAGGCCCTGTCGGTAGCGGCGCCATAGGAGTCGCTGAAGGCGATGTAGCGCACGCTATCGCTGGCCAACTGCTTGCGCAGCCTGTCAACGTAGAGGGTCTTCCCGCTGGCGTTCTGTCCGACGATGGCTATGACTTGTGGTTTTTCCATACCTTATCCTGATTCTTGTTGACAAAATCCTTCCAACCCTTGTAGTGGGGAGCACCACTCTCAGGCCGTCCCATCTGCAGGAAGTGACAGTAGGCAGCAGCAAGGGCATCGGTGGCATCCATGAAACGTCCCATCTCGTCGTTGGGGATATGCAACAGGCGCTGCAGCATGCCAGCCACCTGCTCCTTCGAGGCCGAGCCGTTGCCCGTGAGCGCCATCTTGATCTTCATGGGGGCATACTCGTGGATGGGCACGCTACGCTCGATAGCGGCAGCAATGGCCACTCCCTGGGCACGTCCCAATTTGAGCATCGACTGCACATTCTTGCCGAAGAAGGGAGCCTCGATAGCCAATTCGTCGGGCAGGTAGGAATCGATGATGCCAGTCACCCGCTCGAAAATATGACCCAACTTCAGATAGGCATCAGGAAACTTCCTCAGATCGATGATGCCCATCGTCACCATGTGCGCCTTTCCGTCGGTCACTTCCAGCACGCCATAGCCCATAATGTTCGTTCCAGGGTCAATGCCCATGATTATCTTGTCCATTTCTGCGTGCAAAGGTAATCATTTTTCTTCTTACAAGAACATGAATAGGCGAATATTTGCGCTGTCAAAGAAAAATTTCACCCTAAGATTTGGCTGTTACAAATAAATAATGTATCTTTGCCCTTCGAAATAAATCAATACAACAAAATGAGTGACACAACTCGAAACGTAGGACTCGATTCCGTAATCGATAAAAGCGAATTCAAAGTCTTGATTGTTGATGATGTGGTCAGCAACGTGCTGCTACTAAAAATCCTCCTCACCAACGAGAAGTATCAGATCTGTACGGCCAGCGGTGGAAACATGTGCATCGAGATGGCAAAGACAGAAAAACCTGACCTGATACTGCTCGATGTCATGATGCCTGATATCAACGGATTTGATACGGCTACCATCCTCAAGAAAGATCCGGAGACGGCGGATATACCCATCATCTTCCTGACGGCCCTCAACAACCCCAGCGACCTGGTGCACGGATTCAAGGTGGGAGCCAGCGACTTCCTGACCAAGCCTTTTAATAAGGAGGAACTGGTGGTGCGCGTCTTCCACCAGATCAAACTGGTGGCGGCCACCCGCATCATCGAGAAGCAGAACAGCGACCTGCGGGCCACGATCAAGAACCGAGACAAGATGTACTCAGTCATCGCACACGACCTGCGCTCGCCAATGGCCAGCATCCGCATGGTGCTCAACCTGGTGGTCAACGCGGTGCCCAAGGATGTGATAGGACCAGAACTCTTCGAACTGCTCGACAAGGCCAACAAGGAGAGCGAGGACTGCCACGACCTGCTGGACAACCTGCTGAAGTGGACCAAGAGCCAGACCGGACGACTGAACGTGGTGCTGCAAGACCTCGACCTGAACGACATCGTGCCTGGCGTGGTAGAGATCTTCGAGATGATAGCCATGACCAAGAAAATCAAGTTGGACTACAAGTGGAAAGGTGAACCGCTGATGGTGCGTGCCGATAATGACATGCTGAAGACCGTCATGCGCAACTTCCTCTCTAACGCTATCAAGTTCTCTCCAGAAGACAGCACGATAGAGATACTGATGTCGCAAGAAGACGAATTTGCCAAGATCAGCGTCCGCGACCACGGCGTAGGCATCGCACCCGACCGTATTGACACGATCTTCCGCAAGGGTGATACCACCTATGGAACCGACGGCGAAGAAGGCTCAGGACTCGGCTTGCAACTCTGTGCAGACTTTGCCCGCAAGATTGGCGGCGACGTGACGGTAGAGTCTGTCTTGGGCGAAGGTTCAACCTTCAGTATACTCGTTCCTCTGAAAAAGTAGTGAAATAAAGATAAAAAGGTAGTCATTTTCTTTGTCGTTACAAAAAAAATGACTACCTTTGCACACGATTATCATAGCGCTACAGTCCTTGAAGCGCTTTTAGTCTCAAATCCACATCTTACGCATAAGCAAACAAAGTGCTGATTTTATGTATACCAAAGAACAATTAGAACAGATGGCAATACCCCAACTGATGGAGATTGCCGGGCAACTGGGTATCAAAGTGTCGCAGAACGACGAACTGGAAAAGGTCATTTACGACATTCTGGACAAGGCCGCTGAGACTGCTTCGGTATCGGAAAGTGCCACTCCGAAGCGCAAGCGCACCCGCATTGCCAAGAAAGATACTGACCACGTCTATACCGTCAATGGAAAAGAGGGCGAGAACTACGACGTGATGAACCAGAAGAATATGAACGTAGAGGCTCCTTCACTCTTCTCAGATATGCCAGCACCTGAGGTGCAGGCTGAGAAACCTGCCGAGGAGCCCATCGTTGAGGAAAAGCCCAAGAAACGTCGCGGTCGCAAGAGCAAGGCTGAGAAGGCTGCCGAAGAGGCTGCTGCTGCCGCTGCTGCCGCTGCTGCCGCTGCCGCAGAACAGGCCCAGATGGAAGAAGCACAAGCACAGGAAGCCCTGGTACCAGAAGCAACCGCCGAGGCAGCAAACGAAGATGCAGACCTCGACCAGAACATGCTGGAGCAGTTGCAGGAGAAGATGGCCCATCACAATCAGGAAATGGAGGATGAGCCAATGCCAGAAGACTACGATGGCGTGTGGGAAGGCGACCCAGGTGACGGTACAGACTTCATCACCGTTGTCGATCTGCCTATCGAGGATCAGAGTGCCATTCCTACACTCGACATCTTCGACCGTCCCGTCGTGCAGCAAACCGCAGAGCCGGCATTCCAGCCAGCATCTGCACCACGCTCGGCAGCCAGCGCACGCTACGACTTCGAGGACATCATTCAAGGTAATGGCGTGCTGGAGATCATGCAGGACGGCTACGGATTCCTGCGTTCCAGCGACTACAACTACCTCTCGTCGCCTGACGATATTTACGTGTCGCCCCAGCAAATCAAGAAGTACAGTCTGAAAACAGGCGACGTGGTGGACTGCACGGTGCGTCCGCCACACGACAATGAGAAGTATTTCGCTATGTCGAATGTCAACCTCATCAATGGCCGCAACCCCATTGAGGTGCGTGACCGTGTGTCGTTCGAGCATCTCACGCCGCTCTTCCCAGAAGAGAAGTTCAAACTCTGCGGCGACCCTGCCACCACCAATCCTTCAACCCGTATCGTCGACCTTTTCGCACCTATCGGAAAGGGACAGCGTGCGCTGATCGTGGCACAACCCAAAACTGGTAAGACCATCCTGATGAAGGACATCGCCAACGCTATTGCAGCCAACCATCCTGAGGCTTACATCATGATGCTGCTCATTGACGAGCGCCCTGAGGAGGTTACGGACATGAGCCGCACGGTGAATGCCGAGGTCATCGCATCGACCTTTGACGAGCCCGCCGACCGACATGTGAAGATTGCCGGTATCGTGCTCGAGAAGGCTAAGCGTATGGTGGAGTGCGGTCATGATGTCGTCATCTTCCTGGATTCCATCACCCGACTGGCCCGTGCATACAATACGGTGTCGCCTGCCAGCGGCAAGGTGCTTACCGGTGGTGTCGATGCCAACGCCCTACAGAAGCCCAAGCGCTTCTTCGGTGCTGCACGTAAGATTGAGAACGGTGGTTCGCTGACCATCATCGCCACAGCACTGGTGGATACTGGTTCAAAGATGGACGAGGTGATCTTCGAGGAGTTCAAGGGTACAGGTAACTCTGAGATACAACTTGACCGTATGCTCTCGAACAAGCGTATCTTCCCGGCTCTGAACCTTGTACAGTCTTCTACCCGTCGTGACGACTTGCTGCAGGATCCCACAACACTTAACCGCATGTGGATCGTCCGCAAGTTCATTGCAGAGATGAACCCCATCGAGGCTATGAACACCCTTCGCGACCGACTGGTACAGAGCCGCAACAACGAGGAGTTCCTCATGTCAATGAACGGATAGCGGTCATCATCGCTGGAAAGCATAAAAAATGAGCAGTCATTGATTTGGCTGCTCATTTTCTATTATTGTCGAATCAAATTACTTGATGAGGTCGACGCTACGACGGAGGAATTTGTCCAAAGCCTCACCCTTCAGCATGCCATTCTGAAGCAGGGCCAGGTCGATGAGTTGATGTACGATGTCGTTGTTGGCAGCGAAACTACCAAGCACACTTTCTTTCTTGGCTTTCTGGTCGTCGATAGCCTTCTGGGTGTTGGCCTTGTCGTCCTTCTGCTCCTGCGTGATCTCCTCGGGTTTCTTGCCCTCGGTCTGCTGGTTGAGGGCAGCGAGACGTGCCTCCTGTCCCTTAATCTCGGCCTCGATGGGCTGAAGGTCTGATGAGAGTTGTGAGGCAATGTTAGAGAGAACATCCTTAATGAGACGGTGGTCGCTGTTCAGCACGATATTGAAGGTATCGGGCATCTGACCATAGAAGCCCATGCCACTCTGGTAGCGGCTCATCTCCTTCATACGACGCATCCACTCGTTCTGGGTGATGACCACAGGACGCTGCTCGGCTCCCAAGGCGTTGACCTCAACGATGAACTCTGCCTTTTCTATCTTGGGCACCTGACTCTGGAACACGGCTGACAGATTGTCACGCTCGTTGTCACTCAGGTCAGTCTTGGGTTTGTCATCCTTCTGAATCAGATGGTCCACGGTGTCAGAGTCCACACGGGTAAAGTGGCTCTTCTCGAACTTCTGCTCCAGGGTCTGGATGCAGGGCACATCGAGTTGTCCGTCGAACAACAGAACTGAGTAGCCCTTGTCCTGAGCGGCTTTGATGTAAGAGTACTGGTCGTCCTTGTTGGTGGCATAGAGATAAACCAAGTTGTCATTCTTGTCTTTCTGGGCGGCCTCGATGAGGGTCTTGTATTCATCGAAAGTGAAGTACTTGCCCTCTGTGTCCTTGAAGAGTGAGAAATCCTTGGCGCGGTCGTAGAAGTTCTCCTCGGTGAGGATGCCATAGTTGATGAAGAGTTTCAAGTCGTCCCACTTCTCCTCATAGGCCTTGCGGTCTTCGTTGAAGATAGCCTTCAAGCGGTCGCTGACCTTCTTGGTGATATAGGTGGAAATCTTCTTCACCTCGCGGTCGCTCTGGAGATAACTACGAGAGACGTTCAGGGGAATATCGGGTGAATCGATGACACCATGGAGCAGGGTCAGGAACTCAGGTACGATACCTTCTACCTGATCGGTCACGAAGACCTGGTTGCAGTAAAGTTGAATCTTGTTCTTCTGCAGTTCCAGCGAGTTCTTGATGCGTGGGAAGTAGAGGATACCCGTGAGGTTGAAGGGATAGTCAACATTGAGGTGAATCCAGAACAGAGGCTCGTCGTGCATGGGGTAGAGGGTGCGATAGAACGACTTGTAATCCTCGTCCTTTAGCGTCGACGGAGTCGACGTCCACAGTGGAGCCACATTATTTATAATATTGTCCTCCTGGGTATCTACCATCTTGCTTTCTTCCTTTGACCACTCCTGCTTCTTGCCGAAGGCCACAGAGACGGGCAGGAACTTGCAGTACTTGTTGAGCAACTGCTCGAGTTTGCTCTTGTCGAGGAACTCCTTCGAGTCGTCGTCAATATAGAGGATGATGTCAGATCCGTGGTCTGCACGCTCGGCGTCGTCAATCTCATAGGCAGGCGATCCGTCGCAACTCCACTTGACGGCCTTAGCGTCTTCCTTGTAACTGCGTGTGATGATCTCCACTTTCTTTGAGACCATAAAAGCAGAGTAGAAGCCCAGTCCGAAGTGGCCGATAATGTTGTTGACGTTATCCTTGTATTTCTCGAGGAAGTCAGTAACGCCTGAGAAGGCAATCTGATTGATGTACTTGTCAATCTCCTCTTCGGTCATACCGATACCGTGGTCACTGATGGTGATGGTGCCCTTGTCGGCATCCAGACTGACACGTACAGTCAAGTCACCCAGTTCGCCTTTGTACTCGCCCTTCTCTGCCAGCGTCTTCATCTTCTGTGTGGCATCGACGGCATTACTTACCATTTCGCGCAGGAATATCTCCTGATCGCTATAGAGAAACTTTTTGATGACGGGGAAAATGTTCTCGGTCGTAACCCCAATGTTACCTTTTTGCATAATATGTTAAGTGTTTCAATTCTTTCAAATCGCTCTTGCAAAAGTCGTGCCAAATTAATTCTTAGTGATATTTTTGCTAATGTCACAAATTATTTGTATCTTTGCACCCGTTATGCCGTTCGATGTAAACACGATACCCAACATTTCAGACATACCCAACCTCCTGGACATCGTCTTCAAGGGGCTGCTCATTGGCATTATTGCATCTGCTCCGATGGGACCAGTTGGGGTGCTCTGTGTGCAGCGCACGCTGAACAAAGGTCGCTGGTATGGTTTCGTGACAGGGTGCGGTGCTGCGTTGAGCGATATGATCTATGCAGGTATCACCGGTTTGGGTATGGGACTTGTTGTCGATTTTGTAAGCGAGCCTTCCACCCGCTTCTATCTGCAGATTATCGGTAGTCTGCTGCTGATGGGCTTTGGCCTCTTCACATATCGCACAGACCCCACGCGTAACGTACGCCATTCTGGTAATGGAAAGGGCACGCTGACCCACAACGCCGTCACGGCCTTCTTGGTCACGCTCAGCAATCCGCTCATCATTTTCCTCTTCATGGCTCTTTATGCTCAGTTCGCCTTTGGCCTGCAGCCGGAGAAACCCGTTGAACTGGTAATGGGCTTTGCAAGTATTGTGGGAGGCGCATTGCTTTGGTGGTGGGGGTTGACCTGGCTCATCGATCAGATTCGCACGAAGTTCGACACCAACGGCATCAAACTCATTAATAAAATCATCGGAATGTTGGTAATTCTTGGCAGCGTCATCATTCTGCTGACCACACTTACCAACCTGCAATTTGTGAAATAAACCGAACGTACCTAGATTATGTTTATTGCCCAGCAACTACGTCAGCGAAACATTGCAGAATACCTGCTCTACATGTGGCAGGTGGAAGACACCATACGTGCCTTCGGCTGCTCGCTGCCTCGTTTACGCCGCGAGTACATAGACCGCTTCGACTATAGCGACGAACAAAAGGAGGAGGAGGCCGACTGGTTTGGCAACCTCATCAAGATGATGAACGAGGAGGGATGTCGTGAACAGGGACACCTGCAGATCAACAAGGTGACGCTACAGATGCTCTCCGAACTGCATGCCCAACTGATAGCCTCGCCTAAGTTTCCTTTCTACAATACCGCTTATTATAAGGTGCTACCATTCATCGTAGAACTGCGCAACCGTGGTGCCAACAAGGAAGAGGGCGAGGTGGAGACCTGCCTGAACCTGCTCTATGGTGTCATGATGCTACGCCTTCAGCAGAAAGAGGTGACGCCAAACACCGAGCATGCTGTCAAAGAAGTATCGACCTTCATTGGCATGCTGGCTGATTATTATAAGAAGGACAAGGAAGAAGGTTTGAAATTTGAATAGTCTATTATGAATATATTGATAACGGGCTGTAACGGTCAACTGGGGAATGAGATGCAACTGCTGGAAAAGCAGCACACATCCCATACCTTTTTTAATACAGACGTACAGGAGTTGGATATTACCAACCGGGAGGCTATTGCCGCTTTCGTAGAACAGAATGCGATAGACGGCATCGTCAACTGTGCGGCTTATACGGCTGTCGACAAGGCTGAGGAGAATGTAGATCTCTGCCAGTTGCTCAACGCTGATGCCCCAGGCTTCCTGGCTGAGGCAATGGAGCGTCGCGGGGGCTGGATGATTCAGATCTCTACCGACTATGTGTTCGACGGCACCAATCATACTCCTTACGTGGAGACGGATTCCGTATGTCCTAACAGTACATATGGCCGCACCAAACTAGCAGGAGAACAGGCGGTCGTCAATGCTTGTCGCCAGTCGATGATCATCCGTACGGCTTGGCTCTATAGCACTTTTGGCAATAACTTCGTGAAGACGATGATTCGTCTGGGGAAGGAGAAACCTGAATTGGGCGTCATTTTCGACCAGATAGGCACACCAACCTATGCTCGCGATTTGGCTTTGGCCATCTTCGCCGCTATCGAGCAGGGCATCGTGCCTGGAATATATCATTTCAGCAATGAAGGTGTTATCTCTTGGTACGACTTCACCAAGGCTATTCATCGTATTGCCGGCATCACGACGTGTCGTGTCCGTCCGCTTCATACTTCGGAATATCCTACGCCAGCCATACGTCCTCATTATTCTGTACTTGATAAGACTAAAATTAAAAATACCTATGGCATAGACATTCCTTACTGGGAAGATAGTCTTCAGGAATGCCTCGGACAATTATTATGAAGAAACTATTCGTTCAAATGAATCACGCCTCCGCAGAGATTTCCTGTCTCGATACAGGCAACGAGGTGCGAGAGTTTTATGTGATAATACATGCAGAGGCTGCAGGACGCACGTTCCAGCAGCAACTTGATGCAGTACTCGATGGTTATGCTCAACTCTGCGACAACGAACTCCAGGGTGCTACGGCTGTCATCAAGCGCTATTTCCTCAGCGATGTGGCTAACCAGGGTGACAGCGTGTTGCTGGCCGACCCCTCCGACTGTGCGAAAAGCATTGTTGGACAGCCTCCTCTTGATGGCTCGAAGGTTGCACTATGGGTCTATATGATGACCGATGTCAACAGCCGTCGCTTGCCCAGCGGCTTCTATGAGGTGAGTCACGGAGCCTTCCGCCACTTGTGGAATGCCTCTGCCCACAATACGGCACAGAATTCCGAATACCAGACGCGCTTGGCCTTCAACGAATATATCATGCAACTGGCACAGGAAGGCTGTACGCTGGCCGACAACTGCATACGCACCTGGCTCTTTGTCAGCAATATAGACGTGAACTATGCTGGAGTGGTTACCGCCCGCAATCGGGTGTTCTTCACCCAGGGTCTTACTGACACCACCCATTATATCGCCTCCACGGGCATTGGCGGTAGCGCTATTGACCCGAAGGTGATGATGCAGATGGACAATTATGCTGTGGCAGGCATCCAGAAGGAACAGATACGTTTCCTCTATGCTTCCACCCACCTGAATCGCACCAGCGACTATGGCGTCAGTTTCGAGCGAGGTACCAGTATCGACTACCGCGACCGCCGTCAGGTATTTATCTCCGGCACGGCCAGCATCGATGCCAAAGGTCAGATTGTGCATCCCAACGATGTTGTCAGCCAGACCCGTAGGGTGTGGGAAAATGTAGAGGCTCTGCTCTCTGAGGCTGAATGTACCTTCGATGATGTCTGCTCGATGATTGTCTATTTGCGCGACATTGCCGACTACCATGTGGTTCGGGCCCTCTACGAAGAGCGATTCCCTGGTTATCCTGTGGTATTCGTTCATGCCCCCGTCTGTCGTTCTGGCTGGCTCGTGGAGATGGAGTGCATGGCGATCAAAGCCATGAATCAACCCACAATGCCTTCCATTTAACATGCAACTATGATAGAAGAAATATCCCGCAGGCGAACTTTCGCCATTATCTCGCACCCCGATGCCGGTAAGACTACGCTGACAGAGAAATTCCTGCTCTTTGGCGGACAGATACAAGTGGCAGGAGCGGTGAAGAGCAACAAAATCAAGAAGACTGCTACCAGCGACTGGATGGACATTGAGAAGCAACGCGGTATCTCAGTCAGCACTTCGGTAATGGAGTTTGACTACACTCCCGAGGGAAAGGACGTTGAATACAAGGTCAACATCCTCGACACGCCAGGTCACCAGGACTTTGCCGAAGACACTTTCCGCACGCTTACCGCTGTCGATTCTGCCATCATTGTTGTTGACGGAGCCAAGGGTGTGGAGACACAGACAAGGAAACTGATGACCGTCTGTCGTATGCGCAAGACGCCTGTCATCATTTTCATCAACAAAATGGACCGTGAGGGCCGCGACCCCTTCGATCTGCTCGACGAACTGGAACAGGAACTGGAAATTAATGTGCGTCCCTTGAGTTGGCCCATCAATCAGGGCGCCAAGTTCAAGGGGGTCTACAATATTTATGAGCAGAAACTCGACCTCTTTACCCCCGACAAGCAGCGCGTCACCGAAAAGGTCAGTGTGGAGGTCGGTTCCCCTGACCTCGATGTCCGCATTGGTGAGCAGGACGCAGCCAAGTTGCGTGAAGACCTGGAACTGGTCGATGGTGTCTATCCTGAGTTTGACGTGGAGACCTATCGTTCGGCGGAGGTAGCACCTGTGTTCTTTGGTTCAGCCCTGAATAATTTCGGTGTGCAAGAACTTCTAAACTGTTTCGTGGAGATTGCGCCGTCACCCCGTCCTACCAAGGCAGAAGAACGTGAGGTACAGCCCGAGGAACCTAAGTTCACAGGTTTCATTTTTAAGATTACCGCCAATATTGATCCTAACCACCGCTCGTGCATTGCTTTCTGTAAGGTTTGCAGCGGTAAGTTCCAGCGTAATGTGCCATATCTGCATGTGCGTCAGGGCAAAACCATGCGTTTTACATCGCCCACGCAGTTCATGGCACAACGAAAGAGTACTATCGATGAAGCATGGCCCGGCGACATTGTGGGTTTGCCAGATACTGGCGGCATCTTCAAGATTGGCGACACCATCACAGAGGGTGAGCAACTCCATTTCCGTGGCTTGCCTTCTTTCTCGCCAGAACTCTTCAAGTATATCGAGAATGATGATCCCATGAAGGCAAAACAACTGCAGAAAGGTATCGACCAACTCATGGATGAGGGTGTGGCCCAACTTTTTGTCAACCAGTTTAATAACCGTAAAATCATTGGCACCGTAGGACAGTTGCAGTTTGAGGTCATTCAGTACCGTTTGGAGAATGAATACAATGCAAAGTGCCGCTGGGAACCTGTGCATCTGTACAAGGCTTGCTGGATCAGTAGTGATGATGAGAAGGAACTCGAGGCCTTCAAAAAGCGCAAGTACCAGTATATGGCTAAGGACAAGGAGGGTAGGGATGTCTTCCTAGCAGACTCCGGCTATGTCCTCTCTATGGCACAACAGGACTTCGAGCATATCCAATTCCATTTCACCAGCGAGTTCTAGAAACGAAACAACATAGAGTAGCAAAACGATTCCGCCGAGCCATCAAACTGATGAACTCGGCGGAATCAATTTATTCTCGTTGACTTTGTTTAATCCAATCCAAACACCTTACGCAGGCCGCCGTCAACGCCAGAGAAGCCCATGAAGGCAAGACTGAGCAGACCGGCAGACACCAGCACGATGGCCATACCGCGCATGCCCTTGGGAACATTGCTCAGTTCCAACTGCTCGCGCATACCGGCAAAGACCGTAAGGGCCAAACCGAAGCCGATGGCAGTAGAAAGGGCATACATGACAGACTGACCGAGGTTCATCTCTTTCTGGATGACCAGGATTGCCACACCCAGCACAGCACAGTTGGTGGTGATGAGCGGGAGGAAGATGCCGAGTGCCTGATAGAGGGCGGGCGACACTTTCTTCAAGATAATCTCAACCATCTGCACAAGAGAAGCGATGACAAGGATGAAGACGATGGTCTGCAGGTATTCCAGGTGGAACACGTTGAGCACGTAGGTCTGTATAAGCCAGGTGACGAGAGTAGCCAGCACCATAACAAAAGCCACAGCCGCCGACATGCCCAGCGAGGTATCGATCTTCTTGGAAACGCCCAGGAAGGGGCAAATGCCTAAGAATTGCGCCAGAACGATATTGTTGACGAAGATGGCGCTGATAAATATCAATAGGTATTCCATATAATTTCGGTTTTACGTTATAACGATATATCGATATGACGAGTTACTTCTTCATTTTATTAACAATCGCAATGAGATAGCCCAGAGTGATGAAGGCTCCAGGAGCCAGCACGAAGAGCAGGATGTTGTACTCCTCGGGGAGGAAGGCAAAGCCGAAGATAGAGCCATTGCCAAGCACCTCGCGCACGATGCCCAGCAGCGTGAGGGCAATGGTGAAGCCCAGGCCGATGCCGATGCCGTCGAAGAGAGAGGCAATGGGCGAGTTCTTGGCTGCAAAAGCCTCTGCACGTCCGAGAATGATACAGTTCACCACAATCAGCGGAATGAACAGTCCCAGCGACTTATCGACATCAGGCAGATAGGCTTTGATGACCATCTGCAGGATGGTGACGAAGGCTGCAATCACCACGATGAACACAGGGATGCGCACCTTGTCGGGAGTCACTTTCTTCATGCACGAGATGACAAGGTTGGTACAGATGAGCACGGCCATAGTGGCCAGACCCATCGCCAGGCCGTTGCCGGCTGATGTGGTGGTAGCCAGGGTGGGACACATGCCAAGCATCAGGACAAACGTGGGGTTGTCTTTGATGATGCCGTTTTTGATGATATTCAGATAGTTCATACTTCAGCCTCCTTATTCTCTTCTGTTTCTGTTGGGGTTTCTTCTTCTTCTTGATCATTGGCTACACCTTTGCTCTGCATATAGGCCGCATAGGCATTGTAGACTGCCAGCAGGAAGGCGCGGCTGGTGATGGTCGAAGCGGTGATGGCCTCTACATCGCCGTTGTCCTTGCTGACGTGGAGCGAGTCTTTCTCATTGCGACCCAGGATGTACGACTTGGGCTTCTGCGAGTCCTTGAACCACTCGTCGGCCTTTGCTCCAAGACCTGGCGTCTCTGCATGCTTGAGTATCGTATAGCCCTTGATGACACCCGTGCCGTCGAATCCCACCAGAACAACGAGTGGGCCGCCAAAACCGTTGACGGTGTCTTGAACGGCAACACCAATGTCATTGCCGTCGGCATCTTTGACGTTGAAAATCGAATAGCGGGTGGTCTTGCCCTTCTTGTCGGTCATAGCGATGATGGTGTCAGGCTTCTCGCTGGCCTGAACCTCCTGGCCGCCCATCACGTTCTGGATGCCAGCCATCAGGGCTTGCTTCTCTTGTTGGGCGATAGGATCGCTGGTCACATTGTTGACGGCAGCCAGGATGCTGCCCATGATGACGGCAACGCCCGTCAGTACGAGTACCATGTTTAATAAGGATGATTCCAGTTTCTTCATAATGCGTTCCTCCTTATTGTTTTGCAGGCACTTCACCGAAGCGCTTAGGTTTCACATAGTTGTTGATGAGCGGCGTGAAGGCGTTCATGATAAGTATGGCGAACGACATACCTTCAGGATAGGCGCCCCAGTTGCGGATGACGATGGTCAGCAGGCCGATGCACACACCATAGATGAGTTGTCCCTTGTGGGTCATCGGCGAGGTCACATAGTCGGTAGCCATGAAGATGGCACCCAGCATCAGACCACCGCTGAGGATGACCTGTACGGGCGAGGCGTAGTGAACGGGATCAGCGAGATTCATGATGCCGCTGACCACAAACACTGTGGCGATGATGCTCACCGGTGTGTGCCAGGTGATAATCTTACGCCAGAGCATGAAGACCAGACCGACGATCAGGGCCAATGCACATACCTCGCCGAGTGAACCGGCACCGCCCAGACCCTCAAACGTGCTGGCGTGATTGCCCAGCAGCAGGTCGAGCGACGTCGGGATCTTTTCCAGGAATTCCTGAGCCTTCTCCGGACTCTCGGCTCCAATGGCTTGCTTCATCAGCGAGAGGGGGGTGGCACCCGTCATGCCGTCGGTAGCAGGGTAGGTGAGCAACTCGCTGGCCTTTGGCCAACTGGTCATCTGCTGCGGGAATGCCACGAGCAGCACGCAACGGCCGATAAGTGCAGGATTGAAAATGTTCTGTCCCAGTCCGCCGAAGGTCATCTTACCCACGCCGATAGCGAAGAGGGCACCGATGATGATGATCCAGATGGGCAGGTTGGATGGCAGGTTCATGCCGAGCAGCAGGCCCGTCAGGGCTGCCGAACCGTCGAGAATGGTGTTACGCTCGTTATTGAGGATGAATTTATTGATGGCCCACTCAAAGAAGACGCAAGCCAAGACGCTTGTAGCACAGACAATGGCCGATCCAATGCCAAAGAACCAGAACGAGGCGAGCAGCGCAGGCAGCAGGGCGATGATGACCCCGTACATGTTCTTCTCAACGCTATCTGTTCCGTGTGCGTGAGGCGAAAGTGATACAATTAACTTACTCATGTGTTATTTATTTCTTAGCATTTCTGTTTCTAATGATTCCCATGACGGTAGTCTTGCCCTGACGGATGTTGTCGAGCAGCGGACGGTGGGCAGGACAAGTGAACTGGCACGAGCCACACTCGATGCAACTGATCACGTCTTCCTTCTCGGCGCGTTCCCACTGCTTGAAGTTCGACAGTTTGGCCAGCAGGTATGGCTCAAGGCCCATAGGGCATACGCTCACGCACTTGGCACAGCGGATGCAGGGTTGAGGCTCCTTGCGCACGGCATCGTCGCCAGAGAGGATGGTTACTGAGTTGGTGCCTTTGCAAATGGGCACTTCCGTCGATGTGAGGGCTTTACCCATCATCGGGCCACCAGCCAACAGTTTGTTGTCACCCTCGGGCATACCGCCACACAGGTCGATGAGCATCTGCATAGGTGTGCCCATTCGAACGAGGTAATTACCAGACTTGGCCAGTCGTTTGCCGGTCACTGTGGTATAGCGCTCAAAGAGTGGCTTACGCTTCATAACTGCCTGATAGACAGCAAAGGCAGTGCCTACGTTCTGAACGATTGCTCCAACATTCACAGGGATGGCTGGCGGAGCAGGCACCTGACGGCGGATGACGGCATCGACGAGTTGCTTCTCACCGCCCTGAGGGTAGCGTTGCTTCAGGGGCACTACTTCGACCTGGTATTCTGAGGGAGTGAACACCTCTGCACATTTTTTTGCGAGCAGGTCGATGGCGGCAGGCTTGTTGGTCTCTATGCCGATATAGCCACGCGTCACTTTGGCTGCCTTCATCAGCAGTTCCAGTCCCACCACAATCTCGTCGGCATGTTCCATCATCAGGCGGTAGTCTGCCGTGATATATGGCTCACACTCCACAGCATTGATGATCACACACTCGGCCTTGTTGGGGGGAGGAGGACAGAGTTTGACGTTTGTTGGGAAACAGGCACCGCCCATACCCACGACGCCGGCTGCTTTCACGCGCGCCACGATTTCCTCTGGGGTGAGTTCTGGATGGTCGCTCACCTTTTCCAGTTTATCCGAACGGTCGATGGTCTCTTCCCATTCGTCGCCCTCTACGCTGATGATGATGACGGGCTTGCGATAGCCGGTGGCATCGATGGCGGTATCGATTTTCAATACCGTACCGCTGACAGACGAGTGGATGGGGGCGGAAATGAAGCCGCCAGCCTCGGCCAGCAATGTGCCAACCTTCACCTTGTCACCTTTCTGCACAACAGGCTTGGCGGGGGCACCGATGTGCTGCGACAGCGGGAATATGGCCTGCTTGGGCAGCGGAGCCACCTGCGTGGCCACTTCGTGGGTCAGTTTGTTCTCTTCGGGGTGGATACCACCTATACGGAATGTTTTGCTGTTCATGCGGTTTCCTCCTTTCTTTCTTCAGTAGTTGGGGTTGATGGCACTGGCTTGGGAGCAGGGAAATTGACGGCGTGAATAGCCTTTGTGGGGCATACCTCTACGCACTTCTTGCACAGACGGCACTTGTTGAAGTCGATATACGACACGTTGTTCTCCACCGTGATGGCCTCGAACTTGCACTCCTTCACACACTTGCCGCATCCGATACAGGCTGCCTTACATGCCTTCATGGCTACGGCACCCTTGTCCTTGTTGACGCATGAGACGAAGACACGACGGTTCTTCGGGCCCTTCTTGCGCAACTCGATGATGTTACGCGGACAAGCCTTCGCACAGGCACCACAGGCCGTACACTTGTCATCGTCGACCTCGGGCAGGCCAGTCTCGGGATTGATGCGGATGGCATCAAACTGACAAGCCGCCACGCAATCGCCGCATCCCAGACAGCCAAAGCCGCAATAGGTCTCGCCGGCACCACAGGCATGCATAGCAGCACAGGTGCGCAGACCGCTGTACTCATTGACCTTGGGGCGCAACTCGCACGAACCGTTACATCTCACTACGGCCACCATCGGATCTCCGTTGGCAATGGCCATACCCAGCAGATTGGCTACCTGGCCCATCACCTCGCTACCACCAACGGGACAGTTCAGCCCATCGATGCTTCCGAGGTCAGCACCCTTTACGAGGGCGTCGGCCATACCGCCGCATCCCGCAAAACCGCAACCTCCGCAGTTGGCTCCCGGCAACAGTTCGTTGACCTGGCCAATGCGTGGGTCTTCATAGACAGCAAATTTCTTGGAGCACACGAACAGCACGACGGCTGCTATGAGACCGATGCCTCCAAGCACAATTACTGCAGTCAAGATAAAATCCATAATAAATCAGTATTTGTTTTAATTTGTTTGTTGATAGTTTGCTTTACATATCAATACCGAACGATATTTTCTCGGCAATATGCTCACGCATAAGCCATATAGCAATGTAGTAGGGCACCAGGATACCTATGGCTCCCAAGGCGGCTGTCCCTTCTTCTACGCCAGCCAGCAAAAACACCACCAGCACGGCCAGCATCATTGCCAGCGGAAGCCCGAAGCCCAGGAGCAAAGCCCGTCCCGCCGAGCGGCTGGAAGTGGAAACGACGACGGAGTCACCCACCTGATGGGTCTTAGCCGCTTCCTCGTCGTACACATCGACAATCTTGATTTTCGATTCTGAAGCGTTGCATCGTGAGGCAACCTTACAGGCTGCACAGGCAGAATTCTGAACGATTCTAACCCTGATGTGCCTGCCCTCTATCGATTCAATGGTGCCTTCGTGTCGTACAGAGTTTTCCATTTCACGTGCAAAGGTACGAAAAAAAGTGAAAAGTGAAGAGCGATAAGTAAAAAAAATGCTGCCGTCATCGTTTTTTTTCTAAAAATATCCCCATTCGCTTGCAAATACCAATCTTTTTTGATACTTTTGCACAAAAATAGGGTAAAGCATTATGAAAGCAACAGAACAGACACTTCAGCAAATTGAACGTGCGTTTAGAAAACTGGTCGACAAGTTTCCTGTTGACCATGAGGCGGCCATGCTGACCGACGTCCACATCAGGGTGACACAAGAGACAGGTGAACTGGTGATCTACAATGACGACGATGTTGAACTGACACGCTGCGTGATTGAAGAGTGGATTGACAACAAGGACGATGACTTCTATGAGGGCATCACGTCCATCTTGAGAAAGTGCATAGACAACCAAAAGGAACTCCTTGATAACCTCTCGATCCTAAAGCCCTATGCCTTCGTGCTGGAGGACGATGACCACGAACCGGTGGCTGAACTGCACGTCGTGGACGACGATACCGTCATTATTGATACAGAACTGATGGAGGGGCTTGACAAGGACCTGGACGACTTCTTTGAAAAACTGCTGAAATCGTAAATAAGAGCGAATGGCGGAGACATCGACAGATTCCATGACATTCTCATCGTGGTTCTCGCGCCTGAATCAATGGCGTGAGACGCATATCAGCGAACGCATGTTTGTGCTGATATTAGCCTTCTTCGTGGGTCTTTTCTCTGCTGTTGCCGCCTATGCCCTCCACTGGATCATCAACCAAATCGTGGCGCTGCTGACCAGTTCGTTCGATGCTTCCACCTATAACTGGCTCTATCTGGTTTATCCTGTCGTAGGCATCTATTTCACGTCGCTCTTCGTGCGATATGTTGTCAAGGACAATATCTCACACGGCATCACGCGCATTCTCTATGCCATCAGCCAGAATCGGTCGCGGCTGAAGTCGCACAACACATGGTCGTCTGTCATCGCTTCGGCCATCACTATCGGCTTTGGCGGTTCCGTCGGTGCCGAGGCTCCCATCGTGCTGACCGGCTCGGCCATCGGATCGAACCTGGGCAAACTCTTCAAACTCGATAGTCGCACGCTGATGCTACTTATAGGCTGCGGTGCCGCCGGTGCCATCGCAGGCATCTTCAAGGCTCCCATTGCAGGTCTGGTGTTTACGCTTGAGGTGCTGATGATCGACCTGACGATGGCCTCATTGCTGCCCATCCTCGTGTCGTGTGTGACGGCCACCTGCTTTACCTATATTTTTAGTGACAACGCCGTGCTGTTCAACTTCGAACTGCAGGACCATTGGACGGTAGAGCGTGTGCCTGCCTGTGTCTTCCTAGGCATCTTCTGCGGATTGGTCAGTCTCTACTTCATCCGTACGATGGGCTTCTGCGAGGACATCTTCGCCCGTTTCAAAGATAAGCCCCATGTCAGACTCATTATTGGCGGATCGCTACTGAGCATCCTTATCTTCTTCTTCCCCTCACTGTTCGGCGAGGGCTATACCTCCATCAACGCGCTGTTGAGTGGCGACGAGGCGCAGACGAACACCATTCTTGATAACTCGCTGTTCGCCGGACAGGCTCAGATGCTCATTCCCTATGTGGCACTCGTATTGCTTACGAAAGTCTTTGCCACGTCGGCAACTAATGGCGGTGGCGGCTGCGGCGGTACGTTCGCTCCCTCGCTGTTCATCGGTTGTTTCAGTGGCTTCCTCTTCTCGCGCTTGTGGAACCAGTATGAGATAGGTGTCCATGTGCCAGAGAAGAACTTCGCCCTCATGGGGATGGCTGGTGTGATGTCGGGTGTGATGCATGCCCCGCTGACGGGTATCTTCCTGATTGCCGAACTGACGGGCGGCTATAATCTGTTCCTGCCGCTGATGATCGTGTCGGTGTCGTCCTATCTGACCATCATCCTCTTCGAGCCCCACAGCATCTACGGTTCGCGACTGGCCAAGGAGGGACAACTCATTACCCACCATACCGACCATGCCGTACTGACGCTGATGCAACTTGACAGCGTCATTGACCGCGACTACATGCCTGTTGGACCTGATACTGATCTGGGTGAGATTGTGCGTAAGATCAGCCGTTCACGCAGTAATGTGATTCCAGTGCTCGATGCAGGTGGCTTTTTGTTGGGTGAGATTGATATCCGAAAGATTCGTCATGTGGTGTTCCGTATCGAACTCTACCATCATTTCACGGCCAGTCAACTGATGCAGGAGCCGGAGGCCACCCTTAGCGATGCGCTTCAGATGGCTGATGTGGTGAAGATTTTCGAGAATACTCATGCCGACTATCTCCCGGTGGTCGATAAGGACCGTCATCTCAAAGGCTATATCTCTCGTCAGCGCATGTACACCCAGTATCGTAAGATGGTGGCTGACATGAGTGAAGACTGATTGCGGACAATGGCGCATTCGCTAAATGATAAATAATGATGATAAATGCGTAAAGAGGATTTAAGAATCATTTTCATGGGCACACCGGAGTTTGCGGTGGAAACCCTGAAGGCATTGGTAGATAATGGCTATCATGTGGTGGCTGTGGTCACCCAACCAGACAAACCTGTGGGACGTCACGGATCTGTGCTCCAACCTTCTGCAGTCAAGCAGTATGCGCTTGAAAAGGGACTGCCCGTGATGCAGCCGGAGAAGATGAAAGACCCCGACTTCGTGGAGCAGTTGCGCTCGTTCCAAGCCAACCTGCAGGTAGTGGTGGCTTTCCGTATGCTGCCCGAGGTGGTATGGGCAATGCCAGAGTATGGCACCTTCAACGTCCATGCGGCCCTATTGCCCCAGTATCGTGGTGCGGCCCCCATCAACTGGGCTGTCATCAATGGTGAGACTGAGACGGGTGTCACCACCTTCTTCCTCGATCACGACATCGATACAGGCCGCATCATCGAGCAGATGGCGTTTTCCATCCCCGATGATGCCGATGTGGAATATGCCTATGACGGGCTGATGCATCTTGGTGCCACAATCTGTCTGAGCACCCTACAGAAAATCATTGCCGCCGACGGTCACCCCGAGACAATGGCACAAGCCGATTCCCCCGTTCTGTCTCCACTAAAGGCCGCTCCAAAGATTTTCAAGGAGACATGCGAGATTTGTTGGAACCAGCCAGCCAAGCATGTCTATGATTTCGTTCGAGGCCTGTCGCCCTATCCAGGTGCATGGACAACCCTTGTTGACGAGTCTGGCCGTGAGACGGTGCTCAAGATCTTCCGCACCACAAAGACCACACAATGCGTGCAGGGTGGGGCAGGCCGTCTGGTGGCAGACAGGAAGCATCTCTATGTGGCCTGTTCCGACTGTCTGCTACAGATAGACGAGTTGCAACTGGCCGGCAAGAAGCGCATGGATGCGCCGTCTTTTCTGAACGGAATGAAAGACATTGAAAAATATTCTGTTCGTTAGTATAATATTTCGCAAGGCGTTGCGTTACTATAGTGTAAAATCAAACGCAATAGCCTATGCAAATTTTTACTTATGAGGAAATGACACCGAGTGAGAAGACACTCAATTTCATCAAACAGTTCGCCTACAACTATCGGGCGAAGAACAATCAGACCTTTGGCCTGAACTAATTAAATAAGGAGAAATAAGTTATGACACTTGTATCACCTTCACTCTTGGCGGCCGACTTCCTGCATCTCGACCGTGACATACAGATGATTAACCGCTCGGAGGCCGACTGGCTTCATCTGGACGTGATGGACGGCATGTTCGTGCCTAACATCTCATTTGGTTTTCCCGTTCTCGAGGCTGTTGCTGCTGCATGCACCAAGCCGCTCGACGTCCACTACATGATCGAACGGCCGGAGCGCTACATCAGTAGAACAGCCAAGTTGGGAGCCATGATGATGAATGTGCATCAGGAAGCCTCGGTCCATCTGCATCGTACCGTTCAGGAAATCCATGACGCCGGTATGAAGGCTGGCGTGACGCTCAATCCGAGTACGCCAGTCTGTGTGCTGGAAGATATCATTGGCGATGTCGACATGGTGTTGCTGATGAGTGTCAACCCAGGCTTCGGCGGACAGAAGTTCATCGAAAACACCATCGCCAAGGTTAAACGTCTGCGTCAGATGATCGACCAGTCGGGTAGCAAGGCCCTCATCGAGGTCGATGGCGGTGTGCAGGGCGAGACAGCCCCGCGACTTGTAGCAGCAGGTGTCGATGTGCTGGTAAGTGGCAGTTACGTGTTCAAGGCCAAAGATCCCGAGCAGACCATACACGACCTGCGGGCTTTGTAACTATCTGTTCAGCCCACCAGAGCCAGTTCTATGTGATTGTCTTTCGCTATGCGGCGCATGTTGATCAGCGCATAGCGCATACGTCCCAGTGAGGTATTGATGCTCACACCTGTCATCTCGGCAATTTCCTTAAACGACAGGTCCTGGTAGTATCTCATGTAGACCACTTCGCGCTGGGTGGCAGGAAGAGCCTCCATCAGTTTCTTCACGTCAACGAGCACCTGCTCGTTGATCAGTTCCATCTCACGGCAGATGTCCAATGGAGCGCCTCCTTTTATGTTCTGAAGGTCGTTCTCTGCGTTTGGTTCCACAATATGGTGCGACTGCTGCAGCCTGTACCAGTCCATGATGCAGTTATGTGCAATACGGGTGAGCCAGAACTGGAACTTGCCAGAGTTGGTGTATTGTCCCTGTTGCAGTTTGACGATTGCCTTGACGAATGTCTCCTGGAAGATGTCATCGGCAATGTCATGGTCGCGAACCACGAACATGATGTAGGTAAACAATTTTGTCTGCGTGCGTGACAATAACTCATCAAATGCACGATTGTTGCCTTTAACATAAGCGAGTGCCAACTCTTCGTCGGACACACCTTCAAATTTCTTCATTCTTTTCAGTTTTTTTAATGAAGTAATTTTTTCCTTATAGGCAATAAATGATTTAGTTTTGAGTTATTATATAAAAATTATCGGGTGCAAAAGTAAGAGTTTTTTTTAATTCTGCACAAAAAGTGGGCGACAAACGCATAGTGTTTAACAAATATTAAGCGTGTGTGCGCCCGTCAAAGGTTGAAATGTTAAATTGAGAAGTATGAAAAGGACAATAATCAGTATTGTGGCCATACTCTTTGTATGCTGTACGGCCTGTGCCCAAAAGTTGTCGGTCTCTATTCTGGGCGACTCCTATTCTACGTATGAAGGCTATCTCACGCCTTCTACCAATGCCGTCTGGTATCAGGTGAAGAACGCAGGGAATAAGACCGACGTCACTAGCGTACGCCAGACGTGGTGGCATCAACTCATCAGCAGTCAGGGGTGGAAACTCTGCGTCAACAATTCCTATAGCGGTTCCACCATCTGCCATACGGGCTACGACGGCAACGACTATAGCGACCGTTCGTTCCTGACCCGCATGGACAATCTGGGTTGTCCTGACATTCTCTTCGTCTTTGGCGCCACCAACGACAGTTGGTCGGGGGCTCCCATTGGTGAGTTCAAGTATGACGGCATCGCCGGAGGCGACCTGTGGACGTTCAGGCCCGCCTTGGCATATCTGCTCGCACATCTGCAGGACCGCTATCTTGGAACCGACATCTATTTCATCCTTAACGACGGGCTGTCCGCTGAGATCACTTCTTCCGCCAAGACCATCTGTGAGCACTATGGCGTGAAGTGCATCGTCTTGCACAACATTCACAAAATCTCCGGCCATCCCTCTGTGAAGGGCATGAAGCAGATTGCCGACCAGATCAGGGAGCAAGCGTTCTGACACTTATGGTCTATATAGACGATCAGATAGAACGGCTCGACCTGACTGAAGGGCTACGAACCATCAGTTGTCAACGCCGCGAGCAGGCCCTGAGTTTCAAGTTCGAACAGGGTCAGCGGTTGTGTGTAGCCGCCTATCTGCTATTGAAACGTGCCCTGCGCGAGGAAGAGGGTATCATGGAGAATCCCATCTTCGAGTATGGTGAACACGGGAAGCCCTTCATCGTGGGTCATCCCGAATTGCATTTCAGCCTAAGCCATTGCAAGGAAGCGGCTGCCTGTGTGCTGAGCCATAAACCCGTTGGCATCGATGTGGAAAGCATTGGGCGCTATCACGACAACGTGGCCCGCTACGCCATGAGCGATGCTGAGATGGCGCGCATCCAGCAGGCCGAGCAACCCGGGGTGGAGTTCATCCGCCTGTGGACCATGAAGGAGAGTCTGCTGAAACTTACTGGCGAAGGCATCAATGACAATATGAAACAGGTTCTCGACGGCGTGCCGTCATCGGCATTCACCATCGTCGAGCCACCTGGCAAGAACTACATCTATACAGTTTGTGAACTATGAGAATGAACACAGGATACAACCGCATGGGTGACTATGATCACTATACGGTAGAGGAGCCTCAGCCGCTGTTAGAATGGCTGCTGGCCAACTTGAAGGAGAGCCGCACGAAGATCAAGGCGACGCTTCAGGGACGCGGCATCAAGGTGGACGGCAAGACCGTCTCTCAGTTCGACTTCCCTTTGGAACGTGGCATGAAGGTGGCCGTATCGAAGACGAAGCGCAACCAGCAGACGTTCAAGAGCCGCTACGTGCGTATTGTCTATGAAGACCGCTGGATCATCGTGGTCGAGAAGGCCATCGGCATCCTCTCAATGGCTGCCGGCCACTCGTCGCTCAATGTAAAGAGCGTGCTTGACGACTATTTCAAGAAGAGCCGTCAGAAGTGTACGGCACACGTTGTCCATCGCCTCGACCGCGACACCAGCGGCCTGATGGTCTATGCCAAGGATATGGAGACCGAACAGATTCTGGAACACAACTGGCACGAGATAGTCTACGACCGTCGCTATGTGGCCGTGGTCAGCGGCGAGATGGAGCAGGACGAGGGCACCATACGCAACTGGCTGAAGGACAACAAAGCCTATGTGACCTTCTCGTCGCCTGTCGACAACGGCGGCAAATTGGCTATCACCCATTTCCATGTGCTCGACCGCACAACGGAGCACTCACTCGTGGAGTATCGGCTTGAGACAGGCCGCAAGAACCAGATCCGTGTCCATTCAGCCGACATGGGTCACCCCGTCTGTGGCGACATCAAGTACGGCAATGGCGACGACCCTCTGCATCGCCTTTGCCTGCATGCCTGGCTGCTCTGCTTTACGCATCCTGTGACTGGCGAGCCGATGGAGTTTGAGACACCCATCCCTGTCGCTTTCCGTCAGGTATTCAAGAAATAAGTGTGGTATGGATAACTGGTTCTACTATGTGGCTGCCCTTGTGGTCATCGTCCTGGCAGTCTATATTATAAAAAAGGTGGCAAGTTGCCTGATGAAGACCGTCATCTTCCTGGTGGGCCTTGCTGCCCTTGGTGCCGGCTACTGGTTGTTGATCTCCAACTCGTAGAAGCGGTCGAACTGTTCGCGCAGCAACGTGGGATTGGCTATGATGTTGCGCAGTTCCGTCAGTTTCTCCTCGTTGGGCGAGCCGGGTATCCACAGGCGAATGTAGCCATGCTGCGAGTATTTCTCGTTCATGTGCTCTCGGAAACGCAGCCATTGGTGCTCACGGTCCAGTTCGGGATAGTTGGCCATGCCGTATTGCACGGTCCGCTGGAACACCACCTCCGGCACAATATCGCGGTCGGCCTCGGCTATAATCTTTCCGTAGAGGCTGCGAGGTGCATGTGCTGCCGAGGCGCGATGATCTTCAACTGCTTCTTTCATGATTTTAATCTGTTCGGCTGAAAACCAACGCTTTAATCTTGCGTCGCTCAAGAGAATCTTTCCTCCAGTTATGTGGTGGATGGCTCGTGGACCAGACATACCTATGTCGTGATAGGCGGCAATGGCGTAGACCATGTTGATGTCGGCTCCTGTGCGCTGGGCCAGTTCCAGCGAACGACGAATAACACGCGTGACGTGCTCCAGGTTGTGGGCACGGTCGAAGTTGGCGTACTGAGGCAGTATCTGGGTCTCTACAAATTCTACCAGGTCGAGGCTAGCGGTATTCTTTAGCATAACTTTTTCAGGCTTTGGCTTGCAAATATACAGGAAAATATTTACTTTTGCAAGCGTTTTGTGGAAAAAATGAAAAAATGGAAGTTAGGAAAGACTCTTTGAAGGCCTGGATTCTGGCAGCACGGCCTAAGACGCTGACCGGAGCCGCCGTCCCTGTCATGATAGGTCTGGCACTTGCATGGGTTGACGCCAGGCTCTATGCCGGCGACCCGTTCAACTGGCTGGCAGCCGCCCTCTGCATGGCCTTTGCCTTCATCATGCAGATAGACGCCAATTTCATCAATGACTTTGTGGACTATGCCAAAGGAACCGACGACCGCGAGACGCGCCTGGGACCTGAGCGAGCCTGTGCACAGGGATGGGTCAGCCTCGAGCGCATGAGGCACGCCATTGCCATCACCACCTGTCTGGCTTGCATCGTGGGTTTGCCCCTGGTGTGGTTCGGCGGTCTCGAGATGGTGCTCATCGGCATGCTGTGTGTCGTCTTCTGCTTCCTCTACACCACCCATCTGTCGTATTTAGGACTGGGCGACGTGCTGGTGCTGGTGTTCTTCGGCCTCGTGCCGGTGTCCATCACCTACTATGTCCAACTGCATACCTTCACTTGGGAGGTCATCGTAGCCTCGCTGGCCTGTGGCCTGGTCATCGATGCGCTGCTGCTCATCAATAATTTCCGCGACCGCGATACCGACCGCCAGGCCGGCAAGAACACCATCGTGGTGCACATAGGTGCCGAGGCAGCCCTCGGCTGCTATCTGGGCGTGGGCATCGTTGCCTGTCTGATGGGGGGAATATTCGCGTTCAACGGTCGCTGGTGGGCCTTCGGCTTTCCCTTTGCCTACCTGCTGCTCCATCTGCTGACCTACCTCCGCATCAAGCGCATCTGGCAGGGCAGGGAATTGAATAAGTGTCTGGGTGATACGGCACGCAACATTTTCATCTACGGGCTCTTGGTCACCGTAGGCATCCTGTTGTCCTAACGCTATTGTGCCATTTCCAGTTCGCCGTCGAAACTGATAGGGTCTCGATGGAACGAGCGCACGTGGATGTATGCCTTTCCTGTGTCGTACAGTTCGATGGTATATAAAAGGTTGTCCTCATTGATGTCCACCTCAAACTTCAGACACGCCAGGTCCTTCTTGGGATGGCTCTCCTCTATGGCTTTGATAGGAGCCTTGAAGTCAAGCCCCTGCGAAGCCCAAGTAACGGGTGCCCGATGGGCCTGTCCCAGATATGGCAGGTAACTCCTGATAGTATCACCCCGCAATTCGAGAAAGAAATCCGACGAGACCATCCTCGTGCCATAGCGCATCGTCTCCATCGAATTGATGCCGATGTGCATCTGTCTTTTATCCACGGCTTCGGCTACTGCCTTCCTCATCTGTTCCTTGCGCTCAGCCCGGTTTTGCTGGGTGGCACAACTGCTGAGGAGGAATGCAGCGAGGATGAGCAACAACGCGTACTTCTTCATGCTATCTGATTGTTTTTATCTTTTTAGCCTAAGACGGTTTCCTTGAATGTAAAGCCCTTTGGCAGGTGCTGAGAGGCGACGTCCCTGCAAGTCGTACATAATGTCGTCAGTTCGTGGACGCTCCTGAAGCACATCGGTTATCGCCGTAGCGCCCCCGTTCATGAATACAAACGAAGCCAGCCCGTTGCCATCTACAGACATGTGGGTGATGGGCTTCGACATCAGGTAGTTGCCGTCGGTATTCTGATTGTTCAACTTGGCAGGCGGCGTGGAGGTGTTGGTCAGGCTATCGTTAGACAGCGCGACATACGGATATGCCCAACCGCTAGAGCCTAATATGGTGGAGCGATTGTTGGCGGGGATGATGTAATAGCGCTTGATGGAATTGTTGTTGACATATTGGGTGATACTCCTCCAAATACTGTCGTCGTAATCAATATGAAAGATGACGATACCTTTGCCAGGCAGATTCTTGTCCCATCCCTGCTGCTGACGGTTCTCGATGAAGTAGTACTCATTGGCCGAGCCATTGTTGCGCACCAAGTAAGCCACAGGCTCTTGGTCAAGGGCAGGCATATTGGTGATTGTGGTGGCGCTGGTCAGTTCTACAGGTGTGAGCCATCCCATCAGCATCCGTTCGTGGGCCGAGTAGTTACAAGGCCTGTACCCCTGACTGTTGTTGTTGCCATTGTCCATCAGTTCCCAGTCGCCAACTATCTTTGAATTATAATAAAAGTCAGGCAGTCCGAAGCAATGGCTGAATTCGTGGCAGATGATACCAAACGACGATTTGACATTGTCGGTATCCACCAATTCTTGCACACAACAATAACTGTCGATGTAGTAGTTCTTGCCGTTTCGCGTCACGGTACGACAATCGCGGTAGTCATTCGCTTCGCTCGTCGTCTCGTCCTTGTGATGGCTCAGCCACCATTGGTGCGGCCAGATGCTGTTCGTGCCTCCGCCATGACTCATGCCTTTTCCCGCAAAGACGATGAGCAACTGGTCTACGTAATTGTCGCCGTCCCAGTCGTAGACGCTCCAGTCTATATCCTGCGTCTGCAGCACATCCACGATGTCATCAACCATATACTGCGAGTTCTCGTCATGTTCTCTCGTGCTGCGATACTTATAGCGCGTGTCGGGCAGGGCCACGAAGAAGAGGTCGAACGTCAGGTTGAACTGACCGTAACTCTGCGCCAGAAAGTAGTCGTGCACGGAGCCAACGAACTGGCCCTCATTATAGTCCACGGTATTGAATATCTTGTCCCATTTCCGCATCGTGGCATCCTGGCTTTCTGCAAAGTCCATATCCTCAAACGAGGCCAGCACCACCAACTGGCGCCGGTTGCCCGTGTAGGGGTTCGCGCCGCCTATCAGCGATGGCGCACGGCGCGATGCGGCCTCCGGTCGGGGTGTACCGACCCTGCAACCTCGCGTGTGAACGAGCGATACCTCCTGTTCGTCGCCCTGATCTGCTGTCTGTTGTGCTGAGGCAACTGCCGTCAAAGCGAGTGCCAGCATCATGGTCCATATCCTTTTCATGACTACTGTTGTCCTTTTCCAGTTGCAAAGATAAGACAAAATCCGCAAAACCAAGCATCTTTTCCCTCAAAAGATTTGCAATTATCAAAAATCTTTCGTATTTTTGCCCTGTGAATTAATTTGCAGAATGTCTAACTAAAGTATTAAAGTATTATGTGTAAGGTAGGTATTCCCAAGGAAATCAAGAACAACGAGAACAGAGTAGGCATGACCCCGTCGGGCGTTGCTGAGTTGGTGCGCCGCGGTCATCAGGTGTTCGTGCAGCACACGGCAGGAGAGGGTAGTGGCTTTGCCGACGACGACTATCTGCGCGTTGGAGCCGTCATCCTGCCGACCATCGAAGACATCTATGCCGAGGCCGAGATGATTGTGAAGGTGAAAGAGCCCATCGAGCCGGAGTATGCGCTGGTGAGGAAAGGCCAGGTGGTGTTCACCTATTTCCACTTCGCCTGCGAGGAGGAACTGACTCACGCCATGTTGAAGAGCGGAGCCACCTGCATAGCCTATGAGACGGTGGAGCGTGACGACCGCTCGCTGCCGCTGCTCATTCCCATGAGTGAGGTGGCTGGCCGCATGGCTGCCCAGAATGGCGCCTACTACCTGCAGAAGACCAAGGGCGGCAAGGGCAAGTTGATGGCTGGCGTGCCTGGTGTGAAGCCTGCCCGTGTGCTGGTGCTGGGAGGCGGCACCGTGGGCGAGGCTGCAGCCCGCATCGCAGCCGGTATGGGTGCCGACGTGACCATCACCGATGTCTCGCTGCCGCGCCTGAAGCAACTGGCTGCCGAGTTGCCTGCCAATGTGCATACACTCTATTCCTCAGAGCATAACATCCGCCGCGAACTGCCTTTCGTCGATGTCGTCATCGGCTCCGTGCTCATTCCTGGCGATGCAGCGCCGAAGTTGATCACCAAGGACATGCTGTCGCTGATGGAGCCTGGCACCGTGCTCGTCGATGTCGCCATCGATCAGGGCGGCTGCTTCGAGACCTCGCATCCCACTACCCATAGCGATCCCGTCTATACCGTCGACGGCATCGTCCACTATGCCGTAGCCAACATTCCGGGTGCCGTGCCCAACACCTCGACCATTGCCCTGACCAATGCCACCCTTCGCTATGTCATTGCCCTGGCCGACAAAGGCTGGCGTCAGGCCTGTGCCGACGATGCCTCCTTGGCCCGTGGCGTCAACATGGTGGATGGCTGCTGCACCTACGAGGCTGTGGCCAAGGTCTGGAACCTGCCATATCGTCGTCTTGAGTTATGATGCAAATGGGATATGGCATGAAGAAATTTGTGATGATGGTAGCAGCCGCCATGATGGTTGCATTGCACATTCAGGGACAGGCTATTCAGACAGTAGATAGCGAGGGTAACGCCATTCCGCTGGTCACCGTGCTGGACATGGATGGCAACATGATCGGAACGACAAACATCAATGGCGAACTGGCCGACGTGAAAGGCGCTGCCAAGATAACGGTGACCCATGTGGCCTACAAGCCGCAGATAGTGACGATAGCATCGCTGCAGAACGGACGCGTGACGATGGAAGACCTGGACTATGGGCTGAAGGAGATTGTCATAACCCCCAAGCCCTACCTCTACGTAGAGTACTATTTCCGGGGGTTCCGCTACATCGGCGACTCGCTCAGGGCCTATGGCGCCGGCATCTACCCCGCCATCTTCGATGTCAAGAAACACTATGAGGCCGACACGCGCACCCATTGGTCGTATGGCGCATTCTCCAACAAGGCCAAGAGCTGGCACGGCGTGCATATCGTCAACCGGGTGAAATCGTGGATAAAGGGTTCTTCCCACATGTCGATTGAGAAATTCTTGACGACAGAGAAGGGCAAGGAGAAGTACAACGCAAGCATCGTGGAAGAAAAGCCCAACGTGTGGCGCGTGGAGATTTCCAACGAGGTGGTGGGACAGATTGTGCACAGCAACGGGCAGAGCCGCGCCACCCTGGATGGCTCGCGCATGCAGATGTACTCGAACGAGATTCATGGCGAGACCAAGATGCTGGAGAAGCGTCAGAAAATGGACTATAAATACCAGTATGCGGAGATCTTCAAACTGGCCGACGAGGACAACGAACTGCCTGACATCGCACGCCACCAGATGACGATGGACCATTGGGAATATAACGGCGGGAAGGGCCGCGACATAGAGATCTACTACATCTATACCGTTGACCACGGCTTTGTAGACGCCGCCACCTTCAAGGCCCGTAGCAAGGAACTGAACGGCAACTATGTGGGCAACATGACCCTTGAGGACCTGCAGAAATACGAGGCCAGTCACAACATCCCGCCGCTCGCCCCCGCACAGTTGGAGGCCATCAAAGCGCTGAAGAAGGGCCAGGGCAAATAACTACAAACTCCCGATGCCTCGCACCTTCCAACGATACAGGCGTCAGCGTGACCTCTACACGATTTACACCTGCGCGCTCGATACTAAACTCCTCACTAAACACGAAACATTGACGTGATGCCTACGAGCGCATGATTGTACTGGCCGAGGAACGCTACGGCATTCCCATCCGAAAAAAATCAGATGCCAAGTAATCACAGCCCTGGCAGTGGAGGTGCATGTCTACAAGATTGCGCCTCTCTGCCGATTGCTTAGCATATCCAGATGGGGCTATTACAAGCATGACGAGAAGGAAGACGAGGAGGCCGTTCTCATCACGAGCGTAGTGCTCTACTGCCATTACATCCGTGCTCCGGACAACCTGCCGAAGTCTAGCTGCCGCGAGCTTCTGGACCTTTGCAGACAGTACTTCGGCGTGAAGTTTACCCTTGGGCGCGACCGTTTCTACGACGTGCTGCGGGCCAACGGGCTGATGCTGCGCAGAAAACGACACAGGCCCAAGACGACGAATTCCAACCACAACAACCGTATCTGGCCCGACCTGCTTAATACCACTCCGAAACTGGTTGCCAGATATGCAGGCCATTTGGTGGTGGCAGACATTACCTATGTATATTGCAGCGAGGGCTTCGGCTACCTGTCGCTGTTGACAGATGCCTATACACGCTATATCGTGGGCTGGTGCTTCCATAAAACGCTGGAAACTGACGGTCCTCTGAAAGCCCTGACAATGGCCCTTGAATGCTATGCCGGCTTTGGCATCGACCTCTCGGAGCTGATTCATCACTCAGACCGCGGCGTACAGTACACATCGCAGGTATACATAGAGATGCTTCTTTCCATCAACGCAAGAATCAGCATGACACAGACGGGCGATCCGCTGCACAATGCGCTGGCAGAGAGGATGAACAACACGATGAAGAACTCCTGGCTTTTCAACAACGGCGACCTAGACTTCATCAACACTGGGGGCTCGATAGGCAATTCCATCTATATGTACAACCATGCTCGTCCGCATCAGGCTCTGGGCATGAAGACCCCGTACGAGATGATGACGGGGCGTAGCGATAACCCGTTGCTTGGATACTCCCTACAGCAAGGGAATACAGACGATGAAAATACTATCAAATAAGTGTATAACAATTAAAAAATTAAGAACATGAAACAGAAACTGATTACAGAAATTAGAAGCATCCTTGACTTTATGGAGGAGTTTGACACCTTAGTCAGCAAAGCAAGAGAGAAGGGTGACGAAGAATGGGAAAACAATCTCTATGCAGCACTCAGCTGTGCTGAGAGACTACGTTGGACTGCTCCTGGGAGACAAGAAGGAAGAGGATGACGAATTGCCGTTCTGACAACAAAATCAGGAATAAACTTGCGTAATCAAAAGTAAATGTCTATCTTTGCACTGCCAATAAGACGGCTGACAGAATATGCCTTGATTTTGTCATGTGAATAACTGTCAACCGTCTTAGGACAAAGATTTTGGTGTGACAGTTTTTAGTATCCCCAACGATGACAAATGACAGATGACAGTTTTTGAAAAAAGTTTGACTATTAATATTAGTATTATATATATTATAATATATATAATACTAATATATCTTCTTTCTCAATTTCAGAAAACTGTCATCTGTCATAACTGTCATTTGTCGTTGCCAAATAGGCAAGGCGCACACGCTAAGAGGATTAGAATTAAGGGCTTAAAAATGGTTAGTAAGGGTGAGGCAAAATGACAAATGACGGATGACAGTAATTTTATTTTCCCACGCAGAATCTACTTTCCGACGCAGAAATGTTGAAAAATATTACCAAGTACTTCGTCGGTTGTAATCTGCCCTCCGGTGATCTCGGCAAGGGTGTCTAAGGCTTGGTGGAGGTCTTCGCTCAGGAGGTCTCCGCTGAGTTGCGATTGCAGACCGTCGATCACCCGCTGAATACTGTCGTGGGCACGCATCAAGGCATCGTAGTGGCGGGCGTTAGTCACGATGACTTCGTTCTCTGTGAGGGTGGGGATGTCGGCAGCCTCGTAGATGGCTTGCTCCAATGCGTCGATGCCGGTGCCATATTTGGCGCTGATGGCAACGGATGGTGTGCTTAACAATTTATAACTATTGTTATCGCCTTTATCTGATTTGTTTCTTACGATGATAAGTTTCTTGTTTCCAGTGCGTTGTATTATATCGTTAATTTCTTGGTTTGATGATTCTCTGTCAATTAGCCAAAGTACGATACGGGCCTTGTCGATGGCCTGGTAAGTGCGATTGATACCTATCTGCTCGATGGTGTCGGTGGTCTGTCGGATACCGGCAGTATCGATGAAACGGAAGGTGACGCCCTGGATGTCGATGGTGTCTTCGATGGTGTCGCGGGTAGTGCCATGAATGTCTGAGACGATGGCACGATCGTCTTTCAACAGGCGGTTCAACAGGGTTGACTTGCCCACGTTTGTCTTGCCCACAATGGCCACAGGGATGCCTTGCTTAAGTGCCTGTCCGGTCTCGAATGAATGGGCAAGATGGTTGATGTGTTTGTCAATTTCTTTCGTTAATTCCTGTAACTCGCTTCGGTCGGCAAACTCCAGGTCTTCGTGGTCAGAGAAGTCCAGTTCCAGTTCGAGCAGAGAAGTGAGTTTGAGCAGTTGTTCGCGCAGTTGGGCAAGTCTTGACGAAAAATGGCCTCGCAGTTGTGACAAGGCAATGTCGTGGGTGGCTTTGTTGGTGGATGCGATGAGGTCGGCTACGGCCTCGGCTTGGCTCAGGTCCATCTTGCCGTTGAGGTAGGCCCGCTTGGTGAACTCACCTGGTTCGGCCATTCGGCAGCCGTTGGCTACCAGCAGTTGCAACACCTTGTTCAGAATATAGCGGGAGCCATGACAGGAGATCTCCGCGCTGTCCTCGCCGGTGTAGGAATGAGGGGCACGGAAGACGGAGACCAGCACCTCATCGAGGATTGATTGATGCGGGGGAACCGCATCACACCCTAAGGCATTGTGGTGATGCGATTCAGTCGCATCACTTTCTGTCGTCCCCCCCTCGAGGATATGCCCGTAGTGGATGGTGTTGGGGCTGGCATTCACGAGATTCTTGGTGAATATACGAGAAAGAATCTCAAGCGACTGAGGGCCTGAGATTCTTATGATTCCTAATGCTCCACCAGGAGCGGTTGCGAGTGCACAGATTGTCATTTCTTCTTTGCCCAGGTATTTGCTAATATGATGAATATCATTGCTACTACTATGAAAACAAACCCTGCCCCCATCTGACCTTTGGAATTGTCACCAATGACAGGCAGAACGCTTACAAAGCCTGCTGTTATCACAGAAAGGATAGCCATCAGGATGCGCAAACGCTTGATATTGACTTCCTTCTTTTCTTCTTCGCTGGCAGTATTGTATCCTGCAATCAACTTATCGCCCTTGCCCATCAGAAAGATGAGGGCAAGGACGAGAAAGGCAACTGCAAATACAATACTGACAATCATATTCTATCAAGAACTTTCTCAATCAGCGTGTCGATGGAGTTCTTGTACTCGGTGTTCATCTTCTGGGCATAGCGGTTGGCGATGACCATGCAGCAAGTCATTGCTCGGTGGCCAAGCAGCGAGGCGAGACCGGCAAGGGCCGACGACTCCATCTCGAAGTTGCAGATCTTCATGCCCTCATATTCGAACGACTCTATCTTCTTGTTCTGGTCAGGATCGGCAATGTCAGCACGCAGTTGACGGCCTTGGGGACCGTAGAAGCCACCGCAGGCCACAGTATAGCCACGCACCATGTCGTCTTGCGCTATCTGGTCGATGAGGTCGGCATCGGCCACGGCCACATAGGGCGCACCCTTGATGGGGTCCCATTGCATGTGCTCACAGAAGGCTTTCTCCATGGGGATGTCGCACACCACATTGCGCCCGGCGTAGTAGTTGAGCAGGCCGTCGAAACCGATGCTCTTGACGCTGGCCACGAAACAGCCGGTAGGCGTGAATGGCTGCAGACCACCACAGGTGCCTATGCGTACCATAGTCAGCGTGCGGTGTTCGTCGCGCTCTGTACGCGTGGCGTAGTCGATATTGGCAAGCGTGTCGAGTTCGTTGGCTACGATGTCTATATTGTCACATCCGATGCCGTGGCTCTGACAAGTGATTCGCTTCCCTTTGTAGGTGCCGGTGATGGTGTGGAACTCACGGCTCGAGACCTCGCACTCTCGTGTGTCGAAGTGGTCGGCCACGGTGTTCACACGTGCAGGATCGCCTACGAGCACTACTCTGTCGGCCAGTTGTTCCGGCTTCAGATGGAGATGAAAACACGAACCGTCGGCATTGATGATCAGTTCTGATTCGGGGAATGTCCTTTTTGTCATAGTCGTATAGATTTTTAGTTATTGTTGATAAGTCGCGTTGCGCTGTTGCTTCTCTTTCTTTCGGATTTCAAGTTGCAGCGTCTCCAGTTCCTTCTCGCTCTTGATGATCTCGTTGCGCAGAGTCTGGCGGTCGCTTTCAGAGGCTTTGGCATAGTAGTTGCGGGCCAGCAGCAGAGCCTTCTCGAGCACTTCGGCCTGATGGCGTAGATTGTCGAGTTCTGTTGCCGGCTTCCTGTCATTGAGGTTCTTGCCGCTAATGGCTTCAGCCTTGGCAGCCTCCAGACGCTGCATGGCCTCATTGCGTGCGTTTATATTGTACCACGTGTCGGAAATGCGGTCAATTCGGGCCAGCGAGCGTAGTTTCTCGTCGCTGTAGGCTTCCGACGGGTAGATCTTCCTAGTGGCGTTAGGCACAAAGACGTAGATGCACACCTTGTCTGCCGGCTGTCGGCGGTCGGTGACGAAATAGCCTAGTTGGTGCCTTTCGTCGATGGCATACAGATAGTCGTTGGCCTCGCTGGAGAAGGGCATGCCAATATTTTCTGCCTTCAGGAAAGCAGCATCCTCGCCGTCGAAGCGGGTGACGAAGAGGTCGTAGCCGCCAATGCTCTTCTCACCCTTTTGCGCCATGTAGAGTGTGATGCCGTCGGGCATGAGGAAGGGGAAGTTGGCAGCATCGTCGCTGATGCCCTGGGCACGCACAGGCGTGGTCCAGTAGTTGCCGATGTAGTCGCTGATGGTGATATGGCTCAGCGAGTCGGTGGCATCGAAAGTGGAAGCCAGCCGATGGTCGCCCAACTCGTTGGTAAACTGCGCCAGCGAGTCTTTCATCTCTATTGTGCCGCATTCTGACGATAGGGGAATGTGACTGATGAAGTTGCTCTTATCAACCACCATGCTGTCGATGAACATGATCTGCTGGGTGGCAGCCAGCATCTGAGCGATGCGCGGATCTTCTACAATGACTTGCTTTTTTGCCGGCTTCTTTCTTTTCTGTGCGTCTGCTGGCGTAATGCCCAGCAGCAGCAATGCCAGCAGCAGTATTGAATATCTTTTCATAATCGTTTTCGTATAATCAGAAAACAAAAGTACGAAATATAATTGAAACTTGCTAATCGGCAAGGCATAATTAACGGAAATTAAGATTCTTCGACCAGTTTTCCGGCCCTGACAATGGCATTCCACAGCGAATGACGCGCTTCGGGATTCATCTGTTGCACCTGCTCAAACAGCCGCCGCATGTCTGTGCGGTGTGTGTCGTGCTCATAGGGGCAATGCTTGAGTTGCTTCTCGTATCCACGCAGTTCGGCATAGCGGCTGATGTCGCTTTCCTGAACCATGCATAGCGGGCGAATGATGGCAAGGGGCATCTTGCGCAACTTGAGCATCGCAGGCATGGTGTCGAATCGTCCCTGATAGAAGATATTCATCAGAGCCGTGTGTAGCAGGTCGTCCTGATGATGTCCCAGCGCGATTTTGTTGCACCCCAGTTCCTGGGCTAGATTGAATATCTGCTTTCGCCGGTACCACGAGCAGAGAAAGCAGGGAGGCTTGGGTTTGGTTTGAGATTTTTCTAAATCATCATCAAAGCGGGTGGTGACGATATGGAGGGAAACACCGAGCGACTTGCTGAACTGCTCGAGATAGTCCGTCGAGGTCTCATAGGCAATGTTTTCCATTCGCACATGAATGGCCTCGACGCTGAAGCGGGGATGCTCTATACGTGAACGCTTGGCGAGCATCTCCAGCAGGCAGAGGGAATCCTTTCCACCGGAGAGAGCAACGAGCACATGGTCGTCATCCTCAAGGAGATGATAGGTGGCAAATGCCTTGACGAAGCGTTCGCGGATGCGTTTTTCAAGAATATCGACTTCGGTAGTCATGATGTGCCGCTCACTTCATAAAGACCAGATAGACGGCGCAGATGATGAGCAGGAAGGCGAGAATGTGGTTCCAGTGAAGATGGTTACCCTGGAACATAATGTTGGCGATGATGGCAAAGACCACTAGGGAGATGCACTCTTGTACCACCTTCAACTGTACGAGCGAGAAAGGGCCTCCGTTGCCTTCAAATCCCAGTCGGTTGGCTGGCACCTGACAGCAATACTCGAAGAAGGCGATGGCCCACGAGAACACAATGACCCCGAATAGCGGCCAGTTGCTGCTGGTGCCCGTCTCCTGAAGTTTCAAATGCCCATACCAAGCCAGCGTCATGAAGACGTTGCTTAGTATGAGCAGTATGATCGTATAAAGTCCGTTCATAATCTAAAGTAATAGGTAATAGTGAAAAGTGAAAAATTTGCTACCGCACACAGACTGATGAAGGGCGGCAGCAAATTATTCACTCTTCACTTTTCACTTTTCACTTAAATAAGCGTCCATGTTCTGAGCAGCACGGCGACCGTCGCCCATAGCGAGAATCACCGTTGCACCTCCGCGAACGATGTCACCGCCGGCAAAAATCTCCTTTCGGCTTGACTGCATCTCCTCGCTGACGGCAATGGTGTTCTTGCGACCCAGTTCGAGACCCTCAATAGACTTAGGCACGAGCGGGTTTGGCGATACACCAACAGCCACGATGACCTGATCGACATCAAGCGTCAAGGTCTTACCCTCCACGGGAACGGGGCTGCGGCGGCCAGAGGCATCCGGCTCACCAAGTTCCATCACCTGCAGAACGGCCTGCTTGACAGCACCCGTCTCATCAGCGATGTACTCGATAGGATTGTGGAGCGTGAGGAAGTTGATGCCTTCCTCTTTAGCGTGCTTCACCTCTTCGAGACGGGCAGGCATCTCCACCTCAGAACGGCGATAGACAAGCGTTACCTCGGCACCCAGACGCTTGGCTGTACGGCATGAGTCCATAGCGGTGTTGCCACCACCAACCACGAGCACGCTCTTGGCAGGGTTCAGCGGGGTATCGGTCTTGGGGTTAGCAGCATCCATCAGGTTCACACGGGTGAGATACTCGTTGGAGGACATGATGTTGATACTGTTCTCACCAGGGATATTCATGAAGTTGGGCAGACCGGCACCAGAGCCTACGAAGATGCCCTTGAAGCCTTGCTTCTCCAAGGTCTCCACGCTGATGGTCTTACCAACAATCACGTCGGTCTGGAAGTGAACACCCATCTTGGCAAGATTCTCGATTTCTACATCAACGATCTTATTGGGTAGACGGAATTCGGGGATACCGTACTTCAGCACACCGCCAATCTCGTGTAAGGCCTCGAAGACATACACGTCGTAGCCCTTCTTCACCATATCACCTGCGAACGAGAGTCCGGCAGGGCCAGAGCCAACGACGGCAATCTTGATGCCGTTGGCAGGTGCAATCTCAGGCAGACTGATGTTGCCGCTCTCGCGCTCGAAGTCGGCTGCGAAGCGCTCCAGATAGCCGATAGCCACAGCGGGCTCGTTCATCTTTAGATGGATACATTTGCTCTCGCATTGCTTCTCCTGAGGGCATACACGTCCGCAGACAGCGGGTAGGGCAGAAGTGTTTTTCAGCACCTTGGCAGCAGCCAAGAACTGTCCGCGCTCGATGTTCTTGATGAACGACGGGATATTGATGTTCACGGGACAGCCCTCTACACAAGTAGGCTTGGCGCAGTCCAGACAACGCTTGGCTTCGGTCATGGCCATCTCCTTGGTGAGGCCGATATTAACTTCCTCTGTACGAGTGGTAGCACGATATACGGGGTCGAGTTCGGGCATCACCACACGCTCAATCTGCGTGCGCTCCTTCGGCTTCATGGAAGCACGAAGTTCCTTACGCCACTCTGCGTCGCGATCAGTCAAGACATCAATCGTATCGTTGGTAGGATCAGCATCCATTACGACATCGGTGGTCTTCTCGCTTGTTGCGACTGAGTCGCAACATACTGAATCTAGATGCTCCTCATAGTGAGCCAGTTCTTCCTGCTCCTCACGCTTGAAGGTTCCCATGCGCTTGAACATCTCGTCCCAGTCAACCAGGGCTCCGTCAAATTCAGGACCGTCGATGCAGACGAACTTGGTCTTGCCTCCGATGGTGAGTCGGCAGGCGCCACACATTCCCGTACCATCGACCATGATGGTGTTCAGCGATACCTCGCAGGGGATGTTATGCTTCTGGGCGGTGAGGTTCGAGAACTTCATCATGATGGGAGGGCCAATGGCGAATACTTTGTCCACATGAGGCTCCTGCTCGATGAATTTCTCAATACCAACGGTCACCACGCCTTTTTCGCCGTAACTGCCGTCATCGGTCATGATGATAACCTCGTCTGAACTCTCGCGTACCTTATCTTCAAGGATAATCAGGTCCTTCGAACGTCCAGCCATCACAGACAGCACACGGTTGCCTGCGGCCTTCAGGGCCTGAATGATGGGCAGCATGGGAGCGACGCCCAGTCCACCACCGGCACATACCACGGTGCCGTAGTTCTCAATCTTGGTGGGATTGCCCAGCGGGCCTACCACGTCTGTCACATAATCGCCCACATTCAGGGCGCAGAGTTTCTTCGATGAGAGTCCCACCATCTGCACAACCAGTGTGATAGTGCCCTTCTCGATGTCGGCGGCAGCAATGGTCAGCGGCATGCGTTCACCTTTCTTTCCGACGCGTACAATGACGAAGTTACCCGCCTTGCGGCTCTTGGCAATCAGCGGAGCCTCAATCTCAAAAAGGAAGACCTTTTCAGAGAACTGCTCCTTTCTTATAATCTTGTTCATATCTGTTTAGTGTTGATTAGTCAATGATTTCGAATCCTGTGTAGGGAACGAGGGCTGCAGGAATCTTGATGCCATTCTCCGTCTGGTTGTTTTCCAACAGGGCAGCAACGATGCGCGGCAGAGCGAGAGCCGAACCGTTGAGCGTGTGACAGAGTTCTGTCTTCTTGGTGTCCTCACGACGATAACGGCACTTCAAGCGGTTGGCCTGATATGTGTCGAAGTTTGATACGCTTGATACCTCGAGCCAGCGGCCTTGAGCCTCGCTGTATACTTCGAAGTCGTAGCAGATGGCGCTCGTGAAACTCTGGTCACCACCACAGAGCAGCAGGATGCGATAGGGCAATTCGAGTTTCTTCAGAAGTCCCTCAACATGCTCCAGCATCTCTTTGTGGCTCTCCTTCGAGTGCTCAGGCTTGTCGATGCGTACGATCTCAATCTTCGAGAACTCATGCAGGCGGTTCAGACCACGCACATCCTTGCCATAGGAGCCAGCCTCACGACGGAAGCACTCTGTGTAAGCGCAGTTCTTGATAGGCAGATCCTTCTCATCGAGAATCACGTCACGATAGATATTGGTGACGGGAACCTCGGCTGTAGGGATGAGATAGAAGTCGTCTACCTCGCAGTGGTACATCTGGCCCTCCTTGTCAGGCAATTGACCTGTACCGTAACCTGATGCGGCGTTGACCACTGTGGGCGGCATAATCTCTGTATATCCGCTCTTGTTGGCCTCGGCCAGGAAGAAGTTGATGAGCGCACGCTGCAACTGTGCTCCCTTGCCGATGTAGACAGGGAATCCTGCGCCTGTGATCTTCACACCCAGGTCAAAGTCGATGAGGTTGTACTTCTTTGCCAGTTCCCAGTGGGGCAGGGGATTTGCGATGCCCAGCGAGGGATTGACATTCCAGTTGCCCACGGTATCGGCCTCTGTACACTCCTTAAGGTTCGACTTCACCACGTGGTTGTCCTCAGCGGCAGCACCCTCTGGTACTTCGTCATAGGGGATGTTGGGTATCTGGCAGAGCAGGCGCGTCATCTCTTCTTGTGCGTCGTTCATCTGCTGCTCCAACTGCTTGTTGGTCTCCTTCATCTCTGAGACTTTAGCCTTGATGGACTCAGCCTCTTCTTTCTTGCCTTCCTTCATGAGGCCACCAATCTGGGCGGCCATCTTCTTGGCTTCTGACAGGTTCTGGTCCAACTGCTGCTGAGCCTCACGACGGCGTTTGTCTACGGCCAGCACTTCATCGATGGCTTCGCGAGCCCCTTTGAAGTGCTTCTTCTCCAAACCGCGAATCACGCGGTCGGTTTCCTCTGTAATGAGTTTAAGTGTAAGCATGATGATATATTATGTTTTTATGATTTTACAATTGCTGCAGGCGTGCAATATATTTGCCAAGGATGTCGAACTCAATGTTAACCACCGTTCCAACATGGATGTCCTGAAAGTTGGTGTGCTCCATTGTGTAGGGGATGATAGCCACCTGGAAGGAGTTGGCAGTAGGGTTGCAAACGGTGAGCGACACACCATTGACGGTAACTGAGCCTTTGTCGACGGTGAAATAGCCGTGACGTGCCATCTCTGGGTTCTCGGGGTATTCGAAGGTGAAATAGGTGGAACCATTGGCATCTTCTGTTGCCGTGCAGGTGGCAGTTTGGTCTACGTGTCCCTGAACGATGTGTCCGTCCAGTCGTCCGTTCATCAGCATGGAGCGTTCCACGTTGACTTTGTCTCCCACGCGCAACAGTCCGAGGTTGGTTCGTTCCAGCGTCTCCTTCATAGCCGTTACCACGTAGTTTTGGCCCTCGATGCTGACCACGGTGAGGCATACGCCGTTGTGGGCCACGCTCTGGTCGATGCGCAGTTCGCTAGTGAACGAACAGGTGAGCGTGAAGTCTATGTTGTCCCTGTCGTGGCGTATATCGACGACGGTGGCAAATTCTTCTATAATTCCAGAAAACATTTTTCTTAACTCCTAATTCTTAATCGGCTTGCCGATAACTCTTAATTCTTATATCTTAATTCTTAATTCAAAAAGCGGGGCCGCCAGAGTGATGTGATGAAAACTCCTTTATCACAGGTTGGGGGCGCTCTCCGTCTTTGTAATCCACCGGCATTCGTGATTTGATGCTTGGTTAGTGGCCCGCCATTGACAAGAGAAGACAGCCCTGGTTTTCAACGAAATTTGATGAGTATCCCGATCGAACCGAGACGGCCCCTTTTCTTTATTCTATTATCTCATATTCATCTGTATCTTCTTTTTGCTTCTTTTCCCGATATTGCTCGGGCGACATTTTCAGTTTTATGGTGAACGCCAGTTCAAACTGGTCGCGGTCGGTGAAGCCAGTCATCTGACATATCTCGTCAACGGATTTTTCGGTCTCTTCCAGGAACTCGCGTGCCTTGGATATGCGGAAGTCGTTGAGGAACTGCCGTGGCGACTTGTCGGCAATGGCTTTGAGTTCCTCAATAAACTCTGCACGGCTCATGTCCGTGGATTCCGTCATCTCATCCTCGCTGGCGTTAGGATCGCTGTAGTGGTTGTCAAGCCATGTCATGAGTTGCACCATGAAAGTGTAGCCGCTCTTGCGGTGGATGAGCATCGGGTCTTGCTCGAACTCATCGTGGCCGCTCCCAGTCATCTTGTTCTGAGGATGGTTGATTCTGCTGAGTTTGCGCTTGATTTGGTTCTGTCGCAAGAAGAGCAGCCAGATGCAAAGAATAATGGCACCGATGATGTAGAGCCAGATGGACAGTGACGAGTGGAAGAACGACGATGGTACGACGATTTCTATCTCCAACTGGTCTTTCATCTCGGGTGACTCCTGCAGGAAAGCCTGCACAATCAGTCGGTAAGTGCCTCCTGGCAGGTTGTAGTAGGTGGCCGTCCGGCTCTTGTCGCTGTATCGCCATTCGTCTTCGTATCCTTCGAGCATGTACTGGTAGTGTACGCGATGCTGTAGGCGATAGTCGAGCGATGCGAATCGGAACTTGATTTCCGACGGTCTCTTCTTCAGCACCACCTTGCGGGCTTCAGGCACGTAGTAATCGAAGTCGTCGGTGAATCGTGGACTCTGCAGCACACCGTCCATCCAGAAGTCTGTAAGGTGCAATTTAAGCATCGATCCTGCCGTTGTCTTCAGTTTTTCCTGGTCGATGATGTAATAGCCGTTGAGTGTACCGAAGAGTATTCTGCCGTCAGGGAGTGTGATGGCCGATGACTCCGAGCACATGGTCTCATCGACACCCTCAAGTCTCGAATAGGTAGAGATAATGCGCTTCTCACGGTTGAACGAGCATATCATATAGTCGGTGGAGAACCACAAAGAGCCGTTTTTGTCGAACGTGATGCTCTTGACTCCGTCAGAAGGCAGACCGTCACTAACACCGAAGTTCTCGAAGAGTATGTGTCCCTGACTGTCCTTGCCTATTTCGTGTGACAGACCACCGCTGTTGGTGCCTAGCCAGATGGTGCCCAGCGAGTCGGTGTTCATGCATACGATGTCGTGCGAGCGCATAATCATGTCTGGCTTCTCGTAAGAAGGTTCCATCTTGGCGGCTGTGATGTCGTTGCCTTTTTTCGTTAGCAGAAGCAGTCCGTCGGTTGTTCCAGCCCATACTGTGCCCTCTCGGTCGATGGCTATGGCGCGAACCTTGCGGAAGGCCGACTGCGGATAGCCGGTTATCTCGTCGGCGCGGATGAAGCGTTCGCTACCCTTGGGCATCATGTTGACACCGCCGCCGTAGGTGGCCACCCAGATGTTGCCCTCGGCATCTTCCACGGTCTGATAGGCGTGGTTATCGCCAAGCGAGTGTTCATCGCTGTCGTCGTGGCAGTAGTTGCGAATGTTATAGCCACTGCCTGTATGCGTCATTTTGAAAAGGCCGTTGTCTTTCGACGATAGCCAGATGTTGCCCTTGCTGTCGGTAGAGATGCCGTAGATGCGGCCTATCTGCCGACCTTGACTGTCGCTTGATATCTCCTGTTTGCTACCGTCGTCACCAATAAGGAAGAGAGCGCCTTTCTTGTTGCCAATGAGCAAGGAGTGCCGCTGCTTATCGTAGAACATGGCGCGTATCTCGTTGCTGAGCGTCGAGGCATCGTTGACCACCAGTTGGCGTCTCTCAATGATGTTCTTTAAGATTTCTAGTTTCTCCAGTCCTTGCCGGCTGGTCGATTCCCATACCACTCCCTCCTTGAGTTCTAGGAAGGCATAGACCGTGTTGGAGAGGCTCCATTCGCTCTCCGGCGAGTTATAGAAGTACCGGAACTGGTCGGTCTCTCTGTCGTAGTAACCGTAGCCACCGTGGTTCAGTCGAGCCCATACCGTACCCTCTACCTCATTGAATTCTCCGCCGTAGCCGTCGTAGTCGGGAAACTTGACTTCTTGTACGAACATCTTCTCCTTCATGGTCTTGGGATCCAAGTAACACACGCCGACCCGTGTGTCAGAGAACCATATCAGGCCGTGCGAGTCGGCAAACACTCTGTTGATGGGCTCTCCAGTGGCCCTCAGTTGTTGCGGTTCCTGTCCATAAGCAAATGCAACGATCTTGCCAGATTCGGTGCCGGCATAGATATTGAAACCGTCGGAGAAGATGCTGTTGATATGTTCGTCAAGGAAGTAGCCCTTGCGCTCCACGCTCAGGTTTTCTACATCCATGCGGTGTATGCCTTGGTCGGTGGCCAGCCAGATGTCGTTCTGATAGCCCTCTGCCATGTCTGTCACCTTCAGTTCGCTGGTCGTGACGAGTTGTGCTTTCAGACCTTGATTGTCCAAACGCAGTTTGTAGATACCCACGCCGTCGACCACTGCCAGCACATCGCCGTTGCTGATGACGGTTAGGGGAATGCTAATTTGGAAATCCTCGCTGCCTGCTATACCTTCGAATGGATTGATGATGCGGTCTTCGCTGCGCTTCATGACGAAAATGCGATGGTCGTACATATTCATCCATACATTTTGCGACTTGTCGATGGCCAGCGACGAGATGCGGTTGTGCAAGTTGGGTATTTGGCTGGTGGCACCAGTCTCGTAGGTGTAGAAATCATAGCCGTCGAAGCGGTTCAGTCCATTCCAGGTGGCTATCCACAGAAAACCGTAGTCATCCTGACGGATTTTCGATATGGCATTACTGCTCAGTCCGTTGTCGGTGGAGTAGTGCGTGAGCGATGCCTGGAAGGTCTGTGCACAAGCATTTCCTGCAACGACGAGTGCCGCCGTTGCAAGTATCGTTGCCAGTATTGCGCTATATCTGTTTCGACCCATCAATTTGCAAGTTTTCTCTTACGGGCTTCAAAGGTACAAAGAATAGTTCATAGTTAAGAGTCCATAATTCATAGTTGAATTTGTTTTTTTGATTATTTAACAGAAAAGAGGGCAAATTCCAAAGAATCAGCCCTCTCGTATCTTGTCATAGTTCAAACTATGAACCCTTCATTCTGAACTTATACGATGCCCTGAGCCATCATAGCCTTTGCCACCTTCATGAAGCCTGCCACGTTGGCACCCTTCACGTAGTTGATGTAGCCGTCGGCCTGTGTACCGTACTTCACGCAGTTCTCGTGAATGTCGTTCATGATGCGCTTCAGGTAGTCGTCAACCTCCTTGGCAGTCCAACTCAGACGCTCAGAGTTCTGCGACATCTCAAGACCAGATACTGACACACCACCAGCGTTAGAAGCCTTACCAGGAGCGTAGAGGATCTTGGCATCCTGGAAGATCTTGATAGCCTCGGGCAGTGAAGGCATGTTAGCACCCTCGGCAACAGCGATAACGCCGTTGTTGACCAGAGCCTGAGCCTCGTCGCCGTTGATCTCGTTCTGAGTAGCGCAGGGCAGGGCGATGTCGGCCTTCTCGTACCAAGGACGCTTGCCTTCGTAGTACTTGGCTGTAGGATACTCCTCAACATATTCCTTGATACGTCCGCGCTCCACGTTCTTCAACTCCATGATGTAATCGAGTTTTGCGCGATCGATGCCATCGGGATCGAAGATGTAACCATCAGAGTCTGACATGGTCATGGGGATAGCGCCCAACTGCAGACATTTCTCGGCAGCATACTGAGCCACGTTACCTGCACCAGAGATCAGCACCTTCTTACCCTTCAACTCGATGCCGCGAGTAGCCAGCATAGAGGTCAGGAAGTAAACGGTACCGTAACCTGTAGCCTCAGGACGAATGAGTGAGCCACCGAACTGGATGCCCTTACCGGTGAGCACACCCTGGAACTGGTGGGTGAGTTTCTTGTACTGTCCGAACAGGAAGCCAACCTCACGACCACCTACGCCGATGTCACCAGCGGGAACGTCCTCGTCTGGACCAATGTGACGATAAAGTTCGTTCATGAAAGCCTGACAGAAACGCATTACCTCTGCGTCGCTCTTGCCACGGGGAGAGAAGTCGGAACCACCCTTTGCACCACCCATAGGCAGAGTTGTCAGTGAGTTCTTGAAGGTCTGCTCGAAAGCCAGGAACTTCAGAATACCCAGGTTCACAGACTTGTGATAACGGATACCGCCTTTGTACGGGCCGATAGCGTTGTTGTGCTGAATGCGATAACCCATGTTTGTCTGGATGTTACCCTTGTCGTCGGTCCAAGTAACGCGGAACTCGATGACGCGATCGGGGATGCAAAGACGCTCGATCAGGTTGCTCTTTTCAAACTCGGGGTGCTTGTTGTACTCCTCCTCAATTGTAGGAAGAACTTGACTCACGGCCTGAATGTACTCCGGCTCATTAGGAAATCTCTGTTTCAGAGTTTCTACAACTTGTGCTGCATTCATAAATCTTTTACCTTTTTTGTTAATAAATGAACTTATAATATTGGGTTTTGTGTTTGCGCCACCTTTTTTGACTTGAAAGGAGTTGTTGTCCGCTTTCGGGCTGCAAAGTTAAAGCAAAAAATTGAATTAGCAAACATTTTATCATTTTTTTTATTAAAAAAGTGTCGTTTTGATAGTCTTTTGCTTAAATTCTTGCTTTATGTCAAGACCTGAAGGCTCTGTGTGGGTGTCTATCGGTACATTTTGTTCTTTATTTATATGCCCTTCATAATTTCTTTCGTTCTATATTATATAATAGGTGTCATATAAAAATACCTTTATAATTATATGCCCCCTGCAAATCCTCTGCATCACTCAAATTGATGCAGAACAGATTTTTTTTTGTTTTTATTCCTGTTTTTCGAGATATTCTTCGTAACTTTGCGGGCGGTTTATGAAGACAAGCGAGAAAAGAGACAGTGTGTACTCGGCCGTAGAGCGCATTCTAGATAGTTATCTGGAGATTAACAATCATCGTAAGACACCAGAGCGCTATGCGATATTGCGTGCCGTTTATGGCATGACTGGTCACTTCACGCTCGATGAACTGGGCGAGAAGTTGGCTGCAGTCTATAAGTTCCCTGTATCGAGGGCAACGCTCTACAATACGATGAATCTGTTCATGGAACTGCGTCTGGTCATTCGCCACCGCTTCCAAGGAACGACGAAGTATGAGGCCTGCTATGCGGGTGACAGCCATTGTCACCAGATATGCACTGTGTGTGGCAAGGTGACTGAGGTGAAGGCTCCAGAGATAGCCGAAGCCATTGATGCCATGCACCTGAAGCGCTTCCGTAAGGACGGTTTCTCGCTTTATATCTATGGCATCTGTTCCACCTGTCAGGGTGCTATAACGAGAAAGATTAAAAAGACCAAAGATAAAGACAAGACATGAACAAAGGAAAGGTTGACGTTCTGCTGGGATTACAGTGGGGCGATGAAGGTAAAGGTAAGGTGGTCGATGTGCTGACCCCTCGCTATGATGTAGTAGCTCGTTTCCAGGGTGGTCCTAATGCTGGCCACACGTTGGAGTTCAACGGCGAGAAATACGTGTTGCGCAGCATCCCCTCTGGCATCTTCCAGGGTGGTAAGGTGAATGTAATAGGCAATGGTGTGGTGCTGGCTCCCGACTTGTTTATGGACGAGGCAAAGGCTCTTGAGGCCAGCGGCCATCCTCTGCGCGAGCGTCTGCACATCTCGAAGAAAGCCCATCTCATCATGCCCACTCACCGTGTGCTCGATGCTGCCTATGAGGCTCAGAAAGGCAAGAACAAGGTTGGTACTACTGGTAAGGGTATTGGTCCCACCTATACTGACAAAGTTTCGCGCACAGGCTTGCGTGTAGGTGATATTCTGGAGAATTTCGAAGAGAAATATGCTGCTGCTAAGGCTCGCCACGAGGCTATACTGAAGTCGTTGAACTTCGAGTACGACATTGCCGAGGTTGAGAAGAAATGGCTGGAGGGTGTCGACTATCTGCGCCAGTTTCCCATCGTTGACAGCGAGCACGAGATCAACGGCTACCTTCGTGAGGGCAAGAGCGTGCTCTGTGAGGGTGCTCAGGGTACGATGCTTGATGTTGACTTCGGCTCCTATCCCTTTGTGACCTCCTCGAATACCATCTGTGCCGGAGCCTGCACAGGTCTTGGCTTGGGTCCCAACAAGATAGGTGAGGTCTATGGCATCATGAAGGCCTACTGCACACGTGTTGGTGCAGGCCCGTTCCCTACAGAATTGTTCGACGAGACCGGTAAGAAGATTCGTGACCTCGGTCATGAGTATGGTGCTGTCACAGGCCGTGAGCGTCGCTGCGGCTGGATTGACCTAGTTGCTCTGCGCTACTCAATCATGGTGAACGGCGTGACGCAACTCATCATGATGAAGAGCGACGTGCTCGATGGCTTCGACACCATCAAGGCTTGCACGGCTTATAAGATAAATGGTGTCGAGACGCGCGACTTCCCCTACGATATCGAGAAGGGCATCGAGCCCATCTATGAGGAGTTGTCTGGTTGGAAAACCGACATGACCCAGCTCACTGACGAGAGCCAGTTCCCCAAGGAGTTCTCTGACTACATCAAGTTCTTGGAGAAAGAGTTGGAGACTCCCATCAAGATTATTTCTATCGGTCCTGACCGTGCTCAAACTATCGTACGTAAATAATGGCACAGAAACCAAGTATACCTAAGGGAACACGCGACTTCGGCCCTGTGGAGATGGCCAAGCGCAACTATATCTTCAACACCATACGCTTGGTGTACGAACTCTATGGCTTTCAGCAGATAGAGACTCCGGCTCAGGAGACGCTGCAGACGCTGATGGGCAAGTATGGTGAGGAGGGTGACAAACTGCTCTTCAAAATACTGAACTCTGGCGACTATTTGACCAAGATTGAAGATGGAGAACTGCTGGAACGCAACACCCTGCGCCTGGCCTCAAAGATATGCGAGAAAGGTCTGCGCTACGATCTCACCGTGCCTTTCGCCCGCTATGTGGTGATGCATCGTGAGGAACTGCAGTTGCCATTCAAGCGTTATCAGGTGCAACCCGTGTGGCGTGCCGACCGTCCACAGAAAGGTCGCTATCGCGAGTTCTATCAGTTCGACGGCGATGTGGTGGGCTCTGACTCCCTGCTCAACGAAGTGGAACTGATGCAGATCGTCGATACTGTTTTTACTCGTTTCGGCGTGCGTGTCCAGATTAAGATTAATAACCGCAAGATTCTCACTGGCATTGCCGAGGTGATAGGTGCTGTTGACAAGATTGTGGACATCACTGTGGCCATCGACAAACTCGACAAGATTGGTATTGACAACGTCAATCAGGAACTCCGCGAGGATGGACTCAGCGAGGAGCAGATTCAGAAACTGCAGCCTATCATCATGCTTGAAGGCACCAACGAGGAAAAACTGAACACCATCGCTGAGGTCCTTGCAAGCAGTGAGACAGGTTTGAAGGGTGTTGAGGAAACCAAATATATTCTTGGCTTCCTGACATCGCTGAACAATGAGATTCAGTTGGACTTGACATTGGCTCGCGGTTTGAGTTACTACACGGGTGCTATCTTCGAGGTGAAGGCCCTTGATACGCCTATGGGCAGTATCTCTGGTGGTGGACGCTATGATAACCTGACGGGTATCTTCGGCATGCCGGGCCTCTCGGGTGTGGGCATCTCCTTCGGTGTCGACCGTATCTACGACGTGCTGAACGCCCTTGACCTCTATCCCAAGGATTCACTGCAGACTACACAGATGCTTTTCATCAACTTTGGTGAGAAAGAGACTGCCTACTGTCTGCCTATTGTGGCAAAGGTTCGTGCTGCCGGCATCCGTGCTGAGATCTATCCTGACAGCACGAAGATGAAGAAACAGATGTCGTATGCCAACGCCAAGCAGATTCCCTACGTCGTGTTGGCTGGCGACAATGAGATGGCAGCCGGCAAGGTGACGCTGAAGAATATGGAGACGGGCGAGCAGATGCTCGTTTCGCCTGATGAACTCATTGCGAAACTCTCGTGATATCGGAATATCGGAATATCGAAATGTCGATATATCGTTTTTCCGTTAAAACGAATAAACGAACAAACGAATGAAAAAACTATTCTATGAAACAAATCAGACTACTTGCTGTATTGATGGCCTTTGTGCTTGTTTGCACCTCGGCCACCAATCATAAAACCACTACTATATTTATAATAGGTGACTCCACTGCTGCCAATAAGGACATCTCCAATGGCAAGAAAGAACGCGGGTGGGGCATGGCTCTGCAGGCTTGTTTCGACCCAGAGTATATCGTGGTGGACAATCATGCCGTCAATGGAAGGTCGTCGCTGTCGTTCATGAATGAGGGACGATGGGACAAGGTGCTGGAGAAAATCAAGCCAGGCGACTATGTTATCATCCAGTTCGGACATAACGACGAGAAGCCCAAGGCCGACCGCCATACCGATCCAGGCTCCACGTTTGACTATAATCTGGCCAAGTATGTGCGAGAGACACGTGAGCATGGCGGCATACCCGTGCTGATGAACCCTGTGGTGCGTCGCAACTTCTTTGTCAACGCCCCAGAGAACGACGATGACGAGAAACTGCGCACGACAACCTTCAAGGATGGCGTGAAGATGGTGGAGGGCGACTCGCTCATCGATACCCACGGACTCTATCGCGTGGCTCCGCGTGACGTGGCCCGTAGGATGAACGTGCATTTCGTGGATGCCAACCAGATTACCCACGATTTGGAGCAGGGCTTGGGCACGGAGGGCTCGAAGAAACTCCACATGTGGTTCCTGCCAGGCGAAGAGCCGTCGGTTCCTGAGGGTCGACAGGACAACACCCACTACAATGTCTATGGTGCCCAGGTTGTGGCCAATCTCTTGGCAGATGCCCTCTGCGAGGAGATTCCAGTACTGAAGAAGTATCGCGTCAGAAGCAAATGAAGTTTGGAAAGTGTATAAATAACGAAACAAATCCTGCAAAACATTTGCAGGATTTGTTTTTTATCCTTATCTTTGCAGACAACATTAATACTATACCTAACAAATTCGTTAATTTATGAAGAAAAAGTTTATCTGCGCCGTTTGTGGATATATCTACGAAGGCGATGCTGCTCCTGAGAAGTGTCCAATCTGTAAGGCACCTGCCTCGAAGTTCTCTGAACTGAAGGATGATGCCGAGATGACCTACGCTACCGTGCACAAGATTGGCGACGGCAAGCCCGAGGGCGTCAGCGAGGAGATGATTAATGATCTGCGCAACCACTTCAATGGCGAGTGCGGCGAGGTTGGCATGTATCTGGCAATGGCCCGTCAGGCCGATCGCGAGGGCTATCCTGAGATTGCCGAGGCTTTCAAGCGCTATGCTTTTGAAGAGGCCGACCACGCCAGCCGTTTTGCTGAGTTGCTGGGCGAGTGCGTATGGGACACCAAGACCAATCTGGAAAAGCGTGCTGCTGCCGAGGCTGGTGCCTGCGAGGACAAGTTCCGCATTGCCAAGAATGCTAAGGCTGCTGGTTTCGATGCTATCCATGATACCGTTCATGAGATGGCCAAAGACGAGGCCCGTCATGGTGCTGGCTTTGCCGGTCTTCTGAAGCGCTACTTTGGAAAGTAAACGGAAAAAAGTAAACAGCAAGGAAATAAAATGACGAAAAGTCCGTTTTATCTGTGTATGATAAGACGGATTTTTTTGTTTTTTGTAATATTGTCCTCACTAGTGGCTTGTTCCGATGACGACTCGTTCACCACGAGTCCTTCGGCTCGTCTGACTTTTTCAACCGACTCGGTGAAGATGGACACCATTTTCTCGAATGTAGGGTCACGCACTTACGACTTCTGGGTTTATAACAATGCCAGCGACGGCATCCGCCTGCAGAGCGTGCGGTTGAGACAAGGCAACCAGAAGGGGTTCCGCGTCAATGTCAACGGCTATTACCTGGACAACTCGGTAGGTTCTGTGATGACAGGCCTGGAACTGCCAAAGGGTGACAGCATCCGCGTCTTCGTGGAACTCACGACACCGCTGAACGGACAGGATGAGCCGAAGGTGGTTACTGACGATTTGGTGTTCCGGCTGGAGAGCGGGGTAGAGCAGAGCGTGGTGCTGCAGGGGTGTTCGTGGGACGCTATCTTCATGCATGATGTCGTTGTCAGTAGCGACTCGCTCATAGAGAGCACAAAACCACTCGTCATTTACGGCGGCATCTCTGTGGATAGTGCTGTGACGCTGACCATTCGCAATACGACCCTTTACTTCCATGACGGCAAGGGCATTGAGGTTGGTGGACACCTGCTGACCGACAGCGTCGTGATGCGAGGCGACCGTCTGGATCGCATGTTCACCTATCTGCCTTACGATCGCGTTAGCGGACAGTGGGGCAAGAAGGGGGGCATCGTCATCCGCAAGTCATCGACAGGCAACGTTTTGCGACGTACGGAGATACGCAATGCAGGACTATATGGTGTGACGTGCGACTCGGCAGCAGTTGTCGATGGTGTGCTGCGCCTTGATATGGAGGACTGTATTGTTCACAATACGGCTGGCGACTGCCTCTATGCCGACAATGCCAATATCCGTCTGCGCAACTGCCTGTTCAGCAATGCGAAGGGCGACTGCGTGTGTATCAGTGGCGGTAAGGCCGACATCTCGCGCTGCACAATGGCACAGTTCTATGCCTTTGCTGGCGGACGAGGTGTTGCGCTTAGTTTCACCAACATGAAGACACCTTTGCTGGAATTGAAGTGCGACAGCATCGTGATGACCGGTTATGATGATAACGAGTTTATAGGCTTGAATACTGACACGACGAAATTGTTCAATTACCAGTTCAGTCGTTCGCTGTTGCGTATGCCGAAGATTGAGACCAAGGACAGCGTCAGGTTTGAAAGCATTATCTGGGAGTCTCCCCAGGACTCTGTTCAGGGAAAGCAACATTTCCGGCTGGTCGATTCCGACAGCCTCCGCTATGACTTCCACATCATCGACTCCATCTCACCCGCTAGGGGATTGGGATGGCGTTAAGAAAACGACGATTTAGAATTCTGTGAACGACAGGGGCATGAGGTTTCTGATGCCCTCCATCACGTAGATGCAACGCTTGCCATAGAGCAGGATGCGTATGGATTGTCCGTGACGCGTCTCTGTCTCGATGAGCACTTGCCGACAGGTGCCACAAGGCGACACCGGTTCTTCTGTCAACTCTCCTTTGGTGTTGCGGGCAGCAATGGCCAGCATCGTTATGGGGACTTCAGGATACTGAGCCCCTGCGGCAAAGATGGCACTCCGCTCAGCACAGAGGCCTGCAGGGAAGGCGGCGTTCTCCTGATTACAGCCGGGCAGCACCTCTCCGTTTTCCAACTGGATGGCAGCCCCCACATGGAAATTGGAGTAGGGAGCATAACTGTTATTGGTCGATTCGATGGCTTTTTCAACCAGAAACTGCTCGTCGCTGGTGAGTTCGTCCATCTGGCACTCCCTGATTTGGATCTTCAGTTGTAGGTCTTTCATATTTGTTCCTTTCTGTTTTATTTGAGTTTCTCCTTTAAGTATTGTCCCGTAACGCTTTCTTGACATAGGGCCACCTCTTCGGGTGTTCCTGTGATAACGAGGTTGCCGCCTCGGTCACCACCATCGGGGCCTAGGTCGATGACGTGGTCGGCCAGTTTGATGACATCCATGTTGTGCTCAATGATGAGTATGGTATGACCTCTTTGCAACAAGGCATCGAGTGCGTCCATCAGTCGTCTGATGTCGTGAAAATGGAGGCCCGTTGTGGGCTCGTCGAAAATGAAAAGTGTGGGCTCCTGCCGTTCCTGTCCGATGAAGTAGGCCAGTTTGACGCGCTGGTTCTCGCCTCCAGAGAGGGTGCTGCTGTTTTGTCCCAACTTGATGTAGCCCAGTCCGACATCATCCAGCGGTTTCAGTCTGTTGACAATGGCCTTCTGATTATGACTGCCGAAGAACTCGATGGCCTCGGCAATGGTCATGTTGAGCACATCATCGATGTTCTTGCCCTCGAAGCGCACGTCGAGGATATCGTGCTTGAAGCGTTTACCGTGACAGGCTTCGCATTCCAGAACTAGATCGGCCATGAACTGCATCTCTACGGTGATTGTGCCTGCCCCCTTACACTCGTCGCAGCGTCCGCCGTCGGCATTGAACGAGAAGAACTGCGACGTGAAGCCCATCTGCTGGGCCAGTGGCTGTGAGGCGAAGAGGTCGCGGATGGCATCAAAGGCTTTGACGTAAGTGGCTGGGTTGGAGCGTGTTGACTTACCTATCGGATTCTGGTCTACGAATTCGACGCGCTTGATGGCATCGATGTCACCCTCAAGACCACTATAAGGACCTGGCGCGTCGCAGACATCGCCCAGATGGCGTTTGAGCGACGGGTAGAGTATTCCCTTGATGAGCGAGGACTTGCCGCTGCCGCTGACTCCGGTAACGACCGTCAGCACGTTGAGAGGTATCTGTACGTCAATGCCTCTGAGGTTGTTCATGCGTGCACCGATAATATCAATGTGCCTGTTCCAAGGGCGACGGCTCTGAGGAACGGGTATGGTTTCTTTGCCACTCAGATAGTCGAGCGTGTAACTCTTGCAACTAGAGATACTAGATTCGCTAGAGATACTAGATTCGCTAAAGGGCTCACCAGCGTACACGATCTCACCGCCCAGTCGCCCTGCATCGGGGCCTACGTCAATCAGGTAGTCGGCGGCTCGGATAATCTCCTCGTCGTGTTCTACGACAACCACTGTGTTGCCTAAGTCCTGTAGTTGTTTTAATACATGAATGAGGCGGTCGGTATCGCGTGAGTGGAGTCCGATGCTCGGCTCGTCGAGAATATAGAGCGAGCCGACCAGGCTGCTGCCGAGCGACGTGCAAAGATTGATGCGTTGGCTCTCACCGCCCGAGAGTGTGTTTGACAGGCGGTTGAGGGTCAGGTAGCCCAGTCCGACATCCAGTAGGAACTGTAGTCTGGAGCGAATCTCCGTGAGCAGTCGTTTCCCCACTTCGGCATCGTGGCCGGATAGTTGCAGTTGGTTGAACCATTCCTGAAGTCGGACGACGGGCATCTGTACCAGGTCGGTGATGCTCCGCCCGTCAATCTTTACATAGTCTGCCTCTGGCTTCAGACGCGTGCCTCGGCACGTCGGACAGACGGTCTTGCCGCGATAGCGGCTCAGCATGACGCGGTACTGTATCTTGTACTGGTTCTCCCTGACCATCTGGAAGAAACTGTCGATGCAGGGTTTTTCTTTGGTGTTGCGGTCTGAGGGCAAGCCGTGCCAAAGCCAGTCTTTCTGCTGTTGGGTGAGGTTGTAGTAGGGTTCAAAAATGGGGAAGTCATCATCAGCAGCATGGCGGATGAACCAATTCTTCCATTCGCCCATCTTCTCCCCGTGCCAGCACACCACACAGCCGTCATAGACGGAGAGACTGGTGTCAGGTATGACTAGGTTCTCATCGATGCCAATGATACGACCGAAGCCTTGACATTCAGGACAGGCTCCGGCTGGCGAGTTGAAGGAGAAGAGTTGGTCGGTAGGCTCCTCGAAGGTGATGCCGTCGGCCTCGAAGCGTGTTGAGAAATCGTAGGTCAGGCCAGCCGGCAATACGATGAGCCGCATCTGTCCCTGTCCCTCGTAGAAGGCCGTCTCGGCTGAGTCGGCCAGTCGGTCGATGGTTTCTTTGTCGGCAGAGGCCGAGAGACGGTCGATGACGAGGTAGATGGGTGACGTGTCTGCCGTCGCTTTCTCAAGGAAATCGTCGATACGAGTGAAGTCTCCATTGACGTAGATGCGCACGTAGCCCTGCAGCACACACGCCTTGAGTTGCTGTTCAACGGTGCGTCCCTCGTTGACGATAAGCGGAGCCAGAACGGCGAACTTGGTGCCTGTTGAGAACTCCAGCATCTTCTGCACCACGTCCTCGGTCGAGTGCTTCCGTACTTCTTGTCCGCTGATGGGTGAGAAGGTGTGTCCGATGCGGGCATAGAGCAGTCGCAGATACTCGTATATCTCTGTCGATGTGCCGACGGTGCTTCGCGGGTTGCGTGCGATGACTTTCTGCTCAATGGCAATGGCGGGCGGTATGCCGCGTATGAAGTCGCACTCAGGCTTGTTCATGCGTCCAAGGAACTGGCGGGCATAACTGGAGAGACTCTCCACGTATCGTCGCTGGCCCTCGGCATAGAGGGTGTCGAAGGCCAGCGATGACTTACCCGATCCGCTCACTCCAGTGATGGCCACGAACCGGTTGCGTGGTATGCGCACGTCAACACCTTTTAGATTATTGACGCGTGCTCCCTTGATCTCAATATACTCTTCCTGTACTGCCATTAGAGATTCTTTAGAACCAGCAGGAGATGATCCCAAACCATCTGTACGGTGGGTATGTGCAGTCGTTCGTCGGGTGTGTGGACAAAGCGCAGTGTGGGACCGAAGGAAATCATGTCGAGTTGCGGATAGCGCTCAGAAAATAGTCCGCACTCCAGTCCGGCGTGTATGCCGCGAACGATGGGTTCCTTGCCGAATAGTTCCTTGTAGGCCTTCACCACGGTGTCGCGCAGACGGCTCTCGGCACGCATCTTCCAGGCGGGATAACCGTCGCTGCTGTGCGCCTCGGCACCTGCCAGTTGGAAGGTGGCCACGATGGTAGCACACATATTTTCGAGGTTCGACATTACATTGGAACGCTGTGACGAGAGAATATTGATTTCGTTTTCCGTTGAATGGATGGCGGCAATGTTGCTCGAAGTCTCCACCAGCCCGTTCAGTTCGGGATCCTGGCAGATGGCATAGATGCCGTTGTCAACGGCCTGTAGCGCCCATACGAAGTTACAGGCCACCTGTGCCTCGATGACTGGTTCTGCCTCTGTCGATTCCATCATCCACTCCATCTGGGTGTCGGTGACGTGGAATTCGTCCTCTACCTGTGCAGCAAACACGTTCCAGTCGGCCTTCACGTTCTCTTTCACGTCGTGTGGTACTGCAATCACGAATTGTCCGTCGCGTGGGATGGCGTTATGCAGTTTGCCCGAATGGAATTGTGCCAGACGCACCCCCTCGTAGCGGTTCATGGTCTGGAACAGGAATCGTCCCAGCAGTTTGATGGCATTGGCACGCTGCTTGTTGATGTCGTCGCCGGAATGTCCGCCTATGAGTCCCTTCAGTTGGGCGCGCAGGAAGAACGAACCTTCCGGTGCATACTCGCGGGTGAAGGTGAACTTGGCTTGTGTGTTACGGCCTCCGGCACACGAGACGAACATCTCGCCCTCGTCCTCTGAGTCGAGGTTGATAAGGTAGTCGCCCGTCATAAAGCCCGGTTTCATACCCTCGGCACCCGTCAGTCCCGTCTCCTCATCGCGTGTGAAAACGCACTCCAGGGGACCATGCTCAATGTCGTTGGCTTCGAGGATGGCCAGTTCGATGGCGCAGCCTATGCCGTCGTCGGCACCCAGCGTGGTACCCTTGGCCGTCAGCCACTCGCCGTCGACATAGGTTTGGATGGCATCATTGTCAAAATCGAACTCTACGTCGACCAGTTTGTCGCACACCATGTCCATGTGGCTCTGCAGTATCACTGTCTTGTGATTCTCATAGCCCTTGGTGGCCGGTTTGCGTATGAGCACATTGCCCGTCTCGTCAACTTTCGTCTCCAGGCCGTGGCTTTCACCCCACTGGCGCAGGTACGCTATCATCTTCTCCTCGTGTTTGGAAGGACGCGGAATTTGGTTAATCTTTGCAAACTGCTCGAACACGGAGGCAGGTTTTAGGTCACTTTTATTCATTTTTAATGTTTTAATGTTTAATGTTTAATATTTAATTGCTACCTTTGCACCCGCAAAAGTAATAAAAATGGTTGAAATAATCATCATCAGCACGTTAATAATTGCTATCTCGGTAGTATTTTTGTGCATAAAACTGGTTTTTCGCAAGGATGGACGCTTCTCATCGCAGCATATCCACGACTCAAAGGCTATGCGTGAGCGTGGCATCCATTGCGTGATGGACCAGGATCGGGAGATGAGACGAAGCAACCGACTGGCCGTTTCCGAACGAAATATCAACAAGTAATAATATCAAAACAAAAATGAAAAAAAACATTCTTTCTTTCTTGGCTATCGCTGCCGTTACTGCCGTGATGACCTCTTGCAACAACTCGACCCCTCAGATGGACGAACCCGCAACCGCCAATACTGACTTAGGCGGTGGTATGCGCATTGCATACATTGAGATTGATTCGCTGACCGCTCAGTATGAGTTCGCCAAGGAGACCTCACTCGAACTGGAGAAGAAGGGTACTAACGCCCGCAACACCATCCAGACCAAGAGCCAGCAGTTGGAGCGCAACGTAGCCAACTTCCAGCAGAAACTTCAGAACAACGGTTTCACCAGCCGTGAGCAGGCCGAGAACGCCCAGGCTGCCCTTCAGCGTGAGCAGAACAATCTGGTGGCCCTGCAGCAGCGTCTGGAGACAGAGTTGGCCAACGAGCAGGCCAAGTTCCTGCAGGCTTTCCAGGACAGTCTCGACCACTTCCTTGCCGACTACAATGCCGACAAGAAGTACGACCTGATCGTCAACAAGGCCGCCATCCTGCTTGCCGACAAGAAGTACGACATCACGGAGGACGTTATCAACGGCATGAACAAGCGTTACAAGAAGGACGCTGCTCCTGCTGACACGACAAAGACCAATTAATACACACAGATAGAATGAGATGACGCTGATCATTGTATTGCTTCTGATTCTCAGTTACCTGCTGATAGCAACGGGACACTTGACGGGCGTAAACAAAGGTGCCATCGCCATCTTTCTCGCTGCTATCGGCTGGGTGGTGTACATTTGCTGGGGAACCGACTTCGTGATGGCTCTCCATCCAGGTGCCTATGCTGAGTTTCTAGGTGATACTGAGGCCAGTAGTCAGAACGTGAAGAACTTCATCTACGACAGCATCTTCCTGAAATATGTGGGCAAGGCTGCTGCCGTAGTGATGTATCTGCTGGCTACGATGTCGATTATCGAGATTCTGAACAATAACGGCTGTTTTGACTTCATCCGTGAGTGGATTCGCACGCGCAACTCCAAGCGTATGCTGTGGACCATCACGCTGGCCACCTTTATATTGTCTGCCAATCTTGACAATCTGACGACGACCATCGTCATGCTCATCATCATGCGTGACATCATCAAGAGCCGTCCGCAGCGCATGCTTATCGGTTCTGCCATCATGCTGGCGGCCACCTGTGGCGGTTGCTTCACCGTTATTGGCGACCCTACAGGACTCATCCTTTGGGGCAATGAGGCTGTGACGGCCACCCAGTTCTCCTCTTATCTGGCCCTTCCGGCTATTGTGTCGTGGGTCGTTCCTACCATCTTCATCAACCGTCAGTTGCCCTCGCGACTCGACATCGAGTGGACGATGGCTCCCTTCCGTGGCGACGATACCCGTCTGAACCGTTGGCAGCGCATCCTGATGCTCATCGTGGCCATCGGCGGCCTCTGGTTCGTTCCCACCTTCCTCAGTATCACCCGTCTGCCGGCATTCCTGGGCGCACTGGTTGTGCTGGGCATCCTGTGGGTGGTCAACGAGGCCTTCAACCGCAAGTTGATGAATGCCGACCAGATGTCGCGTCGCCGTGTGCCTCATGCCATCCAGTACGAGGCCTATCAGCAGTTGCTTTTCGTGATGGGTATCATGCTGGGTATTGGTGTCATTGGCGAAACGGGCGTGCTGACTGATGTGGCCGACTGGATTGACTCGACGATAGACAACTTGTGGGTGGTGGGCATCGTTTCAGGCCTTCTCAGCAGTCTTGTCGACTCGTTTACCATCGCCGTGAGCGACATTGCCCTCTACGATGTGTGGAGTGCCGGCGACTATGCTCAGAACGGTACTTACTGGAAGGTGATTGCCTACTGTACGGCCGTTGGCGGTTGCTTGCTTTCTGTGGGTAGTGCCAGCGGTATGGCTCTCATGAAGATGGAACACATCCATCTGGGCTGGTATTTCAAGAATATCACATTCAAGGTGCTCATTGGCTGGCTGGTTGGCTTGGCCATTCTATGGGCAGAGATTCTGCTTCTTTCTTAATCCTCATTTTTAGGTATTGCGGCTTTTGCGTGAAAGTCGTATCTTTGCAACCACAATGAAACTATCAGAACTTAAAACGGGTGAGCAGGGCGTCATCGTCAAAGTGCTGGGTCATGGTGGCTTCCGCAAGCGCATCATAGAGATGGGGTTCGTTAAGGGCAAGACCGTCGAGGTGTTGCTAAATGCGCCGTTGCAGGATCCTGTGAAATACAAGATCATGGGCTATGAGGTGTCGCTACGCCATCAGGAGGCCGACATGATCGAGGTGGTGTCGGCCAGTTCTGTCGTCCCGTCCGAGACATTCTCTGCCCATGTCAGCGTGGAAGAGCACGAGGAAGACTACCTGCAGCATATAGCGTGGGAGAAGCGACGCACCATCCATGTAGCCCTGATAGGCAACCCTAATTGCGGCAAGACGTCACTCTTCAACTATGCCAGCGGTGCCCATGCCCATGTGGGCAACTATTCCGGCGTCACTGTCGATGCCACTGAGGCCCATGCCGAGATGTTCGGCTATGAGTTCCTGCTGACCGACCTCCCAGGCACCTATTCGCTGTCTTGTTATTCGCCCGAGGAACTCTACGTGAGGAAGCACCTGACGGAGCAGATGCCCGATGTGGTCATCAATGTGGTCGATGCCTCCAACCTCGAGCGCAACCTCTATCTGACCACACAGTTGGTCGATATGAACGTGCGTATGGTGTGTGCCCTGAATATGTATGACGAGTTTGAGCGTCGTGGCGACCATCTTGACATCCCTGTCCTGTCGTCGCTTTTCGGCATGCCCATGATTCCTACGTCGTTCAAGTCGGGTAGGGGCGTGAAGGAACTCTTCCGCGCCGTCATCCAGGTCTATGAGGGTGCCGACAAGTCTGTGCGCCACCTGCACATCAACTACGGCCATGAGATAGAGCAGGGCATCAGTCATATCCAGCAATACCTGAAGACCGACGAGCATATCCGCCAGCGCTATTCTACGCGATACTTGGCCATCAAACTGCTGGAGCACGATAGCGAGGTGCTACGGTATGTGGGTCAGCACTTTGCCGAGGAGCACAAACCTGAGGACCGCCGCCGTCTGTTAACGGCGCGCGACAAGGCCGCTTCGCGTGTGAAGGATGAGACGGGTACCGATTCCGAGACGGCTATCATGGACGCCAAATACGGTTTCATCAACGGTGCGCTGAAGGAGGCCGGCTACATGACGGGTGCCAAGGAGGACACCTACCGTGTGACCCATCTCATAGACCGTGTGCTGTCCAACCGCTGGCTGGGCTTCCCCATCTTCTTCCTCATTCTCTTTGTGATGTTCCAGACCACTTTCGCCCTGGGTCAGTATCCGATGGACTGGATAGAGTGGGGTGTCGACAAGATAGGTGAGTGGGTAGGTCAGAGCCTGTCTGAGGGGCCCCTGCGCTCGATGATCGTCGATGGTGTCATCGGCGGCGTGGGCAGCGTCATCGTGTTCCTGCCTCAGATCCTCATTCTCTACTGTTTCATCTCGCTCATGGAAGACTCGGGTTACATGGCCCGTGCGGCCTTCATCATGGACCGCCTGATGCACAAGATGGGACTTCACGGCAAGTCGTTCATCCCGCTGGTGATGGGCTTCGGCTGTAATGTGCCGGCCGTGATGGCGACGCGTACCATAGAGAGCCGTCGCTCGCGTTTCATCACGATGATGATCATTCCATTCATGTCGTGTTCCGCGCGCCTACCTATTTATATTATGATTGTCGGCACGTTCTTCGCAGCCCAATACCGTCCGTGGGTCATGCTCTCGCTCTATGCCTTCGGCATCCTGCTGGCGGTGGTCGTGAGCAAGGTGATGGCCACATTCATCCTGAAGGGCGAGGACACGCCGTTCGTGATGGAACTGCCGCCTTACCGCTGGCCCACCACGAAGGCCATCGTGCGCCATACATGGGAGAAGGGCAAGGAGTATCTGAAGAAGATGGGCGGCATCATCCTCGTGGCCAGCATCGTTGTCTGGGCCCTCGGCTATTTCCCCCACGACGACAGTCTTTCCCCACAGCAGCAACACGAGCAGTCGTACATCGGACAGATGGGTAAGACCGTAGAGCCCGTCTTTGCGCCTCAGGGCTTCAACTGGAAACTCGATGTCAGCCTTATTGCCGGTATCGGTGCCAAGGAGATCGTGGCCAGTTCCATCGGCGTGCTCTATCATGGCGACAGTCTGCAGAACGAGATTTCCACGCCCGTGGCCTATGCCTACCTGCTCTTTGTGCTCATCTATTTCCCCTGCCTGGCCACCGTCGTGGCTATCAAAAACGAAACAGGATCATGGCGTTGGGCGCTCTTCGCGGCCCTTTACACCACGACCCTGGCATGGGTCATCTCAGCCATAGCCAAGCCATTGCTGAGCCTGTTCCTGTAAAACGATTACCTCTACACCTTCATCGAGAGTGATATGCGGTGACGGCGCTGGTCTATCTCAAGCACCTTCACAGTGACGTGCTGATGCAGTTTGACCACATCGGTGGGATGTGAGATGCGTCGGTTGGCTATCTGTGAGATGTGCACCAGTCCGTCCTGATGGACACCGATGTCCACGAAGGCGCCGAAGTTGGTGATGTTGGTCACGATGCCGGGCAGTATCATGCCTGGCTCCAGGTCGTCGATAGTCTGCACGCGGCTGTCGAACTCAAACTCCTCCAGTTGCTCGCGCGGGTCGCGTCCAGGCTTCTCCAGTTCCTTCATGATGTCGGTGAGGGTGGGCAGGCCGATGTCCTTCGTCGCATATTGCTCAATCTTGATCTGCGCGCGCAGTTCTTTTTGTTCTATCAAGTCCTGAACGGTACACCGCAAGTCGCGGGCCATCTGTTCCACGATGGCATAACTCTCGGGATGCACGGCACTATTGTCCAGCGGGTTCCTGGCTCCGGGGATGCGCAGGAAACCAGCACACTGCTGGAAGGCCGTCGGCCCCAGGCGTGGCACCTTCTTCAGTTGGGCACGAGAGGTGAAGGCGCCGTTCTCCCTCCTGTAGTCAATGATGTTTTTGGCCAGTGAGGGGCCCAGTCCGCTGACGTACTGCAGCAGGTGCGAGGAGGCGGTGTTCAGGTTGACGCCCACCTGGTTGACGCAACTCTCCACGGTCATGTCGAGTTGATGCTTCAGTTTCGCCTGGTCCACGTCGTGCTGATACTGTCCCACACCAATGCTCTTCGGGTCGATTTTCACCAGTTCGGCTAGCGGGTCCATCAGTCGGCGACCTATCGAGACGGCGCCACGCACGGTGACATCCTCGTCGGGGAACTCTTCGCGCGCTGTCTTTGAGGCCGAATAGACCGAAGCACCGTCTTCGCTGACCACGAAGATGGTGGGCGTTGATTTCGTCAACGCCATCTCCTTCAGCGCTTCTTCCACAAAGGCCCTTGTCTCGCGGCTGGCGGTGCCGTTGCCGATGGAGATGGCCTCTATCTGGTAGTCCTTCACCATCTGTTGCAGGTGGATGGTGGCCTGCATGCGCTTGTTCACGGGCGGGTGGGGGAAGATGGCCTCGTGGTGTAGCAGGTTGCCCTGTGCGTCCAGGCATACCACCTTGCAGCCCGTCCTGAAGCCGGGGTCGATGCCCATCACGCGCTTCTGTCCCAGCGGTGCACCCAGTAGCAATTGCCGCAGGTTCTCGGCAAACACGCGGATGGCGTCGCTGTCGGCCTGCTCCTTGCTCAAGCCGAAGAACTCCGTCTCTATCGAGGGCTTCAGCAGTCGCTTGTAGCCGTCTTCCAGAGCCTCGGCCACCAGTATGCCGCAAGGCGTCTTTCCATAGACATAGTGGCGTGCCAGACGCTCTATGCACTCGTCATCGTCTACCGGGTCGATGCTCAGGCGCAGGATGCCCTCGGCCTCGCCGCGACGCATGGCCAGCATGCGGTGGCTGGAGCAGCGTTTGAGCGGCTCTTTCCAGTCGAAGTAGTCGCTGTATTTCGCAGCCTCGTCGCTGTCGGCCTTCGCCTTCACCACCTTCGAGATGATGATGGCCGTACGGCGGAAGAAGCCTCTGATCTTCTGGCGGCTCTGCTCGTCCTCACTGATTGTCTCGGCGATGATGTCTTGTGCGCCACGCAGGCAGTCCGAGACGGGCAAACCGTCTCGCACGAAGGGGCGTGCTGCCTCTTCAGGGTCGCTGGTGCGCTGTCGCATCAGTATCTTCGCCAGCGGCTCCAGTCCCTGTTCGCGGGCCAACTGTGCCCTGGTTCTGCGTCGTGGCTTGTAGGGCAGGTAGATGTCCTCCAGTTCCGTGGCATCCCAGCATTCGTCGATGCGCTTCTGCAGTTCGGGCGTCATCTTCTCCTGACTGGTTATGGCCTTGACGATGGTCTCCTTACGCTTGCTGATCTCTTTCAGCCGTTCGTTCTCATCGCTGATGGCTGCTATCTGTACCTCGTCCAGTCCGCCCGTGCGTTCCTTGCGATAGCGTGAGATGAACGGGATGGTACAGCCCTCTTCCAGCAGAGAGAGCGTGTTGCCTACAGCCTCCATATTGAGTTTCAGGCTGTCGGCTATCAGTTTCGTGATGATGTTCTTTTCCATATTGCAAGCTCAAAATCAGGGACAATTAAAACCTCTGTTAACTCTCAATAAACTGTGCGGGAGTCATGCCGGTGTATTTCTTGAAGACGGTTTGGAAATAACTGCGGGAGCCGAAACCGCATTTCTCTGCAATGGTGTCGTTCGACCATTCCGGGTTCTCCTTCAACATCCGCTTAGCCTCCTCGATGCGGTGCCACGTGATCCACGGGTTAAACAACTCCTGCTCGGTACCCTTCAGCCACGCCGTCAACAGGTAGCGCGGTATCTTCATCTCGTCGGCAGCCGTCTGGATGGTGATGCCGCTATGCAGGTGACCTTTCCTGCTGAGCCATTGCTCCACGGCCTTGCCCACGCGCTGACGGTCCTCCTCACGCACCGTCTTCTCGTGACTGGCCTTCGCTTCCTCGCTGTCCTCGTGCTCGCTGCCATCCTCAGCGTCCTGCACCGTCTGCTGGCGCCGATGGTCAATGCCGTAACTGTAGAAGTTGATGACGGTGTAGGAGATGCTATACAGGATGCCTACCGAATAGACCAGCAAGAGTGGCCCCGTCCAGAAGATGACGAAGGGGGCAAACAGTCCTATCAGCGTAAGTTGCATGACGCTGTTCCTCATCCACCTGACCACATCTTCCGTTTCCTTGTCGTAGTAGTCGTCCAGCGTCCTTTTCAACCGTATGAACCCATGGAACAGTTGCCACGAATAGTATATCTGCATCAGCGAGAAGACGACAGCCACCGTCATCTCCGTATTCCTCAGTGCTGCCGTGTCATCCAGCACTTGATGACCGTTCAGTCTGTTCACGCCCATCAGCGCCATGGCCACGAGGGGATAACTAATGAGGCCGATCAGCCACTCACGCCGCCTCACATGCCCCTGACGCTGCAGGTTCAGAAGACTCAGGCACAGCAGCCATACGCACGGCATAAAGAACAGCAGGTTCACCAGCACGCCCTGTGTCACCCCCATCTGCCGGAAGTGCAGCGTGTATTGCAACAGGAACTGAACCGATAGCAACAGCGTTCCTGCAGCCATCAGCCAGCGCGAACTGTTGAACACCCTGCTCCCCACAGACCATAATGGCAGCATGAAGGCCAGCATCAGCGTCAGGCCTCCCGTCAGTATCATTGCCGCAAACTGTATATGCTCCAAGGGTATCATTGTCGTCCCTATGCTTTTTACGGTGCAAAGGTAAGGAATATTGCAGAAAAAGCCAAAAAAGGTGTTAGAATTCTCGCAATTTTAACACCAAATTCTCTATTTTCTAACACCATTGTGTGTTTTTATACACTTATATTCGTATGTGTATTGTAACTTTGCAGTCGCAAAAGGATAATAATAACCGCTGCAAGGTCATCCATGAACCTTAACCATTAACCATTCAATGTTAGAAGAACGACTATACACCATTGTGTTGCTGTTGTCGGCAGGTATCAATGTCATCATGGCTTGTGCCCTGTTCAACGGCAACTTTATGTTTCGTGACTATGCCGTCTATCGAGTAGGGTAGGGCGTGTGAATCATGCGATAGATCCGATAATCATTAAAAGTGGTAATAAATATGACACAAAAAACATTTAGATCGTTTTCAAGGGCAGCGATGATGTTGCTCACACTTGTCATGGCCGGTTGCTCCAGCGACGACAGCGTTATCGACACTCCGCAGCAGCCCGAGAACAAGAACAATGTAGTAACCTTGACCACCACCGTCAGCATGGACGGCGGAGCCACCACCCGCGCACTGACCAGCGGCGGCGTGAAGACGTTTGCCGCCGGCGAGACGATGGCCGTGATTTATAATAACGGAACATCGACGGTGAAGGCCGTGAGCCATGAACTTCAAGTTGGTGACATCACCAACGACGGCAAGAATGCAACCTTCACCTTTGACCTCGAAACTCCCAACACGTCGGTGGACGTGACCTACATCTATCCTGCAGCGATGGCTGGTAATACTGGCGTGAACTACTCCAATCTCTACTGGCAGGACGGCACACTGGCAACCCTCGCCAGCAATTTTGACTTGGCTACTAAAACCGCAGCTTGGGAAGGAACTTCTCTTCCAAGTGCGACGCTCGAGAACCAACTCGCCATCCTGGTCATCACCCTCAAGGATAACGCTGAGACGCCAGCCGAAATCACCAGCGGCATTACGAACCTTGTTCTCAGCGACGGCACCAACGCCTACACCGTCTCCGGCCATGATTCAGATGGTCACATCTACGTCGCCATACGTCCAACGAACAAAGCCGACATCTCGATTACCGCTACCGACGGCTCGAAGAACTACAAGAAGTCATTGGCCGGCAAGACCTACTCTGCAAATAATGGCTATAATGTCAGTTGGAGAATGCAGGCTACCTACAATGACCCCCAAGGTAATGAAATCCAAGATGATGGCGTTGTCAGCTGGCTCAGACTCTACGGCTTTACACAGGCCGACATTGACGCCCTTGGCAGCAACGAAGCTGCTACGGATAAGCTATATGAGTGCTGGCTGTACAACTGCGACTTCAGGGTAGATGGTGCAGGCGGTTCTGTAAGCGTAATCAACACTACGCCCGAAGGCGATTACATCAAAACCGCCACGGTGCAGCTCACCCGCAAGGCGCCGTTAGGAGCCATAAACGGCTATCTCTATCTCTATGCCAATACTAACGACGAACCGATTCAGGAAGAGGCTGTTCAGTTCTTAGGCGACAACAATAATCCGGACTTCCCCATTGCCCCAACCACAGGTACAGTCACACAGACCGCGACAGCAACCATTGACACAAACGTCGTTCTTGCTACGACTATTACGGCCGAAATCATTCCGTTTATCCCAAACGAGCCAGAACAGTGGGAGGAGCCAGTGGAAGACCCTGTGGACGACCCAGGTGAAGAATAATTTTAAGAACAGATAAACCAAACATTAGTATATAAACAATGAAAAGAAAAGATTACAGAATGCCGACGATAAAGGTCGTCAAGTTGCAACACGCAGGGATGCTCATGGCCAGCGAATCTGGTCAGGCTGGAACGCAGGACTACACTTGGCATGATGATGTACCTGAAGAGTAAGGTCCCCTCTGGCTGGTCGGTGGTGGATGCGCAATGACCCTGACGGCGTCATCACAGGGGGTAAAGATGAGAGAGACAACTCCTAAAACTCCTTTCCTCCTTAGACATATAAAGAAAAGAGGGCTGGCAGCATGAACTGTCAGTCCTCTCGTTGAGTTTAATGGAGGTTAAGGCTCAGGCTCCACGTTCATGGCGTTGTCGTGAGTTTCCTCGAACACCAAGTCCTTGATTAGATTATCTGCTCATCTCCCAACCTCTCAGCATGGCGAAGTAATCCAGACTGGTTGTTCCATTTTCCTGTATCGCCATCGCCGTGCCAACCATCATCCGATCGCTTTCAAGGAAAGAACCGTTCTGTTCGCCTTGTCTGGCGTCAGTTCTATCACGTCATAATCAGGATTCAGCGGGGCAGAATTGTTCTGATGTAAGGGATTAACTTCATCACTTGTCCCGCTGTCTTTCAGAAATCCACCAGGTAAGAAGGAGGGTGCACAAAAAATGCACACCCTCCTTGCTTTGTTCAGAGTGGTCCTACTTGATGGTGATCCAGACGGGCTCGCCGCGCTCTTTGGCTTCCACGATTTTCTTCTTTAACCGATGGAGCCAGATGCGGGAGTCGACCAACTTCCCCACCAGTTTGTTCTTACCCACGAGGATACAGCCTTCGGTGTCTTCCGAGCAATTGCCCGCGTGGATGCGGATGCCCTGCCATTGCCTGTTGAACTCATGTCCACCGAGCAGGATGGGCAGCCATTGTTCGAATTTGGGCGAATAGGAGATCACTACGGCGTAGCGGCCTTCGGGGATGGCTGAGCGGCCCTTCACCTTGTGAGCGCCGTGGGCGTAGTCGCGCCAAGTGGGTTCGAGGGTGTCGCAGAAGTAGGTTTCCTGCGAGCCTGCCAGGTATTCATCATCGATTCGTTCTACGATTGCAAGTCTGCCTATCGTGTAGGTCTTGCGTTTTGCTATGCGTGTTAATACGAGTTCCATTTCGAAAATTGATAATTGAAAATTGATAATTCCTTAATGTGGCAAAGTGGCAATGTGGCAATGTGGCGGCAGCAAATTTTTCACTTTTCACTATTCACTTTTACCTTTATCTTACTCCAGTGCTTGCTATCGGTTTTCTCAATCCAGCCGTCGCGACGCCAGCGGGTGATGATATTCCTCAGAGCAGACTCGCCACAATATCCGCGCTTCAATGCCCGCAGATCATCCATCGAGAATGAGGGTGCCAACTGGTCGAAGATAGAGTGGTTTGCACCATACCGCTGACATTCATCCTGCGCGTTGACGTACTCATTGCGGAGTGCCTCGCCGAAGACCTTTATCTGCTGCGAAAGGCAATACTCAGCCATCATCAGCGCAAAGTCCAGACAAGACTTTGATTCACGGGCGCAGCCAGACAACATGTGGAAAATCACCCCACAACGAAAACCGATGACAGCCGCACGCTTGCGATACGTGTCCTTTACATGGTCAATGTCCTTCGCTGCCTCCACGCGCTTTTCCTCTACCCACGTCTCGATGGCCTTCCGTAAACGAGGCACATCAACGAGACCTGTAAACGAACGCAGACGGGTGACGGCCTCCTGAATCCTTGCTTCGTCCTCAGCCGAACGCTTGCCGAACTTCGGCATCTTCGAGAAAGAAGAGTCTGGCATTTCGGCTACGAGAATTCGTGAAGAAAGTCCATTCTCGATATTGTCCGACTTAAAGCACTTCCGCATGGCCCCGTTCGTGCCGAGCATCGTCCAGTTATACGCGACATTCACCACTCCAGACTCTGCAGCATCGCTGTTGTAGTCCTGTCCCCACTCACCGAAGTCAAATGAGAGACGATAGATATCGTACTTCGAACTCCACGAGCCAGCGCCATTCGTTTTGCGAAGGGTATCCAGTTCCTCTCCGAAGGAGTAAATGGTATGCCCCTGCGCATTCTTGAATCGCTTCAACAACGTGGAACAACTGACCGTTACAGGCACAACGCGAATCAAAACATGAGGATCCTCTGGAGCCTTTTCGTTGGCTTTGCGGCCTTTCTTGCGCTCCTTCCATTCCTCTTCCCGCTTGCGTGCCAAGGAATCCTCTTCATCGAGTTGGCGCTTCCAGATGTCAACGGCGTTCTTACAGACGCTCTTGTTTGAAGCCTGCTCGCCTCGGATGATACTCATTAGCCCTAACCGATGTGTATTGCCGTCACAATACTCTACCGTTACCTGGTCAGCGTAGGCAGCCGCAATCGGCATCACAGAACACAGCACAGGCATGTGCATCGTAACCGGCACGCCCACAAGACTTTCACGAAGTCCGATAGGCAGCGTCTTAACGTTCACCTTCACGCCAGTTTCTTCGGCAACCACCTCGGCATCCTCGGCTTCATCAGAAGGAATCCCCATTTCGAGGGCATCAAGAATTCCCTGCATCACCTTTGATACACCCTTGGGCTCTTCCTTGCAGGCTGAGTCAACAACTGACTTCAATTCCACGTCAGTCAGTCCGAACCTTGGCATCACCTGCATCAACACCTCTTTCTTATTGTCGCAGATGGCCCGGAGGTTCACGGCCAGCTTGTGCAACTTCACGTTACGCTCGCCTTCGGCAGGCTCACCACCATTCCGACGCCACCACTCGTCGATGATAGATGAATAAGGGATGCCTTTGAAATGAAGACTCTCCCCCGTCCCCTCCCTGTGAGGGAGGGGCGTAGATACTTCTGCTGTTTGTGTCTGCCCTTGAGTCTGACCACTCCCCTCGCTAACAGAGAGGGGCTGGGGGTGAGTCTCAAACAGGCGTGGGTTAACATACCTTGTATGGTCATCGCTCACCATGTAGATACACCTGTCAACGCCTTTCACCACCTTGTCAGGTTCAAAACCCGTTACCCGTTTCATGATTTCCTGCGCCTCTTCGGCACTCATGCCTACTGGCAGTTCCACAAGCACGTGCGAGCCTCCGCGCACAGACTCCTCAGCAAACAGCGGGAGCAAGGGCTTGCAGGTATCAGCCTTAATCTCTCCGTTCTCGATACCCAGTTTCTCCAAAATCTCATCCGTGTGTCCTTTCTCGTCAAAGTCCAGCATCAATCTATTCAATGGTCTCACGGCGTCAGCGATAGCCCTGTGATTGTTCTGATATTCAGCGCAATGAGGTGTCCACCACGGCAAGCGGTTTTTCAACTCATCATCACCTTTCTTTACGCGTTCGCACATCTGCTGTAGCCACGGCTCACGACGCATCTTCTCCCAATCCTCCCTTGTTGCAGGGATGGCGGGGGCACCATGCCCCCTACCTATGCACGTGAATATCATCCCTCTTACTGCTTCCATACCGTTTCCTCCTTTCTCGTCTTCATGTAACTCAATACCTGGTCAGCCTCCTCCTGATAGAGCGCCTTGGTGAGCGCCAGCCCATACTTCTTCGGAAACTTAAAGGTGACATACACGAACTCCTCCGATATACGGCGATGGCCATCACCTGGTCTTACCTGCGGACGCGTCATCTTCACCATTCCGTGAGGAGTCTCATAAAGCACTTCGTGCATAGGGCCGTTGGCACCTTCATTGTAGCGCTTCACTTTGGTACGCCCATCGGCATCCACCTCGATGCCGGCACGGAAGCGCACGCGCTCACCTCCAGTCACCTGTTTGTCCTCCTCCCAAGGACACGGATAGACGTTGATGTCGCCGTTGGTCATGAAGTTAATACTGCCGTCCATCTTGACGTTCTGTTGTAGAATATTCTTTTTGAAAATAAATGGTTTACGCATAATCGTTCTGAATTTTGGTAGAGCGAAGTGTCTGAAGGGTGGCCACCTTTCGTCGTGAAGAGAAATCTCGCGAGACTCCGTTCACCTCAACTCAGAATTAAACTTTTGTTTGACTGCTCTTTTTTTTAGTTTTTCAATACATGAATTTCCAGTCTCTCTAGACTTCGGCGACCATTCTCACGCTCGACATAGCAAATAAAATTTGCGAACAAACTCGTGCGAATCAGCGACATCTGGCGACGTGCATTCTCAGCGATGGTGCCATTTGCAATTTTGATACGATTTCTTGTACGACTCATAATTTTTATTTGCTCCCGCTTTTCTTTGGATAGCCCGCTCACTTATCGGCTGCATATCTCGGAAGACATTGCAAAGGTAAATACTATTTTTTACGGTTGGAGTGCTTTGAAAAAGCCCTTCTCCAACATTCTCTACCTTTCTCTGAAAATCTCCATTGTTCTCCGTTCTGCTCCGTGAAGGGCACAAAAAAAAACACCAGAACCGAATAGATTCTGATGCTTACACCGACACGACAATCTGCTTTGTCGCCTATCTCTTATAGTACTTCGTGAATGTCTTTAGGCTATAACCATCGCTATCGGGCATTCCCAGTCTCACAAGTTCATTGTACGCTTTCTCGGCATTCTGCGGAAGCAGCACTTTCTTATCGTCACTCAGTTGCGTGAGGTACTTGCATATTTCTTGAATCCCCTGACGAGATACCAAACGCACTATCTCGTCGTGAATCTGCCACTCCTGATCAGCGTCAACAGACGGATGGATGAAAAACGTTGGTTTACCGTTCCGCTCCTGCGCATCCTGCGGTATAGGCTTATCTGTTGTCACTACTTCTGCGTCAACTACGGGATTTTCCTTAACCTCACTACTGGTAATCTTCTGAACATTGCCGAAGTAGTTGTGTTGTTCCTTCACGTAACCGTTCATCTGGGCGCCAGGCATTACATTGATATTTATTTTCGGTTCGTTCATACTGCAATTTGTTTGTTAGGGAGAATACTGTTGTTCATTTGCTGTTGCACTATACCATTCACGTTCGATCCTGGTTGTGCTGTGATATTCATAGATAGTTGCAACTCTTGTTGCTGCTTGGCAAGAATTTTCTGTAGGATACCCTCAGAATGAGTTTGCCAGACTTCATTTACCTGCAACATGGTGTTCAGAGGCATATAAACACTGAGGGCAGTCGTTGATGGAAATATCAGCAACCTTTGTTCAATAACATCAATAGGTACAGAAGCATTCAAAGCAGCACTCAACTGGGCAGCCATCTCCTTTGCTTGTCTGTTCATCGTTTCCTGAGTACTGTCCAATTCTATCCTTATCCTGTCTATCTCAGATTCCAATTCTTGATAACTTGGCAGACGGTGCATATTGAGCATGTTGCAGAACTCTTCAGGAAACAGCACTTCACATAGTTCGTCCAAATCAGGTGACTGCTGCGTGTCATTCATCCGCTTCTCTATTTTATCCAAAGCCCTTGTGAGGCTTTCACGCTTTGTCCCCATCTCTATAAGATCTTCAAAACGCTCTTTCAATGGAGCGTGAAACAGATGGAGGAAGGGGTCAAAATCTTGCTGACCGCCAACAACGTATTGGGCTAATTGGGCAAAATTAGTATAGTTTAGCCCCACAATGCGTCTTACCATTACAGAATATACCGTACGGAGGAAAGCCCACTGCTGAGAAAACTGTTCAAGCAACTGGACCTTGTCCTCTACAGAACGCTCAGACATCATAATCATTGTGAAGGCATGAAGCAGACAGTAAAAATATCCTGTTTCTTTCATACCATTACGGGTGCCTTCCACTTCCATACGTCGCAATTTCTCATCCAACAGCGTACGCAGTTTCCGCCAGTCTGTTTCGTATCCTGTCTGGCCTAAGCGCGTCAATAATGACAGCAATGTTCGGCTGTCTCCCCTTTCTATCCACTCCTCAGTGAGGGCCATAAGGTCTATATTTCCTGTAGCCCATTCACCGAAATAATCATCTTTGTGGGCTACAAAGTCTATGAAGTTCCAGGCATTGTACGACTCAATGTTTCTCCACAGGTATTCATTATAAAAATCCTGCATCTTTTCGTGAACATAGTCCATCATGCCGTTGGCAATCATCACATCAATATCTTGCCTCATGTACTTCCAAGTACACCAATCAACGCTGTCGCGACTCTTAATCTCCTCACGAAGCATTATAAAAATATGTTGATATCTTTCTGTGTTCATTGTCTTTTTATCTCTATTTTTTTTCGGAGCACAAAGGTACAAAATTTCCCGCTCATTTTATCAACGAATGGGAAGATATTTGTGTTAAGGATTCTAAAGAATGAATCTACAAGATAGATGTGGTTGTAGTTGGTCTTAAAGGTCTTCTACAGCGATCTGAACGCGCACTTTATTTTACATGTTTCAATCCCTTTTCCGAAACAAAGCCGTTAAACCTTGGATACCGCTTCTCGTTCTCTTGTATGATATTCTGGTCAGTAGGCATATATTTTACTCTAAATCAATTACCACCCAATTGCCATTTTTACGCCCATTTTCACGCTTTAAGCGGCCGTATTGCTGTAACTTGCCAATGTTATACTTCACGCCATCTTCGGTGATATTACCAATAGCTTCAGCAACTTCCTGTCTGGTTGCTGTAGAGTGCGCTTTCAGGTAGTCAAGTATCGCCTTTTGGGTAGCGGTGAGTGGCTTTTGGGTAGTATTTTGAGCCTTACGGGTAGCTTCCTCTTCCTTTTGGGTAGTAAAAATCAGCTCTTCGTTTGCCTTTTGGGTAGCGAACTCATCCTTTTGAGTAGTGCGCCAGATGCGAGCAATAAACTGATTGCCATCGGGGCGATCTATCAGTTCTACATCACAATCCTCTGCCATCACACGTGGTATGCCAGAGCCTAAACCTCTGTACGGCATTGTCTTAGAGCCGAATTGTGCCAGTTGAGGATTGCGAGGGTCGGAGTTGCCCATCAATACTTCTTCGATGGTCTGACCATCAGGCAGACAACCTGGATTCACAATCTCTATGCGATTATCAAATACCAACAGACGGATGGCGGCAGGTTTCAACAGATCAAGGTGAACCAACGCATTCTGTATCAACTCTTCCAAAACGATTTCAGGTATTTCCAATATGCCCTCGCTATTGAATGACTGACCGTTCTGCGGACGATTAAGGCATGATTTCAACCAACGCATAGCATCCTCGTACATCTCAGGGATAGTACCCGTAATGTCGCGACTGTCATAATACTGCGTGCCACCAATATGATTGCCAGCAAACCACACAGCCTTGATACAGAACTGGGGACGGAACAACTGCGGTTCCTTGGCAAAGAACATCAGACCGGCAATGGTCAGACGGCCAAGTATGTCCGTAATATGAGCGTTCTTCAGCACCACTGCTACAGGCATATTAAATTCGTCGGCCCGCTTGCTGAATACACTCTTGAAATACTCATCAAGCGCTTTGGTGTCGATGTCATCTTCAGAAGTTCCGTCAACACCTTCCTCGTCGGCCTGATATTGGTGGGAGTTTTGCATCAAGCGGCGAATCTCTGAGTTCTCCGTAACCCTGCGCTTGTCAGAACTTTGTTTCACCCATATATTGCCAGCCAGGTCTTTGTAGGGTTTGTAGTCGCCGTTCTTCACGTATGCAATCAGATATGCCATTTCCTCATGCATCACAATTTCCGTCTCGATATAGACGATGGGGCGAACATGCTCGTTGGCCGTATTGGCCAGTTCGCGAGAAGTGTATTGTACTTGCTCATAGGTCAGCCCCACCATGCGGCCCGTCTTATCCTCAGCACCAAAGATGATGATGCCGCCACGAGTATTGGCAAAAGCCACCAATTCTTCGGCAATCTGCTTCTGAGTGGTAAACTCCAGTTTATACTGCACGGTGGTACTCTCACCAAGTTTACACAATTGAACAAGTTCTTTTTCAGTCATCGTCAAAATTTCTTTATTACCTTGCAAAGATACGAATAATCTTCGAAAATATTCACTAGAGGGCACATTTTTACACATAAATTAATAAAACGTGCAATTTCTGCCAATCAAACGGTAGATAATAGTGCCGTGCAAAATCTGCACCCAGAGAATCTTGTATTCTGCAAGCGTCGTTTACGACGATTAGCCGATACTTGCTGCAAAAGTACGAAAAAAAAGTGGATTACAGGTCGATTTACAGAAAAAACTTAAAATAATCACTAAAATACTTGCATCTTTCAGAAATAATGTCTATCTTTGCAGCGTCAGAATGAAATTCTGACTATCCGGTAAACATGTGAGGCCTTAGGGGCTGAGAATGCCGAGAGGAGTAAGCCTTCATCGACCCTGCTCCATTTTAAAAAGTCACCTTGGGTGGCTTTTTATTTTTCATATAACTTCTTGAATTCAGCGTAGAATCGTGCCGAAAGGGCAAATCTTCGTAAGAAATTTGCCATTTCGCCACTTTGCCACTTTGCCACATTAAGGAGGTGGTAAATGTGGAAAGAATGGCGAGATGTGGAGGGTAATATAATTAGAATATTATTATATTATAATATAATAATATTCTAAAGTATAAGTTTGCATATTTCGCAGATGCTTAATGTGGCAAAGTGGCAAAGTGGCAAAGTGGCAAAGTGGCGATTGAACGAGAACAGAGTCAAGTTTACTTGAACTATGTCGAGTGTGAGCCACTTCGGCATAGTCAAAGGGACAAACCGAGAAACGACGGCATTTAACAGATTTTTTCAGGTTACGCTATGCCGAAATTTGGAGACACACGAAAATTGTCGTACCTTTGCAGTACACAAAGGAATTAAGAATTAAGAGTTAAGAATTAAGAATTAAAAGAGCACACCATCACCATGAAAAACAACACACAGCACAGTCATCCATCGCAATGCCTCGGACGGGCCATCCGAATGCCTCCTACGCCCTCCTCCGATGCTTCGCAACCACCGAAGAAACGCCTCCTTAGGGGGGTAAGGAACTATCCGAACGAACGATCCAAAGCATTGGAAGGGAATAGTGAAAAGTGAATAGTGAATAGTGAAAAATTCGCTACCGCCATTGAAAGGGAAAAGTGAAAAGTGAAGAGTGAGAGATTAGTATCAAGCGCGCAGATCTATCCTCCATCCACCATTAACCAAAATTCAATAACCATTAACCACTAACCATTAAAATTTAAAAACCATGAGTCAAAAGTACATTAAAAAGAAGAACAACAACGCCGAGAGCACCGCTTACGGCAAGTATTACGCCAGCGCCGT
>CADCCB010000010.1 GCA_902799905.1 uncultured Prevotellaceae bacterium
TCCGAACGTCATCTACGCCTCGTTCCGATGCCTTGCAACACTCGAAGGAATGCTTCCTTTCAGTCGAAGGAATGCTTCCTTACCCCCCTAAGGAAGCATTCGGACGGAGGTTGCGAAGCATTGGAACGTAGTGGTTTTGTTAATTTTGTTTAAGACATTGAGATTTCTTGGTGCTTGGTGCTCCGTTTTCGATAAATATATGTACCTTTGCACCCGCAATCCGCAAAAGACTGGACCCGTAGCTTAGCTGAATAGAGCGTCAGATTCCGGTTCTGAAGGTCAAGGGTTTGAATCCCTTCGGGTTCACACCTTAAAAAGCGGAGCAAACAGGAGCATAGCTCAGTTGGTTTAGAGCGCTTCAGTCACATTGAAGAGGTCTTGGGTTCGAGTCCCAATGTTCCTACCACAAGAGAGGTTGTCGAAATGGCAACCTCTTTTTTGATGATTATTGGGAAAAAGCGGGATGCCACGAAAATTTCCACCTCATCACTTGTTGCTTTCAGGAATTTGTTGTAACTTTGCCATCAAAGATGGCGAAATTACTTTGTCTCGGCAAAAAAAGAATAAATTCTTTTATTTTGCTCTCGACTTTTAGTAACTTTGCGGAACAAATTTAATGGAAATGAACCTTACAGAGCGTTTTCTGAATTACACGAGGTTTGACACGCAATCATCGGAAGAGAGTGAGAGCGTGCCAAGCACACCGAAACAACTGCTCTTCGCCCGCTACCTGAAGGAAGAACTGGAGCGCGAAGGACTGGAGGATGTGGAACTGGACAATCAGGGATATATCTATGCCACCTTGCCCGCCAACATCAAGGACAAGGTGCCCGTCGTCGGCTTCATCGCCCACTATGACACCAGCCCCGACTGTTCGGGAGCGGATGTCAAACCTCGCATCGTGAATGATTACGACGGTGGTGATATCGTGCTGTCAGGAGACATCGTGTTGAGTCCGAAGCGTTTTCCTGAACTGCTGCAACACATCGGTGAAGACCTCATCGTGACTGATGGCATGACACTCCTGGGAGCCGACGACAAGGCTGGCATCGCAGAGATTGTGCAGGCAATGGTCTATCTGAAGCAACATAAGGACATCAAGCACGGAAAGATACGCATCGCCTTCAACCCAGACGAGGAGATAGGTATGGGTGCCCAACATTTCGATGTTGAGAAATTCGGCTGTGAGTGGGGATACACGATGGATGGCGGCGATGTAGGCGAACTGGAGTTCGAGAACTTCAACGCAGCATCGGCTAAGATCATCATCAAAGGGGTGAGCGTTCATCCTGGCTATGCCAAAGGCAAGATGGTGAATGCCAGTCTGCTGGCTGCCGAGTTTATCAGCATGCTGCCTGCCGACGAACGGCCTGAGACGACTGAGGGCTATCAGGGATTCTTCCATCTGACGGGCATCCAGTCGCAGACGGAACAGGCACGCCTGTCGTACATCATTCGTGACCACGACCGCGAGAAGTTCGAGGCACGCAAACGGCTCATCCAGAAAATGGCCCACCAACTGAACGACAAATGTGCCGATACAGGCTGTAGCGTCACCTGTGAGTTGAAGGACCAATACTACAACATGAAGGAGAAGATCGACCCGCAGATGCACGTCATCGACCTGGTGCTGCGTGCCATGCAGGACTGTGGCATCGCCCCCAAGGTGAAGCCCATCCGAGGCGGTACCGATGGTGCCCAACTGTCGTTCCGCGGTCTCCCCTGCCCCAACATCTTCGCTGGCGGCATCAACTTCCACGGCCCCTATGAGTTTGTGAGTATCCAGTCGATGGAGAAGGCGATGCAGGTGGTGGTGAGAATATGTGAGTTAACGGCGGAATATAATAACTGATTTAGGATATGGCAGAACTACCTACAATGATACAAGACCTGGCACTAATACTGGTGGTGGCAGGCGTCGTTACTCTTGTCTTTAAGAAACTGAAGCAGCCATTGGTGCTGGGATATATCGTGGCTGGCTTCCTGGTGTCACCCCACATGCCCTACACGGCATCGGTGGTGGACAAGGAAGATATTCATGACTGGGCAGACATCGGCGTGATGTTCCTGCTGTTCTCGCTCGGACTGGACTTCTCGTTCAAGAAGATCCTGAAGATGGGCGCCTCGCCCATCATCTCGGTGACTTGTATCATCTTCGCGATGTCGATGCTGGGCATCATCGTGGGGCATATCTTCGGATGGTCGAGGATGGACTGCATCTTCCTGGGCGGTATGCTGGCCATGAGTAGTACCACTATTATATATAAGGCATTCGACGACCTGGGTTTGCGCCAACAGCAGTTTGCCAGCCTGGTGATGAGCGTGCTGATACTGGAAGACATCCTGGCCATTGTGATGATGGTGATGCTGTCGGCCATAGCAGGTGGTAATAGTCCCGACGGCAGTCAGATGCTGGCATCGATAGCCAAGATCGTGTTCTTCCTCGTACTGTGGCTCGTTGTGGGCATCTTTGCCATACCGCTGTTCCTGCGTAGCGTGCGCAAACTCGTCAATGCCGAGGTGTTACTCATCGTGTCGCTGGGCCTGTGTTGTGCTATGGCAGTCTTCTCCACCAAGGTCGGCTTCTCGTCAGCCTTTGGTGCCTTTATCATGGGTAGCATCCTGGCAGAGACGGTAGAGGCAGAGCGCATCGAGAAACTGGTAGACCCCGTGAAGAATCTCTTCGGAGCCGTCTTCTTTGTGTCAGTAGGCATGTTGGTAGATCCGCAGATACTCATAGACTATGCCTTTCCTATCTTCTTGCTGGTCATGACCATCATCGTGGGGCAGGCCATCTTCGGCTCAATGTCGTTCCTGCTTGGCGGCGAGTCGCTGAAGTCTGCCATCCGCTGCGGCTTCTCGATGGCACAGATTGGTGAGTTCTCGTTTATCATTGCCTCATTGGGCCTGTCGCTGGGTGTGATTGGCGACTTCCTCTACCCTGTCGTTGTGGCCGTATCGGTCATCACAACCTTCCTCACGCCTTACATGATTCGCCTGGCCACACCAGCATCGAACATGTTGGAGCGTCACTTGCCCAAGCAGGTCATCATGATGCTGAACCATCTGTCCGTGAGCCGTCCCAACAGCACTGAGAAGAACAAATGGAAGAGCCTGCTGGTGCAGATGACCATCAACACTGTCGTCTATTCGATACTGGCTGTGGCCTGCATCGCCGTGATGCTCATGTTCTTCCACCCCTTCATCACCAAACTGTTGGGCGAACGGTGGTACACCAATGCCATCACCATTACGGCCACCATTGTACTGATTGCCCCATTCCTGCGGGCTATGGTGATGAAGAAGAATCGCAGCGAGGAGTTCCGGGCCTTATGGGCGGAGAGCAACCGCAACCGTTTGCCACTTCTCTTCACCATCCTGGTGCGTTTCATGATTGCCTTGGCCTTCGTGTTCTCCATCTGTCGCCACCTGACCAACTTCGGGCCTGCCATTCTCGTTACGATTGGACTACTGATGCTGGCGGCTATCATCCTGTCGCGCACCATCAAGCGACGCAGCATCGTGATGGAACGACTGTTCATCAACAACCTTCGCTCTCGTGAGATAGAGGCTGAGGTACACGGCAAGAAGCGCCCGCTGTACGAAGGGAAATTGCTGGATCGTGATATCCACATCGCTGAGTTCGACATTCCACAGGAATCGACTTGGGCGGGCAAGACGCTGAAGCAACTGAACCTGGGCCACAAATATGGCGTACACGTGAGCAGCATCCTGCGAGGCAGTCAGCGCCTGAACATCCCCGATGGCGACTCGCTGCTCTATCCCATGGACCGCATCCAGGTGATTGGCAGCGACCAGCAACTGGCAGCCTTCGGACAAGCCCTCCAGCAAGAGGTGCTCAGTGAGGATGACATCGAGCATCGTGAGACCCGTCTGCGCCAGATTATTATCACCGAGCATAGCCCGTTCGTCGGCAAGACGCTTCAAGAGAGTGGCATCCGCAGCGAATACGGATGCATGGTGGTGGGACTGGAAGAAGGCAAGGAGAACCTGTCGAGCATCTCGCCGACACGCACTTTCAAGTGCAACGACATCATCTGGATTGTGGGCGAGCAGGACGACATCAACCGCCTGCTCAAGGCTTAGCACAACGGGCTAATACCACTGTACGGCGTTGGAGTAACTGCTGCGCTTGTCGTATTTCAGCGCATCGGTCAGCGTGGCGGCGTTGCAGCGGAACGAGAAGTTGTAACTCGTATAGGGTGCCAGCACCACCGAGCAGGACATGTTGAAGCAGTGGAGGTCACGCGAGAGCGAGGCCGTAGTCATCGAAATCTTCTTGTTCTCGAAGTCGTATCCGCTGGAGAACGTGATGTTCCAGCCGTCGCTGATGCGTATGTTACCACTAATATTGAGGTTCTGGGTGAACTTGTAGGGATAGCGCATCGTGTTGTAGTTGAACTTGCTCTTGTCAGTATCCTCACGCATGGTGATACCATAGCCGAGACTGAGCGACCAGGGCAGAGAATAAGCCATGTATCCGTCTTCATCGACATCGGCCTTTTCCTTCTGTTTCCTTGCACCGTGCTTACCTGCCTCCAGGTCACGGTCCAGGTTCGTCTCGGTCTCGCTCTCCCAGTCGTCTTCATCACGCTTCTTGTCCTTGTCGTCCTTGCCTTTCTTCTCCACTTTCTCGCCTCTGAGCCACTTGAAGATGTTGGCCAGTTTCTCATTGTTGATGGTATAGGAAAGGTTTTGCGACATACCCTGGAATCGGCCAATCTTACCCTTTTCCCAATAGGTGGTATGCTCGCTGATACGAGGCGTGGCACCTACAGAGTCGGCTTCGTAGACATAACTGGCAAACACGGCATTCAGGTTGAGCGTATAACTCTTTGTCAACTTGAGGCGCAGGCGAGTGCGAAGGTCACTTAACGGACGAATATCCGTTGCCAAGTTATAGGACATGCTGAATCCCAGTTCGTCGATAAGACTGATCTTCTTCACACCCGTTGAGTCTTTGTCCGTGCGGATCTTCATCTCCACGTTGTTGCCCAGGTCAAACGATATCGAGCCCGTCTTTCCCTTGCCAGGCACGCCGAAGAGTTCGCCTGAATAGGGCGAATACTCCACCATCGTCACGTTGCCATCGGCATCGGTCTTCTGATAGGTGCGCCAGTAACCGTAGCGTTCGGCACCGAAGTCAGGGGCATAGGTGAAACTGATGGAGGGGGTCATGACGTGGCGAATCTTCTCCACCTTGTCGCCGAAGAGGAACTTCAGGGGTTTGTAGAAACCGTAGAGTTTAGTCTGTGCCCTTAGCGACATGTTCCAGTCGTAGACGTTATAGAAGCCATAGGTGGTGTCGGCCACCTCTTTTTGGTGGACATCGTCCCATGAACGCATCACCCGCTTCATGTAGGTGCGGTCGTTGAACGATACCGTCGGCGTGATGTTGATATAGTTGAATAGGCTGAAGGTGGCACTAATGGGTATGGAGTGCTGCATGCCGTTGCGCCAATCCTTCACCAGGTTCGACTTCATCAGTTTGTCCTCCTTTGTGTTGATGGAGTTACTCAGGCGGCCCGTATAGGATAGTGAGATCTTCTCATACCATTTCTCCTTGCCCACCATCTTCTTGCGCTTGAAGGGATAGAAGGTCGAGACGTTGATGCTCAATTCGGGCAGACGGACGGCGATTGAAGAGTCGCGCATGTTCTGCTCGATGTTCATCGATGAGTTGATCGACATGTTCAGGCTCGAGAAGCGCGTACCGTAACTCACGGATGAGGTACGGGTACTTTGGGTACGCGTCTGCGGGTTGTACATCGATGTCAGGTTGTGCTGCTCGAAACTGCTTGTGGCGAAGTTGACGCTGGCAGAGAATGTGGAATAGGGATTGGCTTTCGCGTCCTGCGTGTGGTGCCATTGCAACTTGAAACTCGTTGATTTTGTATAGTCAGGCAGGTTCTTCTCACCGTTGATGACATTCTGGTAGTTGAAATAGATCGAGCCGTTGTAGCGGTAGCGCTTACGGTAGTTGGAGGCTGCACTCACGCCCCACGAGCCTTTGGTGTAGATCTCGCCCAGCAACTTCAGGTCCATCTTGTCGCTGATGGCGAAGTAATAACCACCGTCGCGCAGATAGAAGCCACGGTCCGACTCGTCACCATAGGTGGGCATGATGAAACCGCTGGAGTAACTCTTGGTGAACGGGAAGAAACCGTAGGGGACGGCCAACGGTAGCGGTACGTCGCACACCACAAGGTAGGCCGGACCGAACACCACATCCTTGCCTGGACGCACCTTGGCACGCGAGAGTGCCAGGTAGAAGTCAGGATGAGGTTCATCGCAGGTTGTGTAGCGTCCATGCTGCAGATACAGTTCTCCCTCAGCGCCACGCTTTGACAATTCACTCGTCAGATAGCCGTCCTGTTGGGCGGTATAGACCTGCTGTATCAGACCCTTCTTCGTCTTGAAGTTGAAGGCCATCGTGTCGCTCTCGTAGGTGTCGTTACCCATCTTGAACACAGGGGTTCCTGTAGGCTTGGTCGATGTGGAGTCCTTGATGGCACCTGTGGCATAGACCTGCGAAGAATCCAGGCTCAGCGCGATATGTTCGCTCGTCAGGTCCATGTTCTGGTATTTCACGTTCGAGTTGCCGAAGAGGAATGCCTTGCCTTGTGAAGCCGAATAGATGAGCGAGTCCTCGGCGGAGAAATCCACGGGCGAGTCGATGCCGTTCTTCTTCTGACGGTTCAGACTGTCGAGTGCCAACGAGTCGTCGATGGCTTTGTTGTGTTTGTAGATAGCCAGTGCCAGCGAGTCCATCGTCGTCGTGTCGCGTTTCTCTGCTGCCCTGGCGGTATGACGGCCCTTAACGATAGTGTCTAAGGGAACAATGCTGTCAGGGGCTATTCTTTTAAGGGGAATGCTGTCAAGATTGGGTATGCTGTCAAAGGGAACGGTGTCAAGGTTGGCTATGGTGTCTGCCACCGCCAACGAGTCGTCGTGCGACACCCTTAACCTGTTATCCTGCTTGGGTGCCGATGGTACTCCCGCCATGACGCAGAGGAAGACGAAGAGCATCAAAAATATGATCGACTTGCGTTTCACGCTGCAAAGGTACAAAAATAAAGTGAAGAGTGAAGGGTGAAGGGTGAAGAATTTGCTATTGCTCTACATTAATTAACGATTCTATTCCCTTCGTACAACTCTTTCTTTCTGTTCGTCTATTCGAACATCTGAGCCCATCCAAGGAATTTCTCTACTCCTTCGGCTCCGAATTTCTCCAGGCTCTGTGCGGCCTGAACCACCGTCAGGATGCGGTCGGGATGCGACTTTGAATAGAACTTGTCAGCATAGCAGATGACCTGCTCCTCCATCTCCTGCGGTGTGAAGTCCTGTGCGGGCAGTGGCAATTTTTGTCGCACAATCTGCTCGCGGGTCAGTCCTGTGCCGGTATGGCGTTCGCATACCTGAGCATGGCGCGCAAAGCCCTCTTCACGCAACAGGCGTCCGCCTATCAGTCCGTGGCAGATATAAGGCTCCTCGCCGTTACAATAAATGCTTGGAGCATGACACCAGCGGATGCCGATGTCGTGCAGCATGGCAGCCTCTTCGAGGAATGTCTCGTCAAGGCGTAGTTCCGGATGACGCCTGCTAATCAGCAAACTGCGGTCAGCAACCTGCCTCGAGTGTCGAAGCAGGAGCCGCCGCAGTTCGTCGTCATCAGGATAATATTTGTCAATCAGTGCCTGATAGTCCATAGGACTTAGTCCTCCTGGTTCTCAGGGCGCAACTTACGCACGGTCTCACCGGCGCGCCACATCTCCTGATTACGCATAGCCTCCAGTTCCTTCTCCAGTCCGGCACGGTAGTCGGGCTTCGAGTTGGCATCGATGCTGATCTGAGCCTCGTTGCCAGTCTTTACTGAGTAGTAGAGCCACTCCATCACGGGCTTCACGGCATCGTGGAAACGAGGAGCCCAGTCCAGAGCGCCACGCTGAGCCGTAGTAGAGCAGTTGGCATACATCCAGTCCATACCCTTCTGTCCGAAAAGCGGGCCAAGGCTCTGAGTGAGTTCCTCAACCGTCTCGTTGAAGGCCTCAGAAGGTGTGTGTCCATTCTCGCGCAGTACCTCATACTGTGCCAGCAGCAGACCCTGGATAGCACCCATCAGCGAGCCGCGCTCACCAGTCAGGTCAGAGGTAGCCTCACGCTGGAAGGTGGTCTCGAACAGATAGCCGGCACCGATACCGATACCGAAAGCCAGAGTCTTGTCCTTAGCCTTGCCCGAAGCGTCCTGATAGATGGCATACGAACAGTTCAGGCCGCGTCCCTCGCAGAACATTGTGCGGAGTGAGGTGCCAGAACCCTTAGGAGCCACCATGATCACGTCGACATCCTTCGGGGGAACAACACCCGTGCGGTCGCTCCAGTTGATGGCGAAGCCGTGGCTGTAGTACAGGGTCTTGCCGGGCTTCAGATATTTCTTGATGGTGGGCCATACCTGAATCTGACCAGCATCAGAGAGCAGCATGCAGAGGATGGTGCCCTTCTCGGCGGCCTCCTCAATGCTGAAGAGGGTCTTGCCGGGTACCCATCCGTCGGCTACAGCCTTTTCGTAGGTTTTACCCTGACGCTGTCCGACGATGACGTTGAAGCCATTGTCGCGCAGGTTACAAGCCTGTCCGGGGCCCTGAATGCCATAGCCGATGACGGCGATGACTTCATCCTTCAATACTTCACGTGCTTTCTCGAGTGAGAACTCCTTGCTGGTGACTACAGTTTCTACGACGCCACCAAAATTCATTTGTGCCATTTTAATTTTTGTTTTTAAATTGTTACATTTTCCACGTGAGCCATGCCCGCCCTTAACCCGAGAGCAGTCGTCTTATTGGTCTCTCTCCCACCCTGCACGAGGGTACGACAATGGATTAACTGTTTAAAATTCGAGGTGCAAAGTTAGTGAATTGTAAGCAAACGGCCAAATTTTCTCCCGTTTTTATAGCAAATTAACGCAGTCCGCTTCAATTATATTGGATGCGGAAATAATCGAGTGCTGCTTTATATTGATCCTGAGCCGTCAAGCAGGTATCCGTCAGATAGCCGTCAATATGTCCCCATTCGCGCAAGCCACGATAGTAGAACATCTTGAGTTCATCGGTAATAATGAAAGGTACGATGCCATTAGCGAGACACTCCTTGAACATCACGAGACGCCCTACGCGGCCATTGCCGTCTTGGAAGGGATGAATCTTCTCAAAGCGGACATGAAAGTCGAGGATGTCCTCCAATGTGTGCTGATTCTTAGCGTTGTAGCCGTCAATGAGTCGCTGCATGCTGTAGTGAACCAGTTCGGGTTCGCATGTCTGTTCACCACCAACCTCATTTGGCAGACGCTTATAGTCGCCCACGGCAAACCAATCCTTGAGACTGTCAGATGTGCCCGTTTTCAGAATGCCGTGAAGCATCTTTATCAACTCTTCAGAAAGGGGCTCCTGTGCGCGATCGATAATGATGTCTATACAACGGAAGTGGTTCACCGTCTCCACGATATCGTTCACATTGATGCTTTCGTCAGCAGTCACACCAATGGTGTTAGTCTCAAAGATGTAGCGAGTCTGATCGTGAGTCAGACGGCTACCCTCTATATGGTTGGAGTTGTAGGTCAGGTCTATCTGGGTTTTATGATAGATACTGCCCTTCATCCTCATTTGTTTCTGCTCGCGAAGTGCTGCAAGCAAAGGTGATATAGTGTTCATCGTCATTCTGTCTTTATATGGTTTTCTACATTCGTTCTACTGATTTTATACAAATTCGGTGGTTGTCTAGTTGTCAATAAGACTCAATTCCCATTTGTTCCAATATCCTTTTTGCATCGACGAATCCCTGTTCTGCCGCCTTCCGATACCACTTTACAGCTTCTTCGTCATTTTGGTCCACGCCCTGTCCAATTTCATACATGACTCCAACATTAAACTGTGCCTGAGCCAGTCCCTGCTCAGCAGCAGCGAGATACCATTTTAAAGCCTCTTCGTAACTCTGAGTCACACCTTGACCGTTATCATACAACACTCCAAGATTGTATTGTGCATCAGTATACCCTTGCTCAGCCGCTTTACGGAACCATATAGCAGCCTTCTCTTCACTCTGGGGCACTCCACGGCCTTCGAGATAAGACATAGCCACATTGTACTGCGCATCAACGATTCCCTGCTCTGCTGACTTGTGAAACCATTGCCAGGCTTCATCGTCATTCTGGGGCACACCACGGCCTTCGTGATATGCCATTCCTAGATTGCATTGTGCCTTGGCATCACCCTGCTCAGCAGCCTTGCGATACCATCCTGAAGACTCAACGAAATCTTGGTTTACGCCTCTACCTTTCATATACATCCATCCAAGATGATACTGCGCTCCAGCATTTCCTTGTTCAGCCGCCTTGCGGTACCATTTTGCTGCCTCCTCGTAACTCTGGGGTACTTCGTCGCCTACAAAATAATAATCTGCCATCTTTGCCATGGCCTCTACATCCCCTTGTTCGGCCGCTCTTTGATACCACTCGAAATTCTTCTCCTCACCATCCATGCTCACATTGTTTCTTCTCTCTTTGCTGTACATCCATATCGCTCCTGCAATAATTCCAATAGTCAAAAGACAGCCCAATACAATCATAAAGCCATGATGTCTTTTCCCTTTTTCTGCTACATCGGCTTTATGACTGACCACTTTTCCTGTGTTGGAACGAATGAAATTAACAATATCATTAACGCTCTGCGGACGTCTGTCAAATTGAGGTGTCATCAGATAGAGAATTAAACGTCTCATGTTACTATCTAACGAACCAAATTCGAATGCTTTCTCTCCCTCATACATGATGTCATTTTCATTTGGTGGAGTCTGATGGGTCAGCAAATAATAGAGTGTAGCCCCCAATGAGTAGAAATCCGTCCAGGGGCCTATTCGCTTCACATTGCCGCTTGTCAGTTCTGACGGAGCAAAGCCTGGAGTATAAGAGAGACCTGTCGTGGATAGCATGGTGGAATTAGCCGCAGAAAGTTGCTTGCTCGAACCAAAGTCAATAAGACATATCTGTCCATTGTCGCCACACATGATGTTACTAGGTTTCAAGTCTAAATGTAACATCTTGTTGCTGTGTATGCAACTTAGAGCATCAAGTATCTGGGGAAGAATATCCCTTACCTGTTTTGTGGACAATGACCCACCTGACTGCTCCATCATTTTTGAAAGTGAAAGACCGTCTATATATCTCATCACATAGTAGGCTGTGCCATTTTCCTCGAAAAAATCTATCAGTTCGACAATATGTTCGTTTTTCAGACTGGACATGCGCTGAGCCTCCTTCAGGAACTTATCCTTCATCTGCAGGTAGACTTCCTTGTTTTCAGCCAGACTGACCGACACCGTGGTTCCTACCCGTGCGTTAACGCCACGCATAAAAAATTCCTTCATGGCCCAGCGGGTGCCAAGTGCTGTATGCTCTACAAGATAGGTGTTTCCAAAACCGCCGGAAGCCAGATATCTGATAACCTTATATCTGCCGTCCTCCAGTAGCGTGCCCATAGGCAAGCATCTGCCGTCCTGTAACACAGGTTCCTGGCTTTTTCTATTATCTGCCTTTACTGTTTCTAAAGAGTCCAGACTATTGCTTTGCACTTTTACCGTTTCTTCTGATTGATAATTACTATCCATTTTATTTGTTTTCTAGCAAATCTCTGTGATGATACTGGTATCCTTCTCCATTGGACTCCCATAAAGAATGTTTGCCACTTCGCGACAGCCACAGTCACATATGGGAATCATTCTACAATTAGTGCACATTTCTGGTTTGTATCCACTATTTGCAAATAAATTCCAATAATCCACATCCTCAATCATTGGCTCATGGGATATATGGCCTACGATTCGCGGAGAATGATTGCAAGTCCTGATATGACCAGAAGGGTCTATTACAAAGAAGTCGCTTGCTGCAGCACATTGATAGCCAATCCGTAAGTGTTTATACTTTTGGGGGCGTCTAACAGCACAATAGGCTATCTCCGTACCAACATGCCCGTATCTGTTCGAAAGGGTTAATACTTCCTCTGCTATGTCAAGCATACCATTTATCTGGTCTGTTGACAACATCAGTTCTTTCATATACCCCAATCCTCTACCCCCAGGAAGGAACCTGTTTATTAATACAGACGATGCTCCACTCAACAACCCCATAGAAATGGTCTCAAACAATTCATGATAGTTCTTTTGGGTGACAGTAACATTTACTGTTGTCTTTAGTCCTAAAGAACTAGCTTTTTCAAACCATCCTAGAACACCGTCAGCATTATCAACACCAGTATGATCCTTGAATGTGCTATATCCTGGTAAACTCATACTGAGATGGACATTGCATTTCTTGAATAAGTGAAGATAATCTTCCTTCATGGCCAGGGCATTAGAAATGAGCACTATAGGATTGTTTAAACCTCTCTTTATTCCTTCATAATGAATGTATTGCACAATTTCTGACATACAATCTTTCAGTAGAGCCTCGCCACCGGAGATTGAGAAGGTATTGACTCCAGACAGGTATAGTTTGTCAATAGAGGACTTCCACTCATCCAGACTCATTTCTCTCTCTTTAGGATAACTAGAGAGATGTGCATACCATGGACAGGAGCAGAATATACATTTATGGTTACAATTATATGTCAACTCCAGAACTACATTAGGTGGCAATAACATGTCAGTCATGAAGCACAATACCTGTCATTAAGTTTATAATTTCTTTCATAAATAAAACATCAACTACTGCATCACACGGGTTACATCGAATCGTTTCGTGGGGGAGGTAAAGGACAGTAGCACATGGCGCCCATAGTTTCTTCTTCTTCTTCTTCTTCTCGTTTTTTTTCTTCAGCTATTCTTCTTAATTCTTCCTTTAAACTTAAATCTAAATCTGGATTCAACGTAACTACTTGCACAAAGTTACAATGGCTACATATTACCATCACTTCTCCAGAACACATACTTGTATTAACGAAAAACCACTTTCCACATTCTGCACATTTAAACCTATATACTTTTGTTTCCATATTATTTTAGTTTAAAAGAAATTATACATTATGGATGATTCTCTTCGGTTGTTACTGACACTCTGGTAATTCGAATTTTACTGGAAGTGTATACTTAACGCGCACTTTTTCGTGGTATTGAATGCCTGGCAGCCACTTGTCCATAGACTTGACCACCCTGATGGCTTCTCGGTCTAGATCAGGATCTACGGATCGGACTATTGTAATGTCACTCAACGAGCCGTCTTTCTCAACGACGAATTGACAAACCACCCTACCTTCTATGCCGTTTTCCTCAGCCCGTTCTGGATAGATTATATGGGATGTGATATAATCCATCAACTTTTGATCACCTCCCGGATATCGTGGCATTTGGTCAACTACATCGTGAATGGTGTTGTCATTACTTTCAGGATAGTCAATCAAGGGAGGATTCTGAGGAGCGGCTACGGGATTATCAGTAATGTCACAATCAACGTCATCACCTTGGATGAGAGTTGATAGCTCTATATCGTCGTAGTTCGCCTGTGTTTCGCTATGACAGCCTCGTATGGCAAAAAAGACAAGAACAAGGACTATAGCGATACCAACACCCAATAGAATTTTAAACAGAAGTTTCTCTCGTTCTAGTCTCTTCACACACGATGCGGCTTCTATATGACCTTGATAGTCAGCCAATTCATACCAATAAAGGGCTGATTGTTTGTTTTTGGTTACGCCATTACCATATTCATAGTCTTGAGCGACAAGGAATTGATCATTGGCCTCGCCTCTATTTGCTTTTATCAAATGTACGTAGAACTTGGCTTCTTGATGACCTAGGGCTGCCGCTTTTTCAAACCAAGCAAGGGCTTCATCCTCGTTTTTCTTTACGCCTGAACCTATCCAATAATCTAAGCCGAGAGAATATTGTGCATTAGCGTAACCTGATTGGGCTGCAGATAGTTTCTTCTTGAATGAATCTGAGGCTTCTGAATCATAGAAAGCCTGAAGGTATTCCTCCCTGTCTTTTTTGCTTGGATTAACCAATGGTTGAGCAAGTTTTGTCTCTACCGATTGCTGAGCAGGTTTTGTCTCTTCTGAAGCTTCAACAGGTTTGCCGGGAGCCTTTTGTGTCGCTGGCAGAGCCTTTTCTGCGGCCTGCAATGCCTCAGTCATCTCCGCTAACGACTGGTAGCGCTGTTTGCTACTGGTCTTCATCGACTTTTCGATGACTGCCCATAGCGGTGGGGCGATTGTCAGCGGGCATGACAGCGGGTCGTCAATCAAGTCGGTGGCTTCGGGCGGAATTGTTCCTGTCAGCAGATAGTAGAATGTGGCACCGAGGGAATAGATGTCGGCGGGAGGAGAGAAATTCTTAACGCCGCCCTCACGGTATTGCTCAATGGGAGCAAAGCCCTTGCTATAGCCCACGGGGGTCGTCGTGGTCTGATGTCCGCCCTGGTCGTAATGCTTTGACACGCCGAAGTCAATCAGCACCACATCGTTTTCATCACGCAGGAGGATGTTTGCCGGTTTGATGTCAAGGTGCATCGTCTTGCGGTCGTGAAGAGCCTGTAGCGCCTCTGCTACCTGACAGATCAGGGGAATGGCCCTTTTAGGGGAAAGCGGGCCTTCCTGCCGTACCAAAGCATCCAGCGAGCCACCGTCTATATACTCCATGACATAGTAGGCCGTCTCGTTCTCTTTGAAGATGTCATGGATGCGAACGATGTGTTTGGCGTTATCCAAAGAGGCAATCAACTGTGCTTCTTTCACGAATTTCTCCATGAAGCACCCCACCATCTCGCGTGCATCTGTGTCGGGGGCTGTCACGCTTTTGTTGTTTCTGGTGCAGAACGATCCCATGAAAAACTCCTTGATGGCCACCCGTCGGTTCAAGCCGTCCTGAATGCCCTCATAGGTGATACCGAAACCGCCTTGTCCCAGCACACGCTTTATGGTGTATCTTCCTTGCTGGAGTGTCGTTCCTGTTGCCAGCGTCTGTGTTGTCTGCATGATGATTTGGTCTTGTTTCTGCAAAGTTAGTGATTTGCGAGCAAACGGCCAAATTTTCTCCCGTTTTTTTACATAATTCCTCCAATATATATGGTCACCGCGCCTTCGTTATTGCTACTGCAAAGATACAACTTTTTTTTGACATCACCAAAAAAGTGGATGCTTTTTCATGGATTTTTCTTCGATGATATTAGACTATCTGGTTAATGACAGTTATGACAGATGACAGTTTTTTGAATTTAAGAGAAAGATAGAGATTAGTATTATATATATTATAATATATATAATACTAATTATAATTGTCAAGTCGATTTTCAAAAACTGTCATCTGTCATTTGTCATCGTAGAAGCACCCAAACAGCCCCATGTAAAAAATGGATAAATTCGTGCTGAAAACGACATCAAATCGAGGGGCGAAATTTGGAGGTGTGCGAAAAATTTAGTACCTTTGCATTGTGAAGAGTCACACAAAGGAAACTGAGCGCAGTTCTATCCGCCATCAACCATCCGCCATCAACCATAACAATGCCTCGGACGGTTATCCGAACGTCACCAACGCCTCGTCCGAATGCTTTCTAACAACCATCCGAATGCTTCCTTATAGGGGAAAGGAGGCATCCGGACGGAGGTTGCGAAGCATCGGAATGAGAGACGCAAGGCATCGAAACAAAGAGTGTCGGGAATTACCGGTTCCTCCCGTAGGTCTTGCCGTTGATCAGGGCGCGGACGCCCAAAAGGACGGGGCGATAGGTGTCCTGGTCAAGTTGCAGATTGGGCTGTATGGTGTTGTCGATGACACCGTCTTTCCAGGCTTTCTTCACCGCCTCTGCCTCGCTCTTGGGCACGGAGAGGACAACGTCGCCCCAGGGCGAATGAACCTCGAAGGCCTGCTTGGCCTCGTCATATTTGCCAAGTTTGAGTTTCTTCTGGTGCACGATGCTCTGGTTCCTGAGATAGTCGGTCACCAGCCGCCCCTCGTCCATCTGCTGCTCTACCTCGCCAGGCGTGAGCGCATCGGCTTTGACCTGCTTGTAGAGATTGATGGCCCTGATCTCGCAGAACTGCTTGAAGTCGTTGTCCACCATCTCCTTCAGCGGTTTGCTGTCGCTCCCCTCCGTGAAGAAGCGGGGAGCAAAGGTCTCCACCTCGTTGAGCGTGTAGATGGTGGGCAGAGCGATAGGCATGTCCACCTCGCCTGTGTTGAGCGCATAGCGGTCTTGTCGGCCAACGACGCAGTAATTGTAGCCCCTTGACTGCTTGGAACTCCAGGCTCGGGCAGACTTGAACATGTCGTATTGCGGTTTGATGCTCTCCACGTAGCGGTAGTATGTCTTACCGTCGGGGCCTGTCTTCGACTGCAGTTCCAAGGCTCCCACATGTCCGCCTTTCCACACCCTGCAATAGTTGGAGAAGGTACTTGGCGACCGCTCAATCATGTCGTATTCGAAGTCGTAGATCACCTGTCCGTCTAAGTTCATCACGCCATAGCGCTCGTGGCCGTTGGCATCGACCTTGGAGGCTATCACGTGCTTCGTGTGGGATATATCGTTCTGCACGATATGTCCGAAGGGACCGTTGATATTCAGGTTGCCCGGCACATGCTCAAAGCCGGTGATGTAGTACCATTCGCCGCCAATGGTCTGGGCGAAGGCACGCGGAGGAGTCAATGTGTTTCCTTCCACGGTGACATACTGGAAGGGGAAGTCGAGCGGGAAGTCGTTGCCGTCGTGCAAGAACCAGCGGTCGCGCCCCATCTCGTCCTTCTGATTCAGGAAGAAGGCCGATTTCTTTCTGAATGTCTCAATATACCTGACTTCGTCGTACTCGAAATTGACCATCGTCTCGCGGGTATCCAAGTTCTCCACGCCCCACTTCTTGGTGGTCTTCAGTTGCATGGCAGCCCTGCCTCCGTCGGTCATCTCTATGCGCTCGTAGTGGGGCGTATAGTACCATTTTCGCATCAAGGGGTCTTCATCTTTATAGTCCCTGCACCAGATTCCCATGCCCTTGCCGGGAACGTGATACAGTTCATAGGACTTATTGTCGGTGTAGTAGTAATTGGTAGGTATGAATTCCGACTTGACCATTTCCAGACAGTCATAGGACGCTTCTCCACGCCGATACATCCGCTCGTAGTCCTCTATCAGTTCTTTCCTCATGTCCCTCGCAGGCTTCTCCTGCACGGGCTTCACCTCCTTCAGTTTCGTTGGATCCTTAGGCTTAGGCGTAGTCTGTTGCGGCTTTGACTCTTCCTCCTCATCGGCAGGTTCTTCGTAGTAGATACAGCCACGCTTATGAGGTTGCTGCGACTTCAAATCAACGCCGCAAAGGGCACAGACGGGATCGCTCGGTACAGGTATTTGTGCTTCCACAACGACTGCCGTTAGCAGCGACGCAACAGTCAACAATGCTCCCTTCAGGGAGGCTTCGCTCAACATTGAATTCATCTTTAAAGTAGCCATAACGACGAAGTTTTTGCATTCATGTTGCAAAGATAGGTTTTATTTTTTACATTTCAAAATTATTATCGACTTTTATGAAGGAAAAAGGCTGTGATATCAAATCAGCCCTCTCTACTTCTCTTACTTGATTCCGAATATACCAGTCAGGCAAGCCAGGAAGGTGCGCCTGTTACCCATCGTGTTCACGTCGATGACTAGTTCGTCGGGGCCCGATGTATAGTTGTTCATGTTGATGTTCTGGGGGGCTTTCCGTCTCAATCGCAGTTCGCCGTTGCCTCTTTGCCATTCAAACTCGCCGCGTCTCATTGTCACGCCATCACAAGTGATGGAGTCGAGGGTCAGTATCACGTGTTGCTTGCTGTTGATGAAATTCAGCGCTTTGCGCTGGTTGAGGGCGTTGTTGACAACATCGACCAGCACGCGCTCCCATTGGTCGCTGATAGCATCGAGGACTATCCATTCCCATGAGGCGTTCTTCTCACTCTCGTCTTCGTTCACATAACTGCCCACGCGATCCATCATCATCGAACCGTCACGACCCAGAATGCGGAGTTGGTAGATGGTGCGCTCATAGGTACCGTTGCTGCCTCCACGGGTGGCTGGGAGGAAGATGTTGGCCACTTCGGAGAACCGCACCACGGTTTTCTCTTCCGTACCATCATCCTTGGGCGTCAGCCAGACGAAGCCTCCGCTGAACACATAGACCCGCTCTGTAGGCGCTGCTTTCTTACCGCGCAGACGGTCCCAGAATCCTAACTCGGCAGAGGGCTTGGCATAGCCTTCCACATACTGTCCCAACTGAAGGCTTTCCCCCATGCCTGCGGGTGCCTCAATGCGTAGTTGCTCTCTTACTGTATTCATAATGCTTTAAGTTAGTTTTTGCAATCCTGCTGCAAAGATATACATTATCTTTGATATTCTGACAGAAAAATGAAAGAAAAAAGTGAGGGGTGTCTTAATTCCTCTTAAAATCTTGCGTGATTCAAAATATTTGCTTACCTTTGCAGGTCGAAGAAAACGAATACGGAATCAGAAATACAAATAAGAATATGATGAAGAAACTTTTGATCGTGATGATGGCCTTGCTGCCGATGGCTGCAATGGCTCAGGACAACACATGGGAGAAGACACAGTACGACAACGGCGATGCCAAATACCTTGAGGGTGCCGTGCCCGAGGTGAACGGCCGCGTGATCTTCTCGACCACCATCAAGGCCCCTGGCAAGACGGCTCAGCAGATTTATGACCTGCTGCTGGAGGACATGACGAAGATCACGCAGGAAGACAACCAGTTCGAGCAGAGCCGCATAGCCTACGAGAACGCGGAGGAGAAGCATATCGTGGGCAACTACCAGGAGTGGCTGGTGTTCAAGAACAAGCCACTGAGCCTGGACCGCACGCGCCTGCTCTACAACATTATAGCCGACTGCCGCGACGGCGAAGCCACCATCCAGATGCTGCGCATACTCTACATCTACGACGAGGAGCGCGACATGCAGACCTACAAGGCAGAGGAATGGATAACCGACAAGTATGGACTGAACAAGAAGAAGACCAAGGTGGCCCGCGTCAGCGGCAAGTTCCGCCGGAAAACCATTGACCGCAAGGACTACCTGTTCAATCGTTTCACGCAACTGCTGCAGAAATAATAGATTAGAAAAGGAGCGAGGAGCAAACCTCAAACCTCCAATCTCAAACCTCAAACCAAAATGGGTAAGAACGAAGAGCCGTTCAGCATGGTGGACAACCCGGAAGAGGTGCCCCACCCTAAGCGTCACCACCTGGAACCTTTCCGTGACAGCAGCAAGACCAGGTCGCTGCGACTGTGGCTGAACATCATTTTCATGGTTGGAGCCATTGCCGGACTGGTGGTCTATTTCTATGCCAACAGGGAAGTGGCCAAATATATACTGATTGTTTCGTGTGTGTTCAAGTTCATTGAACTGGGACTACGCCTCCTTAAAATATAAATTGTATGAAGATATCCGTTCGCCTCGTGGCGTTGCTGCTGACCGTCATCCCGCTGTCACTCTCTGCACAGACATACAACCAGATTGACGAGTTTGGCAATGTGACGACGAACGACGAGAGCAACCCGAACTTCAATCCACACAACAACGACTCGTCGAAGCAGTCGAAGATTATACCGAAGGGCCTGAAGGTGTGGACTATTGACCGGAAGTTCGGCGACATCATCAAGGCTGAGCCCGACACGCTGCCCCACCTCTACCCCAACACCACGCTGTCGATGGGTAAGTACGGGCAATACAACACCATCGGCTCTAACTACCTGGCACGCCAGAACCGCATCTTCATCGACCGCCCTGCCTCCTCGCAGTTCTATTTCACGGAGGTCTATGACCAGGCCATCCGTCAGCCGGATCAACTACATTTCACCAACACGCTGTCGCCGATAACCAACCTGAGTTACGACAACTGCGGCGACAAGACCGACGGCGAGGATCACCTGAGAGCCCTCTTTGCCGCCAACTTCGGCAAGCGGCTGGGCATAGGCTTCGACATTGACTACCTGTATGCCCGAGGCTATTTCCAGAACCAGAGCGCATCACACTTCGACGCCACCCTCTTCTCATCCTATATCGGCGACCAGTATCAGTTGCATGCCCTCTTCTCCACCTACCACGAGAAGGCGACGGAGAACGGAGGCATCACTGATGACAACTACATCACCCACCCCGAGGTGGCTACACAGACGGCAGGACAGTCTTACTCAGACAATGAGATTCCCACCATCCTGAACAACAACTGGAACCGCAACGACCACCTGCACTTCTTCCTGACCCATCGCTACAGCCTGGGATTCTACAGGAAAGTGAAGATGACGGACGAGGAGATCAAAGCCAGGGAATTTGCCAAGGCTGCCAAGAAGGAATCGAAGGAAAAGGTGGCGAAAGGCGAGAAAAGCATCGTGAAGGAAGAGCCAGCGCTGAAAGGCCGTCCTGACGATGCCGTCATCGCCGGAGATCTTCCAACAAAACCGCAGAAAGAGACGCCAGTCGTTGATACCACCCGTATCAGTATTGAATCGAAGGCTGCCGCTGACTCGCTGCTGGCTCAACAGGCCGCTGCCGACTCGCTGGAGGCGCTGATGAAAAAGGAGTATGTGCCAGTGACCAGTTTCATCCATACATTTGACCTGAGTACCTATAATCGTAAATACCAGGCATATACGACGCCGAAGGAATACTATGCCAACAACTACTTCGACAGATATGAAGAGGGCTTCGTGGGCGACTCCGTCTATGACCAGGCAAAGATGTTCACCATGCGCAACACGTTTGCCATCGCCCTGCTGGAAGGTTTCAACAAATATGTGCCTGTTGGTCTGAAAGCCTTCATCGCCTACGACATGCGCCGATACACACAGCCCGAACTGAACAGCGACGGCATCGCCTTGTTGCAGCAGCAGAACGAGCACAGCATCAGCATAGGCGGACAACTCAGGAAGTCGCTGGGACACACGTTCCACTATAACCTGCAGGCCGAGACATGGCTGACTGGCGAGGATGCCGGACAACTGAAACTGGAAGGAGAGACAGACGTCAACTTCCCTCTTTTCGGCGATACGGTACATCTGGCGGCCAAGGCCTATTTCTATCGCCTGACTCCCTCCTACTTCGAACGCCACTACCACGGCAAGCACTTCTGGTGGGACAACTCGCTGGACAAACCGACACGCACCAGGATAGAGGGCCTGTTCTCCTATGACAAGACGCACACCTCGCTGAGAGTGGCCATCGAGGAGATACAGAACTATACCTATTTGGGCATGTCGTACACCCGTGCCAACGAGAAGGTCACGGGTCTGACGGCTGCCATCCGCCAACATAGCGGCAACATCAACATACTGACGGCACAACTGGACCAGAAACTGAAGGCAGGCCCCCTGCACTGGGACAACATCATCACCTACCAATCGACGAGTGCGAAAGACGTGCTGCCGTTGCCCACGCTCAATGTCTTCAGCAATCTCTATCTCGACTTCATGATTGCCCACGTACTGAAAGTGGAACTGGGTGCCTCGGCTACATGGTTCACCAAATACTACGCCCCGGAATTCTGTCCGGCACTCAACCAGTTTGCCATTCAGGAGAATGCAGAATCGCGCGTAGAGTTAGGCAACTTCCCATTCGTCGACGTCTATGCCAACCTCCACCTCAAGCACACCCGCTTCTTCGTGATGATGAACAACGTGACGGGCAACTCGTTCAACCGCCAGAACTTCCTGGTGGCCCACTACCCCATGAACCGGACGGTGCTGCACCTCGGCGTGTCGTGGAACTTCTTCAACTAAGGCAAAAAGGAAACTAAAGATATTCAGACTCTAATTTATGGTAAAGATTTCGAAAGAGGCTGCCCTCGAGTATCATGAGAGCGGCAGACCAGGAAAAATTGAAGTGAAGCCTACAAAGGCTTATCGTACGCAGACAGACCTCTCGCTGGCCTATTCGCCTGGCGTGGCCTATCCCTGTCTGGAAATTCAGGATAACCCCGACAACGCTTACAAGTACACGGACAAGGGCAATCTGGTGGCAGTTATCTCCAACGGCACGGCTGTGCTCGGACTGGGTGACATAGGCGCCATGAGCGGCAAACCCGTGATGGAGGGTAAGGGACTGCTCTTCAAGATTTACGGCGGCATCGACGTGTTCGACATCGAGGTCAACGAGAAAGACCCTGAGAAGTTCTGCGAGGCTGTGGAGCGCATCGCACCCACCTTCGGCGGTATCAATCTTGAGGACATCAAGGCGCCAGAGTGCTTCTATATAGAAGAACGCCTGAAGCGTACACTCGATATCCCCGTTATGCACGACGACCAGCACGGCACCGCCATCATCTCGGCTGCCGGCCTGAAGAATGCCATCGAGGTGGTTGGCAAGGATATTACCAAGGTCAGGATTGTGGTCAACGGCGCTGGCGCCGCCGCCATCTCATGCACCAAACTATATATGGCACTTGGCGCCCGCAAGGAGAATATCGTGATGCTCGACTCAAAGGGTGTCATCCGTTCCGACCGTACCGACCTGAACGAGCAGAAGCGCTTCTTCGCTACCGACCGCTGCGACATCAATACCCTGGCCGAGGCTGTGAATGGTGCCGATGTCTTCGTCGGTCTGTCGAAGGGAAACGTCCTCTCGCAGGATATGGTGAAGACAATGGCCAAAGACCCCATCATCTTCGCCCTGGCCAACCCCACACCCGAAATCACATACGAGGATGCCATGGAGGCCCGTCCGGACGTGCTAATGTCAACAGGCCGCACAGACTATCCCAACCAGATAAACAACGTCATCGGCTTCCCCTACATCTTCCGCGGAGCCCTCGACGTACATGCCACTGCTATCAACGAGGAGATGAAGATGGCTGCCGTACACGCCATCGCCGACCTGGCCAAACAGCCTGTGCCCGACGTGGTGAACGATGTGTATAAGGTGAACAACCTGAAGTTTGGCCGCCAGTATTTCATCCCCAAACCTGTTGACCCCCGACTCATCAGCGAGGTGAGTGCCGCCGTGGCCAAGGCTGCCATCGATAGCGGCGTGGCCCGCAAGAAGATTGAGAACTGGGAGGAATACAAGAACTCGCTGAGTGTGCTGCTGGGTCAGGAGACCAAACTCACGCAGAAACTCTATGCCACCGCTGCCGCACACCCGCAGCGTGTTGTGTTTGCCGAGGCTATCCACCCCACGATGCTGAAAGCAGCCGTACAGGCCAAGGCAGAAGGCATCTGTCAGCCCATCCTCTTAGGCAACGATGAAGTGATAGTCAAATTGGCCAAGAGTCTCGAACTCTCTTTGGAGGGTATCGAGATCGTCAACTTGCGCCACCCCTCAGAACAGGAGCGTCGCGAGCGCTACGCCCGCATCCTGGCCGAGAAACGCCAGCGTGACGGCTATACTTTTCAGGAGGCTAACGACAAGATGTTCGAGCGCAACTATTTCGGCATGATGATGGTGGAGACTGGCGAGGCTGATGCCTTCATCACAGGTCTCTACACCAAGTACTCGAACACCATCAAGGTGGTCAACGAGGTGATTGGCATTCGTCCTGAATACAAGCACTTCGGCACCATGCACATCATCAACTCGCCACGAGGCACGCTCTATGTGGGCGACACGCTGGTGAACGAGAATCCTGACAGCGACACGCTGGTGGACATCGCCAAACTGTCGGCTACCTGTGTTCGTTTCTTCAACGAGAAGCCTGTCATCTCGATGATCTCACACTCCAACTTCGGTTCGTCGCAGAGTGCCGGAGCCTTGAAAGTGCGCCATGCGGTGCAGCAGTTACAGCAACTTTATCCTGATCTGGCCATCGACGGTGAGATGCAGATTGGCTTCGCCCTCGACCGCGAGTTGCGTGACAACCAATATCCGTTCACAAGGCTGAAGGGTCTGGACGTGAACACCCTGGTATTCCCCAACCTGACGTCGGCCCGTTCCAGTTACAAGATGCTGCAGATGCTCGATCCCGACGTGGAGATCATCGGCCCCATCCAGATGGGCCTGAACAAAGCCATCCACTTCATCGACTTCGGTGCATCCGTGCGCGACGTGGTTAACATCGTGGCAGTGGCTACCATCGATGCCTACGTGGACAAGATCAAGAAGCGCATCAACCGACGTCAAGCATAAGCCTCACATGCACAAAGTCATCATCTCACTGGCCTCGAACAAAGAGGCTAAAAAGAATCTGTCCGAGGCCAGGAAGTGTCTCGAACAGATTCTCGATGAGATGAGTTTCTCCGACTGTATACGTACCAGGGCTATCGGCACAGAGCGGATATGCTATTATCACAACCAACTGCTGTTTGCATCAACCACGCTTTCCGCCGATGAACTAGTCAGTAGGCTGAAGGCTATTGAGCAACAGATGGGCCGTACGGCAGAGGCTCGCCAACAGGGCATTGTCTGCATAGACCTCGACCTGCTGAAATATGATGAGCAGCGCTATCACCTGCGCGACTGGGAGAGGCCCTATGTGCAGCGGCTTCTACCTCAGTCTTAAGGCTTCACCCACAAGGAGCGAGTGGTCAGGCGTCATGTGGTTCATCTTGTAGAGAGACTTCAGACGGATGCCGTACTTCTGGGCAATCGAGTACATCGACTCCCCTTCTCTCACATAATGCAGATAGTCCTTGTACTCTTTCGGGGCCCTCTTCTTTTTCTTCTTCAGCCAGATAATCTCACCATCTTCCAACGCGTCGTCCTTGTCGCGCTCGTTGTACTTGGCAATCTTCTTGTATGAGATACCAATCTCCTGTCCGATGGAGCGGAACGTGTCGCCACGGCGGGCATAGAGATAGTAGTTGTCGTTATACATCTTGATGAGATGCAGAGGCTGGCCTCCCACCTGCGTATCGTGTGAACGCTCGTTGATGAACTTGTCGTAGGACTTTGCCTGGTCGTATTCATAGAGTTTATACAACTGAATGATGTCAATCAGACGGTCGGCATACTTCGGATTGGTGGCATAGCCGGCAGCCTTCAATCCTCGAGCCCAGCCCTTGTAGTCAGTCAACTTCAACTTGAACAGTCCCTGATAGCGTTGTCCGTTCACGAGAAAGCGCGAATGGTCTTCAAACGACTCGTAGGGAGACTTGTATGACCTGAAGCACTCGTTATTGTGGTCATCATCCTGATAGATGCCTGGGCCAGACCATCCATGACACTTGATGCCGAAATGATTGTTGCCCTTGGTAGCCAGACGGCTCTGGCCGGCAGAACTCTCCAGCAGTCCTTGAGCCAGAGTGATGGAGGCAGGCACCTTCCATTTCAGCATCTGTTCGATGGCACAGTCCTTATACTGGTCAATATACTGTTGATAGCGGGCATTCCACTTGGACTGCGCATAAACGGTAGGGATGGCAGCAAACAGGAAGGCCACAAGTGCGATATATTTCTTCATTTTATTTTCGTATGATTTTCACTTCACCGTTAGGACTCAGTTTGATGATGCTTGATGGCTGATGGGGCTTATGTTCCTGTCTGCGCGTCCAGCACACATAATCCACCTGTTCGATGATGCGTGGGTCAATGTCACAGTAGTTCTGGGCGGCAGGCTCGCCACTTATATTGGCCGAAGTACTGACAATAGCCTTCTGGAAACGATAGCATAGTTCCTTGGAAAAGACCTCCTGTGTGATGCGGATACCTATTGATCCGTCCTCGGCAATCAAATTAGGAGCCAGATTGACGGCACCGTCGAGAATAAGGGTGGTCGGTTTGTCGATACAATCGATGAGTTCCCAGGCCACGTCAGGCACGTTACGCACATAGCGTTGCAGACGGGCATCGCTATCGACGAGACAGATCAGCGCCTTCGAGTCATCACGCTGCTTGATCTCATAGACCCGCTTTACTGCCTCGGCATTCGTAGCATCGCAGCCAATACCCCATATTGTATCCGTTGGATAGAGTATCACCCCACCCTTACGCATTGCCTCAACGGCATTCTTGATATCTTGTTCTTGTGTCATATATATCTTTCAATTTTCAATCTTAAAAAAACACATACCTCAGCGACTCGTAGAACTGCATGGCCAGCACATAGATGACCAGCAAGGGTGTTGCTAAGCATAGACCATCGACAAACGCTTTGCAGACATTGGCCAGACTGGTGAATGTGCGTACCGTGAAGCCGTAAGCCATCGAACAGAGTATCACGCCGAAGGCAATGATAGGAACGAGGGCACGGCTGAAGGGCGAATGCCACAGACTGCCCATTGCAGAGAGCAGCACGGCATGTGGCCATACAGACAGCAACAGGATGATGGCCACATATATCAGCAGCAACAGAAGGGTGACTCGCAGGCCAAGACCACGACGCTGTTGGGGACGGTGAGCCAGCAGACCACTATATCTCAGTACACCAAAGGCCATCGCCAGCAGGATGATCCAGACCAGCAAGGGACTGGAAAGCCCGTCGACGAAATGGGCAAAGAACCACCTCACGCCTTCGCTGGAGAGCAAGGGGCGCACGTCGGCTGTCAGCGTAGCCGAGAAAAGCCACGACAGCACGACAAGCAGCAGTTCAGCCACAACAAGGCCAACCACCAGCCGCGAGAGCGTCTTCATGCTGATGAGAGAAGAAGTCATTCGTCGTCAGGATGAAGGTTGTCGATGTCGAGGATATGTAGTTCGAGGGCACGCACGACCAGACGGGTGGCATTGACGCCACGAGGCTCATCGGGGAAGAGTTTCTGTACAAGGTCGTTCTGACGCTTTTCCAGGCTCTTCACACCAAAGGGCATACCACGCAACTGTGTGATCTGATCCTTCGTATAGCCCAGGGCGAGGTGGCGCAGGAATCGCTCGTCGTATTCGTCGATCTCGTAGTCAACGATAGCCTCCTGCTTGTAGAGTTGAGACCCCACGCTACGTTTGAAGCGTTCCACAATCTTATGGAGTATCGGCTCGTTGAACACCAGTTGTTTGCCGTCCATCACAGCCTCCACGTCATGGCGTGTCAGCAGTTCACCCGTCTTGAGGATAATACCGTCGGCACCGGCATCGAGCACGTCAACCCATAGTTTCTCGTTGAGGATTTCGCCGGTGAAGATGAGTACGCGCACCTGCGGATACATCTCCTTGGTCTGACGGCATATCTCCACACCAACGGTGGTAGAGCCGCCTAGTCCCAGGTCGAGCAGCACCAGGTCGGGCAACTGCTGCTTCAGCAGTTTCCAGTAGGCCGGCTCAGCATCGGCTGTTCCTATGACCTCTGCCTCAGGAATGTCTGTACGGATGATGCCCAGCGTGCCCTTCAGTTCCAGAGGCACGTCTTCAACAATGATTACTTTGAAGTTCTGCATATTCTTGGTAGTGTTATGATGATGACTGTATGTTGCTGCTCCACCTCGGCACGAATGGCACAGGCACGACGGTTTGTCGCCTCGCCATGATCGCGAACAATCTGTCGGCAGAGCAGATACGGGATATGGTCGATCTGGGGCATGAAGAGGGTGGAAGCCTCTTCGGATGTCAGCGTCAGGCCGTCCATCCTGACGCGGCAGTCGATATACAGGCTGTCGCGTGGCACGTAGTCGATGGCTGGCATCTGCTGACCATTCTGACGGCGCAGGATATCCATGAGCAGGCGGATCTGTATCTCATCACCAAGTATCTCATGGTCCAGCGGCTTCAGACGGAGCGTAGAACGTGACACCTGGTTCATGGCCTGTGCGCTGAAGAGTCCGTATAGTTCACGGTAGTAGTCGGCCACCTCAGCCAGTGACTGGTAGTCGCCCGTATCGATGAGTTGGCGGATGCGGCTGGGATAGTACATCGTCTCATGCTTCAATGTTGAGAGAGTGTTGTCCACCACCGCATTACTCACATAAAGGGCATTCTCCTCGAGAGTCAGGCGGCGCAGTTCGTCTTCCATCAGTTCCAGTCTGTCCTGATGCTCTTGCTGACGGCGTGCCTTACGGCTGAGCATCTGCATGAACTGCCAGGCGAGTGCAGCCAGGATGCCGAGGAAGAGCAGGAGGATGAGGATGATAGCCACCTGACGGTTGGTCTGCGACTGCTGCATCTTTCTACAGTAGTCGTCCAGCATCGTGTCGGCACTCAGTTCCTTGAACAGTTGGGTGTAGATGCGGTTGTTATATCGATACAGCGACCACTCGTGTAGTGCCAGGGCTGCGACGGCGCTCTCGTTGCGCATGCGCAGAATGATGTCGTAGTTCAGTTGCAGGCTGTCGTGATACCACTCAATCTCAGGCTGTCTCACCGACACGTCACCCATACGGAGCAACGTATCGCTACCTTCTGGCCTTACGCTAAGATAATAGTCGTTAATGTATTTGCGGCATGAGTCTGCATAGTCAAGAGTTCGCTCGTAATGTCCATCGATGTTGGCATAGTAGGCCGAGTCGGCATAGAGGCTGGCCTTTGCCAACGATTGTGCTGAAGTAGATGACAATCCTGCCAAGCCCATCAGCAAGAGGACGACTGTTGCTACGCGGCGAGGCAGACGGAAATAGAAACGACTGCCCCTACCCTGTTCGCTTTCGGCAGCCAACAGGCATACGGAGAATATCTGGCTGATTTTGCGGTATTTCTCAATGATGCCCTTACAGTTGAGCAGACCGAAGCCATGAGATGTCTGGTTGCTATCGCTGATAACCTTATGATCGAAGACGTGGGCCAGTTGTTCTTCTGACATGCCCACCCCAGTATCGGTCACCGATATCTCCACATAGTCGTCAGCCTCGGTAGCGCTGATGGTCACCGTCCCGCCCTCCGACGTAAACTTGCGGGCATTGTCGGCCAACGTGTTCAGCATGAAGAGAGTGAGTATGCGGTCAGCCTTCACGCGGGCTGTTGTAGCCTTCACGTCAAGCGTGATGCCCTTCAGCATGAAACTGCGCTGCCCGCGATGCACCATGTCGAAGAGTTCCTGCAGGGCAAATGTCTCTATATGAAGACTGAGACGTCCCTGTCGTAACTGAATCCAGTGGGTCAGCACATCGTTCTGATGGTTAATCTCGTCAGTCAGTTCGTGTACATACTCTATACGCTGCAAGTCATTGGCAGACTGTGTGGCATTGTCTTTAGGAAGACGATGCACCTCATGTATGATACGGTCGATGAAGGGCGTGATGCTATTGACAAGCGACACCTTGGCACGTTGCTCCATGTGTGTGCTCAGACCTTTCTCTACACTCAAGCGTGCCAGAGCCAACTGTTCGTTCAGTTCGTCCTCGCGTTCCTGCAATTGCTGGTCTATCTGGTCACGGGTGTTGCTCTTGGCCCGACGATGCACAAAATAGATAATCACAAAGAGCATCACGGTGGCGATGGCCGCAGACCAGAGCAGAGCGTTAAGTTGCGTCAGCGAATGCTCCAACTGGGCCGCACGTGCTTCGAGCGAGCGGTCCTGACGGGTCTGCTCCTGCAGGTCGAGGTAGATATTCCTGTTATGGTCGCTCAGAAGTTTGTCGTCGATAGCGGCATAGGCCACACTCAACTGTTCACGTATACTAGCCACCAGGTCAGGAGCCTGGTTGATGGTGCTGTCTTCCAAAGCCTGTTCCAGATAAAATAGTGCCACCTCATAGTTCTCCTGCGCCAGATAGGTAGAAGCCAGCGTACGATTGGCACCCGCTATCTGATACACATCGCCAAAGTCTGTAAAGATTGACAAGGCTTCGTCAGCCAGATAGGCTGCCAGACTGTCATCGGCTACATGCTCCGGATTCAGGTATTTCATGGCAGGCAGGTTTTCTGTCATCAACTTTCTTACCGACAGCGTATCTGTCAGATGTTCGGCCAGAGCCTCCAAGGAGTTGGCAACGAAATAGGGATAATGAGCCTGCATGGACAGCAGGTAGCAGCGCATCAGATGGTCGAACTCGCGCTGGTTGATTTCATCTTGCGAGCCCTGGGTGATAAATCCGCCTGCGCCAATATTATAGAGATAGTTTAAATATTGAGCCGTATCTTGCTCAATTTCAATAGGTATCGACTCCATTGCCTCGATAGACTGACGCTCCAGACCTACATAATAATAATAGGTGGAAGTGACGATAGCCATCTCGCTCTGGGCATAGATGAGCCGCAACTGTTGGCGTCGGTCTAATTGCGAGCGTTCCTCGTTGATTCGCAGCAACGCCTTCATCGCATACTCGCGATAATCGTAGAACTCACGATTGCGCGACATACGCTGGCAGAGTCGCATCTGCTGAATATCTGCGACGAGCAGTTCCAGTTGGTTGTCAGTACACTCGGCAACCTGGTCAAGATGTTGCTTGGCATCGGCATAGTTCATCCGAACCATGTCGACGAAGGCCAGATTGTTGAGTGCCTCAGCACGTCCGTCGCTATAGTCAGCCGACAACTCATAGGCTTGCCTGGCGTAGGCTTCCGTAGAGTCTACATGACGATAATGGAAGGCATATGATACAGAATTCAGCCTGTCCACCGTCTCTTTGTCAGACGGTGAACAAGCCGAAATCAATAATATCGCGACAAATAGGTTAAGCGCGTGCCTTAGCCACATAACCGAGTGCCTCCTTGCACTTGTCGGTTACATACTGCCAGTCACCGGCTTTCACCTTGTCCGAGGGGAACAGTTTCGAGCCCATGCCTACGCAGAACACGCCGGCCTTGAACCACTTGTTCAGGTTCTCCTCTTCGGGAGCCACACCTCCTGTAACCATGATTTTCGACCAAGGCATGGGTGCCTTTAGGCCCTTCACCATGTTAGGACCAACCACATCGCCAGGGAACACCTTCGTCAGGTCGCAGCCCAGTTCCTGAGCCTTGCCAATCTCGCTGACAGTCATGCATCCAGGGCAATAAGGCACCAGACGACGGTTGCACACAGGGGCGATGTCAGGATTGAACAGCGGACCTACCACGAAGCAGGCACCCAACTGGATGTAAAGGGATGCCGTGGGGGCATCAACGACTGAACCAACGCCTAATGCCAGTTCAGGGCACTCCTTGTCGGCCCATTTCACCAGTTCACCGAAGATCTCGTGGGCGAAGTCGCCACGGTTGGTGAACTCGAAAGCACGAACACCACCCTCATAGCAAGCCTTTACTACATTCTTACAAGTCTCAAAGTCCTTATGATAGAAAACGGGCACCATGCCGGTATCACCGATTTTCTTCAGTACAGCAATCTTATCAAACTTTGCCATAATTCAATTTATTTCTTATTTCGAGATATCGATATGACGATGTATCGATATTTCGACACTTCTTTTAATTATCTCTGCACGCGTCCGTTGGCATTGCCACCGGCGAGGCTCTCCACCTCGTCAACGCTCACCAGGTTGAAGTCACCATTGATGGTGTGCTTCAGAGCCGATGCTGCCACAGCAAACTCCAGAGCCTCGCCCTGTGTCTCCTTGGTCAGCAGACCATGGATCAGACCACCTGAGAACGAGTCGCCACCACCCACGCGGTCGATGATAGGATTGATCTCGTAGCGCTTGCTCTGATAGAACTCCTTGCCGTTGTAGATGAGGGCCTTCCAGCCGTTGAACGTAGCACTATAGGATTCACGGAGCGTAGAGACGACATACTTGAAGCCGAACTCAGCCATCATCTGCTTGAAGATGCCCTCGTAGCCGGCAGCGTCGGTCTGACCACCCTCAACGTCAGCGTCAGGCTTGAAGCCAAGGCAGAGTTCTGCGTCTTCCTCGTTACCGATGCATACATCGACATACTGCATCAAGGGGCGCATGATGCTGATAGCCTTCTCGCTGGTCCACAACTTCTTGCGGAAGTTCAGGTCGACAGACACGGTGACACCATGACGCTTGGCAGCCTCGCAGGCCAACTTGGTCAGTTCTGCAGCCTTATCGCTGATAGCGGGTGTGATGCCACTCCAGTGGAACCAGGCAGCACCCTCCATGATCTTGTCGAAATCGAAATCCTTTGGATCAGCCTCTGCGATGGCACTATGGGCACGGTCGTAGATCACCTTGGAAGGACGCATAGAAGCACCTGTCTCTGCATAGTAGAGACCCACGCGGTCACCACCACGTGCGATGAACTCGGTGTTCACGCCATAGCGACGCATAGCGTTCACGGCAATCTGGCCAATCTCATGCTTCGGCAGTTTGCTGACGAAGTAGGCCTCATGGCCATAGTTGGCCACGCTGATAGCCACATTAGCCTCACCACCGCCAGGGATGATGCGGAATGATTCACTCTGAATAAAACGGTCGTTGCCCTGAGGCGACAGGCGAAGCATAATCTCGCCCAATGTTACGATTTTTGCCATTCTTTTCTTTTTAATTTTGTTTAGATTAAATGTTTCTTTTCGTTTGCAGCGACAAAAATACAACTATTTTTTGATATAGCGAAATAAAACGGGAAAAAACTTCCGAAAAACACATTCTTTCACATTTCCGACGCTCTCTCGTTCATTATTTCCGTTATCAGGGGACGTATTTAGAAAGAATAGGAGAAGCCTAGCGACGAGTACTCCTTGAACTGCCAGTAGCCCAGGTCGTCGTCATAATTGTTGGCATCGTCGAAGCGTGGGAACAGGAAGATATTGGCAGAGATAAACCTCGACACCTTCAGCGTGAACGTGTTTTCCCACTCCAATTCCATGCGGTGATAACTTGTAAATCCGAAGAGGCGCGTCTTCCATTTGACATTATCGCTGATGTTCCATTCCAGCGAGGCTGTCAACTGCGAACCGAAGTCCGTGAGAGAGTGCGTGTGGCGGTCGGTCTTGACGCCGAAACTCGCTGCCAGCGACGTGCGGTCCACGTAGCGGTAGTTAATGGCCAGCGGCGAGATGTTGATAGTTCCCGTCAGTCGCTTGTTGAGGGCAGTCACCTTATAGTCCATACCGAGACCAACGCTCATGTTGAAGGGCGACATGAAGTCAGAGAACACCTGCTCGTTGTTGGCCTTGAAACCTCGTGCAAACTGCGTATAGGCAAGCACCTGCAACGTGTAGTACCAGTTTTTGGCAGCCTGCAGGCCAACCTTGCTGGTCAGACGTATCAGGTCTTCATTGGTCTTGAACTTATGAACCGTGTCGGAAGGTGACGTCTGGAAGCCCAGTTTTAACTCCAGTTTGTTCTCCCATTTCCATTTCGACTTGTTGTCGTAGTTGGCCTCGAGTGTCAGGGTTCCCACGGCGGCATAGTTGCTCTCGCCGCCCTTGTACCAGTTGTTTGAGACATAGTTCTGCATGAACTGCAGACTGCCGTCGCCCTTGTATTTCCAGAATACGGGCTTTTCGATAATCACCTCAACGGGTTCCGCCTCAGGCATTTCCGGCAGCGGCTCTGCCTGTTCTACCATTTCCACGCCCTGCACCACGGGCTGGTCAATCAAGTCCTGCCTGATGGTGCCAGACTCCTGCTGTTCGGTCTGCGTGATTTTCACCAGGTCAGGTCGTTTCAGATAGACATTCATCAAGGCCTGATCGATGGCCCTGCTGACCTCATCAGGGTTGTCGGAAGCAATGGACAACTGACTGTTTGCCACCGAATGATAGAATGTCAGGGGTGCAAATAGCCTGTAATACCACCCGCTCAACGAGTCCGTTTTCTCGGCAGCGCCAGCGCTGAGCGCCAAGGCAGCCACCATAATAAATGCTAATTTTCTCATAACTGCGTGCAAAGTTATGATTTTTTTTCGTAACTTTGCACCTTGTTTTAAAGAAAGTCACTATTTTAAGATAAAAAAAAGTAAAGTTATTATAGAACAATGAACAGAAACACTCTCATCGGCTTCAGCCTTATTGCGGTGATACTCATCGTGTTCAGTTGGCTGAACCAGCCCTCACAGGAGGAAATTGACGCTTACTATCATGCTCAGGACAGCATTGCCGCCGTTCAGGCACAGGAGCAGGCCCGCCAACAACAGGCCGCTAAGGACTCCACCAGCCAGCAGGCTCAGGCTGTCCAGGCTGACAGCACCGATTTGTTTTTCCCGTCACTTAGCGACTCTGCAGCCATTGCCGAGCGCGTGGTGACTCTGAAGAACGACTCGCTGGAACTGACCTTCAACACGAAGGGCGGTACCATCGCGAGTGCTCGCATCATCGGTCACAAGGACACCTTGAATAATTATGGTGTGACGCTCTTCGACGAACAGACCCAGCAGATGAGTTTCATCATCAAGGGCCTGAACAAGTTCATCGACACCAAGTCGCTCAACTTCACCCCCCAACAGGAGGGTGACAACACGCTCATCATGACTGCCAATGCCCAGGACAACGGCACGCTGGTATTCCGCTACACGCTGGGTCCTGACTATCTGCTGCATTTCTCGCTGCAGGCCAACGGTCTGGCTGGGCAACTCGACCCCACCGACAAGACGGTGACCATTCTCTGGCAGGACTCCGTTCGCCAGCAGGAGAAAGGTTTTTCGTTTGAGAACCAGCGTTCGGCCCTGACCTATAAGTTCAGCGAGGGCGGCACCGACTATCTCTCTGAGACCTCCGACAAGCAGGAGACTACTGAGGAGATGACGGACTGGGTAGCCTTCAAGAACCAGTATTTCTCTGCCGTACTCATCTCGAAGGACGGCTTCAATACGGGTGCTGAACTGAAGAGCACACCGCAGGAAAAAGAAACGCGCATACTGAAACACTATCAAGCCAAACTGCAGACTGCCTTTGACCCCACCGGTCAGCAACCCTCAGAGTTTGAGATGTATCTTGGCCCCAACGACTTCCACCTGATTCAGGATGTCGAGGAGCAGAGCACCTTCAACAAGGATCTGGACATGGAGAAACTGGTCTATCTCGGCTGGCCTCTGTTCCGCTATATCAACCGCTGGTTCACGCTGCCCGTGTTCGACGGCCTGACCAAGATTGGACTCCCCATGGGTATCGTGCTCATCCTCATCACCCTGTTGCTGAAGGCCATCACCTACCCGATGGTGAAGAAGAGTTATATGTCCAGCGCCAAGATGCGCGTGCTGAAGCCGAAACTCGAAGAGGCTACCAAGCAGTACGACAAGCCTGAAGACCAGATGCAGAAGCAACAGGCCATGATGGCCCTCTACTCGAAATATGGCGTCAGCCCCCTGGGCGGCTGTCTGCCCATGCTCATCCAGATGCCTATCTGGATTGCCATGTTCAACTTCGTGCCTAACGCTATCCAACTGCGTCGCGAGTCGTTCCTCTGGATGGATGACCTGTCCACCTACGACCCCATCCCCTTCATCGGACAATGGGATACTGCTATCTGGGGACTTGGCGACCACCTGTCGCTCACCTGTATCCTCTTCTGCATTAGCAACCTGGCCTATAGTTACCTGACCATGCGTCAGCAGCGCGACCAGATGGTGGGCCAGCAGGCCGAGCAGATGAAGATGATGCAATGGATGATGTACATCATGCCCCTGATGTTCTTCTTTATCTTCAACGACTATTCCAGCGGTCTGAACTTCTACTACTTCATCTCCCTCTTCTTCTCTGCGGCCATCATGTGGATGCTCCGCAAGACCACCGACGATGCTAAACTGCTGGCTAAGTTGGAAGCCAACTACAAGGAGAACCAGAACAACCCGAAGAAGCAGGGCGGTCTGGCCGCTCGTCTGGAGGCCCTGCAGAAGCAGGCTGCCGAAATGCAGAAACAACAGCAAATGAAGAAAAAATGAAACATACAGTCAACCTCCTGAGCCTGGCATGCCTGTTGTGTGCAGCCACGCTCGCCACACCCGCAAAAGCAGAAGACGTGAACATCGGTAAACAGAACATCACCTTAAAGGGAGACCTGATGACGCCGGAGGCTCTCTGGGCCATGGGACGCATCAGCGGCTACGCCGCCTCGCCCGACGGCAAGCAGATTGTCTATCAGGTGGGCTACTACAGCGTAAAGGCCAACAAGAGTCGTCAGGTGCTCTGCATCATGAACAGCGACGGCACCGGCCAGCGCCAGTTGAGCACCAGTCAGAAGAGCGAGAGCGATGCTGTATGGCTCGACGCAGAGACCATCGCCTTCCTCAGCGGTGGCGAGATATGGACGATGAAGGCCGACGGCAGCAACCGCCAGCAGGTATCCAAGACCGACGGACAGGTGGAGGGCTTCCTCTTCTCACCAGACCGCCAGAAGGTCATCATCCTGAAGTCCATCCCCTTCCATGAGATTATCAAGGAGAATCCCAGCGACCTGCCTAAAGCCAGTGGCCGACTGGTCACTGACCTGATGTACCGCCATTGGGACCACTACGTGGAAAGCATCCAGCATCCCTTCGTCTGTCCTGTGTCCGATGGTTTCGCCGTCGGTTCAGAGATGACAGACATCCTCGAAGGCGAGCCCTACGAGTGTCCGATGGAGCCCTTTGGCGGCATCGAGCAACTGGCCTGGAGCCCTGACTCGAAGACCATCGCCTACACTTGCCGTAAGAAGACGGGCCTCGCTTACAGCATCTCTACCGATTCCGACATCTATTTATATAATCTAGGTACGCGCGAGACCACCAACCTTTGTAAGCCTGCCAACTATGTAGAACCGAAGATCGACCCCACCACCAGCATGAAGTATCAGGCTGTGAACGCCAAGGAGAACCTTGTCAACAACGTGGGCTACGACCAGAACCCGAAGTTCTCTCCCGATGGACGCTACGTGGCGTGGCTCTCGATGGAGCGCGACGGCTATGAGGCAGACCGCCAGCGTCTGTGCGTCTATGAACTGAGCACAGGCATCAAGAACTATGTCACAGAGAGTTTCGACTCTAATGTCGATGACTTCGTATGGAGCGACAGCAAGGACGCCCAGATATACTTTATTGGTGTATGGCACGCTACAGAGAACCTCTATGCCGTTAACCTCAAATCTCAAGCCTCAAATCTCAAATCCGAAGTCACTCAACTGACCAACGATTGTGCTGACTGGGGCTCGCTGCAGATGCTGAACAACGGCAAGCAGTTGCTTATGGAGCGTCACAGTTTCCTTGAGCCTGCCGACCTGTATGTCGTCACCCCTGATTTGAAGAAATCAAAGAAATCTCAAATCAACAATCTCAAAACTCAAATCACCCAGATCACCCACGAGAACAAGCATATCCTCGACCAGTTGGCTAAGCCCCAGGTGGAAAGCCATTGGGTGAAGACCACCGACGGTAACATGATGCTCTACTGGGCCATCTTGCCACCCCACTTCGATCCCACGAAGAAATACCCCACCCTGCTCTTCTGCGAGGGAGGCCCGCAGAGTCCCGTCAGCCAGTTCTGGTCCTATCGCTGGAACTTCTTCATCATGGCCTCACAAGGCTATGTCGTCATCGCTCCAAACCGTCACGGTCTGCCCGGCTTCGGACAGGAGTGGCTCGAGGAAATCAGCGGCGACTGGACAGGCCAATGTATGAACGACTACCTCACCGCCATCGACGATGCTGCTGAGAACCTGCCCTATGTGGACCGCGACCGGCTGGGGGCCGTTGGTGCCTCGTTTGGCGGATTCTCCGTTTACTATCTGGCAGGTCACCACGAGAAGCGCTTCAAGTGCTTCATCGCCCACGACGGTGCCTTCAACCTCGCCACGATGTATCTGGAGACTGAGGAGAACTGGTTCAGCAACTGGGAGTACGACGAGGCCTACTGGCATCGCCCGCAGTTGCCCAACGCCAAGAAGACCTACCACGACTCGCCCCACAAGTATGTGGAAAACTGGGACACCCCCATCCTCTGCATCCACGGTGAGAAAGACTACCGCATCTGCTACACCCAGGGCATGATGGCCTTCAATGCTGCCCGCATGAAGGGTCTCGAGGCCCAACTCCTCATCTTCCCAGACGAGAACCACTGGGTGCTGAAGCCCCAGAACGGCATCCTCTGGCAGCGCACCTATTTCAACTGGCTCGACCGCTGGCTGAAGAAGTAAACAACTATCGTCCCAAGTGCATCCGCAGGCCGAACTCAATGGAGGGCGCCAGCGGATGCTCTTTATAATAATGTTCCAACTTAGTGCCGTCGCTGAAGTAATAACCCAGCGACGGTTCTATGTATACACCCCATGACGGCATGAACGAATACTCTGCCCCTGCTGCTGCATAGACTGAAAACTGCCAGGGCTTCTCGCCCGTATAGTCACCAAGGAGATGGATAGAGAGGTTGGGATCGAGATAGGCACTCACGCACTTCTCCACCATCGCCCCACCCGAGCAATAGAAACTGAGGCGGTCAACCGTCCACAAGTGCCATTCCACCCCAAGCGGGATGCCAATGTAATGCAGTCTCTGGCTATAACTGATGTTTTTATTCTGTGGGGAGGTGAATTCAGAGGAGAGGCGCGTATAACTGATGCCACTCTGTAAAGCCAGGCGAGGATGAAGTTGATACTGCAGACTCAGGCCAAGGCGCAGAGGGAGATGATGCTTCGCTGTACAACGTGTGTCACTAAAGGAAATCGTGGGGAACTGTATACCTTCATTACCAGGATTACCAGCCATTTCATCAGGATTACCAGCAGATGCCAGATTGAGGCTGTAAGACTGCATGGAGTTGTTGGCAGCCAACAGTCCGCCAGAAGCCTTCAGGGCCACAGACCATTTGGCCTTTGAAGCAGGAGCCTCATAGACAGATGGAGATTCTAAATGGGTAATCATCTTATATTCAGAAGGCTTCTCAGGCAAAGGTTGTTGCTGAGACGCTATAGTGTCTTCCTGCTGTTGGGCTAATTCCGTCGTTGCCGTTGAATCAATGGCACAGATTCTTGGCTGTGACTCTGCCACAACATCAAGCAACGTGTTTTCTTGTCTTACATCTTCATCTTGTTGGGAAGGATACCTCTGGGCCACTACAGGCTCTGACGATGGTACAAGAGGGATTTGCTGCTGAGACATGACGTCAGCCTGCAGCGCCTGTTCACGATCAGACATTTCGAAAGCCACGAAACATCCCACAAGCACAAGGACGGAGGCAGCCACAGCCCACCACCATCTGCTGACGGCAGGCTTCTTCTCCAGCGATGCTGGATCGATGCCCATCTTGTCGCAGATGCCTTCCCATAGTCCTGGAGGCGGCTCTACCTCATAGTTTTCCAGTTTCTTTCGAAGCCGTTCTTCCCATTTGTCACTCATTGTCTGTCTCCTCCTTTATTTGCTTGATCCTCTTTGCCAATAGTTGTTTTGCGTAGTAGAGTTGCGAAGCCGAAGTGCTCACCGTGACATTCAGCATCTCTGCTATCTGCTTGTGCGAATAGCCCTCGAAGACGTAGAGATTCACCACCGTGCGACATCCGTCTGGCAGTTCTCTGATCAACTGGTGCAGTTCCTCTGGTGTCAGCGTCTCTGCCTCAGAGGGTTCGTTGTCTGAAGGCAGGGCGTCTGCTGCCCGTTCCAAGTCCACGTCCACAACCCTCACGCCAAGTTTCGACTTCAGCATGCTGCGTTCCTTGAGGAAATGGAGGGCTTCGTTCACCACAACCTTTCTCATCCACATCCTCAAGGCCGCCTCGCCTCGATAGTCAAAGGTCGGCATCGACGTGAAGATCTTTACGAAACTCTCTTGCAGCACGTCCTTCGCATCGCTCTCGGAAGGCACATAGCGGTAGCAGACCGATGACAACTCACGGATATACATCTGATATAGTTGGCTCATCGCCCTTTGGTCTTTCTGCCGTATGCGCTCAACGAGGTTCTCGACCATATTCTTTGTTCGTTCTACCTTTATAATGTCAAAAGTACGGAAATCTTGGAAGAAAGTGTTTTCTTTTTAGATACTTTAACGCAACTTATTCCAATATTTCCCGTTATCTGTCATTATAAGGGTGAAACATTCAACGAAACGTCTATGAAGAGAATCAGTATTCTATGGCTCAGCCTGCTTCTGCTGATGGTGGCAGGATGCGGCAATAACAAGGAAAACAATGATACTGTCGTTTATCCCAAGTTACTCCTTGGCGATTGGTCGGCTGCTCACTTCAGCGACAATGCTTTCGTCACTACCGAAATGTGGGACTTTTCCTTCAAAGCCGACGGCACAGGCAGTCTGTTCACACGACAGTTCCGCTATGAACTCAAGGGCAATCATATCTTCCTGCACTATATCGTAGAAGATAACTACTACGGACAAACGGAGTTTGAATACATCATTAAGAGCCTCTCGACTGACCTCATGGAATGGGAAGAGGTTGCCAACGGCAATTGGGGAAACAATACCTATCACCTGAAGTTCTATCGAATGAATAAGAATAATATCTAAGAAAAATGAATATGAAGAATCTTTTCCTTATGATGGCCGTCTGTGGCCTGATGCTGTCGTGTTCCTCTTCCGATGACAATGCGGATACTGAAGAGGGTAAGACGGTTGTGAATATGTTGTCGGAGAGTAAGCGCATCAGTCTGACAAAGGAGCAGCAGGTGTTTGTCAACGACAACAACAAGTTTGCACTCAGTTTCCTGAAGACCGTCAACGAGACGGACCGTAGCGGAAAGGGCTTTATCTACTCACCCTTGGGCATCACCTATGTCCTGGGAATGGTGAACGATGCGGCTACTGGACAGACAGAGAAGGAGTTGGAAGAGACGCTGGGCTTCCATGAGGGAGGCATCCAGGCCGTAAATGAATACTGCAAGAAACTGATAGACGGTCTGCCGAAGGTAGATAAGAACGTGACCCTCAACATCGCCAACGCCATCTACCTGAACAAGGCCTTCACGCTGAAGCCACAGTTCCAGCAGGACATGCAGACCTATTACGATGCCAAAGCAGAAGCCCTCGACTTCAGGGCGCCTGAGACGCTTGACCACATCAACGGATGGTGCAACGAGAAGACCAACGGCATGATACCTTCCATCCTGAATGCTGTAGACCCCTTGACGGTGTCCTACCTGCTCAACGCCATCTATTTCAAGGCAGACTGGGCCTCGAAGTTTGATGAGAACAACACGAGGAACGAGGCATTCACGACCCCAAACGGCACCACCCAGTTGCCTATGATGCATCAGAACGTGCTCATTAACTATGAGAGGAACAGCACCTACTCAGCCATCAAGATACCCTACGGTAGCGGCCTCTGGAACATGATCATTATGTTGCCAGAGGAGGGCAAAACCGTCAATGATGTCGTTGAGCAACTGATGACTAGTGGCGTTTACGCCGTTTATGGCAACCGTGACCCAGGAATTGTTAATACTGCTTACGAGGTGGATGTGAAACTACCTCGCTATGAGACGTCATCAGATACGGACGACTTAGCGGGTGGCCTCGTGGGACTGATGCGCAAAATGGGCATTAATCGGGCTTTTGACGATGGATTGGCAGAGATTCCCAATATGGCCAACACCTCTGTCTATATCTCCATGATGCGCCAGAAGGCCAAGATCAAGGTGAACGAAAAAGGTTCTGAGGCTGTTGCCGTGACTGTGAGTGAAATAGCAACTATGGCTCTTGTCACCCCCCAAGGGTATCCCAAGGCCACTTTCCACGCCAATCGTCCCTTTGTCTACGTGATTACTGAGGCTTCTTCAGGCGTTATTCTCTTCGTAGGAAAGTTCACGGGCGCCTGATAAACCCCATCCTAGCGCGTCCTTCCAATCATCAGCGTCTGACCAAAATCGGCGGTTTTGGTGACCAAATTCGGCGGTTTTGGTCAGCAAATCCGCCGATTTTGATCTGCTTAGGATAGGGCTAATGAAGCGCGTGCTTGGGTGCAAGGGAGGTAGTCCATAATTTTCTCGGATAAAGTTTTGTATTGCGTGCGTTTTTTTGTACCTTTGCACCCAAAATACGCAATAATATCATTAAAATGACACAAGCAATTCAAAAGACTCTTCGCGACTCTGCCGCCATGCGGTGGAGCGCTTTGCTGCTACTGGCCCTGGCCATGTTCTGCAGTTACATCTTCATGGATATCCTCTCGCCCATCAAGGACCTGATGCTCTCGGAGCGCGGATGGAGTTCCACCGCCTTCGGCACCATGCAGGGTGCAGAGGTGTTCCTCAACGTGTTTGCCTTCTTCCTGATCTTTGCAGGAATCATCCTCGACAAGATGGGCGTGCGCTTCACCGCCGTGCTTTCTGCCGTGGTGATGCTCGTTGGTGCCGTCATCAAGTGGTACGCCGTGAGCGACGGCTTCATTGGCACAGGTCTGGAACAATGGTTCACAGAGAACCTGAACTATATCCCCCTGTTCGACGAGTTGGGCATCTCGCCCTTCTATGGTCCTAAGACGGAAGTCATCAACGGCATTACCGTCACCATTCCCGGCATGCCTGCTTCCGCCAAACTGGCAGCCTGCGGCTTCATGATTTTCGGTTGTGGCTGCGAGATGGCAGGTATCACCGTCAGCCGCGGTATCGTCAAGTGGTTCAAGGGTCGCGACATGGCGCTGGCTATGGGTTCAGAGATGGCATTGGCCCGTCTGGGTGTTGCCACCTGCATGATTTTCTCGCCCTATTTCGCACGCCTGGGCGACAAGGTCGACGTGAGCCGTTCAGTGGCTTTTGGCGTCGTACTGTTGTGCATCGCCCTCATCATGACCATCGTCTATTTCGTGATGGATAAGAAACTTGACGCTCAGACCGGCGAGGCTGAGGAGAAGGACGATCCGTTCAAGGTCAGCGACCTTGGACAGATTCTCACCAGTAGCGGCTTCTGGCTTGTTGCCCTGCTCTGCGTGCTCTACTACAGCGCCATCTTCCCCTTCCAGAAGTATGCCGTCAATATGCTGCAATGTAACCTCACGCTCGAAGCCCCTGCCGAGGGCTCGTTCTGGGCAGGCGACGGCGTTACCTTCGTGCAGTTCGGCATCATGCTGCTGGTGGCCATTCTCGGCTTTGCCAGCAATTTCCAAAAACAGAAGATTCGCCAGTACATCCTGCTGGGCCTCTCCATCCTGTTCCTCGTCGTCTATTGCTACATGGGCTACATGCGCCAGTCGGCCAGCGCCATCTTCGCCGTGTTCCCCCTGCTGGCCGTGCTCATCACTCCCATCCTGGGCGGCTACGTAGATCATAAGGGTAAGGCTGCCTCGATGCTGGTACTGGGCTCGCTGCTGCTCATCGGCTGCCACCTCACGTTTGCCTTCGTCCTGCCTGAGTTCAAGACGAACGCCATAGGCGGCATTATCGTGGCCTACCTCACCATTCTGGTCCTGGGAGCCTCGTTCTCCCTCGTGCCCGCCTCCCTTTGGCCCAGCGTTCCCAAGTTGGTGGAGCCAAAGATTATCGGTTCGGCCTATGCGCTGATCTTCTGGATTCAGAACATCGGCCTGTGGCTGTTCCCCCTGCTCATCGGCAAGGTGCTCGACATGACTAATCCCGACCTGGTTGCAAAGATTGCACACTTCGATGCGGCTACAAAGGCCGAGGTTGCAGCAGGCACTAAGTCCATGATAGATGCAGAGGAAGAGATTGCCGCGTTCACCGAGAAGATTGCCGTACAATACGACTACACGTGGCCGCTGGTCATGCTGGCAGGACTGGGTGTTGCCGCCCTGCTGCTGGGTCTCGTGCTGAAGGTTGTTGACAAGAAGAAGGGCATCGGCCTCGAACTGCCTAACATCAAGGAGAACGACTGATTCTCTCCATTAGTCGAAATAAAGAATACTCGGCATCCATTAAGTCGCAGAAACTTATGGATGCCGAGTAAATGTTTTTCCTATGCTGTCTTTCTATTGTCCTGTGGCTTGCTTGTACTCCAGAAGTTTGTTCTGATAGTCGGCGAAAGCATCGGTATGCTTGTCGAGCGATTGCTGATAGAGCAACTGCGCTTCGAGAAGGTCGGACATTTTTGAGGTGCCGGCACGATAATAGTCGCGATTCAGACGGAGGTTCTCCTCGGCCTGCTCGATACTGCGCTGAGCCAACAGCAACTGCTGGTAACTCTCCTCTACCCCATTCCAGGCGTTCTGCATTCGGATTTTCAGCAGTTCGGCATTGTCGGCTAATTGCTCTTGAGCCTGCTGATGCTCTATCTTGCGGCGCTTGATGGCGTGCGATCCGCCCCACCAATCGCTGATAGGTACGCTGACGGTAGCGAAGATCATGCCAAATGTATGATTGTTATCCAGCAGATTATGATAATTGTAGCCTGCACCCACAGCGACGGACGGCAGATTCTGACCAACGGCCAGCTTCTTCTGCAGATTAGCAGCCTCGACCTGTTTGCCTAGCAACTGGTACTCTGGGAGGTTTTCTAATTGACAATTGACAATTGACAATTGACAATGATTGGCTACGCCATCAGTAGCGGCAACTAATTGTGAATTGTCAATTGTGAATTGTGAATTGTCAATTGTGAATTGTGAATTGTCAATTGTGAATTGTGAATTGGTGAGGCCACAGTATTGCGACAACAAGAGACGAACAATAGTGATGCCGTTCTGCAATTTCAGTCGCTGACTCTGGATATCGTTCTGCCGCAGTTGTACCTGCAGCAGGTCGTTACGCATGGCCAAACCAGCACGCACAGCCACATCTACATCTTTGTAGATATCGCGCAGCAGCGTATCAACAGCATTAATGGTGTTCATCTTCTCCTGTAGCGAGGCCAACTGCCAGAAGTACTGTTCGGCAGTTTTCTCCACCTCGTTTTCCGACAGTTGCAACTGCAAACGGCTCACGTCCTCGCCCACCTTGGCGAGTTTATTGCCGTTGATAATCTGGCCGCCGGCAAACACGGGCTGTACAGCCATCAACGAGCCGATGGTGCCATTCTTCATCATCGAGATGCTGATGGGATTACCCAAGGCAGCAAGTGCCTCGGCAGGTAGCATCTGTGCCAGACTGGCCCCCAACTCAGGGGAAATCATCTCTGAAGGATTAACGGTGGTCTGCGCCATCCCTTTGTTGGCATTAAACCACAGGCCAGTGCCGCTGACATTTGGGAAGTATTTGGTAAACGCCTCCTTCCGTTGCTGCTGGGCAGCCTCGATACTAAGCCGTGCATTGCGGATGGCGATATTGTTATGGAGGGCAGAATCCTTGATCTGCTGCAGGGTAAGAGGGATACTCTCCCCCTGCCCCTCCCTGTGAGGGAGGGGAGTAGATACTTGAGCATACGAAGAAGCCACTGATGTAACTAGGAATAACGATATAAGAACTTGTTTCTTCATTTTATTCACATTTTTCAATTGACAATACTATTTACTCCCCTCCATTCAGGGAGGGGCCGGGGGTGGGTCTTCTATTTTGTCGAAACCTTCCAATAAACGACTGGTAGCATGGTGACTACCATGATGAGCGAGCCGATACCGCCTGCGAAGATGGTGACACCCACAGGCATCCAGAACGAACTCTGGGCGATAATCATCGGCACCACACCAACAGCAGTAGTGGCTGTAGTGAGGAAGATAGGTACCATGCGGCGCTTGCCAGCCTCGTAGGCGGCCTGCTTCACAACTTCGTTGTATGATTGACCATTGACCATTGAACATTGACCATTATTGGCATCCGCCTCCTTTTGCGCAGCAGCGCTCGAACTTGTTCGCTTTGCTTGCAAAGAATGGTCAATGGTCAATGGTGAATGGTCAATGATTGAGTTCGCATGTTCGAAGATCAGAATCTCGTTACGCATAATCATTCCCATCAGCGTGATGACACCCATCACAGAGGTGAGACCCAATGTGCGGTCCATCAGTCCAAGACCGATAAGCGCACCAGGAATCATGAGTCCAAGGGCTGCGATACAAACGAAGGTTATGCCGTATTTCTTGAAGTTGAGCAGCAGGAAGAAGAACACGATAATCATCGATATGGCGACGCCACCAAAAATCTGAGGAATAGACTCGCTGTTGTATTCTATCTCGCCACCAACCTCGGCACGTACACCTTGCGGTAAGTCTATCTCGTTCTCCATGATTTCTGCCACACGACTCTCGACGGGAGCCGCATAAACGCCCTGTGCAAACTGGGCCGTCACCGTGATACAACGCTCACCACCACGATGCATGATGCGACTCTCTGTCCACTGTGGTCTTACTTTTGAAATCTGTCTGAGTGGTACGGTTGTGTTGCCTCCCGAAAGCATCGACACAGGTGTGGCAATACCCAGATTCTCAACATCCGAGAAGTTCAAGTTTGCTGTGTCTTTCACTACGATTGGCATCTCATAGTCGCCAGCCCATAGTTGTCCCACACGCAGGTCGCCAGTGGCACTGTTGAGGGCTAAGGCCGCTGTGGCTCTAGTGACACCTAACTGCGAAGAAGTCACAGGATCGAGCGTCACATTCATCATAGGATAAGGTTGCAGATAGTCTGTATGTACCCATTCCAGTTCCGGCATCTCTCGCATGCGGTCCATCAGTCTCTCGGCCACCACATGCAGCGAGTCGAGATCTTCGCCATAGAAACGATACTCCATCTCAGGCACCATCAGATAGTCGAGACGCTTAAAACGTACATAGGCCTCGGGGAATGCCTCGCTGAGCATGGACTGATAACGGGCCAACAGTTCGAGCGTGGCATCTTGCGACTGGGTGTTGACGATGAGTTGGGCGAAATTCTTACCTGCCATCTGAGGCGCATAACATACCATGAAGCGGGGTGATGAACAACCTAAGAACGAGGTGATACACTTCACCTGTTCGTCGCGCTCCAGCACGTGGCGTACGGAATCGGCCACCACCAGTGCGTCAGCCAATCCTTTCCCTTCTGGCAGGAATATCTCTACGGCAAACTGGTCGCGGTCGGCATATGGGAATTGGCGAATCTTCAGTTTCTGTATGATAAGGCATGATAACGCTATCACGACAATACCACCACAGATGGTGAGCCAAGGACGACGGAAGGTGAAATCAAGCACATGATTGTAAGTGCGCTGTACCCATTTCGTAATAGCATTACCTCCTGTCTTGACCTTATCAGGACGGATAATCAGCACCTCAAGGAACGGGATAACCGTCACAGCCAGGAAGAGCGACACCATCAGATTGATAGTAACTGTCCAGGGGAAGTCCTCGATAGCATCGTGGAATGCTCCCTTCATCGTAATGAGCAAGGGGAAGAAGATGACGCTGATACAAAGGGTAGCCAACATCATCGGCATGAAGTACTGACGGGCCGAATCGATGGCAGCATGTTTGGGCTCATAGCCCTTTCCTATGTACTCCAGATAACCATCGATGACTACAATGGAGTTGTCGACCACCATTCCCAGCACGACGATAAGTGCAGCCAGAGTAACCGTGTTGAGTTCGATACCAGCCATGTACATAATGGCCACGGAGATAAACGTGCTCAATGGAACAGTAATTGCTGCCACGATGGCACTTCTGATTGGGAACAGCACCATCATGACGATGATAATGATGAGCATCGAGACAAGCAGGTCACGAAGGAAATCGGTGACACTCAGACTCACCACTTTCGGTTGGTCGGCAATGCGGGTCAGCGTGACGTCGTCAGGCAATTCTGTAGCCCTGTATTCATTGAGGACCTTGTCTACATCCTTGCCATACTGCACGATATTATTACCAGGATTCATCTCCAGCGAGAGCAAGATGCAGCGATGGCCATCCTGTTCGATATAGCCGCCAGAGGTATCATATTCTCGCACCACGCGAGCCACATCGCGAACACGCACCACCTTGCCCGTAGCGGGGTCACTGAAAATGATCTGGTTGGCAATCTCCTCTTCCGAGTCGTCAGTCGCCTCTATGTGAATGGGCGTTTGCTGGCGGTCGGTATTGATGCTGCCATTCATGGTGGTCAGTCCTTGGGCCTGCAACTGCGTGAAAAGCATCTGCTGACCGATGCCATAGGCCTGCAGGCGCTGGCGGTCTATGTAGAGAGAAATCTGTTCTTTCTGATTGCCAAACACCTTAACGTTGGCCACAGAAGCGATGCGACGCAGGCGGTCGCCCAACTGGTCGGTATAGTCCTCCAGTTCGCGGTAACTACGCTCAGGGCTCTCAATGGCGATGAGTAGCGCCGAGGTATTGCCAAAGTCGTCGTTGGCAATCAGCGCCAGCACACCGCTGGGCAACTGTTGTTTGAAGAGATTCAGGCCGTGCTTGATCTTCGACCACACCTCGTCCTTGTTGTTCACATCGTCGTTCAGTTCCACCATCACGATACACATGCCATTCTGCGACTGCGTGGTGGTCTTGTTGCGCTTCACCTCCTTGAAGGTGAAGAGATAACGCTCCAATGGACGCGCCACTTGCTGTTCCACCTCCTCGCTGGTGGCACCAGGATACACAGCCACGACTACGCCTTGACGGATGGTGGCTTGTGGGAATTCGTCCTTCGGCATATCCCACATGCCGTAGATGCCCATCACAAACAATATGCCTACGATGAGCAATGATATCGAGTAATGCTCCAAAGGCCATCGGAGCCAGTTCTTGCCTTGCAAGCGACCAGAGGTCGAGCGCATCTGTTTCATGATTCTTCTGTTTTCGTTCTCTCGTTATCTCGATATTTCGTTATTTCGATATCTCGACATATCGACATTACTAAAAAACCACCTTCGTCCCCTCACTCAATTTCTGATACCCCTCGGTCACTATGCGACCACCCTCAGCGACGCCATCGGTGATGGTAATTCGGTTGCCAGTAGTCTCACCTGTAGTAATAGCCGTGCGATGAGCCGTGCTATCGCTGGCTACCGTCCAAACAAACAAGGTGCCATCAGCCTTACGCTGAACAGCCGTTACAGGCACCGAAAGTTGTCCTGTAGGCTGCGACTCCGTCGCTGCAAACTGAACGCTTGCCACCATACCTGGCAGTAACTTGCGCTCACTATTTGCCACATTAATTCTTATATCGTAGGTATGCGTGAGCGCATCGGCCTGCACACCCTTTTCAATTCTGCCGCCAGTAAAACTGCCATTCACGGCCTCTACCTTAATCATAGAAGAGGTGTTGGCACCAATTCCACTAATCTCTGCCTCGGGTATAGCCACCTTCACCTTTACAGTCGATATATCGAGAATGCTGACAACTGCCTGCGAGGGCAAAGCCGTCTCGCCAGCACCAATTAGGCGCTTGCCTACGATACCACTGACAGGAGCCGTCAGCCTACAATCTTCCAGATTCTTCTTCGCTACCTCCAATTGCGACTTGGCTTGTGCCACCTTGCTCTGTATCTCCACCCACTGCACCTCGGGCAGCGATCCGTTGTCGTGCAGCATCTTGTAGCGTTCTAATGCATCGTTGGCTTGAGCCATCTGGGCTTCGGCACCACTTAGGATGTTACGTGCCTGCGTGTCGTCCATCTCGGCAATCAACTGACCCTTACTGACAGCCTGCCCCTCGTTCACCAACATACGTTTCACCACACCCATACCGGTAAAACTAACAGCAGTAGCCTCACGTCCTTCGACAATGCCTACATACGTCTGTCCGTTGGTACTCGTGGTAGTTGTCGCTACCTCTGTCTTAACTCTAACAGGAGCCTTTGCATCCTGCTCCTTTCTCTCACTACAACTGCTAACGGCTAACAGCCAACAGCCAATCGCTAAGAATACTACCTTTTTCATAACTAAATGATAATTTTTGCTTGCAAAGGTAGTGCTAAATTGGCCATTATACATGTTCTATTTTACTGCTATTATTATCAAATCAACTAATTGTAGTCAAATAGAACACGAATAACGCTAAACAAGACACAATATATGAGAAATTATGATTAATTTTGCCGCATGAAACAAAGAGAAGAGATTACAATTCAGTCATTGGCCAACAACGAGGACATCCAAATTGGCTATTCGGACAACGAAATAGTCATTGTGGACAGCATCCAACAATTCGCACAAATTAGTACAGCATATGTTACCATGAATGCCATAGTGATTTGTACCAGTGGCAAAGTACAGGCTCAGATGAACGGCATACAGATGGAACTGCATAAAAATCAGGTAGCCGTCGTACCCCAGAATGTAACGGTGACAGATGTGATGGTCAGTCCCGACTTCAACATGAAGGCCATGTTCCTCACCAACCGTATTCTGCAGAGTTTCTTACGTGAGAAAATGAACATCTGGAACGATATGATGTACATCCATCGTCAGCATGTTGTGACGATGGACGAAGATGAGATCCTCTTCTACACCCATTTCTACGACATGCTCACGCTGGCTATCGAGCGAGGTAAGGAGAATCCTTATCACGCAGAAATCATCCAGGCTCTGCTCCGTTCGGCTGTTCTCGGCCTTTGCGGTGCTATGAAGTGGATGCTATCGTCAAACCATCATGAAATACATACGACGGACAGTTACTTCCAGCGTTTCCTCGACTTGCTGCATTCTACTGAGGTCAAACATCGTACCGTAGAGGCTTATGCCAACGAACTTTGTATTTCGCCCAAATATCTTTCCACTATCTGTAAAAAGAACTCTGGCAAGACAGCCAATGAGTGGATTACAGAACAGGTGTTGGAGGATATACGCTACTATCTGAAACAGACAGACCTGAGCATTAAGCAGGTCTGCGACCGTCTTGGATTCCCCAACCCTTCCTTTTTTGGCAAATATGTGAAGGACCACTTCGGCATGACACCAATGCAGTTAAGAGGACAATAAGACTTTACACATTCTCCTTCCTTTTCTGTCTTTGCGCAGAGAACACTATGGATAAAAGAAACAGCCCCGCCATCGTTCTTTTCAACGTGGCGGGGCTGCTGTTAGTTGATACTTCACACTACAGGGCGGCAGTAGTGGCTGCCTTATCGATCCACTCGTAGATGCACGAGCAGATGCCGAAGAGCAGAATGCCGATGGTGCAGATGGCGAGGCCCCAGTTGATGGCAGCGCCATTCTTGAATGTAGGCAGCGGATTCTCCTCCTTAGTGATATACATGGCTTTGACGATGAGCAGATAGTAGTAAAGGCTCACCACGGTGTTGACCAAGGCGATAAACACCACGAAGTAAGGCCAGAACGGAGCACTCTCGTGACCACCGACGGCTGCCATGAACACGAAGAACTTGGAGAACATACCTGCGAACGGAGGTATGCCAGCCAGCGAGAAGAGGGCGAGCGTCATGAGCAACGCCAACTTCGGGTTAGTCTGATAGAGTCCGTTGTAGGCACTCATTTGGGTATTACCACCATTTTCCTCAACGGCACTGATAACGGTGAAGACAGCCATGTTGGCAGCCACATAAACCAGCACGTAGAAAGTGAGGGCGGTGAGACTGGCATCAGAGTTGCCCACTACAGCCAACATGATGTAACCGGCCTGCGAGATTGAGGAGAAGGCCATGAAGCGCTTCAACTCGTTCTGACGGATAGCCATGAGGTTACCCACGGTGATGGTAAGCATGATGACGATCCAAAGCAGCGGCTCCCAGTAGTTGACCAGGCGTCCGAAGACATGCATGAGGATGATGGCCAGCGTGAGCGTGGCAGCACCCTTCGAGACAACGCTCAGGTAGCCGGTGACTGGTGTAGGAGCACCCTCGTAGGTGTCGGCCGTCCAGAAGTGGAAAGGCACCAGCGAGATCTTGAAACCGAGTCCGCTGAAGAAGAACACCATACCCATGATGGTGAGCGGTGTGAGTTGGATCTGTGCGGCCATATCGTCAAAATACATCGTGCCAACGGCTCCGTACAGGAACGAGATGCCATAGAGCATGACGCCTGAAGAGAAGGTGGCGGTAAGGATGTACTTAGCGGCAGCCTCGGCCGACTTCTGCTTATAGCGGTCGAAAGCCACGAGGCAGGCCATAGGAACGGATGCCATCTCCAGACCGAGGAAGAACATGAGGAAATGTCCGCTGGACATCATCATATACATACCCAGGAGTGTAGAGATGACCAGGATATAGAACTCGCCCGAGATCTTGGTGGCGTTGTTGTTAATCCACGACTGCGACATCACCACGACGATGAAGGTACCCAGGGTGAGCACGGTCTTCATGACATTGACGATGGGAGATGTCACATAGAGGCCGCCAAAGGCCGAAGCAGGCTCTGCCAGGAAGCAGGGCACGAGTTGGCACAGCAGCAGGGCTCCAGTAAGCACGCTCAACACGAAGGTCTTGCGTGGGCTATTGCTCAATGCAAAGTCGGCACAGAACACTAGAATCAAGGCTAACATCAAGGTTGCCTCAGGAATCATATTCAAAAACTGTGAATAGTCCATAATCTTTTCCTCCTAACTTTACATTACACCTATTGAACTTAAGATATTGCCTACTGAGGGCGAGATCATATCGCTGAAGAAGAACGGAGCACAACCCAGACCTGCCACACAGAAGATGAGGCAGATGACGGCAACACGCTCGTCCCAAGTAGCATCGGTGAGTTCCAAGTAGTGCTTGTTCTCCACCTCGCCATAGAGAATCTTGCCGACGACACGCAGGATATAGACTGCGGTGACGACGATAGACATACAGGCGATGATGGTAGCCACCATGCGGAACGACGAGGAGGGATCACCAGCCAGTTCTGGAGCACTGAACGAACCCACGAATATGGTCATCTCAGCAATGAAGCCAGAGAAGCCTGGGAGACCGAGGTTGGCCAAACCAGCGATGACATAGCCTACGGCCAGGAACGGCATAATCTTCATCAGACCAGCCAACTCGCGGATGTCGCGGGTGTGGGTACGACCGTAGATCATACCGATGAGGGCAAAGAAGAGTGCCGTCATCAGACCGTGTGACAGCATCTGCAGGATGGCACCCGTGGCAGCCGTCTGCTGCATCATAAGCAGGGCAAAGAGCACCAGTCCGCAGTGAGACACCGACGAATAGGCATTGATGTACTTCAGGTCGGTCTGTACGCAGGCAGAGAGGGCACCATAAACCACGGAGATTGTGGTCAGGATGATGAAGATCCACGAGAGGTCTTGTGCTGCAGAGGGCAGCAGGTACATGGCGATGCGGAAGCAGCCATAGCCTCCCAGTTTCATTAGCACACCAGCATGGAGCATAGACACTGCCGTGGGGGCAGAGGCATGACCGTCGGGTGACCATGTGTGGAAGGGGAACAGGGCGCCCAGCACACCGAATCCGATGAAGATGAATGGGAAGAACGCATTCTGTATCTCTTCAGGGATATTGTTCATGGCGGCAATCTCGTTGACGTTCATCGTGGTGTGTCCGCTGAAGTAGTAGATACCCAGGATGCCAAGGATGAGCAGGGCCGAGCCACCCATCAGCATCAGGGTGAGTTTCATGGCCGAATACTCCTTGTGACCACTACCCCACACACCGATCAGCAGGTACATGGGAATAAGGGCAACCTCATAGAACATGAACATGGTGAACATGTCGGTGCAGATGAAGAAGCCGAACACACCCGTAGAGAGCAGGGTGAACCAGAGGAAATACTCCTTGGTGAGGGGCTTCAGTTGCCAGGAGGCGAAGGTACCTGTGAACACGATGATGCTCGACAGGAGCAACATGACGATAGAGATACCGTCTACACCGACGCTATAGGCAATATTCAGGGGCTTGAACCAAGGCATGCTTGCGGTGAGCATCATGCCATTGTCCCACGCCGTAGGATCGTCGTGGTTGGTCACATAATAGTAGCAAAGCCATATTGACAGGGCCAACAGGCAGGAGGCACCCGTCACCATCACGCCACGCACCTGGTTGAGGTTGCGGGCTATCCACAATCCCAGAAGCATCAGGGCGGGAATCAAAACGAATAAACTTAATATATTCATTGTCGTTATTACGTTATATCGTTATTTCGTTATTATAAGGCGAGTAACACAAGTGTCAGGGCAACGCTGCCAGTGAGGAACCACACGGCATACTTGCGCACATCGCCACTCTGCCAGGCACGCAGCGACTCGCCACCCTCGTTGGCACCCCATGCCATGAAGTTGAACGTGCCGTCAACCACGTGACGGTCGAACCAGGCAATGGGCGTAGAGACGCAGGCGAAGATAATCCTATGCGTGACGAACTGCCAGATCTCATCCTGATAGAAACGCTTATAGGCTGCACGGTGCAACTTCGGGAACGTCTTGTACAGACGGTCGGCGATGGGCTGACTCTCACCACGATAAATAAAGGTGGCAAGCAGGATGCTCACGATAGCAATAACCGTCGAAGTAGCAGCAATCTGCAGGTTGAAGTGGATGGTGTAGTCGGTACCCTCAGAAGAAACGAAACTGCCGAAACTGCCACCCCAGTCCAGAAAGCCTGCCAGCGTAGAATAGACACCCACACCCACGGTGATGAGACAGAGCACGATGAGGGGGATAGTCATTGTGAGCGGAGCCTCGTGAGGCGTATGGTGCTCGTGTGCCTCCTTGTTCTCCGTACCCCAGAAGATGCCGTAATACAGACGGAACATGTAGAAGGCGGTCATGGCGGCAATGCCCGTCATGATCCATCCTACCACAGGACTGTACTCCATGCAGGCGGTGATAATCTCATCCTTCGAACTGAAGCCCGAGAAGAATGGAATACCAGCGATGGCCAGACAGGAGATAAGGAACGTGATATGCGTGATAGGCATATACTTGCGCAGACCACCCATCATGGACATCTCGTTGCTGTGGACGGCGTGGATGATACAACCGGCACCAAGGAACAGACATGCCTTGAACATAGCGTGGGTGAAGAGGTGGAACATACCAGCCATATAACCCAACTGAGCGTGGTTGTCAAGGACGGCACCATGATGACCAGGCAGGCAAACGCCGAGGGCCACCATCATAAAGGCAATCTGAGAGATAGTGGAGAAGGCCAGCACACGTTTGATGTCGCTCTGGGCACAAGCCACGGCAGCGGCATAAAAAGCGGTGAAGACGCCTACCCACACCACGATGCTCATAGCCTGAGGTGCATACTCAATCCAGAGGGGGAACATGCGAGCAATCTGGAAGACACCAGCCACCACCATCGTAGCAGCATGGATCAGAGCAGATACAGGCGTCGGGCCCTCCATGGCATCGGGCAGCCAGATGTGCAAGGGGAACATGGCACTCTTACCAGCACCACCAATGAACATCAGCACCAGAGCCGTAGGAATGACCAATGTGCCGAAGCCCAGGGCCTTGTCCATATTGCCGGGGATGAATGCCGTAGCGCCAGCACCCATGACGAGGTGGTCAGCATCAGCCACGAACGAGAAGTTGAACGAGTCGGTGCAGAAGCCAAAGGTCAGGATACCGATGAGGAAGAACATATCGGCAAAACGGGTGACGATGAAAGCCTTCTTACTGGCTGCGATGGCAGGCTTCAACGGATAGTAGAAACCGATGAGCAGGTAGGAAGACACACCCACGAGTTCCCAGAACATGTACATCTGGAAGATGTTGGTGGCCAACACAAGACCCAGCATAGACATCGTGAAGAGGCTCAAGAAAGCGTAGTAGCGCTGGAAGCCCTTCTCACCGTGCATATAGCCGAAGGAATAGACATGGACCATGAGCGACACCGTGGAGATGACGATGAGCATCATCACCGAGATGGGGTCGAGCAGCACACCCATGTCGAAATGCAGGTTGCCCAGGGGCAGCCAAGTGAAGTTGTAAGGCACGATGGTCTTGAAGACACCATCCAGACGGTCGGCCGTGAAGTACTCATAGGCTGTCCAATACGATAGTATGGTGACCAGTGCCAGCGAGCACGTGCCGATGATACCGGCCGTCTTGTGCTGCATCTTCATGCCTGCCAGTCCTAACACAAGGAAGGACAAGAGCGGCAGAAGCAGAATCAGAAATGATAATTCGTAGATCATAACGTCGTGTTTTATCCTTTCATGTTAGTAATTGCGTCCACCGAATCGCTCTTGAAGCGACGGAACACATTGATGATAATCGCGATAGCCACCGCACTCTCGGCAGCACTTACACCGATGGAGAAGAGCGTCATGAACATACCCTCCATCTCACCGGGGAAGAGCAGACGGTTGAAAGCGGCAAAATTAATGTCAACGGCATTCAGTACCAACTCAATGGAGATGAGCATGGCAATGAGGTTGCGACGGGTGACGAAACCATAGACGCCGATGAAGAACAGTAGTGCACTCAGCACAAAATAACATTCTACAGGTACCATAGTTTAATCCTCCTTCTTACGTGAAACAACCAATCCGCCGATGATACATGCCAGCAGGAATACCGAGATGAACTCGAACGGCAGAATATACTGATACTTTCCACTGCCAACGAGGGCCTCGCCAATCTTGTCCATAGGAACCTCCTCGGTCGTAGCGGCCGAGATAAAACTATTCTTCAAGAATACGAAAGCCACCGTAGCCAGTCCGATGACAGAGATAAGCAGTCCTGAGAGAATGCGTGAGCACTTGATATGCTCAACCATACCCTGAAGGGTCTGCTTGCTGACCAACTGGATGGCGAAGACATAGATCATCGTCACGCCACCGGCATAGACGGCAATCTGCGCTGCACCCAGATAGGTGTAGTCGAGCAGGAAGTAAAGACCTGCCACACCAAAGAGCACGAACAACATGAAGGTTGCGGCTCGCATGATTCGCTTCGTTGTCACACACAGCAGGGCAGAGCCCAGGATGACAACGGCGAGAATGCAAAATACTACTAAACTAGCCATAGTCGTTTACTTCTTTTTAGTGTTAAACTTACCGACCTGCCAGTCTGCTCCACCCTCCAGGATGTTAGGCAGCGAACCGCCATCATAGACCTCCTTGTCGAGATGAAGCACCAGTTTCTCACGGTCGAACACAGCGTTCTCGAAGTCGTTTGTAAACTCGATAGCGTCAAAGTTGCAAGCATTGGTACAGAGTTGGCAGAACATACAGTCGCCAAGGTCGTACTGATAGTCGTCGAGCACCTTTTTCTTCTTGCCCGTCTCAGGATCTTCGGCCATGTGGGCAGTAATCTTGATAGTGCCATTGGGACAAGCCTTCTCGCAAAGCGTGCAGGCCGTGCACTTATAGGCACCATCCTCGTTGCGCTTGAAGACCAGACGGCCACGATGACGCTTTGCCACGTGGAGGGTGGTCTTGCGGTTCTCTGGGTACTGCTCTGTTGACTTGTTGGTCCAGTAGTCCTTGGCGTATTCCGTCAGAGTGACCTTCATACCGGTTGCCAACGTCATGATGCCGTGCCCGATTTCTCCGAAATATGATTTTTCTTTTTCCATTTCTATATATTTAAATAGGTTTAGAGGGCAGCGGGCTCAAAGAACCAACCGAAAGCCACCACAGCCGTCATCAGCACAAGGTTGATGAGCGCCAGCGGCATGAGGTACTTCCACTCCAGTTTCAGAATCTGGTCGATACGCAAACGGGGGAATGTCCACTTGATCCACATGAGCAGCCAAACCAGCAGGAAGGCCTTACCCATGAACCACACAATGCCAGGAATATAGTCCATCACGTTGTTGAAGGCATCGAGGCCTGCAATGTGCAGAGGCATCCATCCTCCCAGGAACACCGTGGCAGCAATGCCAGCGATGATGAAGAGGTTGAGGAACTCAGCCAGATAGAAGAAGCCGAAGCCCATACCTGAATACTCAGTGTGATGACCGGCTGTCAACTCACTCTCGGCTTCTGCCATATCGAACGGGCCACGGTTGGCCTCGGCATTACCAGCCACCAGGAACACCAGGAAGGCGATGATGGCGGGAATGGCGGCTACGCCATTGAAGATGAGCCACGAACCGCGTTGGAACTCTACGATACCGCTTACCTGCATGGTACCCGTCAGGATGACGGCTGTAATCAGGCAGAGACAGAGCGACATCTCATAGGAAATCATCTGCACAGCGGCACGCATGGCCGACACCACAGAGTACTTGTTGTTAGAGCCCCATCCGGCAAGGAAGATACCTACCACACCTATCGAAGAGATGGCGGTGAGCAGGAACACGCCGACATTGAAGTCGAGGATGTGTGCACCGCGGTTCCAGGGCAGGAAGGCAAAAGCACCAACCGAACCGATGATGACCAGGAAAGGAGCCACGATATAGAGCAGTTTGTCGGCCTTGTCGACGAAGAATATCTCCTTGATGAGCATCTTCAGCACGTCGGCCATCACCTGCAGCAAACCCCAGGGACCTACACGAACCGGGCCTATACGGCACTGGAAGTAGGCACAGACCTTGCGCTCCATGAAAATCAGAATCATGGCGATGACAGAATAGGCACCGAGGATGACTGACCCTACGAGCACGCACTCTATCAGTATCGCCCACATCTCACCCAGTCCTATCGTCTGTGTAAGCAGCGCGTGGAACCAGGCGGTCACTTGTGAAAAATCAAATATATGTTCCATACCTTATTATTATCTGTCAATGTCGGGTATAACAATATCGATAGCGGCACCGGTGGTCACCAGGTCGGCAATCTTCTGGCCGCGCAGCATCGGGTCGAGGGCACCCACCAGCGAAAGTCCCATGGGGCGCATCTTCATGCGGTAGGGACTCTTGTCGCCATTCGAGTCGAGATAGACGCCAAACTCACCGGCTGATCCCTCTACAGAATAGTACCACTGTCCTTCGGGCACCTTGATGATGGGCTTCTGCTTCACATAGAAGTCGCCTTCGGGGATGTTGTCGATGAGTTGCTCGATAATGTTCAGGCTTTGATACATCTCGTTGATGTGGATCAGATAACGACCCATAGAGTCGCATGACGTCTCGGTGCACTGCTCCCACTCCACCTTGTCGTACATATCGTAGGGATGATTCTTGCGCACATCGTTCTTCCAGCCCGAAGCACGTCCGGCAGGACCAGTCACACCATAGTTGATACAATCTTCGAGTGACATTGGACCGACATTCTCTAAACGATTGTGAGTGATGACGTTATCACCAAAGACGTCCATGTATTCTTTAATCATTGGACGGAGGTACTTCACCAAATCCTTACAGTTCTTGACGAAGTTAGGATCGATGTCGTCCTGCAAGCCGCCGATGCGGTAGTAGTTCTGTATCAGACGTCCGCCGGTGGTCTCTTCCATCACGTTGAGCACGTGCTCACGGTCACGCATACCATAGAGGAATGCTGTCAGGGCACCCAAGTCCTGAGCGCAGCACGAGGTGAACAGCAGGTGGCTGTCCAGACGTTGCAACTCATCCATGATGGTACGCACATACTTGATGCGGTCGGTGAGTTCAACCTCCATAGCCTCCTCAATGACACCTACCAGCGCATGACGCTGCTGCATGGCACAGAGATAGTTCAGACGATCGGTCAGAGCCAGTGTCTGCGGATAGGTCATAGACTCCCACATCTTCTCGATGCCACGATGAATATAGCCAAGGTGCGGATAGATGCGCTTAACCGTCTCACCGTTCAACACGGTCTGCAAGCGGAGCACACCGTGGGTGGAAGGATGCTGAGGACCGATGTTCACCACATAGTCATCGGAAGTAAAGAGGCTGTTGCGCTTTGACTGCAGGTCGCCGTTATTGTCGATGAAATACTCCAGACCATAGTCGGGCTCCACATCGTCGTCGAGGGTGTATTCATCGGAAGCCTTAAAGTCCTTACGCAGGGGATAGCCCTTGAAGTCGTTGCGCAGGAACAGACGGCGCATATCGGGATGTCCCAGGAATACGATACCCAGGAAATCGTAGACCTCACGCTCCAGCAGATCGGCACCTTTCCAGATGCTGACAACTGAAGGGATATAGGCCATTACATGACCGTCGGTGTCACCTGTGCCGTTTGATGCCATTCCGTCACCACAAACCTTGGTGCGAGCCAGCATCTTCACGCTGCAGCGCTCGTGGTTCTCTGTATTCTCAAGAATATATACACAACCTAAGCCTTCTTCACCGAAGTCCTCACCTACTATAGTCACCAGGAAGTCGAAATGCTTCTTGTTCTTCAGGTTCGCCATCTCCGGTGCGAACTTGTCAAAATCAAATACAAGATGATTTAGTTTCATGCCTGCTCCTCCTGTTCTTTTTTAAGGGTTTCAGTAAATTCCTCAGGCACCTCGGTCACCACGATGGGCTTCTTGCCACCGCGGCCATAAGTCAGTTCCTCATTGGAAACGCCAAGGGCAGCCTCCTCGCGGGTCTGCTTATGGTTGGCACCACCGAAGAATTTTTCAATTTTCACCTTGCGCTGCAACTGCATCATACCGTAGAGGATAGCCTCCGGACGGGGAGGGCAACCTGGGATAAACACATCGACAGGAACGATTTCCTCGATGCCCTTCACCACGTGGTAACTCTGTTTGAAGGGACCACCGCTGATAGCGCATCCGCCAACGGCAACAACATACTTAGGCTCTGCCATCTCGTCATACAGACGTTTTAGGGCGGGAGCCATCTTGTGGGTGATTGTTCCAGCACACATGATCAGGTCGGCCTGACGGGGAGAGTTACGCGTCACCTCGAAGCCGAAGCGCGAGAAGTCGTAACGGGCGCATCCACAGGCCATGAACTCAATACCACAGCAACTGGTAGCAAAGGTCAGCGACCAGAGCGAGTTGCTACGTCCCCAGTTGATGAGAGAGTCCAGATTGCCAGTCACCACGTTGACACCACCCTCATGGAGTTCGTCAACAATTTTCTCCAACGACTCGTTATCTTTGAACTCGTCGTAAGGCAAGGCCTTGATTTTCGGTTTTCTTACTTCCATTCCAGTGCTCCTTTCCGCCAGGCGTAGGCCAAGCCAAATACTAATACAACAAGGAAGAATCCGATCGACAGAAGAGCCATCGAACCGAACTGCTTCACAACTACTGCCCATGGATAGAGAAACACCGTCTCTACATCAAACATGAGGAAGAGGATGGCAAACAAATAATAGCCCACGTTGATAGGTATCCAACTGGAGCCGTGCGTAGGAATACCGCATTCAAACGGTTCTCCCTTGATCTTGTTGTAAGAACGCGGGCCCAACAGTTTTGCCATCACGTAGGCTGATGCCACCAGTGTAATAGCCGTCACAAGGACGGTAATTAACATTGTGAAATTCATAAAACTATTTTTGTTATAACAATATTGTTCGCTTTTCTTAGCGGCTGCAAAGTTACTAAAAAAAACAGAAGTAACGAAAGAAAATGCGTTTTATTTTCTTATTTATGGAAAAATGATTACCTTTGTCAGCGTTTTCAGATTTTACACACACAACAGTCATGTACAAACCAGTATTCCAGAAGCGCAAGCCCATCGTATTCCGTCAGTTTCAACGGAAGGGTTACTCGCTCTTCGCCTGCCTGGGACGTGAGGTGCTCATCTCCGTGCTGAGTGTTGCCACATTGTCTGCCACCAAGGCAGCAGGCATCAGCGACGAGATATGGCGCACCGACACAACGAAGGCGGCCCAAGAGGTGTTGCTCGACGACGTTTCCGTCACGGGTTCCCGCGCACCGCTGACCAAGAGTCAGGCGGCGAGAATGGTCACCGTACTGAGCCGTGAGGATATTGCCCAGGCCCCAGTACGAAGTGTTAACGACTTGCTGAAGTACGCCATAGGCGTAGATGTCAGGCAGCGTGGAGCCTTAGGCACACAAACCGACATCTCCATTAGGGGCGGTACCCAGGAGCAAATCATCATCCTGCTCAATGGCATCAACATCTGTGACCCGCAGACAGGCCACAACGTGTTCGACCTGCCTTGCGACATCAATGAGATACAGCGTATCGAAGTGCTGGAAGGTCCGGCAGGCCGTGTCTATGGCACCTCATCTCTTGTCGGTGCCATCAACATAGTGACCTCACCGAAATGCAATCCAAGTCAAACACGCTCCCCGAAATCAATATGTCGTGATATTAATGTAGGCCTAGAGACGGGATCATTCGGTTACCTGAAATTGGGCTTTGGTGTCAAATGCGGGCTGCCATCTGACGACCTCGGACTCTCATTTAGCGGAAATAGCATCAGGAGCGACGGATTCTCAAGATCGAGAGACGGCCATCTGAATACCGACGTAAACGGCATGAAGGCTTTCCATCAGGGCTCCTACGATAACCAGAGTATCCGTCTGGGATGGCATCTGGGCTATTCTCACAAGAATTGGGGCTCCGGCACATTCTACGCTACACCTACATGGCAATCCGACTATCAGTACGAGTATACACGTAAGATATTCTCGGCCTTCCAAGGGGAAACCAAACGAGGGCATATGCGTCTTCAGTCAGCCATCTACTGGAATCAGAACAAGGACGAATATCAGGGCTACAGAGGACAGCCAGATATTATGAAGTATAACTACAATCGTTGTAATGTATACGGCTTTAAACTAAATAGTTACTTTGACTGGAAACTTGGTAGAACAGCCTTTGGAGCAGAAGTCAGAATCGAGGATCTCGTGAGCAGCAATCTTGGCGAGCCGCTATCAAAGACATACCACATTAAGGGCACCGACCGCGACTACGATTTGGGCATCAACCGCACCAACATTTCTGCTCATTTGGAGCACAACATTCTGCTTAATCGCCTGACGCTTTCTGCAGGTCTTGTTGCCACAAAAAGTACCAAGAGCGACATGGACATCAGCATCTATCCTGGCATTGATGCCAGTTTTCGCATTGACGATAAATGGAAGGCCTTCGCCTCGTATAACTCGTCACTCCGACTGCCATCTTTTACAGAGATGTACTACAAGTTGAAAGGCTATGCTGCCAATCCTCATCTGAAACCTGAGGAGATGCAGGCTTTGGAGGCTGGTGTGCAGTTCCACTCCCCCGCCCTACAGGCAAAAGGCACCGTCTGGTACCATCATGGAAAGAATATGATTGACTGGATCATGGACACCTCATTGGGTGATGCCGCCGTATGGGAGAGTGTGAACCACACGAAAATCAACTCCGTGGGTATGGAGGCAGACCTCGGCTTGGACTTCAAGAGGCTTCTCAACAGCCGCACGCCACTCAACAGCCTACACTGCTCCTACAGTTACATCAATCAGGAGAAAGACGACAGGCCTGATATTGTGTCTCAATACGCTTTGGAGTATTTGAAGCACAAACTGGTGGTAAATGCCAAATTCGACATCTGGCGTCAACTGTCGTTAGGGTTGAACTTCCGCTGGCAGGACCGTACAGGCTCCTACACGAACTTCACAGGTGAAGTGTGCGACTACAAGCCCTACGCCCTGCTGGATGCCCGTCTGAACTGGACTGCGGAACGCTATACGCTCTACACTGAGGTAAACAATGTGCTGGATAACCGGTCGTACGTCGACTTCGGCAACGTGCCACAGCCTGGAGCATGGTTCATCATTGGCGCAAGATGGGAATTCCCCCTCTAGGCACTTTTTTGCAACCTGCAGATAGCAGTATGCCGCAGATAGCGCAAAAAAGACTTAAATAATAGAATATCGAATGCAGATTACAAAAAAATATTGTATCTTTGCATTCGATATTTGATTTTTCACAATTTAACTATAGTTTCAATTTTAAGAATTATGACAATCAATGAAATGAACTTTGCCGGTAAGAAGGCAATCGTGCGCGTTGACTTCAACGTGCCCCTGGACGAGAATGGTAAGATCACTGACGACACCCGTATCCGTGGTGCCCTGCCCACTCTGAAGAAGATTCTGGCAGATGGTGGTGCTGTCATCATCATGTCACACATGGGCAAGCCCAAGGGTAAGGTAGACGCCAAGAAGTCTCTGGGTCAGATTCGTGAGGCTGTGGAGAAGGCTCTGGGTGTTCCCGTTGCTTTCGCTCCCGACTGCGCTAAGGCTGCTGATGCTGCTAAGGCCCTGAAGATGGGTGAGGCTCTGCTGCTTGAGAACCTGCGTTTCTATCCTGAGGAGGAGGGAAAGCCCGTTGGTATCGACAAGGCCGATCCTGCTTACGACGATGCTAAGAAGGCTATGAAGGCCAGCCAGAAGGAGTTTGCCAAGACTTTGGCTTCCTATGCTGACTGCTATGTGATGGATGCCTTCGGTACCGCTCACCGCAAGCACGCCTCTACCGCTGTCATCGCCGACTATTTCGATGCTGACAACAAGATGCTCGGCCTGCTGATGGAGAAAGAGGTTCAGGCTGTCGACGCCGTGCTCTCTAACATCAAGCGCCCCTTCGTGGCTATCATGGGTGGCTCGAAAGTTTCTTCTAAGATCGGTATCATCGAGAACCTGCTCGGTAAGGTGGACAAACTCATCCTCTGCGGTGGTATGACCTACACCTTCGCTAAGGCTCACAATGGTGAGATCGGTGAGTCAATCGTTGAACTTGACAAACTGGATGTTGCCCTGGGCGTTGAAGAACTGGCCAAGAAGAACGGTGTGGAACTCGTTCTGGGTTCTGACTGCACTGCTACCAACGGTCTCGACTTCGGTACAATGACGGTTAAGCCAGGTGCAGAAATCATCACCTGCCCTGCAACAGCCGTTCCCGCTGGTTTCGAGGGTGTGGATGCCGGTCCTGAGAGCCAGAAGGCATTTGCCGAGGCTATCAAGGGTGCCAAGACCATTCTGTGGAACGGTCCTGCCGGTGTCTTCGAGTGCGACGCTTTCACCGCTGGCAGCCGTGCTATCGGCGATGCCATTGCTAAGGCAACTGCCGAGGGTGCATTCTCTCTGATTGGTGGTGGCGACTCTGTGGCTTGTGTCAACAAGTTCGGTCTGGCCGACCAGGTGAGTTACATTTCTACCGGTGGTGGTGCTCTGCTTGAGGCCATCGAGGGTAAGGTTCTCCCCGGTGTGGCTGCCATCAAGGGCGAATAACAACCACACGACCCACGTTTTTCTATGAAGAAAACGATTTTCACACTTGCTACGGTACTGCTGCTCTTCGCTAGTTGCGACAGAGTAAGGCAGTACCTTGGCAAGGCGAAAGACGCGAAAGGTACCAAGGAGATCGTGACGCAGACTAAGGAAAAGGATAAGGACAGGCAGGCCAGCCTGCAGTTCGAACACCTGACGTATTTCTCGCCCGACTCAATGGTGTCTATCTCGGCTGATGTGCCGGCAGTTGTCGGTACACCGCTGGCAGACTCGATCATGGCTTATGTGGGCGAGACTTTTGAGGCCTTCGCTACGATCTATGCTGAGAGTCATGATGCCAGAAAGGCTTTCCAATATGCCGGTGAGGGCATACACAACCAGATGACGACAGAAATCACCGAAGCCAAAGCGGAGTATTCTGAGGAAGACCTTCGGGATATGGAGTGGATGTTCCACTGGACCAACGAGATCAACCTGCAGAAGGAGTACGACTGCGAGCACTATATCACCTATGTTAATGTAGGCGACAACTATACCGGAGGTGCACACGGCTACCACTGGGTGTTAGGTACTACCTTCAACAAGGAGACAGGCAAGCGTATTGGTAAGGAGATACTAAAGAACACCAACAGCCAGGCCTTTCGAACCATGTTCCAGAAAGAACTGCTCGACTACTTCACAGAAAGCGACGGTGAGAATGCCTCTGACGATCTGAAGGAATATCTGCTCATCGACATCAACGACCTGCAGATCTCCAACATGCGTATCACCGACAAGCACTTCGTCTTCCAGTACCAGCCCTATGAGATTGCCTGCTATGCGGCAGGTATGCCCATCGTGATACTGCCCTTCGACAAGATGAAACCCTACCTGACGGCTGAAGGACTGAGGCTTATTGGGGAGTAAGTGAATGAAGAAACAATGACTTAATCCTAAAAACAACTTTGACTATGAAGAAATTGCTCATGATTGCCTTGATGGCAGTGGCTTGCGGCACACTACAGGCACAGAATGTGGTGACCGTTGAGGATGCCACCCAGATGAGTTCGAAAGAACTGAAGCAGGCGGCCAAAGAACAGAAGAAGATAGAGGATGCCGACAAAGATGTCAAGAAGGCTCAATCTGACTTGGCCAAACTCCAGAAGAAATACGACAATGCCGTAAAGAAGGCAGAAAAGGCTAAGAATGAGGCTGAAAAAGCAGCCAAGAAAGCCGAAGATGCCAAGGAAGACCTGGAGAAAGCCCAGAAGAAGGTTGACAAGGCCGTAGAAAAGCATAAGAGTCTGCTTGGATTATAACGCTACCCTACCATTTATTAAAGAGAGGATGCTTCGACGATTCGATGCATCCCCTCTTTCTTTTTGTACCAAATGATAGACGAAAAAACTTCTTACCGCCTCTTCCACTTGACAACCAGCGGGAGGTGATCACTAAAGCCCGAGGACTGGTAATGGTTGTTCTGGAAAGTACGGCGCGGATGCTTGCCGCCATATTTCTCGTCTTCGTCCAATAGGAAAGCGGCATCGTTGATATAGACGGTGTCAACACGAGCAGCCAGTGAGGAAGTAACGAGGATATGGTCGATAGAACGCCATTCGCCGTGGAAGCGATAGGTACCACGAGCCCCATTGCCGCCACGGGCAGAGGCTGAGATGTTGTTGAGACCATGCTGACGGAGATGCTGCAGGGAGGGACTGTCAGCATAGTCGTTGAAATCACCCGCCACAATGACTTTGGCTTGAGGGTCAAGGCGCGAGATATAGTCTGTAATGAGGGTAGCCACCTGCAATCGGCGGGGCGATGTAAGCCGTGTTCCCCCATAGCGGCTTGGTGCATGGACAACGAAGAGATGAAGGGTGTCAGCGTCAACGGTTACACCTTTTATATATAATATGTCACGTGTAGGACGTTGACCTTCGGCACATGGAACGGTAATCGACTCATGGGAAAGGGGCTGGAAACTCTGGGGTCGGTAGAGCAATGCGACATCCAGGCCACGGACATCAGGGGAGCAGGTCATCAGATAGCGATAACCAGCATTCCGCAACAGCGACCGGTTTGTGAGTGCATGGAGCACAGAATCGTTCTCCACTTCGACCAGTGCCACCAGGTCTGGGATGTTGTCGGCACACGATAGTATCTCCTGCCCTATGGAATTGACCTTGCGCCAATATCGTGGAGTCGTCCAGTGCCGTCTGCCGTCAGGCGTGAACTCCTGATCCTGCTTGAGCGAGTCGTGACGGATATCGAAGAGGTTCTCACAATTCAGTTCAACAAGGGTGAGTGTCTGCGCCCTTGTTGAACTGAACGATAGAAGGAATAGTAAGAAAAGGTAGTGCATGCTACTTAGTGACGCGCTCCAGCCACTTCACCATACCGAGCATGACACCCATTGAAATGAAGCACACTGCCAGGAACACCATCCAGCAGATCCAGATAGGCCACTTGTTGTACATCAGCGGACCAATCCACAACAACAAATTACCCACAGCCGTAGCCCCGAGCCAGAGACCCTGACAGAGACCCTGCAGATGTTTCGGAGCAACCTTGGACACAAATGACAGGCCCAGCGGGGAGATGAAAAGTTCTGCCACCGTCATGAAGAAGTAGTAGACGATGAGCACCCAGGGACCAGCCTTCATCACAGCCTTGGTGCTGTCGCCAAGAGCCTTGAACTCCTCAGCAGAGGGATAACCCTGAGCATAGGAGTATATGGAGATGAACAAATAGGCGATGCCGGCAATGCCCATACCATAGGCAATCTTCATGGGCGTGGAGATCTCCTTGCCACGACGTATGAGGATGCTGAACAGCCACATCACGATAGGCGTCAGGACGATGACAAAGAAGGGGTTGACAGCCTGCCAAATCTCAGGAGCGATGGCATCGGTGACAACGAAGTCGCGTGCAAAGAGCGACATCGACGTGCCGTTCTGATGGAATGAGAACCAGAAGAATACGGCGATACCCAGTACGGCAAAGAGGGCGTACATGCGCTGCTTGATTTCCTTGGCCATCGACTGCTTCTCTTCCTCGGTGTAGTTCTCCACGGCCTTGGCCTCTTTCTTACCTGGCGTCGGGAATATCTTGCGCGAGAGCAAGAAGATAACCAGCGAGATGAGCATAGCCACCACCGATGCGACGAAGGAATAGTGGATACCCGTGTTGAACACATCAAGATACTGGGTGCAGAAAGCAGTCAGGTCGGTTGTCGAGCCACCTACCTTTTCTACGAGTTCAGTCAGGTTCTTCATAGCATCACCTGCCATTTCAGTCCCTTCGTTCAGATACTGATGGCACAGGGCAGGCAGACCGGCATCATAGCGTAGTGCGTTCTGCTTGAGCCACCATTCGCGCAGGAATGGAGCCACGAAAGGAGCAATCAGTCCACCGACATTGATGAACACATAGAAAATCTGGAAACCTGAGTCACGCTGTCCACGGGCCAGACGCAGGGCTTCTTCACCCTTCTTGGCTGCCTCGGCCTCGAAGTTGTCGTACATCTGTCCGACGATAGCCTGCAGGTTGCCCTTGAACAGACCATTACCAAAGGCGATGAGGAACAGAGCCACGCAGGTGAGCGGTAGCAGCCACGAGATATTGTCTGCCGTGGAGAGGATGGGCACAGAGAGGATGACATAGCCGATGGCCATAATGACCAGACCAGACATGATTGTACCCTTGTAGTTCTGCGTACGGTCGGCAATGATACCGCCAACGAGGCTTAGGATGTAAATGCCGGCATAGAAGAAAGAGTAGATCAACGTGCCATTCTCATCGGAAAGGCCAAACTTGGAACACAGGAAGAGCACGAGGACGGCATTCATAATGTAGTAGCCGAAACGCTCGCCCATGTTACTGAGGGCCGCAAGGAGTAGCCCCTTAGGATGATTCTTGAACATAACTTATTTTATTTTAGAGTTTTTAGTTCTACTGATATCGAAGAGATAGGTCAACTTGACGGTGATGGTCTGGAAGTTGGAGCGGGCAAAATAGTCGCGCTTCGAGTTACCATAGATATCGCCGAGACCATAGTAGTATCGTCCTTCGAGCAAGAAGTGTCCCACCTTGGGATGCGAGAACTCCAAGCCCAGACCGCCGGCAATACCGAAGTCGAACTTGTTCTCGACAGCCATCGAGTCCTGCGCCGTCACACCCAACTGACGTTCCGTGCGGTCGTAGTTCTTCTTCGTACTCTCGCTGAGGAACAGGCCCAACTGAGGTCCTGCCTGGAAAAAGAACTGAACGCCCTTGCGCTCACGTCCCCAGCCAAGACGGGCAAAGACAGGCAACTGCATGTAGGACATGTCTCGTTGGTAGGCTTCAGCCAGTCCTGTCTGTGAATTAACCACTGGTTGGTCGTTGGCATCGTAGATCTTCTCCTTCCAGCCTATCTGTACATAGTTCAGTTCTGCGACGATGGCACAGATGCTCTTGAAGTATTTCTCAGAGGTGTAGCGCATGGTGACGCCTGCCGTCATACCCGTATGTTGGTTCTGATTGACCTCTGGCGTAAAGCCTATCTGACTCATCACATAGCCGCCACTGAAACCTACGGACAGTTCGTTGCGATACTCGCCTACCTGTGCCGCCACAGTCAAGGGCAACATACAGAGAAGAATGTATAGCAGTTGACGACGCATCGGCTTAGTAGTTGACAGTTTCTATTGTGTAGTCGGGCTTGTAGTGCACGAACATGAAAGAACGGTTCTGCAGTCCACCGTTTCCTATGCGCTCGAACTTCAGGGGGGTCTGCACCGGCTGGTAGCCAAAGCGTCCGGCAGCACCGTCGAAGGTCTTGCCGTATTTCCACAAGCCACGCAGGAAGAACAGGGCATGATCGAAGCCCGACATGGCAAAGCGGGGCAGTGAGAGCATCATCTCCTGATGGAAAATGTTTGTGTAGTGCCGTTGCAGGGTCATAGCCTGCGGCGTCTGCATGTTCGTATAGAAATAGGAAGGAATATAGACATCATATTTATGAAAGTTCTCCTGCTGATGGGAAACATACATCAGCCATTCGGTATAGCCGAACATCGAGATCTGCAGGTTGGGATTACCGTTCCTGACGGCATTCAGGCGCGACAGAGCCGAGAGCAACTCCGGCGAGTGTTCCGTGTTGAGCACCACCATGTTGCGCTGTCCGGCAACGAAGGCATTCTTGAAACTGGCATCGGCCGACTTCAGGCTGGTCAGGCTGTACTGATGGCCTTTCACCTCAAGTTGACGACGAAGGGTCGATGTGAACGAGCCCTTGGTACTGGTGGAGTCGCCACAGTCTACCACGACGAAATGATAGTCCTTGAACCATTCTGCACATCTTCTGGCTGTTGACTCTGTCAGTTCGTTGGGGGCCTGGTAAACCTGGAAGATATGGCGGTTGGAGTACAACTCAGGGGCGTGGATGGAGAACGGCACGACCAGCAGGATGTCGTTGCTCTCCACAAACGACGAAAGGGCCGTCATATACTTTGAGTAGAGCGGGCCGATAATGATATCGCACTTCTTGGCATTGGGGTCGCTGAGTATGGTCTGGAGGTTGCCGTTCTCAGGCAGGTTCCAGGCATAGACATCGACGGAGACGCCTTCCTTCTTCAGGGTGTCACAAGCCATCAGTACGCCACGGTAATACTCTACCATGCGATTGCCGTCATTGTTGATCTTATGCAACGGCAGCATGACTCCCAGTCTGATGGGGGCACGGTGGGACTGGGCATTGCCTGTATTCGACGACGGGCCATTGACGATGACGGGAATCTGGATGACGTCACCCTTGTTCAACTGATAGTCGGGACGCTCCATGCCTGGATTGGCTTGTCTGAGTTGCTCTTCCGTGATACCATAACTATGGGCGATGCCATAGATAGTTTCTTTCTTCTTGACTTTATGAGGAACAGTCACCTGCTGGGCCGTGACGGATGTCGCCACAAAGAGAAAGAAGACCCAAAAATATCTTAATATTTTAGTCATAACCTACATTTTTTCCGTTTTCGCCTACAAAAGTACAAAAAATGTTTGTATCTTTGCACTTTAAACCACAAGAAAATGAAAAAGAAACTCATATTTCTGCTTTCAACGCTCTCTTTGATGCCTCTGGGAGCCCTGTCGCAGACTGTCACAGCCCGAGCCTACTACTACGACAAGACCGAAATGAAGACGGTCGAGACCACCAGCATCGATAATGTGGAACCTCCCATCGAGGTGACATTCAAGGCCAATCCTGCGGGGATGGATGACTATACGCCATCCTACGAATGGCATTTCAGCCGACAAGTGGGAACCCAGGCCGCCGAAGAACTTTTCGTGCGCTATGAGGAGGAGACCTCCTACACCTTCAGCGAGACAGGCACCTACAACATCACCCTGAAGACCTATCTGGGAACTGACTCCGTAGAACTGCCGTCTGACCAGATCACCGTCGTCATTCCGGCCAGCAGCCTGGAGTTCTACAACGGACTGTCGCCCAACGGCGACGGCTACAACGACACCTTGAAGCCTAAGGTGGTGAAGGGTATTGTCAAATTCCATGCCTATATTCTGAACCGATGGGGACAGCGGCTCTACGAGTGGACTGACCCTAACGGAGAATGGGACGGCACCTACAAGGGGCGCGTCGTCAACGATGGTGTCTATTACCTGCTGGTCAAGGCAACAGGTGCCGACGGCATAGAATACAACATCCGTAAGGATGTGAACCTGCTCACCAAACACGGACCAGGAAGAAACAGCGGAGAAAATGAGTAGCGAAGGAGAAAAGATTTGCGTTTATGGTGCCCGCGTACATAATCTGAAGAATATCGACGTCGTCATTCCCCGACAGTCGCTTACAGTTATCACGGGTCTTAGCGGAAGTGGCAAGTCGAGCCTGGCCTTCGACACCATCTTCGCCGAGGGGCAGCGGCGCTACATCGAGACATTCTCAGCCTATGCCCGCAACTTCCTTGGCGGCATGGAGAGACCCGATGTGGACAAGATTTCCGGCCTCTCGCCAGTTATCAGCATCGAACAGAAGACCACCAACAAGAATCCGCGTTCCACCGTTGGCACGACCACCGAGATCTACGACTACATGCGTCTGCTCTTTGCGCGTGCCGGCAAAGCCTACAGTTTTGCTACCGGCGAGCCGATGGTGAAATACACGGAGGAAAAGGTGATTGAGATGATCGGGCAGGACTATGCCGGCAAGAAGATTTTCATCCTCGCCCCTCTGGTGAGAAGAAGAAAGGGCCACTACCGCGAACTCTTCGAGGCTATGCGCCGTAAGGGCTACCTGACGATGCGCGTCGATGGCGAACTGACCGAGATCACCCGCGGCATGAAGGTGGACCGCTACAAGAACCACAACATCGAGGTGGTCATTGATAAGTTGAACCTCCCCATAGCCCCCTCCGAGGGAGGGGGAACTCAAATGCCCGAGGAACGTCTGAAGAAGTCCGTCTCTATCGCCATGAAGGAGGGCGAGGGCCTTATCATGATACTCGATAAGGACAGCGGCTCGCTGAAGCACTTCTCCAAGCGACTGATGTGTCCCACCACCGGCGTCTCCTACAACGATCCTGCCCCCAACAACTTTTCGTTCAACTCTCCCCAGGGTGCATGCCCGCGCTGCAAGGGCCTCGGTATCATCAACGAGATAGACCTGCAGAAGGTCATACCACAGCGCAATCTGAGCATCTACGAAGGTGGAATTGTTCCTTTAGGGAAATACAAGAACCAATTGATATTCTGGCAGATAAACGCCATACTCGAGAAGTACGGACTGGACCTCAAGACCCCTATCGAGCAGATACCCGACGAGGCGATGAACGAGTTGCTCTATGGTGCGCTGGAGAACGTGCGCATCGATAAGGATGTGGTTCATACGTCGAGCGACTATTTCGTCAGTTTCGACGGCATCATCAAGTATTTGCGTGACAGCATGGAGGTCGACGAGTCGGCTGCCAGTCAGAAATGGGCAGACCAGTTTATGGCGGAGTGCGAGTGTCCTGAGTGTCACGGCATGCGCCTGAACCGCGAGGCCTTGTCCTATAAGATTTGGGACAAGAACATCGCCGAACTGTCGTCGAAGGACCTGCTGACGCTCCGCGAATGGATTGACGAGGCGGAACAGCACCTCGACAACAAGCAACGACAGATAGCCGCTGAGATACTGAAGGAGATTCGTACGCGACTGGACTTCCTGCTGGAGGTCGGACTGGACTATCTGGCCCTCAACCGTCCGTCGGCATCGCTATCAGGTGGCGAGAGCCAGCGCATCAGGCTAGCCACGCAAATAGGCTCGCAACTGGTCAACGTGCTCTATATCCTCGACGAGCCGTCGATAGGCCTGCACCAGCGCGACAACGAGCGGCTCATCAAATCGCTGAAAGAACTGCGCGACCTGGGCAACACCGTCATCGTCGTAGAGCACGACAAGGACATGATGCTGGCTGCCGACCATATCATCGACATCGGTCCGAAGGCAGGCAGGAAAGGCGGCGAGGTAGTGTTCATGGGAACGCCCCAAGAGATGCTGTCCACCCACACGCTGACGGCCGACTACCTGAACGGTGCCCAGGACATCAGAATACCTGATGTGCGGCGCAAGGGCAACGGCCACGCCATCACCATTCATGGAGCCAGAGGCAACAACCTAAAGGGTGTCGATGCCACCTTCCCGCTGGGCAAACTCATCGTGGTCACAGGCGTCAGCGGCAGTGGCAAGTCAACACTGATCAACGAGACGTTGCAACCCATCCTCTCGCAGCACTTCTACCGCTCGCTGAAACGGCCTATGCCCTACGACTCTATTGAAGGCATCGAATATATAGATAAGGTGGTCAACGTCGATCAGACGCCACTTGGACGTACACCACGTTCCAACCCTGCCACCTATACTGGCGTGTTCGCCGATATCCGCTCACTCTTTGTCAATCTGCCGGAGGCGAAGATACGAGGATACAAGCCCGGACGCTTCTCCTTCAACGTGAAGGGAGGACGCTGCGAAGCCTGTGGCGGCAACGGCTACAAGACGATAGAGATGAATTTCCTGCCCGACATCCAGGTGCCCTGCGAGGAATGCCACGGCCGTCGCTACAACCGCGAGACGCTGGAGGTGCGCTACAAGGGCAAGTCCATTGCCGACGTGCTGGACATGACCATCAACCAGGCGGTCGAGTTCTTCGAGAACATCCCTGACATCCTGCGAAAGATAAAGACCATACAAGATGTGGGACTCGGCTACATCAAACTGGGACAGCCCTCCACTACCCTCTCCGGCGGCGAGAGCCAGCGCGTGAAACTGGCCTCCGAACTGTCGAAGCGCGATACGGGCAAGACACTTTATATCCTCGACGAGCCGACCACGGGCTTGCACTTCGAGGATATCCGCATCCTCATGCAGGTGCTCCAGACCTTGGTGGACAAGGGCAATACGGTAGTCATCATCGAGCACAACCTCGACGTCATCAAACTGGCCGACCATATCATCGACATGGGTCCCGAGGGCGGTCAACGCGGCGGCATCATCCTCAGCGAGGGCACTCCCGAGGCTGTTGCCAAGAGCAAGAAGGGATACACACCGCAATTCCTGCATTTCCTTGTGAAATAATTGCGAATATTTTTGCAGCAAACAAAAATAATATGTATCTTTGCAGCCTAGATTAAAGCAAACTTATATAATATTACATTTTTAACACTATGTCAAACAACAAAGAGAAACTCTTTACCGAGTTTACTGCGCCTACCACTCAAGAGTGGCTGGACAAGATTGAGGTGGACCTGAAAGGGGCCGACTTCCAGAAACGCTTGGTATGGAGAACAAATGAAGGTTTTAACGTACAGCCCTTCTATCGCCGCGAAGACCTCAAGGACCTCAAGGCGGTCGATTCACTCCCCGGCGACTTCCCGTTCGTGCGTGGCAACAAGAAGGACAACAACCTCTGGTTCGTCCGTCAGGACATCTGTGTGGACGATGCCAAGTCTGCCAATGCCAAAGCCCTCGACATTCTGAACAAGGGTGTCGACTCCCTGGGCTTCAAGATCAGCGGCAAGGACGTCAGCGCCGAGTTCGTAGCAACACTGCTCGAGGGCATTCTGCCTCAGTATGTGGAGTTGAACTTCAAGACCTGCCAGCGCCACTGTGTTGAACTGGCTGAGATCCTGGTCGACTATTTCAAGCAGAAGGGCTATCCCCTCGCCGACCTGAAGGGCTCCATCAACTTCGACCCCATCGGCAAGATTCTCTGCAAGGGCAAGGACACGTCGGCCCTGTGTGCTGAGGTTGCCCCTCGCCTGATTGAGGCTCTGAAGGAACTCCCTGGCTACAAGTGCATCAACGTGAACAGCGTGCAACTGAACAACGCCGGAGCCTATATCTATCAGGAACTGGGCTATGCGCTGGCTTGGGGTGCTGAGTACCTCAACCTGCTGACCGAGGCTGGCATCGACGCTACCGAGGCTGCCAAGCGCATCAAGTTCAACATGGGCGTCAGCGACAACTATTTCATGGAGATAGCCAAGTTCCGTGCTGCCCGCATGCTCTGGGCTCAGATTGTGAAGCAGTATGAGCCGAAGTGCGACTGTGCTTGCCAGATGCACGTCTGCGCCTACACGTCGGAGTACAATCAGACATTGTTTGACAGTTACGTCAACCTGCTCCGCTCGCAGACCGAGACCATGTCTGCCGCCATCGCCAATGTCGACTCTATCGTGGTCACACCGTTCGACAAGCCCTACGAGACGCCCACGGAGTTTGCAGAGCGCATCGCCCGCAACCAGCAACTTCTGCTGAAGGAAGAGGCCCACTTCGACAAACTGGTCGATGTGTCAGGCGGTTCCTATACCATCGAGCATCTCACCGATGCCATCGCACAGGAAGGCTGGAAACTGTTCCTCGCCGTTGAGGAGGCCGGTGGCTTCCTGGCCGAGGCCCTGAAAGGCAACATCGCCAATGCCGTGAATGCTTCCAACGACAAGCGTCACGCCGATGCCGCCAAGCGCAAGGAGTTCATCCTGGGCACCAACCAGTTCCCCAACTTCACCGAGACCAGCGAGGGCAAGCAGCCCTGTTCGGCGGCTTGCTGTTGTGCCGCAAGCGCTCACGAGGAAGGCAGTCTCCCCACCCTCAACACAGCCCGTATGGCTTCTGAGTTCGAGGCCCTGCGCCTCGCTACTGAGAAGGCCCAGAAGCAGCCCATCGCCTTCATGCTCACTATCGGCAACCTGGCTATGCGTCAGGCTCGTGCACAGTTCTCGTGCAACTTCCTGGCTGCTGCCGGTTACAAGGTGATTGACAACCTCGGCTTCAAAACCGTTGAGGAAGGTGTCGATGCTGCCCTTGAGGCCAAAGCCGACATCGTGGTCATCTGTTCCAGCGACGACGAGTATGCCGAGTATGCCATCCCCGCCTTCAAGTATCTTGACGGACGTGCCCTCTACATCGTGGCCGGTGCTCCCGCCTGTTCAGAAGACCTCAAGGCCGCCGGCATCGAGAACTTCATCCATGTACGCAGCAACCAACTGGAAACGCTGAAAGAGTATAATGCAAAGTTAGGCATCTAATTATTTACGATTTTACTATTTACTATTTACGATTTATTTTCGATTTGGTTATTTAATCATTTATGAACAAACAAGAATTGCAAGAACGTATGACAACCTTTGCGGTACGAATCGTAAAGATGGTCGACGCTATGCCTTCCACCATTTCCGGGATGGCTATTGCACGGCAGATCATTCGCTCTGGCACTTCTCCGTCGGCTAATTACAGAGCCGCTTGTTTAGCCAAGTCCGACAAAGATTTCGTTAACAAACTGAAGATGGTAGAAGAGGAACTTGATGAGACTTGTCATTGGATTGAAATTATCATTCGCAGCGAATTGATGAAAGAGTCTCGCATGAAGCCTATACACCAAGAGGCTTGCGAGTTGCTTAACATTATTGCTAAGACAATAGTTTCAACGAAGACGAGAATGAATGCTGATGATATTTCCAAATCAAAGAAATCCTAAATAAATAGTAAATCGTAAATCGCCAAATAGTAAATAAATAGTAAATCGTCAAATAGTAAATTACAACGATGAGAAAAGATTTTAGTAAAATAGATATCTACGCTGGCATTCAACAGAAGAATGGCCAGCAGTGGCAGAAAGAGAATGGCATCACCGCTAACTGGCGTACGCCTGAGCAGATCGACATACAGCCTGTCTATACAAAGGAAGACCTCGAAGGCATGGAGCATCTCGACTTCACCGCCGGTATCCCACCCTACCTCCGTGGCCCGTACTCCATGATGTACCCCTTCCGCCCATGGACTATCCGTCAGTATGCCGGCTTCTCAACGGCTGAGGAGTCCAACGCCTTCTATCGCCGTAACCTGGCTTCCGGTCAGAAGGGCCTCTCTGTGGCCTTCGACCTGCCTACACACCGTGGCTACGACCCCGACAACGCCCGTGTGGTGGGCGACGTGGGTAAGGCTGGCGTGAGCATCTGCAACGAGGAGAACATGAAGGTGCTCTTCGGTGGCATCCCCTTGAACAAGATGTCCGTGTCGATGACCATGAACGGTGCCGTGCTGCCTATCCTCGCCTTCTACATCGTGGCCGGTCTGGAGCAGGGCGCACAACTCGAAGAGATGGCTGGTACCATCCAGAACGACATCCTAAAGGAGTTCATGGTGCGTAACACCTATATCTACCCGCCCGCATTCTCGATGAAGATCATCGCTGACATCTTCGAGTACACCTCGCAGAAGATGCCGAAGTTCAACAGCATCTCTATCTCCGGCTACCACATGCAGGAGGCTGGTGCTACCGCTGACATCGAGTTGGCATACACCTTGGCCGATGGTATGGACTACCTGCGCACGGGTGTCAACGCTGGTATCGACGTCGATGCTTTCGCACCCCGTCTATCGTTCTTCTGGGCCATCGGCATGAACCACTTCATGGAGATTGCCAAGATGCGCGCAGGCCGTCTGCTCTGGGCTAAGATTGTGAAGAGTTTCGGAGCCAAGAATCCAAAGTCTCTCGCACTTCGTACTCACTCTCAGACTTCTGGTTGGTCACTCACCGAGCAGGACCCCTTCAACAACGTAGGCCGTACCTGTATCGAGGCTATGGCAGCCGTGCTGGGTCACACCCAGTCACTCCACACCAACGCCCTCGACGAGGCCATCGCTCTGCCTACCGATTTCTCGGCTCGTATCGCTCGTAACACGCAGATCTACATCCAGAACGAGACTAAGGTCTGCAAGCAGATCGACCCATGGGCAGGTTCTTACTATGTAGAGACCCTGACCAACGAACTCGTCCACAAGGCTTGGGAGCATATCCAGGAAATCGAGAAACTTGGCGGTATGGCCAAGGCCATCGAGACCGGTCTGCCCAAGATGCGTATCGAAGAGGCCGCTGCCCGCACCCAGGCTCGCATCGACTCTGGCGTGCAGACCATCGTGGGTACCAACAAGTACCGCTTGGAGCACGAAGATCCTATCGATATCCTCGAGGTGGACAACACCGCCGTGCGCAAGCAGCAGGAGGAGAGCCTCAAGCAGGTACGCTCCACCCGCGACGAGGCCGCTTGTCAGGCTGCCCTCAAGGCCATCACCGATTGTGTCCGCGACTTCAATGAAGGCCGCAAGAGTGAAAACAATCTCCTCGACCTCGCCGTCAAGGCCGCTCAGTTGCGCTGCACCCTCGGCGAGATTTCCGATGCCTGCGAAGAGATCGTAGGCCGTTACAAAGCAGTAATCAGAACAATTTCAGGCGTGTACAGTTCAGAATCAAAGAACGACAGCGACTTCGAGTTGGCCAAGAAACTGACCGACGAGTTCGCACAGAAAGAGGGTCGCCGCCCCCGTATCTTCATCGCCAAGATGGGTCAGGACGGTCACGACCGTGGTGCTAAGGTTGTAGCAACAGGCTACGCAGACTGTGGCTTCGACGTTGATATGGGTCCGCTCTTCCAGACGCCCGCCGAGGCTGCCCGCGAGGCCGTCGAAAACGACGTCCACGTGGTGGGTGCCTCTTCGCTAGCCGCTGGTCACAAGACGCTCATCCCGCAACTCATCGAGGAGTTGAAGAAACTCGGTCGTGAGGACATCATGGTCATCGCCGGCGGTGTCATCCCCGCCCAGGACTACGACTTCCTCTACAAGGCTGGTGTCGCCGCCATCTTCGGTCCCGGCACCTCCGTCGCCAAGGCCGCCGTCGAAATGATGAAGATCCTGCTCGACGAGGAGTAGACCGCAATTACTTAAACAACGGATTTCACGGATTTAAGTCCTATCTGGATATAATCCCCGATATTTGTTTTCAGATATCGGGGATTTATCGTATCTTTGTCGCGCTTTTTGAGGCTCAGACTTCCTGTCGGTGATATTGTTCTCCTCTTGGCAAGTGTTGAGTACTTACAAAGTAGGAACAGGTAACACATGTAACAGATAAAAACAGAAAATAGTCTCGCGCGTACCGTATGCGCGCGGTACGCGGGGGACTTTTTCCTAAAAACATCTGTTACATCTGTTCCTCTGTTACTGTGACAATATTTCAAAGATCGCTTGACAACGTCCCAGCCGCCATCGCCAGTGCCGATTGTCCATTGTTTCCCTTTTCTTTTTTCCCTTTCCTCTCTCCCCTATTACACTATACAGTAAAATACAGTATTTTTCTTAAAACTTCTTCGCGCGTACCGTATGCGCGCGGTACGCGGGGGACTTTTTCCTAGATTATTACTGTATTTACTGTATAGTGTATTGGCGTTGGTGAAATAGTGAATGGGTTTTTTGTTTGGTGGATGGAGGATAGTTTCAAGGGCGGTAGCCGCTCGAGCTTGCTCGCTTTCACCAAGCGGAGCGACTGAAAGAAATTATTCACTCTTCACTCTTCACTTTTCACTTTACTTTGCAAATATATAGCATTTCAAAGAACACATGACGAGTTATGACGAGTTACGAGAGATAAAGAGAGATAGTGTTTTTCGACTCGTCCAAACGTCATCTACGGGTCGTTCTAACGTCATCTACGACCCGTTCCAACGGCAGTTTACGGTCGTTCCGACGCCTCCTTTCCCTGGTAAACTACGGCACTTTCGGGCGTAAAGTGCCGTCGGAACGGAGCGTAGATGACGTTCCTTCACCCTAGGCGGCAGCACCCGCATGCCGGGCCTCAAGCCCAGCGCCTCCAGTTCCTGCCTGTAGGGCTTCATCCATCTGGCCAGCGTGCTGAGCGAGATGCCCGCCGCCAGGGCCAGTTCCGATTTTGACATTGATTTCATGTTTATGAGTTAAGAGTTAAGAGTTATCACTTACACTTCTGACAGTAAAAAGAAAAAAAAGAGTTGCGCGCGTACACCTGCGTACGCGGTACGCGCAGGAGAGAATTCTTTCCGAAATCCGTCAGAACTGTAAGTCTTCAGGGACTGCCAGCAGGTGCTTGCGCTCGTCGATCTCTGCACCGGAGCGTCTCACAACGATATAGCCGCGCTGCTC
>CADCCB010000011.1 GCA_902799905.1 uncultured Prevotellaceae bacterium
GTGAAAAATAGAATATGCAAGAGACAAGACAGAATAAGATTGCACGCTTGCTGCAGAAGGAGTTGAGCGTGATTTTCCAGGAGCAGACACGCAGTATGCATGGTGTGATGGTCAGCGTGACCCGTACCAAGATCTCACCAGACTTAAGCATCTGCACTGCCTACCTGAGTATTTTCCCCTCAGAACGGGGCGAGGAGATACTGGCTAACATCGAGAAGAGCAACCAACAGATTCGCTATGCACTGGGACAGCGGGTGCGCTATCAATTGCGTATCGTGCCTGAACTGCGATTCTTCATCGATGACTCGCTGGACTATATCGAACGGATTGATGAACTATTAAAGAAGTAAGAGTTAAGAATTTAGAGTTAAGAAGTATCGGCTTCGCCGAGTAAGAAGTTATATTTAAGAAGTAATTCTAAAATCCTACATCTTACGCGCAGCAAAGCGAGCATACATCTAAATTCTTAATTCTAAATTCTAAATTTTAAAAGATGAATTTTCCGTTCTATATTGCCAGACGATACCTCTTTTCGAAGAAGTCGACCAACGTCATCAACATCATTAGCGCCATCTCGGTCGTCGGGGTGGCGGTAGCCACGATGGCCCTGGTGGTGACGCTCAGCGTGTTCAACGGGTTCAGCGACCTGGTGGCCACGCTCTTCACCGCCTTCGACCCGCAGATAGAGATTACCCCCACGGAGGGTAAGTCGGCCCCTGCCGATGACCCCATCTTGACAGAAATAAAGGCCCTGCCGGAGGTGGCTGTAGCAACGGAGTGTGTGGAGGACCAGGCGATGGCCGTCTATAACGGTCGTCAGGCGATGGTGCAGATAAAAGGCGTGGAGGATAACTTCGATGAGTTGACCCATATCCGCGAGATACTCTGGGGACAGGGCACCTTTGAACTGCATGCCGCCAACCTGAACTATGGCATCGTGGGCATCAGGCTGGCCGAACAACTGGGAACGGGCGCCCACTTCGATACACCCATCCAGATCTATGCCCCACGTCGTGAGGGACAACTGGACATGAGCGACCCTTCTGACGGCTTCGTACAGGACGAACTCTATTCGCCCGATGTGGTTTTCGAGGTGATGCAGGCGAAGTATGACCGTAATTATATCCTGACGAGCATCGGCTTTGCCCGTCGCCTCTTCTTCAGGCAGGGCGAGGTGTCGTCGTTGGAACTGCGCCTGAAGCCCGGCAGCGATTTTGAGAAGACGAAGGCGCGGATGAAGGAGATCTGTGGCGACCGCTACCGCGTGCTCGACCGCTATGAGCAGCAGGACGACACCTTCCGTATCATGAAGATAGAGAAACTCATTGCCTATGTCTTCCTGACGTTCATCCTGATGGTGGCCTGCTTCAATATCATCGGATCGCTCTCGATGCTGATTATCGACAAGAAAGATGATGTGGTGACACTGCGTAACCTGGGAGCCACCGATAGTCAGATAACACGCATCTTCCTCTTCGAAGGCCGTATGATCTCTGCCATCGGAGCCGTCATCGGCATACTTCTCGGTCTGTTGCTCTGCTGGATACAACAGACCTTTGGTATCATCTCGCTGGGCAGCAGCGAGGGGTCATTCATCATCAACGCCTATCCCGTCAGCGTACATCCCTGGGACATCGTCATCATCTTCGTGACCGTGCTGGTCGTAGGCTTCCTGGCTGCATGGTATCCCGTCCGCTATTTCTCCCGACGACTATTACAGTAACAAATACAACTTTCGCATGTATTAGAACAACCACGAATTTCACGAATTAAACGAATTTTTTCCTATGCAGGATTAGCTCATATCGGATCTTGGAGCAACAATAATTCGTTTAATTCGTGAAATTCGTGGTCAAAAAACAACTTGCGTAATATATTTCTTTTACCGATGTTTGCGGTTGGCTCGCTGCTCGCGGTACTTAGCCTTCTGACGGGCGGAACCGCTGCCATGGGCACCGGTGATGTATTTCTTCTTCTTGGCCTTGGTCTTCACCTTGCCCTCGTTAGGGTCGTGACGTTCACCGCCACGACCGAAGGATATCCCATTCTCCAGAATCTCCTGGAAGTCTTCTTTACCTATCATAAGCGGTAGCAAATTATTCACTTTTCACTCTTCACTTTTCCCTTTTTAATGGTGGAAAAGGCGTACACCAGTGAATGCCATGGCGATGCCGTATTTGTCGCAGGTCATGATGACATGGTCGTCGCGAACAGAGCCGCCGGCCTGTGCGATGAACTGCACACCACTCTTGTGGGCACGCTCGATATTATCGCCGAAGGGGAAGAAGGCATCGCTGCCCAGTGCCACCTGTGTGTTCTTGGCAATCCACTCGTGCTTCTCAGCAAGGGTCAGCACGGCTGGCTGCTCAGTGAAGAACTGCTGCCAAGCACCGTCGCGCAGCACGTCGTCGTGCTCCTCCTCAGAGATATAGACATCGATAGTGTTGTCGCGGTCAGCACGGCGGATGCCGGGCTTGAAGGGCAGGGCGAGCACCTTGGGATGCTGGCGCAGCCACCAGATGTCGGCCTTCTGACCAGCCAGACGGGTGCAGTGGATGCGGCTCTGCTGACCGGCACCGATACCGATGGCCTGTCCGTCTTTCACGTAGCAGACGGAGTTCGACTGGGTATATTTCAGGGTGATGAGGGCAATCATCAGGTCGCGCTTGGCTTCTGCCGAGAAGGTCTTGTTCTGCGTGGGGATATTCTCGAAGAGGGCGGGATCGTCTAACTTGATCTCGTTGCGGCCCTGTTCGAAGGTAACACCAAACACCTGTTTGGTCTCTACAGGCTGAGGCTTGTAGGCAGGGTCGATCTTGATGACGTTGTAGGTGCCCTTGCGCTTCTCCTTCAGTATCTCGATGGCCTCGTCGGTATATCCGGGGGCGATGACACCGTCGCTGACCTCGCGCTTGATGATCAGGGCAGTGGTCTTGTCGCACACGTCGGAGAGGGCGATGAAGTCACCATAGGATGACATGCGGTCGGCACCACGGGCCCGTGCATAGGCACAAGCGATGGGCGACTCGTCGAGTCCTTCGATGTCATCGACGAAATAGATGTGCTTCAGCGTGTCGCTCAGGGGCAGACCCACAGCAGCGCCAGCAGGCGACACGTGCTTGAACGAGGCGGCAGAGGGCAGGCCGGTAGCCTCTTTCAACTCTTTCACCAACTGCCACGAGTTGAATGCGTCGAGCAGGTTTATATAGCCTGGACGACCGTTAACGACTTCGATAGGTAACTCTGAGCCATCCTGCATGAAGATGCGTGAGGGCTTCTGATTCGGATTACATCCGTACTTCAATGCCAGTTCTTTCATAATGCAAAAATCAATATGGGTGCAAAGGTACGAATTTTAAGTGAAAAGTGAAGAGTGAAGAGTGAATAATTTGCTACCGCCTCACCTTTTTTAGAATTTCCGGCATTCAATATAGGTGCAAAGGTACGAAAATAAAGTGAAAAGTGAAGAGTGAATAATTTCTTTCAGTCGCTTCGCTTGGTGAAAGCGAGCGGAGCTCGAGCGGCTACCGCCTCACCTTTTTTTAGAATTTCCAGCGTAATTGCAGGTCAAGGTCGGTCTGGTGGGAGGCATCAATCTGCTGTAGGCCGCTGCCGATGATGGCGCGGTCGAAATAGTTGGTATAGCCCAGTTTAGCCGCAAGGCGCAACTGACTGGTGAGGGCGGCTTGTGCCACGAGAGACAGACGGATGCCTTGACCATAGTAGGAGGGGAACGAGAAGTCGTACTGCATCTGCCGTTCGTAGATGAAGATGCGGCTGGCATAGGTGTCGGTATCGAAATAGCCTGCCACGAGGTTCACCAGCCACGAGGGACGCTGGTACGACAGATGCTCGCTGACCATCCAGCCGTTGCTGGTCTCTTTGTAGTGTGAGCGGGTCAGGTCGGCCTGTGTCTTGGCGCTCCATCCTGAGGGTGATGTGTAGGCAGCAAAGAGCCTCATGCGTTGTTCGCGGTCTGGGATGAGTGCCGTCTTCTCATCATTGTCCTTCTGTCGCAAGTGAATGCGGTAGCGACCCTGCACGTTCCAGTTGCCTTTGCTCCAGTCGGCCTGTACCATGAAGTCGCCCGCATCAGATGTCTGCGACACCTGATAGCGTGCCCATGGCGAGTGGCTATAGTCGGCATAAGCCTGCAGGGTGAGGGAACCCAGGGGCGTCCAATTGAAGCCCACATAGATGCCGCTCTCATTCTGGGTGTGGCCGCTGTCGCTGAACGAGTGGCTGTAGAGACCAGTATAGCGATAACTATAGAAACGGTAGAGGGCGATCGCATTGAACACATCGCTGGGATGATAGCCCAGTGTGTTGACGGTGGCTATGGCTCCGTCTTGGTTGACGGCCGTCTCGCCATTGACGGTGAAGCGATAGTGGTAGTAGGTATAGTTCACGCTGGCATTCATGAAATCCTTTCCGTGGGCGTTGTAACGGCGGTAAAGCACCGTTCGGTCAGGCTCCAGGGAGCGGTCCAAGTGCGTATAGACGGCATTGGCCCCAACCCTGAGGCCGCCATAGTGCAGGTTCAGCATGGCTCCTGTGGCCGTCAGGTGAGTGTTATACTTCTTGTCTATCTCTGTCTGGGTGCGATGGTATCCGGAAGTTATCAGCGTGGCTGCAGAGCCGTCGTCGTTGAGCGTGGCATCCATCGACCGGTAGGAGACGAAAGCCGTCAGCGACAGCGGCTTGGACAGGCGCAGGGTGGCGCCTGCCCCCTGGAAGTAGTCGGACTCGGAGCGCGAGGAATGGGGGCGCAGCGTGTTGGTCTGCCGTCCCATGTTCTGCAGCATGAACTGTTTGCCCAGCATGAAACTGTTGTTCAACACCAGTCCCATGCCTGCCGATAGTTTATACTTACCCACTACGACATTTTCCCAAAAGCCCAGTTTGCGCAGTTGGATATAATAAGAATAGGTGTCGTAGCCCAGTTTGTTGCAGTTGGTAAAGAACGGCTCGCCTGCATCCTGCGCTCCTATCAAGCCTGCCCTGAGATAGTCGCCGCTCTTGAACTCATAACGCAGCGAGTGGCGAAGGGCATAGCCCAGATAGCCGTTCTTGTCGCCCTTCCGTTGGTAGAATGGCCATCGGCTGGTGGCTGTCACCGTATGGTGACCTCGGCTGAGCAACGAGTCGAGACGCGGACGGTAGGGCTCCTTCTCCGGCTCCTCGAACGTGATGAAGTAGCCTAATAGTTGCCGTTGCCAGTGGTCGATGGAGGGAATCATGGCTATCTCGTTCAAGGAGCGCATGGTTCTGTAGTGATACAGGTATTCCATGATGTCCATCACCTGCTGCTCCGAGAGAAACGGGATCTGCTCCAGTTCGTCGCGGGTGGCCGTGTTGATGCAGATGGGATTGTCTGCTAACTGCTGCAGGCGGTCAAGACTTTCCTCCCACTCCTCTTCATCCATATCCTCCCGACTGTACCGCTGTTCCCACAAGAGTTCCCACCCAGACGACGTGGTCTGTGCATAGCCGCTGAGGGTCATCAGGAGGGTGAGAATGGTTAGCCAGCATTTCATGGATGCAAAAATACGTAAAAAGACTGAAAGAAAGAAGCGAATTTGAAAAAAATACGTATCTTTGCACCAGTTTTTCATAAAAACGACCTGCTCATGTACAACATCCGACATACTGGTATCATCAGGATTGTGGTAATAGCCATAGCGGCTGTTGCCTGGCATTCGCTGTATGCGGCCGACGGCATCCCCCAGAATGCTGGTGAGCATTGTACGTTCGAGGCAGGCTTACGCTATTCGGAGTTGGTCATCAACTCACGTATCAATGATTTCAAGGCCAACACGACGGCATCGGGATTCGGTGTTTTCGACCATAATGGCCAGATGGTGGAAACGCCCCAGAACAGTACCAGTGTCCTCGACTATGTGCCGGGCCTGGTGGCAAAGGCTATTCTGGAGGCAGCCGACTATTATAAAGACAGCCATGATGTGGATGTGGCACCTTGGTACTATGCGGTGCATCGCTATGCTACGACCTGCGATATTGCGTCTAATGGGAAACAGGGAAAGAGTTTTGATGACCTGAATGCCGTCAAGTTGTATTTCAAACTGGCAGAGATGGCCTCTAGTCAGCATTTTGAGTCGACTGATGCCACTGTTACCACAGCCCTTGCCAACCAGCGTTTCGCATCGGCTCTGGCAGGTATTGCCAAAGCCAACAACAACTATGTCATCACAGAGCAGACATTGGCAGGTGCTGCTGGCGGCTGGTGGCACAAGTCGTCATATACCAATCAGATGTGGTGCGACGGACAGTATATGGGGCCTGCCCTGCTGGCACAGATCATCAACGAATACGACGGGTATGAGCCTATCACCGATGACGACTGGGGACTGATAGCCAGACAGTTTACTATTTCATGGCAGTATCTGTGGAACGACGAGGTGAAGTTGCTCTACCATGCTTTTACTGCCGACCCCGCTGGCAGTGCCGCCTCCTCATGGGCTGGCGTTTCTGCTGAGACAGGCAATGAGGTATATCATTCGGCAGAATATTGGGGACGTGCTGAGGCGTGGTATTTCCTGGCTCTTGTCGATGTGCTGGAACAGATGGACAAGGCGGGGCGGGCTGAAACGCAGGACTATCAGACACTGCGTGGCTATCTGCAGCAGTTGGCGGCAGGCATCGCATCGAAACAGGATGCGGCGACAGGGTGCTGGTATCAACTACTGAACCATGACGGCACTTTTGTGGCCGATAGTTATTCGTCGTCATACAGGTACACGTCGTCCCCTGTGACGAACTATCTGGAGTCGTCGTGTACGGCTATATTCATTGCAGCCTACCTGAAGGGCATGCGTCTGGGACTGTTGGATACCAACTATACTGAACTGGCCAAGGAGGCCTATCGTGGCTTTATCCAGCAGTTTATGGTTGCCGACGGACGGGGTGGTGTTCATCTGATCAGTTGTTGTAAGTCGGCAGGCTTGGGAGGCAAAAACTACCGTGACGGTTCGGCTGCCTACTATCTGATGGGAAAGGACACAAAGCCTACAAGTACCAGTGGCAGTGACTTCTATACGGAGGGCAAGGTGCTGGGCGGCTTCATTTTGGCTGCTACGGAATATGAGCGACTGACGGAAACAACATCAGTTATTGACGCACAGGTGAGACAGTCTGCCGGTGGTGATATCTTCTCTTTGGACGGCATCCGTATCATGGATGTTCCCCAACAGGGCTTTTTTATCAGGGATGGTAAACTAATGGTAAGAACACAGCGATGAAACAGGTCATAATCATACTGACGATGGTGTTGGCGGTTCAGACCGTCAGGGCACAGGAAGAGACAGGCGACCCGACGTTCGTGCCAACGGTGAAAGTGGGCAAGACGCTGGTCGATGGCGACTCTATACAGTATATGGAGATGTCGCCAGTCTATGTCTATCCGGAACCGACATTCAAGAGCAAGCGTCAGCAGCAGGCCTATATGCGCCTGGTGAAAAATGTGAAGACGGTGTTGCCCCTGGCCAAGCAGGTGCGGCAGATACTCATCGAGACGGCTGAGTTCACCGAGACATTGCCGCCCGAGGAGCGTAGCGCGCACCTGAAGCGGGTGGAACAGGCCATCGTGAAAGAGTATAAGCCGAAGATGAAGAAACTGACATTCTCGCAGGGTAAGTTGCTCATCAAACTGGTGGACCGTGAGTGTAACTCGACAGCCTACGAAGCCATGCAGGCCTTCATCGGACCAGTGCGTTCCGGCATGTGGCAGGCTTTTGCCTGGATGTTCGGTGCATCGCTGAAGAAAGGCTACGACCCTGAAGGCGTGGACCGTCTGACGGAACGGGTCGTCCTGATGGTCGAGGCCGGTCAGTTATGATGGAAAGCCAGACTTTTCCTTTATTCTATTTTCGAAGTCATCGGTGAGCGTATGCCCTGATAACTCTTGAGGAACACTTTTGCTGATCCGAAGGAGAGGTTGAGGTCGAGGCGCACAGGGATGTGGTTGAGGTCGTCGGTGACGTAGAAGCGTATCAGTTCCTTATCCTTGTTATTCTCACGCTCGAAGAACGAGAAGACCAGACAGCGGAACTTATGGTTGGTACCCTCTATCTTGAAGTTCTCCTTGCCGCGATATTTCAGCCACGAGTCGCTGGGGCGGCTGGCATCGGTGATGGGCATGGGTATGATATCGTTCTTGTTCAGGTTGGAGGTATCGAAGTTGCGTGACCTGAGGAAGATGCTCATCATGTCGTAGATACAGTCATCATACACTTTCTCCTGCCAGTGCTGTTCGCCGTCGGAATCGATGCGGTGCATCTTCACCTTGCTCTTGTTGCCAGGATAGGAGTACCATAGTTCGTCCACATAGTAGCGCTTGCCTTCGAGGGCACCCTTGCGGAAATACACGGGAGAGAGGTCGCGCACGCTACAATAGGAGAGCAGGGTGTCGCGCATCACAAAGAAGTTGTCCAGTTTGTTGTTGCCGCGGGTGGTCAGGCTGGTGCGATAGCACGGGGTGCCGTTATAGGTGGAGACGACGGTCGACATGGAGGCTGATCCTACCTTGACCCATACGAACTTCCAGTTGAAATAGAGGTCGTAGGTCAGAAACTCGTTGGATTTGAAGGCTTTGTTCTCGATGCCGCATGCTGACTGTGCCATGGCACCAGTGGGCAGCATGGCCAAGAAGCCTATCATCAACGTAATAATACTCGTTTTATAATTCATAATACTCATTGTTCGTTATTTTTTGTACATGGTTCATTGTACTTAATTCATCGTTCCCTGTTTCATGTATTCGATGCCAAGACTCTTGGCACGTTCGATGTTACGGTTCTTGAGTTTTTTCTGTTGGTCTGGTTTCTGCTTGATGAGTTTAGAGGGCTTTTGCTGTTGGCGCGGGCGGGCCGTCAGGTTCCATTGGCGGCTGATGTCCCATTTTGCCTTGCAGGCAATCACCTCGGAGTGGTAGTAGACGGGCTCGGCCTGACGGTCTTCATCATAGAGGCCGGTATCCCAGATGCCGTTGCCGTTGAGATCGACAAAGGCCTTCATGTAGTATTCGTCGGGTTTCAGCCAGAAGAAATCGGCAACGTGATCCTTGTCGGCCAGTGTCTGTCGCACCACTTTTCCTGAGCCATCCAGCAGTTGCACTATGATGGAGTCGGCATCGACACCTCTGATCTCCACCGACAGCGTGCCGTATTCATCCTCTGTACGTACCTTCATGCCCTGTTTGTATTTGTTAGACACCTGACCGTAGATACCTTCGAAGGCTGCGGAGTCGATCTCCAGACTATATTCTGTGCCTGGAGTGAATTCGGCCTTTACCTCATAGACTCGTATGCTGACCTGCTCCGTTTGGTGCGGCACACGATACCACACCGAGTCGACCATGCAATAGAGATGAATGGCACTAGTGTCGCATCTGGTCAGCGGTTCAGGCATCTCGATGGTGAGTCGTTGCCGGGGATCCATCTGGCCGCTGGCGCTGAGTTTGAAATTGAGGAATTCAGGCGGCATGACCGTGTCGTACGGCTCCTCACGCTTCTTTTTCTTCTCCTGTTCCTTCTGCCATTTCTCAAAGGCCTTCTGTTTCTCCTTCTGGCGTTTCTCAAACGATACCTTGGCCAAGGCTTCGATGGTGTCGGTCTGACTGACCAGCGCGCCCAAGGTGTCGGTCATCAGGTAAGTGACCTCCATGGTCAGTGTGTCCTGATTGACCAGTGTGGTGTCTGCCAGCCAGTAGACGAGGGTGTCCTTCTTCTCCGATGCCTCCAGGATGAAGGCACTGTCGGCCTCGAAGTTCAGCCCGCGGATGACGGGCAGCGTGTCGTTGCCGTAACTGAAGAAGAATTCCACCTTCTCAGGCTCCTTGCGTTCCGTCTTGATGAGGTAGCGGTCGGTCTGCGGCTCCTGGAAGCAGAGCAGGGTGATATCATCGGGCAGGAAGTGGGTGTAGGGCTTGCTGATGATGTCCTCGATGTGCAGCGAATCGCGCCAGATAGTGTCAGGACGGGCGTCAGGTTTCCATGATGGCACGATGCTGTCGTTGGAATAGCCTATCACCTCGCTCTTCTGTCCGAACACGAAATCGCCGTCGTTATCCTGCAGGGCACGGATGCGGTAGTTGCCAGGAGCCACGCCCTTGATAATGAACTGTCCGCTCCCGTTGGTGCGTGAGACACGCATCATCGGCAGGCGGTGGAAGGTAGTGTCGGCAAAGGTCTCACTATCATAGAGCCCCACCAGTATGCCCTTGATGGGCTCCAGGTCTTCGGCATTAAGGCAATAGCCCGACACCTCGAGTGTGTCGATATGGTCGCCAGTAGAGAAACTATAGGTGTAGTTGCCCATGGGGTTTCCCTCGTTGTTGTCGCTGATGGCATCGCTGAAGTCGATGGTATAAGTGGTGTTCGCCTTGAGCGTGTCTTTCAGTTCCACGACGATACGCTTGCCGGTGGTCTTGATCTCAGGCGTTTCGAGTTGTGGAGGTGATATCACCACCTTGCTCTGCGCATCACTCAGTTTGATGTATTCATTGAAGTCGATGGTCACCTTCCTGCTCTTCACGTCAGTGCCTTTATCCTCTGGCGAAGTGCTGACCACGTAGGGTGGGGTGTCGTCGTACCAGCCGCCGTCAGGACTGCCCATTCTGGCACACCCGGTGAACAACACCAAGAGAGCGATAGCGAGCAGCGCTCGAGCCATTTTCACTCCCACTTTTACTCCTATTTTTACTCCCACTTTTACTTCAGAAAGTTCAATTATTATTTATAAACAGCAACTGCTCTATGATCTCCCTGCTGTTGCTAAGACGCGGCACCTTGTGCTGACCGCCCAGTTTGCCCTTCGATTTCAGCCAGTCGTTGAAAAGGCCGGGACGGGCGATGATGACCTGCAGGTGCTGAAGGGTGATGTCCTTGTAGCGTTTCGCCTCATAGTCGCTGTTCAGTTCCTGCAACTTACGGTCCAGAATGTCGGCAAACATCTCCATGTCATCAGGAGTCTTGGCAAACTCGATGAGCCACTGGTGACGGCATTTCGCGTTCTGGTCCATGAAGACCGGTGCTGCTGTGTAGTCCTGAATCTGAGCCCCTGTCTTCTCACAGGCATAGGCCAGGCCTTTCTCGGCATTGTCCACAATCAGTTCTTCGCCAAAGGCGTTGATGAACGACTTGGTGCGTCCGGAGATGATGAACTTGTAAGGATTGGTCGATGTGAACTGCACCGTGTCACCAATCATGTAGCGCCACAGGCCGCACGAGGTGGAGATGACCATCGCATAGTTCTTGCCTTTCTCCACACCCCAGAGAGGGACAGCATTGAGGTGAGAATTGAGAGGTGAGGAAGGTTCCAAGTTCTCAATTGGAATGAACTCATAGAACACGTCATAGTCGAGCATCAGCAGCATCGATTTGTCGTTGGGGTCATCCTGGTTGCCGAAGAAGCCCTCGCTGGCATTATAAGTCTCCATGTAGTGCATCCGCGGACTGGTGATGAGTTGCTCATACTGCTCGCGGTAGGGCGTGAAGGCCACGCCACCGTGGAAGAACACCTCGATGTTGGGCCACACCTCCTCCAAGTGCTGCTTGCCCGACAGTTCCATCACGCGGTTCAGCACAGAGAGCATCCACGAGGGCACGCCGCTAATGTTAGTGACATTCTTTGTCAAGGCCTCGCGGGCTATACGGTCGCGCTTCACCTCGAAGTCGCTCAGCAACGCTGTCTTCTTCGACGGCACTCGCACCAGATTGACAAGTGGGTTGATGTTCTCGATGAGGATGGCACTCAGGTCGCCCACCAGCGAGCCTGGCAGGTTGTAGTTGGGAGCATGGCTGCCGCCCAGGATGAGGCCCTTGCCGTCGAAGATGCGACTATTGGGGTTGTTGCGCAGATAAAGGGCCACCGTGTCGGTAGCACCCTTGTAGTGCAGGTTCTTCAGCCCGTCGGGACTGACGGGGATGAACTTCGACTTGTCGTTGGTGGTGCCGCTCGACTTGGCGTACCACTTCACCCGTCCAGGCCAGAGCACGTCGATGTCGCCCTGACGCATACGGTCGATGTCCGCCTTCAGTTCCTCGTAGGTGTTAACGCTGTTGTTGCGGACAAAGTCATCGTAGTTCTTGGTGGCGGCAAACAGGTGTTTGCGCCCGTATTCCGTATCCTTGGCTTTGTTCAGCAGACGGGCGAGCACGATGCGTTGCAGTTGCTCTCCCTGGTTGTTATGTTTTTCCAGTTCGCGCCATCGGGAGGCGAACAGGTTTCTTGCTATACTGGTAAGACTCACCTTTCTTTTTCCTGTTTTATGAATGATTGACGGTGCAAAGTTACTGTAAACTTTTGTAATACGTGCAGTTTTTTACATTATTTATTTTATCATAACCTCTTATCATTGACTGACCATATCACTTTTTTATGCGGGAATGCTTGGCGTTTTACAGACTTTTTCCTATCTTTGCAACCGAAAAAGAGAAAAACGGCATTAAGAATAATAGTTTGCATACAAGATGGCTCCTATTGAGATCAAGAAAGTGACTGACAGGAAGCAATTGCGCCAGTTCGTCCAGTTCTACTACGATTTGTATCGGGGCAACCAGCATTTTGTGCCCTACCTGTTCTTCGATGAGATGAACACGCTGCGGCACGACAAGAACCCTTCGTTTGAGTGCTGTGATGCCGAATACTTCATGGCCTTCCGTGACGGTAAGATGGTGGGACGCGTGGCGGCCATCATCAACCGCCGTGCCAACGAGCGGTGGGATGTGCGTCAGGTGCGCTTCGGCTGGTTTGATTTCATCGACGACATCGAGGTGTCGCGGGCGTTGCTGAAGGCTGTAGAGGACTGGGGCCGTGAGCAAGGCATGAATCAGATGGCCGGTCCGATGGGCTTTATTGATACCGACCGTGAGGGCATGCTGGTGGAAGGCTTCAACGAGTTGTCGACGATGTATGTGAACTATAATTACGCCTATTATCCTGAACACATGGAGCGGCTGGGCGGATTCCGTAAGGACAACGACTATATGGAGTATCAGGTGAAGGTGCCCGAAGTGGTGCCCGACAAGTTCGCCAAGATTACCGAAATGGTCACTAAGCGCTATGGACTGAACATCCGCAAATTCACACGTCGTGAACTGGTAGAGGGCGGATGGGGCCGCAAGATCTTTGAGATGGTCAACGAGACCTATAGCAACCTGTACGGCTACTCACATCTTTCAGAACGTCAGATAGACAAGTTAGTAAGCGACTATATCAAGATTGCCGATTTGAATCTCATCTCTTCCGTGATGGACGGTGATAAGTTGGTGGCTTTCGGCGTGACCTTCCCTTCGTTCACGAGGGCGCTTCAGAAGACACGCGACGGCCGTCTGCTGCCCTTCGGTTGGTGGCAGTTGCTACGCATACTGAAGTGGCACAAGACCGATACGGTAGATTTGCTGCTGATAGGCGTGTTGCCTGAGTATCGTCAGAAAGGTGCCAACGCCTTGATCTTCAATGACCTGATCTGTCAGTTCCAGCGCTACGGCTTCAAGTATGCCGAGGCCATGCCCCAGATGGAAGCCAACGAGGCCGTCCGCTCACAATGGCAGTATCTGGAGAGCCGTCAGCACCGTCGCCACCGCTGCTATCGCAAGGACCTGTAACGTCCCTGCTTAGATAAAGATGGCTACGTTGTCGAGGCTGACGTACTCCTCCTGCATAGCCAGCAACTTGTATGGCGACGTTATGTAGCCACAGTGTGGCTTTCCCCCCTTGGTATGTTTTCCGCAGAGACTGAACCACTCGTTGGCCAGTGTCTCTTCACACATGACATAGATGAAGTGTTGGGGTTGCGCGAAATTGTCGTTGATGGGCTTGAGCAGCATCTCGGAGTAGTCACCCAGGGTCTTGAGCCGTTCCGGACGGGTGTCGTTCTGTCCATCAGCGAGGAAGTCATACTGACGAATACCAGCCACATAATCGTAGATGCAGAAGCCCTCATAGGCCTTGGTCAACAACTTTTTCACCTCATTCTTCAGGCCAGTCTTGAACTCGAGGATCTTCTCCTCGTCAATCTCGTAGTGGCCTTCCTCCCAGCATCGGTACAGGCGCAACTGCCCCGTCAGATCCTCACTGTGTTCCGCGAAATACTTGTTGAGTGTCGTATTGTCGAGCAGAGAGATAAACGGAGCCTTCTTGTCAGGACTCATCTGTAGAATCTTCTCTTTTTCTTCGTCGTACCAGACTGACAGGTTGTTGACATAGGAGCGCATGGAATTGCGTAGCGACTGGAGGTTCAGGTGCAGACGGTTCGTAGCATCAAGCACCATGCCGGCAACGAACGAGTGGTAGTCAAGTTCGCTGATTGTATCCCGCAATTGACCGAGCGTACGGTTGAGATTCACTATGCGGCCATCATAGTCGGCCTCTAAATCGCTGCGTTCCTGTTTGCGATTGCGAGCATAGAAGATGAGGCCGATAATCATCAGCAGTATCACAACTGCCGAGACGATGGTGATGATACCGAAATAGAAGAAGAGGAAGGAGAGGGTGGCCAGCGTGATGGTCGACAGTGCCACGGATATCCACCCATAGAGTAGCGTCCTGGTTGTCTGGGCATCGTGTTCTTTCAGCGTTTGGTTCTTCTCAGCCGTCACCTCCTCAATATGTTTTCTCTGTATAGAGGCCTTACTCTCGTAGTGTTCCTTGGTTCCACCTATGATGATTTCGCGTACGGCGGGGTCTCCCAGTGTCTGCAACAGTGTCTCGTACTGTCCGTAGACGGCGTTGTAGGTCTCGATCAGTTTCTCCTGCAGGCGTTTCTTGATGGTGATGGTGTTCTTGATGATGGCAATCTTCACGTTGATGTCTGTCATGTCGAGCATCACCTTGTAGCCACCTTTCACGCCACGCACCTTGATGCTGTCATCAGTCACTTCGGTGATGATATAGGCACAGTTGAGGAATTCTCGGTCACACATATAGGCATAGGGAATGAAGCAGTAGCCCTTCTTGCCGAATCTCTCGCCCCATGAGTTGCGCACGAGGAATACCTCGTTCTTGTCGTCGTAGCCGCAGATAACCATCGCATGGTAGGAGGGGGCGCCGTCTTCGCGCTGTTCACGCTGCAGCGGTTTGTCCTCTTTGGATGGCACCGGCACCATACCATCGCTGCCTATATGATCGAAGGCATCGAAGAGTCTCAGTGAGATAACCACAGGGTAGCCCTCAGCCACAGCCGACCGCAGGGTATCACGGTTCTTGTCCTGGTCGTTGCCCAGCACGATGTTCAAGGCTGTCTTGATCTTGCGGTTCTCAGCATCCTTATAGGCTTCCTCCGAGGGTCTTTGGTTATATTCGGTCTCAGAATAGAGGCATTTGCCTTCCTGACAGATACCTCTGCCGTGGACGCTGAGGATGGCGGTACTGATGGCCACACCCTCCTCGTTGAGGCGGTTGTCATCCTCGCGTGCATTATAGTAGAGGAAGCGTTCGCTCAAGTCATGATCCTCGCGGTCGTTCTTCTTCAGGATAGACTCGTAGACAGCGGTGACGGCAAATGTCGCACATGACCCAACGGCTCCCTGGTTCTTGACGGGAGTGAAGTCGTGTGAGAGGTCAATGTTAACCTCCTGCGTTGGCTTTGGCTCGTAGTTCTCCGTCAGGGGAATCTCCTTGATTTCCTCTCCTATGAGTTTGAAGCGCTGGAAGTAGTTATCGTCATCTATCACCACTTTTTCAGCTTTGTGTGTCTCCTCGCGTATCTTCTCCAGTTGTTCCAGTTGCTCTGTCTGCGAGCGGATATACTCTGAACACTGCCTGATCTCCATGCGCAGCCGCTTGATTTCGTCGATGGGTGCGAAGATGTACCCCTCCTGGTTCTGGGGGGCGGTGATGATGCCGTTCTTGATGACGGGGATGCCCGTATCTTTGTCGCACACCACGTTATCGTCCTCATCGCGCTCGAACTCAAGGCTCTCGTTGTAATAGTCGAGGAAGTAGTTGATGGGTTCGCGGAAGAGGTCGATGAAGGCAGGCTGGTTCTTGTCGTAGATATTGCCCGAGAGCGAGTCCTCATCAATGATGAGCACCTGGGCGATGACGGCCAGTTTTTCAGGTAGCGAGAGACTTTCGTCGGTGATATGGCAGGTAATGGCCTTCTCCAGGTCGGCCATGAACTCGTCCAAGTGCGGCTTGAGTTCCGGCACGATGTCCTCACCCTTGCGGCCTTTGTCAAGTTCTGGCTGTACATACTTCTCGTAGAAGTTGGTGAGCACCTGCGTGCGGCCCTCCAGACTGTCCTTGGCCAACTTCGAGGCGCGGTTGATGTCAACGTCTGTCTGCTGTACCCCCTCACGCTCCATGATATAGAGGTAAGCCTGGTGAAGCAGATAGTCTACAAAGTAGTATCTGTCGAAGTCCAGGCATGCCAGTCCCAGTCCGACGATATTTCCCTGCTTGCGCTCCTTCAGTGCCACGGCCTGGCTATAGATGTCCTGGTAGTTCTCCACGCAGGTGACACCATACTCGCTGATGATGCGGGCGATGGTGTCCAGGTCGAAGTTGTAGGAGGCCCCGCTCTTCTTGGTGTTCTGCAGCAGAATGATTTGTTGCAGACAGCCGATGTTGGGTCTTGTCTCGATCAGCGTCTTGGTCACTTCCTTTGCCTCTGCGTTCAGTCGGGCAATGCTCTTGTCCAAATCCTCCAGGCGTTCCTCGTCGGTGACGAAGATGCGGTAGGTGTCAGGAGCCAGCAACAGCAGGTCGACATCGTAGCGGAAGCGTGGACTGTTGAGCGTGTCGGCTATCATCAGAGCCTGTTCTGCCATCGCCTTGTCAGACGATTGCATGACGATGGTCAACTGGTAGCGGGCATCGGCTCCGGCGGTGTCGGCGGTCACGTGGGTACGGAACCACCCGTCGAAGAAGGCCATGATCTGCTCTTTGTCCTCTTCTTTAGTGATCGTTGTCTGCATCACGGGTCCTGCCATGAATAGGTAGGTCTCGTCAGGATAGAACCGTTTCTCGTCTGCCGGCAGGCGTTCCATTGACTTCACCTCAGCATCGCCACTCTCAGTCAGTACCCATGACAGGGCACTGAAGTGGCGGTTCAACTCGTCATCGCCGTCTTTCAGGACATTCTGTCTGACCTTGATGGCACACTCCTGCAGATCCTTTCCCAGGAACAGGAACACATGATGCTTCAAACGTATCATATTACTTCTGTTGTCAACCTGTCAAGCAGGTCCTTTTTTAGAGTTTCTTTTTAATAAAGTCTACCTCGCTGATCAACTGATTCTTGATATCCTCATAGGCAGAACTGTTGAGAGTATCGCGCTGCAAGTTGATCTGTGACACCTTGTCGTAATAATAGTTCATATCCTTCACGGCTTTCACCATTTCCTGGTATTTCTCCTGGCCAATAGCCATGATGCGTTTCTCCAGTTCAGCCACGAAGGTGTCGTGCATCTTCTTGTCGTTGAGTTTCAGTTTGAACAGGTTGAAGGCTGTGGCGCGGTCGCCGGCCTTAGGATGGTTCAGGTCTACCCAGTAGTCGTCGAGGGCGCGTGAGGATTCGTTGTAGTCCCTGTATTGGTAGCGTCCTTTCTCGTTGCGAATCATGCCGAACATCAGACCCTTGATCCACAGTTCCAGTGCGTCGCTGGTGCCTTCCTGCGGATAGATGCTCCAGCCCTCCTGTTCCATCCTGCTTTCGACCATGGCATCGAAGTGGATGTTCCATGATGCCTCTTCGGCCTTCTTGCGGCAGATATCGATGTCTTGTAGCACACAGGGCGGCACGGGACCCACCATACGGTAGATGATAATCGAAGTCTTGGAGCCTGTGCTGCAGAACTCAGGCTTCGAACTCTGGTCTTTCAGCAACTTGGTGATGGCTTCAGCCGAGATGGGCGAGTGGCTTTGGTCGTAGACACCCACTACGAATGTGTCATCGGGCTGCATCTTCGGCACGATGCCCTGACTCTGGATGTTGAAGTTGAGCAGGGGTGAACTCTTCTGCACAGCCTCCGTCAGGATGCGTGTCTGATTGGCGGGCGACAGATCCTTGTACACCTGGTCGATGGTGATCGATGCCCATTGCTGTGCTTCGTCGAGGGCCGTGGTGTATTCGATGAAGATATCCTCCAGTTCCTGCTCTGTCTTCTTGGCCATTGCCAGCACATTGTTCTTGCCGAGGAAGTAGGAGGTGAGGCTATCGTTGGTCACCTGGATGCGGTCTACATAGTTCTCGGTCAGGTCTATCTGGAACAGCGGCTTCTTGGCCTCGACACCATACAGGACGGCAGCCTTCTGCTTCTCGAACTTCGCGTGCAGGGCATTCAGACGGTCTGCGATGTCTTTCACGGTGTTGAGCAGGGTAGTCAACTGTGCCAGCAGTTTGCTGTAGAAATTGATGGCAGCCTCGCGGCGAACGATCTCACGGTGGTTGATGGCCACGTTGCGGGCAGCACTGTTCACGTTGTTCTTGTATTCCTCGGTCAGGTTCTTCGAGAGAGAGTACCAGGCATGGTCGTAGTTGGCCAGTGTGCTCTCAGCGGCAGCCAGTGCACCGTCGAGCGAAGCCACCTTTTCCTTATGGCTGCTCAGTTCATCGGTCATCTCATTATTGCAGGCGTTGATCTGCTCCTGAATGGCTATCAGCAGGTTTTCGGTAGACTTCACACCGTTCTGCTGCAGATACTGGTCTACCAGTTCGTTGAGGCTGGCACTGACCTTTTCCGACAGTTCTGCCACCTTCGTCGGATAGTCTTTCACGTCGGTAGCCTCATAGGCCACCCTGTTCAGCCAGTCACTGGCTTCACCCTTGGGCGACTTCACGTTCAGGATCTCCGGCATCGACTGGCGTGGTGCCTTCGGCAGCATGTAGTCAGTCACTTGGTCGTAGCCTTCGTTCTCGCGTATCTCCATGTCATTGATCCACTGGGTGGCTGCCTTCGTAGCGTCACCCTTGCTTGTCTGCAGGGTGTCTATGATCTGCTGGGCGGCCTTCAGGGCATAGAGGGCACCCAGTTCGTTGCCATTGACGGTAATCTCGCACATACCCATGCCGGAGGCCCATGCCACCTTGTTGCCGATGTCGTAGTTGCGTGAGTACATCCTCACCTTCAGGTTGTTCAGGTCGCTGTTGACTCCAGCCGACGTGTCGCCTGAGAGTGTGGCCAGCGAGAGGCCTATCATAGCGCAGAGATCGTCAATCTTGCTGACGCAATCCTTGGTGGCATTCGTGTTGTCAATGAGTTTGACGGTGTCAAATGGCGGCATGTTGGTTTGGAACCTGGCGTTCAGATTCTCCAACTCTATTTTCTCTGTGCTCACATTGCGACACATCAGCCAGTCGATGTCGACGATGGAACCGAAAGCGTTGGGGCGGGCATTGGGCACCTTGGCCTCTACCTGCGAGATAAACACGCCTGGCATCACGGCATAACCGTTCAGTTCGTGTCCAGGGAAATGTTCACGTATGAGATAGGCTACGCTCAGGAACGAGCCACAGCCAGTGCCACCGCAGATGGAGAAGATCATGTGGATGACGGGCGTGTTGTTGCCCACCACCTTGTAGGCTTCGTTGTCGATATGCTCCAGACGGGTGATGTCCGACAACTTGTTCTGGATGCTGATGCGCACATTCTCATGATTGACCCAGAAAGCGAAGCGTCCGTTGCTCCTCACCTGGCCTGCGCCTTCGGTCATTGTGACCATAGCCGATGCGTTCTCGTTGGGGAACCAGTTCAGGTAGTTCTTGTTTCTCTCAAACAATGAGAACGGGTCGAGCACGCTGATCGACACCTGCTCGTCAGCATCGAGCATCACCCTCTTGCCGTTGCGTGTCATCACCCTCTGCTTCTCAAACTCTCCCTTGTCTGTGTCGATACCCAAGAATCCCACCATCGGTGGCACTTCGCCATAGGTGTCCAAAAACATCTTTTTGGTATTCAGAATGGCGTTGATACCTGTTCCGCCAATACCAATAAATAAACTCCTTCTAATGTTTGTAGCCATAGTAGTAAATATTTTTAATTCTTAATTCTTTTACCTTTTTCACATTTTAATTCACCTCCATCGTTACCTTCGAGTTCCTCGTCAGGCTCTCTATCTCCAGATAGTCGCCAGCATCGCAGGTGAACTTGTCCAGCAGATAGTTGGCACCGGCATTGACGCGGATGCCCTTGCCATTGGGTGAGATGACCACGGGGTGATCCCAGCGCTCGTCCACCTCATAGCGTTTCTTGCCGCGGAGGGTCTTGTCCAACCACCCCTGCTTTTCTGCCTTGTTGCAGAGCACGATTTCACGGTAGCCCTTGGCAGGCACCGTCTGGTAGTAGGCTTCGCGCTCGTTGGTCAGCGTCAGGCGGTTCACGCCCCTGAACTTGGGATAGGCCACGGGCTTTATCATGCAGAACCAGAGCACCAGCAGGCCAATGAACACGATAACGGCCCAGAAGATGATGGTCTGCAGCGGATTCCAGTCGATGTCGTATTCGGCCTCCAGCGTCAGTATGTACTCCTGTGGTACCGACTGGTTGACGCGGTCCAACTGGATGCCTTCCACCGTCTTCACCACGAAGTTGCGGTCACCATCCTGTGCATCGCGGTTGAACACGATCTGTAGCAGGCTCGTCGCATCGTCCTTGCTGACGGTGAATGTCTTGTCCTCCTGTGCCTGGCCGTTATATAACAGGGTGTAGCCGTCGCCCTCCAGGTCTGAGGTCACCTGCATCTTGAGCATGGCGCCCTGCCGTTTGGCGTCTTCATTGAACACCATCTTCAGGTCGAGTGTCAGCGTGTCCAGTTCCGACTCGCCCCAGAAGAGGAACGACGGGTAGTAGTGGGCGCAGCCCAGGTCGGCACCATCGGTCACTGGTGTGGAGAGGATGCGTTCCGGCTTGTTGATGACCACCACCTCCATCACGGGATTCTGGATGCCCAGGTCCTGGCGCGAGGTGGTCAGCGTGACGGTGAAGCGGTACTCTGGTGCGTGGTCTATGCTGTCGCTGAAGTCCTGCAGGCTCACCAGTGGAGACACACGGAAGTCGGCCACGCCGCCCTCCTGCAACTTGTCGCCCTCCACGGTTACGGTGAAGTAGGGGTCATTGCTCTGTACGCTTAGCGGTGTCTCCCTCGACCAGTCGCTGTGCAGCCTCACCGTCTGGTTCAGTTCGCGGGTGTTGACGGTTATCTCCTGTTTGTCGAACGACATGAAGTGGTCGTGGTAGTCGCTGCGTATGGCGGTGATGTTGCAACTCTCCTCGATGGCCCGCTTGATCTCGTCGTTGATGGCACCATCGTAGAGTTCCACGTAGTAGGCCCTCGAGTCGCGGAACTTGCCGCACCACTCTCGGATCAGCCGGCATACCTCTGCCGTGCCTCTGCCGCCGTGGGCGTTGTCCTCACCGTCGGTCATCAGGTAGATGTAGTTGTACTTACCCTCGTCTATGAAGTCGAGGCCGCGCTCCCAGGCACTCACAATGTTCGTGTTGGTCACGACATCGGCATGTCCGCGCACCAGTTTGTCTATCTCTGCCCATTTGCTATCGTTGAAGTCCTCGCGCATGAAATGCATCGTCTCCAACGGTTGTCCTTGGAACAGCACCACCGTGATCTCGTTGCCTGGGCTGCGCTCGCTGATGTCGTCGTGCACGAACTGCAGTGAGCGGTCCAAGATGTTGTAGTTGATCATCGACTTGGTGCAGTCGAAGATGTAGATATAGTTGCTGCGTTTCACCTTGCTCTGGGCCATCGCCCCCACAAGTCCGCATATCAGCATCGCCATCAAGATGGCCGTCAGTCTTATTCCCCTCATTGTTTTCAGTTTCAGGTATTTTAGGTTTCAGTCTGCAAAAATAGGAAAATAATCCGAATCACGAAAGAAAATCCATGAAAAATTTTACATCACCTCACTAAAACTAGCCTATACCGAGTTTATTCAGTGTCGCATTAGCATCTTCATACTGGTCACGAACTTGTTTCAGCCAATAAGCAGCCTTGTTGACATTTTTTTGAACAACATCCGGTGCAAGACCAGCATAGAACTTGCCTACGACATATTTTGAATAGGCGTGTCCTTGCTCTGCTGCTTTCAGATACATGTTGAAGGCCTTTTGTACATCGACCGATGTTCCTTGTCCTGAAAGATACATACCTGCCGCATTGGCTATCGCACGGACATATCCCTGGTCCGCAGCCTTCATATACCATTTTAAAGCCTTACCATAGTCCTGGTCGGCACCCTCACCGTTTTCATAGTCGTAGCCGATGCAGAATTGTGCATGAGGATCTCCCATCTCCGCAGCCTTGGAGTACCATAGGAACGCCTTCTTCTCGTCTTTTACCACACCTTGGCCGTTGTCATAGAGACGGGCGATGGCCTTGATGGCACCAACATGGTCTTGCTCTGCTGCTTTCAGATACCATTCTGCTGCCTTTCTTAGGTTCTGCTCCACGCCTTCGCCATGTTCGTAATCATATCCCACACAGAACTGGGCATGTATATGTCCTTCGTCGGCTGCTTTCAGGTACCAGTCAAAAGCCTTTTTGACATCTTTCTCCACACCCTTGCCGTTATCGTAGAGATTTGCCAATGCAGCCATGGCCTTAGAATGACCTTGTTCGGCTGCCTGTTCGTACCAGCGGTAGGCTTCTTCATAGTTCTGCTCCACGCCTTCGCCGTGATCATAGTTATAGCCAATACAGAACTGGGCATGTGCGTCGCCTAATCCAGCAGCCTTCATATAGAGTTCGAATGCCTTGTCAGCATCAGCCTCTACACCCGCACCTTGTTCATACAGGCGTGCTAGGGCTGTTATGGCCTTTTTATAGTTCTGGTCTGCGGCCACCTGATACCAATATGCTGCTTTTTCTGGATTCTGTTCAACACCTTCTCCATTCAGATAGTCATAGCCCACACAATACTGGGCATGAGGCTTTCCTTGTTCTGCTGCGCGCAAATACCATGTAAAGCCTTCCGACGGATCCTGACCGATGCCACGACCCTCATCATAGCACTGTGCCAGAGCAACCATGGCGTCGGCATAGCCGCTTTCTGCAGCCTTTCTGTACCATTCCACAGCCTTTTCGTAATCTTGTCCAACACCATCACCTTCTTCATAGTTCATGCCAAGGAAATACTGTGAACGAAGATGTCCGGCACTAGCAGCCTTCTGACGCAACTCAAATGCCTTCTGTGCATCTTTTTCGACACCGGTACCATTGGAATACATTGATGCCAGTTCGGCAATGGCACTACAATCATTCTGCTTGGCAGCCTTTTCAAGCCACTCCCTTCCCTTGTCATAGTCTTGTTCTACGCCAATCCCTCGCATATAGTCAAAACCGACGCAATACTGGGCATAGGCATCGTCCAACTCAGCGGCCTTGACATACCAGTCAAAACTCTTCTGAAGATCTTTCTCTTCCACATCGTCCGACTCATACAGTTCGCCCAATGATATCATGGCCTGGGTATGGTTTTGCCCAGCCGCTTTCTCAAGCCAACTGATGGCTTCGGCCGAGTTCCGCTCTACACCCTTACCGTAGAGATAGGCTAAACCAACATGGTATTGTCCAATTTCACTGCCACCATTTGCTGCCTGCTCATACAGTTCGAAACTCTTCTTGAAATCCTGAGCCGTACCTTCACCTGTCTTATAGAGATAGGCCAGATGGCACATCGCATTCAGATGGCCACTCTCTATGGCTTTCTCATACCAGGCAATGGCTTCTGCATAATTCTGCTCCACGCCTTCGCCATTCTCGTAGTCGAAGCCAGCGCAGAACTGACCATGAGCATGTCCTAACTGTGCTGCCTTCAGATAGAGTTCAAATGCCTTCTTGTTGTCTTGAGGCACCCCTTTGCCGTTATCGTAGAGACTTGCAAGTGCAACCATTGCCTTGGCGTTGTTTTGCTCGATGGCCTTCTGATACCACTTGACGGCTTCCTCATAGTTCTGCTCCACGCCTTCACCGTGCTCATAGTCGTATCCTGTACAGAATTGAGCGTGGTCGTCACCTTTCTCAGCAGCCTTGAGATACCATTCGAAGCCTTTCGACATATCTTGTTCCACGCCTTCGCCGTTGTCATAGAGACGTGCCACTTCCTGCATAGCATCTTTGTCGCCAAGTTTAGCGGAAAGTGTGTACCATTTGCGTGCCTCATCGTCATTCTTCTCCACGCCATAGCCGTTTTGATAACAATTGGCCAGCCAATAGGCGGCTTCTCCAAATGTATCATTGTAGGACTCCAGACTGCAAGTGCTCCTGCCACCAAGTCCAATCTTGGTGTCAAAGAAGAGTTCTCCACGTTTTTCCATGTCTATCACGATGTCCACCAGTTTCTGATACCATCTGACGGCCTCTGTGTAGTTCTGTTGCACGCCCTTTCCAGTATAATAGCAGTGGGCAAGCATGCTATAGGCGAATACGTTGTCCTGCATGGCTGCCTTCTTGTAAAGGGCGAAGGCTTTGGCTTCGTCAGGTTCCAGGCCTATCTCACCATTCTCGTAACTGATGCCAAGACTGACCATGGCCTCCAACGAACCTCCCCTTACGGCCCGTTCACGCCAGATAAGGGCCTGACGGTCATCCTGAGGCAACCCATCGCCTAACTGATACCGCAGGCTGATGGAAAACTGGGCGCTCAGATTGCCTTTGTTGGCAGACAGTTGTTGCCAGTAAAGTGCTTTCTCCATATCCTTTTCTGTACCGATGCCGTTTTCGAAGTCTGCAACAATATTGTTTTGTGCAAAACTGTGTCCCAGTTCAGCAGCCTCCAATTGCAGTTCGTGGGAACGGGTTTCGTTTTTGGGTACACCAATACCTATTGAATAGCAAATGCCTAACGAATTAAGGGCCTTTGCATATTTCTTCTCAGCAGCACGTGTCAGCCATTCTATCATCATCGGATAGTCCTGGATGGTGCCTTTTCCATCCCAATAGCAATTTGCCAGCATCTCCTGTGCCTCGGCATCATCGTCAAGAACCGCTTTCTCGTAGATAATCTCAAAAGCCTGGCTGTAGCATGTTTTTGAACGCTCTTCGTCTTGCACGCCAAGTCCACCATCATGGTAGACATCGCCCAGGTAAAACATGGCCTTGTAGTTGCCAAGTTCAGCGGCTTTTGTGTAGAGTTCCAGGGCCTTCATGATGTTTTGTTCTACCGTGATGCCATACTGATAGAACATGGCCAGGCCTTCCATACCCTTTGCACAGCCGTGTTCTGCTGATTTTGTCATCCACTGGAAGGCTGACTCCCAACTCTGTGGCAGTCCGTCGCCATAGCGATAGGCGAGGCCCAGCCAGTATTCTGCCTCAGGAACTCCCAGCATGGCCGCCTTACGAATGAAGAATGTACTCTTCACGATATCTCTCTGCACGCCATTCCGGCCTTCTTTCAAGTCCAGGCCATTCTGAAGCAATTGCTCTGCATCGCTCAGTTCGCGTTTCTCGACCTTGGGGATGGAAACTGTTGGCTCAAACTGTGGAACGCCCTTGATACCCAGCAGGATCTGAACGCTCTTCATCAATTCACCGAATTGTTTCTCCGGTTCAGGAAAAGCATCTATCCAGTTTGACTTTGAAAGGAAATATTCTTTGGCTCCGTCAAACTCATCGTCGGTTATCTTGAATGTCAGTATGGGGATGTGTCTTTTAGCCGCAATAGTAATCTCGCTGTCTGTCTGCTCAGAAACATTGAAGTTCTGCGAGAAGACGGCAAGCAGCAGTCGGCTGCTGCGTAACGCTTGTGAGATAACTTTTGGCCAGTCCTCACCTTTGGGTATGTCGCGATAATCTATAAAACAACGAATTTTGTGACTTTCCAGATAACCACAGGCTCCTTCCGCTATTTTTCTGTCTTTACGGGAATAACTTATAAAAACGTCATACGAAGTGTTCGTCTTTTCCATAATTAGGCAATAATTGTTTTAGGTTTCAGTTTGCAAATATAAATAATTATTCCGAATCACGAAAGAAAAACAATGAAAAATTTACATGATCTCACTAAATATCCCTTTTATTGATCTAAACCTTTCAGCAAAAAGCCATAATCAACTATCTTAGGATCCCCGTAAAGACGGATAAACCTTTTCTTCTGGATTTGTATTCTGCTAAGCAATTCTTTCATGGGGAATTGGAGTCCGGGACAGGTCTTTGCAGAGTTGAAATTCCTGTGTCCTCTGATAGCGGCATTGTGATAGCCCAGACTTAAGGCGCTGATCAGCATCACAGATGCTTCCAGTTGCTTCTCACTCATTTTCTCCTCATCGAAATCTCCTTCGAAACAAACGCCTACGGACACGCTGTTATAGCCATTGGTATGTGCCCCAATGGTGTTGCGGGGACGGCCCGTGAATATCTCACCATCCTTGTTAATATAATAGTGGTAGGCTATCCCAGCCCATTTCTGTCCCTTCGTTTCCCTGTTCAGGTGCCACTGGTGTATCTCCCTGACATCATGCCGGCCTTTTACCTTTGTATGATGAATAACGATGTACTTTGTTGCAGTACGCGGAGTCAGTCGTTCTCTGAATGCGAGGTCAATGTGATGTAGCATATTATTTCCCGTTTTTAGTCATTGTGCAGACGGCAATGTTCTGCGCTACAAAAGTAGTAAAAATTTTCTGAAACAACGATAAAATGAGGTCAAAAAATGAACATATGTTCATAGCGTCACGAACATATGTTCTATAAAATGGCATGCTTTACACCTTGTTTTTAAACTCATCAGAAATGAGATGCCCCATTTCTCCTTTCCAACTATACCTTTTATCCGTGGGGCGTGGCCAGTCGTCATAACGATAATCTTCCCCATCAAAATGGCCTCTGTTCTTAAGAAACGTTTGCCATTTTGTCCAATACTCAGACGCCTCAATGCTCAAATCCTCATTAACGGGAATAAACGGATGTCCCTCAATGCGGCTCTCATAGATAATGTTGGGTCTTAAACCTGACAGATCGTGTAAGGCGGAAAAACCGAACAGGTCCTGTTGTTGCCAAGTATCCATCATCTTAGGATAGTTTACGATATGAGCGTTTGTAAGATACATCAGGTGAATGGCCGGCACCAATTTGAATTGTCCTGATATTTCGAAAAACCTGCGCATTTGCCTGGCATGCTCATATAATTCCATCACAGGGCTCAATCTGCTATCATCCTCCGCATACTCCACCGTTCCCTCATCCACAATATCTAATAGCACCAACACGATCTCCGTAGAAGTAGCATAGAAGAATAAGGTGTAACCATCTATTTCACGAAACGAGTAGCAAGAAAACACCTCCTTGCTCTTGCCGATTTCCTGCAGGAAACCCCAGATCGTCTCGTTTGTCTGCTTAAAGAACGTGTCAATCATTTGTTGTCGCTTTATTATTCAATTATGCTATACAAGTTTCGTTCGAGCCTGCTCACACTCGGCATAACTGATGCAAGCATCGTTATGCTCTGCGCTACAAAAGTAGTAAATTTTTCTGAACCAAGGAAGCAATCACGCGTTTTTTCTGAAAGAAGTTTAACTATCAGCAGTTCTTAGAAGATGAGAACAAAAACCCAAAAAACTCCCATGCCAGGATGTAAGCGCTTACAGCCCTTATAAGATACGAGGCAGAGATCTTTCCTTACAAGCGCTTGTAGATAAAAATCTCTGTCTCGCATCTTAGCCTTCCTTGGAGGCCCACCATCCTGACATGGGCAAAAACATCGGCTTTTCAAGCCTTAAAAACAGTTTTCACTAAACCGCAACATCAATGTTAAAAGGAAGGTTAATATCAGTTCTTTTAGATTTCGAAGAAATCGGTGTTTTTGCTCACAAAGTATGTGATGGCTCTGTAAGAGACAAAGATTCGAGGTGGATATTTTTATCTGCGAGCTTGCTCACAAGGAATAATAGTCACCTTCAATCTTATAAGGACTATAAGTCCGACACATACTGACGTGAGGGTTTTTGTGGTTTTTGTCAAAACCTAAACACAGGGTTTTTGCAGGTGATCCAAAATTTATGATAGATTGATGAAGATTTATGTCCAATACAACCCCATAAATCTGGTTTTTGCTGTTGTCAATGTGAATGTAATTTTTCTCACTCAGAAAATGCGATTTGCCTATACATTCCTACATTTTCATTGTAAACCACTGTCTAATAGCATGTTATGCGATGTATAGAGGCGCTTCGCTATACATCGTCTATACATTCTCAGGCCTTTTTGGGCTGAAAAATGCCGTTTTTGACCTAAAAATGACGCCAAGTTTGACCTCAAAGAAATATTGTTTCACTGTTGTTCCAACAATGGAAACACTTTGTTTCTCCCGATGAAACAAACTGTTTCTCCAGTAGAAACAAATTGTTTCACTGGGCGGAACAAGTGAGAAACAACTTGTCTATCAGTAAGTTAACTGCCAATAACACCCTAAATCACCCGTTTTTTAGTCAAATCGTGTATAGACGCATCAATTCATGTAGGCACTATACATCGTCTAAACAATTGTACATCAATATGTTACAAATAAAATGTAGGAATGTATAGTGTTTTCAAACTTTTCGCGTGAAGAAATTTTTTTCACTCTCACATGTCTTCACCATCCATCACAAAAAAATCCGCCGAAACTCCTTTCGGAATCTCGGCGGATGAATTCAAATTGTCTTTTTCATACCCATTTATGCTTGGACTTTCTACATTTGAGTATCCCTGTCAATCTGGGAAGCGGCTTAAGCCCAAGGGGCATTGTTAAGTGTTGTTGTCATACCTACCCAAACGATAGGCTTCTACATTTGAGCCTCCCCGTCAATCGGGGAAGCGGCTTAAGCTCAAGGGGCATTGTTAAGTGTTGTCATACCTCCCCAAACGAAAGGCTTCTACATTTGAGCCTCCCCGCCAAACGGGGAAGCGGCCTAAGCCCAAGGGGCATTGTCTTGTGTGTCGCCATACCTATCCAAACGAAAGGCTTCTACATTTGAGCCTCCCCGCCAAACGGGGAAGCGGCCTAAGCCCAAGGGGCATTGTTAAGTGTTGTCATACCTACCCAAACGATAGGCTTCTACAACAAAGTACAACAACGGAGATTTGTATGGTATGTGGAAGTTGTCATACCTACCCAAACGATAGGCTTCTACAACGCTGTTGGAGCATGCTATGACAACAAGGGTAAAAGTTGTCATACCTACCCAAACGATAGGCTTCTACAACTCATTACCCCGTTGCTTGAAGGTGCCTTGATAGTTGTCATACCTACCCAAACGATAGGCTTCTACAACAAAGAAAGGTGCAAGGGCTAGGCGTAAGTAAACAGTTGTCATACCTACCCAAACGATAGGCTTCTACAACGTGCAGTTGAGCAGAAAAGTTATGAGAATGGATGTTGTCATACCTACCCAAACGATAGGCTTCTACAACTCCACTGTATCCACGGAGAACCAACCTACTAAAAGTTGTCATACCTACCCAAACGATAGGCTTCTACAACCGCAGGAGTATATGAGCCTGGTGTTAAACTGTTGTCATACCCCTCCAAACGAAAGGCTTCTACAACAATCACAAGAATTATATCATGTGTGTGGAGGTTGTCATACCCCTCCAAACGAAAGGCTTCTACAACTCAATAAAACAATAAAACAAACATGGAAGGTTGTCATACCCCTCCAAACGAAAGGCTTCTACAACAGTAAGATTGAAGGAAAGTATGTAGTATTGTTGTCATACCCCTCCAAACGAAAGGCTTCTACAACAGATATCGACGACTGGCTGATGAAACTATGTTGTCATACCCCTCCAAACGAAAGGCTTCTACAACAACCCTTAAAAATAAAGATTATGAGGTATTGTTGTCATACCCCTCCAAACGAAAGGCTTCTACAACTGAAAATCGCAAGAGCTATGTATACACATGGTAAAGTTGTCATATCTCCCCAAACGAAAAAGCTTCTGCAACTCGCTAATCTAATCTGGGCAGCTCACTTTTCAGATTCTAATTGTTGTCATACCTCCCCAAACGATAGGCTTCTACATTTGAGTATCCCCGCCAAACGGGGAAGCGGCTTAAGCCCAAGGGGTATCGTCTTGTGTGTCGTCATACCTATCATAGGACTTTGAAGAAGTCGTTTGGCTATAGAATGACTTTTCTTTAAACCCTAACGCATTGATTTCGCGAGACTTAACAATCTCACGGACTTGATTTTCGCAAATGCCATGCTTTTTTATCATCAAATGCTGGGTTTTATCTCTCTGTTTTATGTCCCAAAATGTCAAAGATCGCGCGTACATTAATTATAGAAACAAGGCGTTATTCTTTCTGTGGTTCTATAAAAACATGATGATCCCAATACTCATCAGGAATATCTGGCGAATCGGGCAATGGTGGTGCCAGTTCGCCAGGGAACATGGTGATGAGATGCCAGTCTTCGGAAAGGATAATCTGACATTCACGAGTGGGAATAACTCTACCAGTTTTAACAGATCGTACTATTGTCCCATTTCTGTCAATGATTTCTATTCGCTCTTTTTCCTCATCCGTCAGTTCATCAACACTCACAACATTGCTAACCCCAATCTCCCTTGGGAAAGTCAGCGAGATGCGGATACGTCCATCGGCATCAGGTTTCGCCTCACGAAAAGTCTCAGGGAAGAGTCGTAGGGCTTCCTCCAGCATATCCTCAGGTGATTCGCAGTAGAACTTCGAGCCTGGCAGATCTTGCTGGAAATGAGAAACAAGGTGCTCTCGGACTTCAAGGGAAATATAGATTCTATTCTTCTTCATTCCTTTTATGAAAGATAAGAAACATTAACCATCCAATTAATATACCCCCCAAAATAATAAATGCGATAGCAGGGATTGGACTTCGATTACTTTCACTAATACCAATTGCATCTTTAAAAATTGAACAAAAATCCCACATGACAGAGATAACAGCAAAAATTGCAACCCCAGCGAGAATTCTGTCTTTTCTTTTACTCTCTGCTTCTTTTTTCTTTTCTTCTCTTTCCTTTTCCTTTCTTATATCCTCTTTTCTACTCTCTTTGATTTGTTTGGATAACTCTTCACGTTCTTCCTTGATGCTTAATCCTTTGGCTATTGCTTGATACAACAAGTTGGGCAGGAAATTGAACGATATATTGTCATAAAAATAGTATTTCTCCATTTCTGTTATCTCTTCTAGAAGGTTGATGCAATCTTTGCCCTGCCGATAATTATTGTTACGGCTAAAACAGAAAGATTTTTCAAACATGCAACGTAAATAGATGATAGGGAAATAGAGATTCTCAAAGGGCCAACGATTGAATTTTGCATCGGAACTGATGACGGTGAATGTGTCGACAATAGCAAGAGCCTTCCAATTGTTAAAGACAGAAACGGCGTACTCTGTCATCATCTTTTCATAATAACTATGTGATGGCGTAGAAGGACAATTTTTATGAACAGTTCCTATTGGCGATGATGTTGCTATTTCATACAGGAGAGCATCCATATCATCAAACGGATTGACATCTACTTGATGTACCTGGAATAATTTCAATTTATTGCCTTGTTTTACAAGTTTTGTAACATCCTTTTCTGGCAGATAGTCAGAAAGAGGCTGCAGGAGTGAATCTAATTGTTTTTTCGTAAGCGGTGAAAACTGTTCCCAATTCCATGTCATCAGCAGCCAATGAGCAGATGTCAACTCATTTAATTCTGAACCGCTTTCGTCAATCTCAATGGAAAAGAGAACGGTATTAAATGGGAAAACATAAATATGAATACTGCAGATGTTCAGTAGGTATTTTGTCAGAGGCTTAATCTCGATAGACATTTCTCTAACTATTTGTTGGCAAAACCATACAGATTTTGCTACATCTGACTGATAATGCCGGATGCATTGAAGCCTGGCAGGTCTCTCTACATCCAAAGGCATGTCAGCGATAGCGTCAATGTGACTTTTGTAGTACATGGAATACAGATCACTATATTCTTCTGTCGTAAGTGTCATTCGCTTCCATCGACTGTCTTTTTCTATGCCTTGGGTGTTTAGTTCTCCGTTGAAACTACCTACCAGAAATGCATGTGAATATAATGTATTTGCCATAACTTCTATGTTACTTTGTTTGTTCAACTCCAAGTACCAATTGCAAATGTTGCAGGATACCTTTGGCAACCTCTGGCAGATGTTTGACATCCTTGATGAGCGAGAAGTCAATATTGTAACTGTTGTGGCTGAAGGCGTTTCGGACGGCAACAAGCAGTTTGCGTTCCTCATCAGTTAATGCTACGTTATTCAACTGATCAATCAGTTCCAACAATGATGCAAAGTTGTTACGCTTGGGAAGTCCTTCCTTAACCCAGAAGTCTTCACTATCTGGATTCTTCAATGCTGCGTTCTTCTCAATAATAAGGTTCTCAATCTGCTGAATCAACTTGAAGACAGTGGAACGATGTTGGTCGTAGGCTGCCAGTTCGCTCATCAGGTCGGTATGACGAATGACCAGGTCGCCATCTTCATTGGGCTTCAGCGTACCTATGATGTTCTCAAGCAGACTCATCAGACGGTCGTCAGTGAGGAAGCGGTAGAATTCGCCATAGTTCTTAAGCGACATATTCTCCTGTTCCACATAGATGGTCTTGTCGCCAACTGTAACAGGAACACGGAAGGTGAGTGTCTGGCGCAGGAAGGCCTCGTCGCATACTTTAGAAAGACGCATCTGCTCCGAGTTTACCTCATTACCTTGTTCAAAAATAATATTTTCAAATAGTTTCTTGGCTATGAGAAACAGTACCATGTCCTGGGTCTTATAGCGACGCAAGGTGCGCTCGTTATTCTTGATGTCATGGATTTGTCTAGTCAAACGCGATTGTAAGGCTTCGCGTTTTTCTGTACGTTCTTCTTCTTTCTGCTTCCATGATTGGTTCATGGAGATTTTCAAGTCTCTGTCTGACAAACTTGATACATAATTACTGATATCCAGTTTTATTTTTCGTTGCCAGATGATATTTCCCTGATTATCAGTTGCCGCTTTGCCTCTTTTTCCTTGTTCTGGCATAGGATTCCCATCGTCATCAAGGAGTTTCTCTGATAATCGTTTTTGTATTTCGTCGCTTGTTAGGAACAAAGGAATAAGTTCATACGGGAATGTTCTCTTCTTTTCATTGTTTAATACGGAGAACAATTCATATGCTCTTTTGAAGGAGAATACCTCATCCTTTTCTCCTTCTTTGTGCCGAGTGTATGTTTTACCAGATATATAGAAAGGCTGAGCATCATCCTTTAATACTGTCTGATAGAACTGCGTTATAAGATAGGCAGCATTGTTTGTAGGATTAAGGTTGGCAGGAATATCCTGATTGAGGGCTGTCTGCAACTCAACGTATTGTTTCAGTAACTCGACAATATATGGAGTAAAGAGACCATCGGGCAATTGTATGGTTGTATAGCGTGCTGCCAAGGCCTTCATCTCTTCGTTAGTGCGTTCATGGAATCTCAAGCGGTCGTGGTGAACGAAAGGTAATGCCGACAGAGCCTTATCAGACGGATTGCTTGACAATGACTGTTTGCGAGAGCGGATATGTTTGAGTTCTTCTTCTAGATAGTGCAGATATAGTTCCTCAATATTCCTGTTGCCCAGAGCCAATACCTTATCAATAAATGGATGGGGATTGTTGCCACCTATGAGATGTGCCCCAGTTAATACTTGTTCCAGCGTGCGGGGAGTGAAATCCTCTTCTGGAGTCTGAGGCTGGCCAAAGGTAGCGAGATAGGCTGTGAGCACATTGTAGTTCATGCCTGTGAGTTTGTCACGCCCTTTTTCTTTATCCTTAAGATTTGTGGGCTGCCACTCCATCATGCTCTGAGCCAGATAGCGGGCGATAGCCCCATGACGAACATCAGCAAAGCCCTTCTTTCCATACTTGTTGTCCTTCTCGCCAATCATCTTACGATCTTCCTCATAATGCTCCAAACGACGCTGAACACGCTCCTCTCTTTCTTTCAAATGCTCAATGGTGAGACGAATCATACGTTCACGAACCGTTTCCGGTTTATTGTCGTGAGTCAATCCTTTACAGGTGAGATACAACTGTAGTTTTTCAGGAATATCTGCCATGCGAAGTCTAGGATATTCTTTCTCCAGGTATTCACGGAATTCCTTAGTTTTTTGGAAAGGCTTTAGCGTTCCTTCTGCTACGGCATTAAAGAATCTGCGATAGTCGGCTTCATAGTCAATGATGATTTGTTCAGCAGAAGGAGTGTTCCCGTCTTCTTGTTCACGAAGATATTCATAGAAAAGCATGGCAGACAAATCATATACGCTAAGAGCGCAACGAGGTGCTGGCATCTTGACAGGGGCCTTCTCATCTTCCGTCACCACCAGTTCAGGAATATACATCCCGTTATTATCGAACACTTTGAATTCGTTGGGGTTCTGGCTCTCCTCCCAATACAATCCTATGCGGTTTGCATGGATATTGTAGGCAGGTCGACGGTCTGTTACATAAGGGGTAGAGTCTGCTGTGTCTTCCTGGAACTGGTCGAGGTCGATATATAGTTCTTCGTGTTCCAATTTCACGGAACGCTCTTCTCGCTTTTGAAGCATGTCACCCCATTTCTCGATACGCTTGTCTGCCACTTCCTGTAGTCGTCCGTAGCCGTTGATGTCCTTCTGGATACGACGGACACGAATTCTGCCATCAATACCTTCTTTATCGTAGAACTTATAGCGGAAAGCACCTAACTGAAGTTGAAAGCGGATGCGCTTGAACAATTCCGTTTCATCAACATAACGAAGCGCCAAGGTAGGGAAGCGGTCATTGTATCGCAGTCGTTTTGAAACTTCTGGTGTATGGCTGTTAGGGCGTTTCACTTCATCATGGAAGAAGGGCTGTCCAGAATTCTTGTCCAGCAGGTCGTAGAGTTCAATGGGACAGCGACGCAATTCTCCAAAGATGTCCATAGCCAATGTTGCTTTACTATCGCGGCTGTCTATCTTATGCAGACGGGGAGTGCGAATGCGATAGATGCTGAGCATTTCGCTCATAATCATATTTTCGTTATCACTAAATGGGCTGAACTCAAACAGACGAACCTCATCAATGAACAGTTTGGCGTAAGGTTTGGAAAGGAAGATGACACAGAAGTAAAGAAGTCCAAAATCAGACAGGGCTGGTAGCATGGTATCCACGTTGACGGGCTTATCGTCCTTTACAGTGACAGTATAGCCCTTGACAAGGCGTTTGCCAGAAATCTTGAAATAGAAGTCATCATATTCCACAAAGGTCTTCATAACCTTGCCGCCTTTCATTTTTACATTTCCGAATTCGTCCTTGACTGTCTCTTGGTGCAGATGGTCAATACCTGTCAGGAATTCCACTTCATTGACAGAGAGTCCTTCGCGGTCTTTCAGAATACGTCGGCTGGCTACAACTACTTTATCCAATTTTTTGGCAATCATTTCTTGATGCAGATACTGCATTGCCAATTGGGATGGAGTGTTGTAAGGTGACTTGTGAGTATAGAAGTTTCGGCATTCCGTAAGTGTTTCCGCCATCAAGTAAATCATCTCCAGGCAATCTGCCAATGAGACACCTTTCAGTTGAGCAAAAGCCTCATCTTCAGTCTGCACATTCGACTTCTTCTTGTTGAGATAGACTTTATGGTCAGCCACATCGGCCATCATTGGGCCAAGCACAGGGAAATGCTTGAAAAGTAACTGTTGCAATTTTGTTTGTTGCTCTGGGTTTAGGCGCAGTTTCTTCTCCCATTGTTTCTGCTCTTTTGTCAGTTCTCCATTTCGTCCAGTTTGAATTAAGAACATGGCTTGGAGCAATTTGTTGATTTGACTTTCAGAATAGTTGCCACGTACTCCTGCAATAGGCAAAATATAGTTGATTGTCTTTATGAAGTTAGTTCGTGCCATATTGAAATAGGCACCAAAAACGTGTTTGCCTGTCAGGCTGATTCTGAAATTGGTCTTCTGCAGTCTGCGTACTTTTTTAGGTTGTTGTTTATTACCGTTTTGATTCTTAGGAGTATAATTTCCCTTTTTGTAATCATTTCCCATAATTGTAGTTATTTTATTTATTTCTTATCAGTCTATTCCTTATCCCCTCGCACCGCTCCATGCGTTTCCCATTGACGGCATAGAGATAGGTGCTGTGGTCAGTAAGTTTGGAGAGGGAGTCGGAGAAGTCGCGGAGGGTGGTGACTGTCTGGTTGATGGCTTCCAAGGGTGGGGTGGAAGAGCCCTTGAGACTGCTCTCCGTGAAGAGGGCCATCGGGATCAGGGTCTGGCGGGCGGTGCCTTTGTCAGCATTGAAGGCGGCCAGTTTGTGACCAGCCTCAACGAGATAATAGTTAGAGAGGATGAGGCGGGGGTGCAGTTTGTTGTAGATGGCGCAGTCGGGGGTGACACCCAGCACCTCCATCATGATAGGGTAGGCACGGCCCAACTGCTTCTTGATGCGGTTCAGTTTGGTGGCTATCTCATCGAACGAGTAGGAGGCATGCTTGCTCTTGTCGTCGAAGACGACGGTGACGTGATATTCATCGCCCTGGAAACGGAGGGGCAGCAGTTCGTTGAGAATCTCACGGATGTTGGCCAATCCATCACCGGCGTTGGGATGACGGAAAGCAAAGAGATAGCGGTCGGTGAGCAGCAAGGTGTTTGACGGCAGCCTCTCCACACTGTCCAACACAGAGTCCCACCCTCTGTCGAGCCGCTCATCGACGTTGGAGATGAAGATGTCGTTGACATCAATTAGGGGAGAGACATCGGGCTGCTGGCAACTCTGGCACATCACGCCGTAAGAGGCCTGAATGGTCTGTGCCTCAACGGGTGTCATGTCGAGGATATAGAGTGCCGACGGGTCCTTCAGCACTTCCTCCGGATGTGACTTAAATCGCGCGTTGTCAGATGCTGTCAGCAACTGGACGGGTTGCCGCTTGAGCATTTTATAGAGGTCGGAGCATTCAGAAAAGTTCTTCTGCTCCTCAGCACGTACTACATTTTTGTAGACGGAGTCGGAAATATAGATCTTGAACATACGGGCTTTAACTTTCTGTGTTTGATTTGATACAAGTAAGTTTGGTGGTGAGGTCTTGCCAATAATCGGGTCGTTGCTGATACAGGCCAAGCAGGGTGGCGACATCGTCAAGCGTCATCCACTGGGGGAAATTCTTGAGCGTGAAGTGCTGGGGATTGGCGGCATAGGTGTGCAGAATTTCATCGATGATGTCCAGCGCATCCTGCTTCACATATTTCTCCAGATGAGCCAGGAAATCAGGCAACTGTTCCTTGGCAGTCAGTTTTGCACGTTTTCTCAAATCCTCCAAGGCCTTTGTCTCGTTCTTCAGGTGCAGGCCTATGGTAGACCACTTTCTCTGTGGGAGGATACGGGCAATGACCTCGTAGGTGCCATAGATGTCTTTATAGACGGCAAGCCATCTCCTGAAATACTCTCTCGACAGTTCGATGCTTGTCTGGGCTATGATGGGTTCGGTGGACAGTTGTCCGTAGGCGGTCTCGCTGATGTCGCTACAATGTTGGAACTTGTCTATCCAATGTTTCCGGTCTTCGCTGTCTTTCGACAGCACGGTCAGCAGGACATGGCATCGCGATGTCAGCGAAAGTTCGTGTTCGCTGATAAGACGGACTATCTCCTGCAACTCTTCCATGTCCAGTTTCTTGCTGATTTCAGCCAGTTCCCGTCCCAGTTTTACGAAATCCTTGGCATAGGTATTGTGCTTTCTGAAAAGCGCGAGCAACTTGTCCGTCTCATCACCAGCGGTGATGTGCTTCTTGTTGTTTTTTCTGTAGTTGGCTACCAGTTGCGACAGGTTGAACGACGTTGTGCCGGCAGGAAGTGTATCCTTTATATACTTCATCAGACTGACTGGCAGACCCACTTTTTTGGAAGAACCGACCAGCGAGGCGTGCTGGCGCTGGAAATCCCTGTATCGCTCAAGGGCACAATTGATGATGGAGGGGGTGACAAAGCCTTCTTTCTTGATTTCCTGTTGCAGCACGTCCATCACCTGTTCCGTGCTCTTGGCCGTTTGTATGTGCAGGATGTTGATCATGTGCCTGTTGACAGGCTGCGGATGTTTCTCGTTGTACTTGAAATTGTAGCCTGTCTTTTCGTCAGAGAGTTTGGAATTCAGTTGCTGCGTCCGCTCTACGTTATGTTCCAACAACTCTTGGTCAATGAACTCGCAGTATGCCTGAGGATAGCCCCGTTTGGAGGCAACGACCAGCATACTGATAAACACATCGTCCTGAGGGTGGAACACACTCTTGGCAGCGGCAAAGCGTTCCTTATAGAACAGATAGAGCGTTATCATCTGTTGCCATCTTGTCTCCACGTCCACATAATACTGGTTGGCAATGAATGCCAGCAGTTTGGACAGGGCAGAGAGGTTGCTGATGTCGACATTGCCCTGCTTGCCGGCAAACCACTGCTTGAACAACTCCGTCAGGGTGCCGTCGGCATTGAAGATCGGTGTGCCTAGGAATTTGATATAGTAGTTCAGGAAGAAATTCTCGTCCAGGATGATACGGTCAGATGCCATATACCGCTCGATGTCCCTTTGCAGTTCTTCCTTATACTTGTCTTTGTCCGTGCTATTGTCCTTATAGTATTTGGCGCACATGGAATTGATGAGGTCTGGCCAGAATTTACCCTTCGTATCGTCATACCGTGCCCTGGCAGGCAGGTAGATCAGTTCGTAGGCTTCGGTAAAGGTACGGTAGGGGCGTATGACACGCGTGGAATTGATGTAGTCGTTGTCGATAAGTGCCCATTGGCGTTTCGGGCCGACAATCTTTTCTATGATGAATGCTTCCTGCCAGGGGTCGGTGACCAGTTTGAAGAGTTTCTGCAGACAGGCCATTCGCGTGCGCTTCCCCTTCAGTTTCGGATGATTGATCATCTCGTAGGCAAAGATGAACCATTGTGTCTTGTCAATCTTCGGCTCCCCCTTTCCCCTGTTGATCTGTGATATCTCATCAATTCGCTTCAGACAGTTGCTCAGCGTGTATTCGTCGACATCCTCCGACCGCATCCGGTTCACGAGGAATACTATATCCTCTGTGTTGGGGGCCAGTGAAATGAGCAGGTTATAGGTAATGCCGTTGATGGCATTCTTGGGTAGCGTTCGGATAAAGGCGACAGCCGTTTGGAACTCCTCGCGCTTGCAGTTCTGCAGACAGATGGATACCAGCCGGATGTTATGCTGGTTCTTGTCGCGCCGCTTGTTCTTTACCATATACTGATGCCACCTCTTGTACAAGGTGATAGACTCTTGGAAAGTGCGCAGATGCATCGTGACACACACCACGGCACGCTCGTAGAATGCGGCCCGCTTGTCTTCATCGTCGATGGCCTTGAACATCATTTCCAGCAACCTGTATATGGTGGCGCTGTCCTTGACGACATCGCCTATACGATGCAGCACGTAGTTTGATAGCCGTATCTTGTAGAAGATGTGGCACTTCAGCAGGCGTTCTACATCTTGTTCATCGTTGCAACGCTTGGCCAGGAGAATCATGATATATTCCAGGCTCCTCTTGTCCAAGGAGTCGTCCAAGGTATTGAGATACATAATGGCATTGCGCCCCTGCAACGGGTGCCCCTGTGCGTCGGTACATTTTATCTTGTAGAAGGCATCGGAGACCAGGCTGAAAGCCTCTGCATAGTTGTTCTTCTTCAGACGGATGATTTTGGAAATACGATACAGGTCCTGGAAGGTCCATGCACAGCCCCGCTCGTAGTCCCGTCGCTGCTGCTGCTTGTCCAGTTCCTCGGTTTTCTTGATGAAATCATCGAATTCGGGGGTGCCCTCTTCCAGACGGTGCTGGGCAAACGTGTACATCTCACCAATGGTTGAGTCGTTCACCTCAAGTCCCTTGTCGGCCATCAAAGCCAATAGTTCGTCCACCTGTCCGACATTCTCGGCACGCCCAATGAGAATATTGAAGGCTTTGTTCATCTCTACCTCAGACTCATTCTCTGCCTTCAGGCGTTTCATCATCTGGAAAGCATATTGCCACGAGATTCTCAAGCGTTTCTTATCACCCAAGGAGTCTTGCCATTCCCGTTGTATGGGAGTCCGAGAGACGAAACGGCGCAGCGTGGCAGCATGGGGATAGGAATTCATGACCATTGGGAGTGCTTGCGACAGTTCCTCCTCATCAAACAGATTGAACAGCACATGCAGGTCGGCTTGCTGTGTCAATCTCTCCTGCAGGTATACCCACACCAGTTCGTTGACGGTAAATGTGTATTGAGTGGGAACAATCTCAGGATATTCCTCGTCGTCTAATAGTGTGGTGAGACAGAATTCTGATGCGGAGAAGACGTTTTCAGGGAAGATGCCGATCTCCTGGCGTTCCTTGTTGGAGTCCGTGATTTTCAACACATTCTTCGCTATCAGGAAGTTCAGGCAGTCAACGGTTCGTCTCTTAAAGACCCTGCCGCTGTCGTCGTAATGATTCCGCAACATGTTGACAGGCAGCAGAAGAGGCGTGATGTGCCGATAGGTCAGCGTCAACTGGATGCATTTCAGGAAATCAGAGAGATACTGGAACTTTTCCTGCTTTACGGCTTTCAGTATCTCTTCTACAATACCAGCCTTGTATTTGTTCAGTTCTGTGATGAAGTCGCCAATCGTCTCTCCATCTGATATGGCGTATTGGTGTCGTAGCCGAGCCAGGATTTCCTGTGAGTCGGCATCTTTTGACAGTAACGGGATGGTTATCAAATCCGAGTTCCCGTCATTATAATTGCCGTCTATTGGAGAAATGATGTCTCTGCTGTCCTCTACAAAGTCTTCCAGCGCGGCCCGGGTGCCAGTGGCCAGCAGACAGCAGTTCTCCTGTTCGCTGATAGCATTCAGGAAGCCCAGTTTCAACTCTGTGGGCACCTGCGCCTGTTGGAATACGTCGTTTATCTGGTCACAGACAAAGTAGTATTGCGTCTGGCAGAATGCTTTTGCGTAGGACTGCTCAGGGTCTCGTTTTGCCTGTCTGACATCCACCATCAGGCTGTCACATATAGACACCACATTGTCGGCCCCCATCAGTACCACCTGCTGGTCTTTCAGCGTGGAGTGCGTGAATTCGTACAACGCACGCGACTTGCCCGAACTGGGTCTGCCTGTGATGAACAGGAAACGGCAGCCATAGCGGTTGAGGCGCTGGTTCATTTTCCCGTCTACAGAGTTTCGCCAGATATATACGTCCTGTCCTTCTCTGAATCCCCATTCTGCCTCTGCGCGCAACTTGTCAAAAAACAAGTCCCTGGCCTTCACTTCGATTCCCCTGATGGCATTTCCACCCACATGCAGCGACCAGAACTTCCTGTCTTTATAGGCCTTTGCATAATGGTCTTCTACTTTTTGCAGCAGGTCCTCGTTGTTGCCGTATTCATAAGGCTCGAAGTATTGATGAAGTTCGCTGCCGTAGAGCCTCTTAGCCTCTGCCTCGACAAATTCGTAAGTCACCTTTTTGTCAGGCACCTCCTCTGTCTTTTTCTCGTTAGGGAAATCCTTGGGGTGAAACACGGAAATCACTATCTTGGCCCCATTCTTCTGGGCTTCGATGGCCAGTTTCAGTTCCTCCCATGTTGCCTTTCCTACCTGATATTCAGGCAAGAGACAGATAAACCAGTCGGCATTGACTATAAAACGGTTTATCTCCTCCTGCTTGGGAGTGATATCCCAAAAAACACCATGCTCGTTGCAGTCGTACAATTCATCGATCTTTATGAGATGATTCTTCTCCATTTCCTGCAATTTCGACTTCACGCTAGTCTTTTCTAGCAGTTCTACTGCGCTCGAGATGATAATTTTTAGTGCCATAGGAATATGATATGTTTATAATTAGGTTTTCAGTATCATCGTGCAGATGGTTAGGCTCTGCGCTACAAAAGTAGTAAAATTTTCTGAACCAAGAAAGGAATCGGGCGTTTTTCTGAAAGATTCCTGGGGAAATGCTTGGCGGTATGAGGACTTTTGCTTACCTTTGCAGCCGAATCTAAGCAATGCGAGAATGACTCATTAGCGAAAAACGCAATCATGTGACAACAAGAAACATTGACCAACATCCGTCGGAAGGCGGGTGAAGGGGTGCTCTTTGACTTGTTGTTCATTTTAATTATTGTTTTTGCTTATGAGAAAAAAACATTCTTACAGGGTGTGCAGATGCACGCCCGAGGGGTGCGTGGTGCACCTGGAGGCACGGTTGCTGCATGACTTGGTGAACCGTGAGATACACCCAATACGCTGTGCGGAGAGTTGTCGACGGAAGGCACAGGTGGCCCTGCGACTGGGCGACCTCTGTGAAGAGGCAGGGCATCCGTGGTGGGCCCTGAAGGTCTGGATGATGGCCTGTCAACTAATAGCCGACAGGGACTATGATGAATGGATCGGCGTGTGGTTCAATACCGACTGGGTGCGGCTGAGCCACGTGGTGGCCGAGGAATGGTGCTTAGACCTGGGACGCAGGATCGACGCGCTGTGGGGTAGGCTGGGCCATCCGGAGATGGGGTGGTGGGAGGCTAAGGTCCGTGCCTCCTATGACTGGCTGTGGCTGGAGAAATATGACTTCTGTCCCAGCGAGTTTGATGAAGAATGGGATGCTGTGGTACAGGAGTACGAGGCGGAAAAAGAAACCGAGGCCATCTTTCAGGATGGTCTCGGTTGTGTTTATCCCAAATTGGTCTTTAGAAACGAATTCTTGCGTCCCTATGGTAGCAAGCGGCAAAGCCGAGCGATCCTAATTAACCTTAATTTTAATCACGAATGAATTATAATTAAAAGCAATTTGTGGACCAAATTAAATAAAATTAGTATAATTCGTTTCCAGAATATAAAGTCTTATTTGTGTTTATCCGAAGAACTCGCCTTCGGCCTGTTGGTCGTAACTGCTGCCGTCGAAGCAATGGGTGCATACCTTGTCCTTGGGCAGTCCTATCGACTCGATGAGGTCTTCCAGTCGTGCGAACTTGAGGGAGGTGAGGCCCAGTCGGCGGGCTATCTCCTCTACCATTCGCTTGTATTGGGGCGAATCGGTCTGCGAGTATTTGTCGAGGTTGGCCTTGTCGTCGCCCTCGAAGTCGCGGATGATCTGACGCGTGATGAGTTCCAGGTCGCTCTTCGAGTTGGTGAAGCCGATGAAGGGGCAGCCATAGACGAGTGGCGGACAGGAGATGCGGACGTGCACCTCCTTGGCTCCGTTCTGTACGAACTCCTTGGCGTTGTCGCGCAACTGGGTGCCACGCACGATGCTGTCGTCGCAGAACACCACGCGCTGGTCGCGCAGCAGGGCCTCGTTGGGAATCAGTTTCATCTTGGCCACCAGGTCGCGCCGGCTCTGGTTGCCAGGTGTGAACGAGCGTGGCCAGGTGGGTGTGTACTTCAGCACGGCACGCTTGTAGGGGATGCCCGAACCGTCGGAATAGCCTAGGGCCATACCCACACCGGAGTCGGGGATGCCACACACGAGGTCGGCCTCCACATCGTCGCGCTCACCCATCATGCGACCGTTCTTCTCGCGTACATATTCTGTATTGATGCCTTCGTAGCAGGAGGCGGGGAATCCGTAGTAGACCCACAGGAAGGAGCATATCTGGCAGCGCTTGAAGGCGGGCTGCAGCACCTCTAAACTATCGGCACGGAGGCGGACAATCTCACCTGGTCCCAGGTCGCGCACGGCTTTGTAGTCGAGGTTGGGGAAACTGGTGGTCTCGCTGCTCACGGCGTAGGCCTTCACCCAGTCGTCGGTGCCGATGGGCGACAACTTGTGCACCTCCTTGCGTCCGATGACGATGGGGGTACGGCCCAGGAAGTCGCGTGCGGCGATGATGCCGTCCTCGGTGAGGATAAGCATCGAGCACGAGCCCTTGATCTTTCGATAGACGAGATTGATGCCCTCTACGAAGGTGCTGCCCATATTGATGAGCAGGGCCACGAGTTCCGTCTGGTTCAGGTTGTTGGCACTCTGCTCGCTGAGGTGCATGCGCTGTGCCAGCAGTTCGTCGGCAATCTCTCGCAGGTTGTTGATCTTGGCCACGGTGACCACGGCATAGCGTCCCAGGTGAGAGTTGATGATGATAGGTTGCGGGTCGGTGTCGCTGATGACGCCCAGTCCCTGGTTGCCTGAGAAGTCGCTAAGTTCGTCCTCGAACTTCGAGCGGAAGTAGTCGCGCTCCAGCGAGTGGATGCTGCGTGTAAAGCCGCGTTCCTTGTCAAACGTGACAAGTCCTGCACGTCGTGTACCTAGATGAGAGTTGTAGTCTGTGCCGTAAAACAAGTCGTTTACACAGTCTTTTGTTGAAATCGTTCCGAAGAAGCCACCCATAAGTGTTATCGCTGTTTTTTAAATTTCGGGTGCAAAGTTACGAAGAAATTAAGAATTAAGAATTATGAATTAAGAATTATTTTTGCTTGACCCTTATTTTTTTATGAAATCGTAGGCGAAACGGAGGATGAAGTAGAAGGCGGTGCCGACGAAGATGCCTGCGATGGCATCGATGGCATAGTGGGCCTGGATGTAGAAGGTGCTGAAGAACAGCAGTACGGCAAAGGGGAGGCAGATACAGAAGAGCCAGCGGTTGCGGCTCTCCCATGCCAGCCACATGGCCACCGTCGTCACGCCCACATGACTGCTGGGGAAGGCGGCTGTGGGCCGTTCGCCAGCGGCGTGGGTGAGTTCGAGCAGATGGTAGAAGAAACCGTCCTGACAGCCAGGGATGGTTAGTGAGAACTGGGGGTCGTACTCTTTGAAGGCCAGCAGTCCGAAGTAGTCCTTCAGGTCAGGGAAGATGCCTGCCGCCGCCTGCTCCACGCCGATGGCCTTGAAGTAGAACTGCGGACCGGCCACGGGCAGGAAGATGAAGATGACGTAGAAGATGAAGAAGGAGGTGAGAATGACGAACGTGGCACGCTCGAACTTGTCGTAGCGCCAGATGAAGTAGAACATGGCGACGCCAGCGAACAGGGGAAAGTAACTGACATAACCCATCGTCATCAGTTCGCTGAACACGGGCCAATGGAACACCTCGCTGAAGGTGAGCGACGGCTGACAGCCGAAGATGGTCTGCTCACACCCTGCAAAGAGGTGGTCGAGGTTGGGGAAGACGCGGTTCAGTTCGTAGGTGTCAGGATACCAGAGGCTGAGCAGCGAGAACTGTCCGATGATGCGGAAGAGCGTGGTCAGCCGGCAGGGCATCATGCGGTAGACGCCCCAGAGGGCAACCGTCACCAGCAGGGCCTGCACACGTGTCCATACCATCATTCCTGGGTTGGGCAGGCTGGTGTAGGTCACCATGATGAATACCGATGTGGCCAGCAGGTAGGCCATCATCACCCACTCCACAGCCATCAGTCCCTTGAGCGGACTCTTCTCAATAATCATAGCCATCCGTTCTCTTTATACCACTTGATGGTCAGGGGCACGCCCTCAGCCAGCGTGTAGTGCGGCTCGTAGCCCAGTTCGCGGCGGGCGGGCTCTATGTCGCAGCGCCAGTTGCGCTGTTTCATGATGTTGTATTTATCGTTGTTCAGGGCCGATATCTTTCCCGTGATGTGTCCCCACTTGTCGCCGAAGAAGGTGATGACGCGCAGCAGCCAGATGGGTGCCGTGACGCGTATCCACCAGGGGTTGCCCAGTTCCTTGCGGATGAGGTTGGAGAAGGTGGCCGACTGATAGACCTGTCCGTCGGAGAGGAAGTACTTGCGGCCCGTCTGTCCCTTTTCGCAGGCCAGGAAGACGGCTTGCACCACGTCGAGCACATAGACGAAGGTGATGTCCTGCCGCTGGAATCCCACGGCGAAGTCGGTGTGCTGCTTGATGCTCTTGGCCATCATGAAGTAGTCGCGCTCCCGTGGTCCATAGACCCCAGTGGGACGGAGGATGACGTAGGGGAAGGGCTCTTGGCTGTTGGCTATTAGTTGTTGGCTGTTAGCAATCAGCCATTGCTCTGCCTGCAGTTTGCTACGGCCGTAGTCGGTGTTGGGCTGTGGTGTGTCGCTCTCGAGAATCTCCTTGTAGGGCTGCTGCTCGCGGATGGCACCGAAGATGCTCAGCGAACTGATGTAGACGAAGCGCTTCAGGGGCATCTTTAGGTTGATGAGTGCACGCACCAGGTTCTTCGTACCCTCGGTATTGATCTTGTAGAAGTCCTGACTGTTCAGACACTTGGTCACGCCGGCGGCATGTACCACATAGTCGAACTGGTGGTCGCCCAACTGCTCTTCCAGTTGCTGCTGGCTCGACAGGTTGAGTTCGATGAAATGGATGCGCTCGTCCTGCAGGAAGTCGCGCTTGCTGCTTCCTCTGACGGCGGCCCATGTCTGCATGCCGCGTCTGAGTGCCTCCTCAACGATAAACGAGCCGATGAATCCGCTGGCCCCTGTCACAAGTATCTTCATGTTTTCTCTTCGTTTCTTCTGTTTTGCGCTGCAAAGGTAGTGCAAACCGAGCGAAAAACCAAACGAAAAGCCTTTTTTCTTGGTTTTCCTGAACCTGTTATTGCCCTCTCATCGCTTCTGCTCCCTTGCTCGGTCAATGCCTTCCAGCAAGCGCCGTGCTCCCTCGTTGCCCATGCTTTCAGCCTGTTGCAGATGGATCTCGGCCTGCACGGTGTCGCCCTGTTGTAGGCAGAGTACACCCAGGTTCAGCCAGGCTGTGGGGTGTCCCTTCTCAGCGGCCTGTGTGTACCAGTAGCGGGCCGAGTCGGCATCTTGTCTGACGCCCTTGCCGGCATGATAGAGCCAGCCGAGGTTCAGTTGTGAGAGCGTGTTGTCCTGTACGGCTGCCTTCATGAACCAGTATGCCGCTTTGGCGTAGTCCTGACTGACGCCCTGTCCTTCCTTGTACATCACCCCCAGGTTGTTCTGTGCCTCGCTCACTCCCTGCTCTGCCGCCAGCGCATACCATCGTGCCGCCTCCTCAGGGGCTCCCGCCTCGTCGCAGGCCAGCGCCACCTTCATCTGTGCCGTTGCATCGCCCTGCTCAGCAGCGTCCAGCAGGGCCTGGTCCACCTTCGGCAGCGTCTTGCTGCATGATGCGAGAAGCACTACAAGAAGGAATATATATAATGTACGATGTTGTCTCATGTTGTTTCTAAAGATCGTTACTACTCGTTTTATGGTTGCATGGTTTTGCTCTGAAGTGGGATGACGGTACATTCCACATCCTCCTTGTTGGTGGAATAACTCACGTAGAGGTTGCCCTGATAGGTCATCGCCTTGGGATAGTTGTAGCCGAGGGTCTTGTACCTGCCCTCATAGCGTCTTGGCAGTAAGTCGCCAGGCAGGCCGCTGCGTAGCAGGATGGCCTTGTCGAAGACGATGCCGTCCTGGCTCAGATGCAGCACGAGCGGCCATCTCCGCTTGTCGTTGGCAGGACAGCCAATCATGAACGAACGGCCGTCAGGCAGGTTGCCAGCACATTGCTTCGTTCGGGCATCAGGGATATTGGTCATAACGGACTTTGACCAATGTTCGCCTCTGTCCTTGCTGACAGAAGCCAGTTTGCGGAAACTGCTCTTCTGGTCGCGAAACAGCATGACGAGTGTACCGTCGGGCTGCCTGTATTGACTGGGTTCTATCTCTCGCGACTGCTTGCCGTTGTCTTCCGACTCGAAAAGCCCCTTTCGCCATCCTCTCACCCCGCTGGGATCATCGGTGAATACAGGACAAATGTGGAGTCCTGGCATGAAATGTGAAGCGCCGATGAGTCGGCCGTCAGGCAGGGGGTAGGGGTCTTGTTCCAGTACGCCCTCCATCACACTTCCGTCAGCCATCCTTACAGGAAGCATCTGGCTCCACGCCTCGCCATCGGTACTCATCATGTAGTTGGTCTTTCCCCCTCGCGGCTCCAGCCCTTTTTGCCAGGTGTCGATGAAGGCTGTCAGCGTGTCGCCCCTCACCAGCCATCCGCCCGATGTGCAGTAGTAGTCCTCAGTAGGCAGGGCGAGTGGTTGAGGCTTGCTCCAGGTGATGCCTTCGTCGCTGCTCATGCTGTAGGCCACCCAGGTGTCGTCGCTGTCTTCGTCTTTCGGCGAACTCTGCCACATGCAATACAACTTCCCTTTGAAGGCCGTCATCACCACCCCGTTGGCATAATGGTCCGTATCCTCTCCTGCCTTGAAGATGGTGATGGTCTTTATGCTGTTGTCAGGCTGCAGTCCCACCGTCTCATGGTTGGTGGTATCGACCACGCCATCTGCTAATAGGGGCAGATGGCGGTCTTTGGGTGGCCGTTCGCCAGCCCCTTCTGCTCCAATGGCGCAACAGAGCCCGATGAGTAGTATGAGGAGTTTGTCCATATTTACTGTGTTAGTAAATATTCTGCCAAATACGGCACGGCAAAGACCAGTTCTCCACGTCTTGGAGCCTCTATGACACCCGCTTCTATCAAACGTTTGCGGTATGGCTGAATGGCTGGACCTTTCTTTCCTAACTTCGCCTGCAACTTGGCAGTAGTCGCAATTCCTCCACAGCGAGCAAGTGCTTTTAAGAAGACCCTGTCGTTATCTGACAAAGGAGCCAGGATTGGCTTAAACACATTTTCTTCCATATCCTTCATCGCTGCTTTCTCTGACTTGTTCATCACATCATCCGTGACTACATCGCCCTCAAGTGTATATTGAATCACATAGTAACCAATCAACTGCATCAAGTATGGGAAACCGCGGGTTGATAGTGCCGCACGGTCAAGAATTTCATCCGAGGCTTTAATTCCTATTGATTTGAATGCCCGTTCGTAATAAGCCCGGATTAGATTGGTCGAAATCAGTCCCAACTCCACTTTGGTTGCACGGTTCAAGAAAGTCAGCACGCTGTCATTCAATACGCTGGATACTGCATGAGGCAGTCCAGCCATTGCTATCGCAACATTTTTGCGGTCGCCTACCAGTTCTTGATAAGCCGATGCTACCTCACGCATAGCAGCCGATGTGCGAACCTCGTCTATCAGAATTAGTGCGCCCATCCCTTTCTCTGCCAGTTTGTCGCACAATAGCAACATCTTCGAACGGAAACCATATTGCCTCTCCGTTGCCTCCGAGAAAGTTAGGCCGAACGAAAATCCCAGTGCTCCTGCGCTTATGCCCGTCAATTTCCGCTTGTCATCATTGAAGAACTTCGAACCGTTCAGTTGGAACTGTTCGATAATAGCCTGAGGCATTCCCTCATGAGCCGTCACGCGGGCTACCACATACCCATTCTTCTGAGCACGGTCGCTTAGTTCTAGTAGTAGAGCGGTCTTGCCCATACCACGTTGCCCCAAGAACAACCAGCAACGGTTACGCGACCCCACGGGTTCTCTCAGTCCTGCCATGAATTGGTCAATAACTCCGTCACGGCCAATATATTGCTCAGGCCGATTGCCGAAAGTAGGTTGAAACAGACTGCGTACATCCTCTTTTTTATTCATCTTTATTCTCTTTTATTCTTCTTTATTCTCTTTTATTCTTTACTATGCTGCAAAAGTACGATTATAATTTGAGATTGCCAAATCTTTTTCATCTTTTCTTGCATAGCCTTGAATACAGATTCATAAAAGGCTTGCAGTTATGTACACGACGGTTCAGTTCATGATACGACAATCAAAGTCAATCCATTTACCACAATCCATGCATATTGTAAGGTAGCCCTCGCGTCCTGCAAGATGCGCCCACGAATCAGGACTGCTCCTATAATAACCAGTTGCCAGTCGGCCTCCACATTTGTCGCATTTCTGACTAACGATTCTTTTCTCAATAGAAAACCCTGCGTATTGGCGCATTCTGTCTTTTGTCGCCAAGTCTTTATCTATGTCAGGATGCTCATTGAGCGTAACCAAACACCTGTCCCAGCCATCAGACACTTCACATACCAAAAACCCTGAATCGTCGCGCCCTTTAATTGCTATCGATTCATAAATGCAGGGAAGTTGGAATCCGTTTTTTATATCAACAATCCCTTGGTAAGTGGAAGCGTCAACTACTACTGCGGCATCATCACTAATGGCTTTTATATCCTTATACGCCAGCGGAACCCTGACGTCTCCTTTCTTGTCGATGACACCCCGTTTCCCCTTTCCTACAGATACTTTGGCGTAGTTACCAACAAACGGCCAAGCACCATCGTAGATGGGGGGTATTACCATTCTTCCCTCTTTGTCTCTGTATCCGAATTTTACAGAAAATCCAGACATAGACACGGTCAATTCATCATCAGTATTCTTTTGCATAGTAGTAATTTTGTTGCAAAAATAGGCAAATATAATCGAACTGTCGTACATTGGCTGTTAAATAAAGTCAAATGCCCATCGTTAGCATCCGAACGTCATCTACGACCCATTCGGATGCCTTGCACCAGTCGTCCGAATGCCTCCTTATAGGGGAAAGGAAGCATCCGAACGGAGGTTGCGAAGCATCGGAACGAGAGGTGGAAGGCATTCGCTCGAGTTTGCTTGCTTTCACCAAGCGAGAACTCTAAACACTAAACTCTCAAGGGCGGTAGCGAATTTTTCACTCTTCACTTTTCACTTTTCGGTTCTGCGTCAATTTGGGTGGTAATTCCAGTCCCATTTCATCCCCCTGATGTCCCAAGATGAGGTCCTTGCTGTCCTCGATTTCTGAGAAATTTTGCACGCGAAAATTTTTTTTCGAAAAAAAATGATAAAAATGCCATAAGGTGTCATACTTATACTTAATCTACTGGTTTATAGTACGTTAACGCATGACACTTTAGTACTTGAAGTGTCATGCAAGTGTCATATTGCCGTCATTATCAGCGAAAATACTGTTATTCTGATCGTGTTCTATCCTCATAGAAATGCTAGTTTGCATTTGTATCAATGCTCCAAACAAACAGTTTTCCCTGTTAAAACTGTCAGTACTAAACGTAAAAACTACTAGTTTGGACGTTTGATACATGAGCAAACTATGCTGTTATTCAATCATTTACGCTATTTATAGCCTCATTTTACAGCATGATTATAACAAGCCAAAATAATGACCCAAAAGTCAAAAAATGGTAACTGCAACATAGAATATGGATTGCTATTGCTGTCATTGCAGTATATAGATATTGAAAAAACAATCCCAAAGCGTTGCTTATCTCAGATTTTATGCTTACCTTTGCCATGTCATTGATAAAACCAGTTAGCACTTATGAAAAGGACTTTATTATTCATTGTATTGTTTTTCATCGCCATCATTTCGAAATCGCAAGTGATTGAGGATGGGGTATATGTCATTAAAAGTAGTGTCAATCCGAATTATGTCATAGATCTGAGCGGCTCCCAGGTGTTTAATGGCAACAACATCCAAATATGGGAGAGGAATAGAACTGACGCACAACATTGGATCATCCTAAACAAGAATGGTTATGTTGTCATACGAAGTTATATCAATTCGCAATATACCATTGACTTGAATTCGTCGAATGCCGTTTCTGGCCAAAACATCCATTTGTGGGAGTCTAACAACACGAATGCCCAGCGGTGGTATGTCAAAAAGGTTGGCGGATATTACGAGTTCCATAGTGCTGTTGACCAAAGGTATGTCATAGATCTGAAATCCAGCAATGCCGTTTCTGGTGAAAACATCCATTGTTGGGAGGAGAATGGCACCAATGCCCAGCGGTGGATATTGGAGCGTGTGGGGAATGTGAAGATTATGAAGTTATGACCTCTAGTAATTCAAATTGGATAAAAGCCTACATTGTAGATGTACTCCCATGTATGACGATAGCATTGTATATACTTGCATTCGTCTATAATCTGGCTTTTTATTCGGTCTTCAATATCAATATTACGCATTACCTCTCGCTTAGCGACATGTTGCTAAGCATCTTGGAGCCTATGGTAATCATAGGTGGTGTCACTATGATGCTTTTCTTGTTAATTATTTTTTCTTCCACGTTAATCTCCTCTATAAATGAAGATAACAAAAACAAAGAACTTACTATAAAAGAAAAACGAATAATAGTCAGACTCAGGAATATAAAATTCGCGAGATGGTTTGTTAACATCTATACTAAAGTCAAGAAATGGTTTGTTGCTATTTACAATAAACAGAATAAGAAAGGAAGCAAAACCCAAACAAGGGAATTGGAAAAGAAAGATGGTTCCAATCAATTGAGTACCATTTACTTCTCTTTACTTATTATTGCTTTTTGTCTATATGTTTTTTTTAATAATTCCAATGCAGGTATTGAAAAGAAAGGACTGCTGAATACTACATTATGGTTGCTTATGCCTCTTGTAATTGTAGGTTTGTTTGCCTCATTCGATATATGCCTTTTAGGCATGAGTAATCCTCTTTTTAAAAAGCCCATGTTTGTAAGAAACTACAAGCCAATAGAAGTGATAACAGCAACGCTTCTTTTTTATATCTATGCAATCATCGTCTTTTATACAAGCGGATTGGAAAGTGGCAAGTACACGATGGATAACGACCTTGCAAAGTTTGAAATTAGAACATCTGACGGAACCGTTTTCAATGATTCTACATATCGATACATTGACATCATGAACGATAAAGTGTTTCTGTTAGAAAAGGAGACAGACTATAAAGTGATTCTCGACAAAGAGGGCCTCGTGTTCTTGAAGATTGTCTATAAGGATGAAATAAACAACTCCATCATAGATACATTCATCAAGAAGGAGATGTGGAAGGATAGGAAGAATAGAGCAGTTGAAACGGACAGCATACAATAGATATAAGAATCTGGGGATGCAAATGAGACAGGTACACTGATTAGTAACTTCCCCCCATTGCCCGATATAGTTCCAAAGTCCTTTTCATGTCAGCGACCTGGCTTTTTGTGATAGTCTTGATATCGTAATATTGCCTGCCAATAAACTTCATCTTTGCTGATTTTGCCTCTGTGAGCGCATAGATTAAAGCTTTGTCGCTTCCTGTCAAGGCCTCATCAAACCATTCCCATATCATACCACCATTCCCATTGTCATGTTCTGTGTGGGATGGAATATATTCATAGGCGTTGTCATCTATTGCGAATTGTATCTTATTGAAAAACAACCAGTCATCTGCATAGTATTGGACCCTGAAACGTAAAGGCATCACTTTTCCTTCTTGTGCTGCAAAATAAAGATAGATGCCATTCTGGTTGGTATATTTAGGAGCAGACTTTGGTTCATACCATGTTTTCCCTTTGGGATCGAATTCATCTTTGTTGACGTTGAAGAAGGGAAGGAGTTCTTCTATCTTGGTCGAATCAATCTTGCTTTCTGCTAATTCAGTCCCGTCTGTAGGATTGCTGTTAACAACATCGTCCAAAGCCAAAATGTTGGTAGAGATTCGTTCTTCTTCCTCTAATCTTGTGGCAAAGGAAATGTCAGTAATGTCCATACCATCTTCATCGTATAATTTGAAGCCAATAGGAACGTCCAAATAATCGGCCAGACCCTCTTTGCGCATATTGTTATAGACTTTCTGTGATATGCAGTACTTTGTGAAAGCTTCTAAGTATGCACTACTATCGGCTGAAGCAGAAATTATTATCGGTGCTTTTTCTTGAATAGATGAACCGCGAAGGATGCTTTGCTCTTTGACGGTTTCGACATACTTGTATTTCTTTTCGCAAGCCGTCAGTAGCATTAATGTTGTTATAAACAACAAAAAACTCTTCATCTTCATAGTTGTTGATATTTCTTTCTAATTCTTTCGTCTCCAAACAACAGTAAATACTGCCACGAAGTTAAAATTATCTTTAGAACAATTTCTGATAGAAAGTTTTTACCCCATCATATTTCAATGTCTTGAAGAACATCTTGCTGGCTATCGTGGGCTTCAATTGTCGAACTTTCTCTATGTCGAAAGTGATAAATGTTCCATCATCCTCACAATCTTTTGCATAAACGAAGAATATTGGAGTAATCTTATAGCCAGACACCTTTCCGTTACCACCTCGTTGTTTCCTCGTCTCAAGTTTACTTTTTTCTAGTTTCACGGTCGTCCCATCAATGACAGGATCATATTGCGACATCAGCCGACGTAATGCGCGAGGAGTCCATACTTTAAGATAATTCCTGCCAGCAGTTCTGATTTCTCCTTCAAGCACAGCCCACTTATCTACTTGATTAGCCGGAATCATCACGAAATATCCATTGACATCTTCTGTGCATATCACGTTCGCATACTTATTTATGTAATTGTTTGCAACAGCAACCTTTAAGCTGTCCACAGAAAAAGAAGTGATATTATGTCCTATGTTGTTGAAAATGTTTAATCCTTTCTGTTCATTCAACATTGCTTCAAATTGTGGATAGTCAAGAAGGAATTTCTTTGTTACTTTAATTTTTCCGTTTTCACCATATAAAGGCAAGTCTGGCTCGCTCGCTTTTGCGCCAGGCTCTTTGAATTCGATGGTGTATACTGCCATGTTGATGACTGTAACCAAAGCGCTGTCTACTGCACCACAGCCACCAGCCTGAATCAACATCCTGCTTTTATCTTTAATTGAATAAACATAACGTGGGACTAAATTGAAAGACTTGATAAGCCTTACAACTGATAAAGGTATGAAGTTAGGGTCATCGGCACAATTCACGAACAGCGAAAGTTTCAGCATATTGGCAAAGGTCTGAGCGTAAGCACACTCGCTGAAAACGGCAGACTGAATATTGTTCCCTTCTTCATAGCTCTTCCGAATCTGATGTTCCAGTGCAGGGCATGTTGACCTGAGTTCAGACAAATCCAAGTTCGCACTACGCTTTGTTGCAAGCGCCCAAAGTTTTTGTCTTTCCGACTTGCTGAAAATCACTTTAGTAGGAGCAATGCTGTAGAATTCCTGCATTATCTCTTTCTGTGATAGTGTCAATACGATTTCATCATTTTTCATACGCTCACTTTTAATGCCATATTGGAATGTATTAGATCCAAGGTAGAATTATCAACTTTGAGATTCAGAATTGTCAGTAATCTCTGATTAATTCTGTCACGATATTGCCGAGGGTATTTTATGTTTTCTTGAATGCCCACATTGTTTTTTCTGATTATGAACTCACTTGCCCTGCTAGACATCTCTTTTACAATTTCGTTAAAGAAAACATGGTCCTCTTCAGAAAGAGAATGATAAAAAATAGGCATGCTTAAAAGTAGACCGATAGGATAAGTAATGCCGCCATCAAACAGTCTCCAATGCCAATATGCAAAAGAAGAATTTATCAGACAATAAACATAATTAAATTTTTTCTCGTCGTCAAAATGGAGAGTAATCTGTCCACTTCTGTTCATTTTGCCTGAAATGGCACTTGTGTAATAACGACAGGTATTTGGCATAGATAGTACGAACTTGCCACTCTTTGATACAAGTTCAGCCAGTATATGTTTTCCAGCCTTCTCTGTTAAGCAATCGTATAAAGGTTGTAGTTCTTTGAAGCATTTATAGTACATTGGGGTGGCAGATGATATTTTTTGTCTCTTTGGTGACAAAAAACTCTCAAGCGTTTTGCATTGAAGTAAGGCTTTCCGCTCTGTAGATTTAAAACGAATGAGCGGAGTGAGCCTAAAACCATCAGAATTGTTTTTTCGAACGATTGTAATGGCTGCTCGGACAGAATTGCTTGTATTAGTATTAAAGATGCCATGCTTTCTCCCATTGAAAATATTCCCAGGAATATTATCAAAAGAAAAGATGTCTCCATTATACTGATTCATAATAGTTCTAAGAGAATAAAACTTTGAACCAGAAATGAAACTGTAAGGCGTGATTATTACAGAAGAAAGGCTCTCTTTTATGATTTTCTCCATGAAAATCGAATACAGTTCTCGAGAATCATTTAGAACCCTTGTGTTACTCCAATTTAAACCAATTTGCTGTATTGCTGCATAAGGAGGATTTGATATAACTTTACAGTTCTGGGGCAAATTGATTCTTGAGGACAAGAAATCTCCTGCTATATCGTGAATGTTATCTTTTAATTCTTTGCCATACTTTAATAATATTGAAGTTACACAAACATTGAGTGCAACCCTATCAATATCATATAAATAAACATTCCCTTCACTAAGCAGTTGATAAGCCCTTTCTTTTCCAATATAATCCAAATAAGTTAGAATCAGTTTTCCTGTGCCGCAACCAACATCACAAAGGTTTTGTCCTTCAAGAGAATCAAACCATTCGCTCATTATAAGAGCAACATCGTCAGGAGTGTAGTATTGGCCGTGCTCTTTTTTCTGCTGTTTGTCTTGAATAGCAAGTCCAACTTCATACATCTCGCCGAAGTTGTTTACGGTCAGAAAACTATTATTCTCTCCGTAAGTTAAAACATATTCGCATATATTGGCCCAAGTGTGTTCAAGTCCGTATGTTTCGACATCCTTTATATAATGTTCATGTGAATAATGTTTTAACTTTGAGATAATCGTATCTGAAAGACTTGCAACATTTCCCTTTTTCTGAGGTTGCTCGTCAATAAATAAATCATCAAAAAGTGTTGTCTGGTAATAATCTCTTTTCATGGTTTGTAAAAAAGATTACGTTCTTTATCACATAATGTCATACCTATCTCCACGCCTAAGGGAGCTGACATGATTTCCAAGATGGTTTTGGTCAGTTTATATGCATAGCGTGGTTCTTTGTCTGCCATTCCTTACATTAATTTGGCGACAAAGATACGAATAAAAATTGAAATAGACTCTGTTATTATGAAATATCCGCAAGGCAAAACTATTTTTAACAGATTGACAGAGGGAATATCATGATGATTCTATTAGCCATCTATTCCCTGTTTTTCATCTGGCAGTTTCGAGAAAAGTTCGTAACTCACCTTACTACTTTCTTCCCGTTGACGATGTATATGCCCCTTGGCAATTGGTTGGCTTCTTCAGGCGTCAGCGCACCTATCTTGACCCCGTTGATGGTATAGACCTCTGACACAGAGGTGCCGTTGGGTGCGACAATGGGTGAAATGGCATCAAGTGTGTAACTGACGTTGAAGCGGGTCCTGGTGTCATTGGTATATACCCACTTGCCACCCTTCATGTGCTGAGGACGCAACTGATACCTTGCGCCATTCTCCAAACCGTCGAAATCCATATATACTGTGGTGCTAGCACTAGGCGCTAAGGTGACGGTGGCTGACTTGCGGTTGAAGCCGTAGAATATGTTATCTATCGGGTTGAGTTTAAAGATGTACAAACCAACACCGTTGATGTACTCATCGCCATTGTTAGTTACCAGCATCTTCGCATGGGCTGTAGGACTCTGGACAACACCTTCGACATTGTTCTCAATACTTACGGTAGTGGAGAGGTCGATATTACCCTCGGCCTCCACCGTCACAGTCTGACTGGCTATGACAACATAGTCGGTGGATGTGCGGTAGCAGAGTTCCAAAGTCTGGGTGCCTGTGGTGGTTGGTATAAAGTCGATGACAAACGGCCTGGTCTCACCACTCTCTGCCTCGAAGATGCGACCGCCCACCATATTACCGTCGGCCAACAGATACAGGTAGTTACTGAAATAGGTGCCATTGTTGGTCACCTGGGCCTCCAAGGGGAGCGATAGGTGTTGACGGGTCAAACCGGTAGTTTGCATAGTGCCAGACAAGGCGATGGTGGGGAACGACAAGGTCATGGTGTTGCCCGTAATAGTGGCCTTGGCACGAACGGCATGGGTGCCCCAACACTCAGCAAAGTCATTGGCAACCTCATTCTTGCAAACGGGCACGATGTAGTAGTCGCCGTCAGGAAGGTTGGCACCAAAGCGCAGGCTGTTGTAATTCCAGGCGATGCCACTCAGATACGCAATGTCCTCCCTGCTGCCAATGCTGGAGGCTTGCGCCTTGACAACATTCCCGCTGGCATCATATACACGGAGATGATGCTGGAAGGAATGAGTCTCGCCAGTTCGGTTCATCATAATGAATGTCACGCTTGTGCCAGAGAAATCCTGATCGGCGGAGGTGCGGGTTACTGTAGCAGATTTGCCGTTGGTTAAACTGCATTCCGTTGCAGTAAGGCGGTCTGTGAAGACAGCATCACTCTCGTACTGGATGCCTACCATGGCCTCCTGGCTGATGCTGTAACCATCCTTGCTGCTGCTGGCACCAGCGCCATCGTTGCTATAGGGATTGGCTACAGACAACACAAAGTAATTGTCGCTATTTCCTCCCCATCCCCAGTTGATATGGAACAGACCAGCGCTGTCATAGCCGTCGATAACAAACGTATGACCACTGGAAGATGTGCGACCACTATACAATACGGGCCTGCCTGCACTCAACTCGTCATAGATCAACTCGTCCCACTCATTGGCAGTAAACAAGTATCTCTGTATGACGTGGCAGGTCTTACTGTAACCAAAATACCGCTGCAACGCAGTAGCGACAGGACGTATGGCGGCACTGCTTCCGTTTTCCTGGAAGTCCATCTCGATGGAATGGGCGCAAAGAAGCATAAGGTTGGACACCGCTTGCTGCTCTTCGGTAGTGGCATCAGTCAGATAGTCGTTGAGCATGTGGTCCCAGTCAATCGTCGTGACTTCGATGGATGAACTGGTGATGCCGAGCGTCTTCGTTGTGTATCCAGGAATGGGCGCTAAGGTCTGATTGGGATAGCGGTAACGGGCGATGCATTGGGCCATAGCCGTTGCCGTACATCCTGTCAGGGCTCTCTTATCCCCAATATAAGGACATTCCTGATTATACGGATCTCTCTGGTTCCACTTGGTCTTCAGCAGGGGAGCAACAGCAGGGCGCGACACAGCCCGCCGAGGCTGCGAATACGCCCCATCCGTCTGCTGAAGCCAACCAATCTGCTCGACATAGCCCTCTAGCCAATCCTTCATGTTGGCTGGCAACGTGCTTTCGTCGAAAGTACCCTTGGGGGCATAGCCCAACACCTGAGGCGCATGGTCGTCACCGCTCACAATCACATAGCCCTCTTCCTCACCTACGTTGAATACGTAGTAGGCAGTACTCTCTGCGACATTGCTGACAGAAAGCGGCTGACGTTTCACCATCCGCATCCTTGCAGCACTAACGCCTTCTCCCTGGCATCTGCCATTAACATTGGTTTCATGATGGTTGCTCAGGAACGTTCTCGCTATCGCTTCGGCTTGTTCCTCCGTCACATGACCTGCCAACATCACAACACTCGTCAGCAAGCAAACAATGGTCAAAAAGTATCTCCTCATAGTCAGCCCGTATTAATAGAATCGACTACAAAAGTACAAACAAAATCGCAAAAGCCCAAACTAATTGTATGATTGTTTGGCGATATTTGGGAAAAAAGTAGTAATTTTGCAGGCAAGATACGAAACTTGAATGAAAAAGGAACAATGAAAAAGATTCTACTATTGGTAATAGCAACGATGATGGCAGTAGTGAATGTGAACGCTCAGGATGAAACGAAGAACGAATTCGGCGTGTTCTATGGTACAGGATCGGCATCCGACATCCTCTCATACATCACGAGTTCTATCTCTGCCGCCGCTGGCGATCAGAGCAGTTTCTGGGGCCCTGTTGGCGCAGAATACTATTACCATGTCTCACCAGGCGTGGCTCTGGGTGCCGTTGGCGCATTTGCCGGTTGTAAGGCAAAGGACGAGAAAACGGGCCAGAACGACCTGTCGGAAACCTTCATCACGGTGATGCCATCGGTGAAGTTCAACTGGCTGCGCAAGGAGCACTTCGGCATGTACTCAGCCCTCTCGGCAGGTGTGATGTTCCTGTCCGTCTCTTGTAACGACAACGCGAAGGCTGCCGACCCCAAGGCCAAAGACGAGACCCTGACCACATTCATGTTCCAGGCTACAGCCTTGGGTATGGACTTCGGTGGAGAGCAGTTCCGTGGCTTCGTCGAGGCTGGTATTGGTGAGAAGGGCTTGCTCTGTGCCGGCTTGCGTTATAAGTTCTAATACATCTACAAAAAACAAATACGACTCATATGAAACTAAGACTACTAAACCTAATCCTGTGCGTAAGCGCAGCGATGACAACACTGGCCCAGACGGCAACGGTGAACACCCACTGGGCTCTTGACAAGAGTATCAAAGACCTCGCTCCTGGCTCTGCGGCCTACAACAATGCTACGGCCTCGACCATTACGTGCGAAGGCACCGAAGTCAGCAACATGCTGGAGACGAGCGTGACGTTTGGCTCGAACCTGGCATTCCAGGGAACCATCACCCCCAAGAGTTCTGTGACAGGGGAGACGGGCTTGCAGATATTGCGCTTTAAGACCCAGGGGGCTGCCGACGGCTCCGACAATTACGGCATGACCCTTACGCAGAAGCCCACTACGGGCGACCTGACCTTCGTGCCTACTAAGGTCAGCGTCAGCGTGGCCTCGTGGCTGAAGAACTCAAATCCGGCCTTCGAGGTGCTGGTGCGTAAACTGAATGCCAGCGGAGAGGTGAGCCAGACCTATGAACTGGGTAAGGTGAATGGTCATACGGAGGAAAGTGCCCTGTATGACGACGTGACGTTCAACGTGCCTGCCGAGGCTACCGCCAGCAACGATGCCTGGCAGGTGGTGGTGCGCATGGTCAGCGGCTACAACAACGGCACCAACCTGGCTATGGGCAACGTGACGCTCATTGGTACCGCCACGCTGGGCGGTACGGTGCAGACCAGCACATTTACGGCAACGGTAGTGCCAGAAGGAGCCGGCACGGTGAACCCCGCTCAGACTTCGGTGGTGACGGGCGATAATGTCACCTGCACGGCGACGCCCAACATTGGCTATGCCTTCGAGGGCTGGTATCAGAGTGGCACAAAGGTCTCGACGCAGAATCCGCATACTTTCAACGTCACAGCCGACATGCAGGTGGAGGCTCGTTTCACAAAACTGCCGGAGGCCACGCTGACCACTGGCGTTGCCGATGCATCGGCAGGCATGGGAACGGTGAGCGTGAGCGAGCAGGGCGACAATGGCAAGTATAATGCCGGCACCACGCTGACGCTGACGGCCACTCCCAACCAGGGCCACTATTTTGTGCGCTGGGTGGACGGCAACGGCCAGGAACTGTCGACCAGCACGGCCTATACCTTCACACTCAATGAAGACCGCACCATCCTGGCTGTCTTTGCCATGATAGACAACTATAAGGCTGACCTTATCGCCTTCCCAGGTGCCGAGGGCTACGGCCGCTTCACCACGGGTGGACGAATGATAGATAGCCGTGGGGCCAAGGTGTATTATGTCACCCGCAACGACGATTGTGCTGACAACAGCCTGGTGGAGGGCACCCTGCGCTGGGCGCTGAAGACTGGCGACGACACGCCACGTACCATCCTCTTCCGCACCTGCGGCACCATCTACCTGACATCGAAACTGTCGCTGAACCATCCTAACATCACCATTGCCGGACAGACGGCACCAGGCGGCGGCATCTGCATAGCCGGCTATCAGATGAAACTGAACCAGCCAAACATCATCATCCGCCATATTCGCTTCCGTGCTGGCGACCTGCCCAGCAGCAGCATGTCGCCACTGGACGTAGAGAACACCCACCACATCGTGCTCGACCATTGCTCATTCTCGTGGTCAATGGAGGAGAACCTGACGCTCTACGACACCGACTACACCACCCTGCAGTGGTGCATCTCGGCCGAGGGTCTCTACGAGTCGAAGAACGTGAAGGGCGAACGCTCATACGCCATGCAGTGGGGCGGCGAGCACGGCACGATGCACCACTGTCTGGTCAGCAATTGCATGAGCCGCACGCCACGATTCAACGGTGCCCGTCCCAACACCAACGACAGGCAGGTGGACAACGAGTTTGCCAACAACGTCATCTTCAACTGGGGCAGCCACAACTCCATCTATGGCGGCGAATGCACGGTGACGGGCGAGAACGACTACGACCGCGTCTATATGATCAACAACTACTTCCGTCCAGGACCTGCCACCAAGGCCGGTGCCGCCAACCGCCGCTACTTCGTCTCGGCATCGGGCGAGAGTATCAACGAGGTGGGACAGTGGTACCTCAGCGGCAACCAGTTTGAACTCTCCGGCAAGTGGGCACCAGCGACAGCAATATGGAGCAACACCGAACTGCAGAAAGTCAACGCCGACAACTATTATGGCTTCGTCGGCAACGATGCGTCGAGGGCCATGAACTTCTGGTCGCTGACACCCTCACAGGCACTGGCCGACAAAGCGTTGCTCACAGCATTGCCCTATCCGCTAAATGGCATGACTTACGAATCGGCAGAAGCGGCTTTCCTGAGCGTCACGCAGAAGGCAGGTGCCTCGCTGCCACGCTACGACGAGGTGGATCGCCGGCTGTTGGCTGAAGCGGCTGGCACACAGGATCCGCAGTTCAAGGGCAGCAGTTTCGTGAGCACCAAGAACGGCAGCACCGTCACACCCGCAGCAGGCATCATCAACTCACCTGCCGACATCACCCTGTCACGCTACGACGAGTTCTATGCCTTGGATGAGGCTACAGGCCAAACCATCCTGACGCAGATGTGGCCTTGGATGGGTATGGACGATGACGAGCAACTGATGCAGGACAGCGACCAAGACGGCCTGCCCGACGGCTATGAGGTGTCGGTGGGCCTCAACCCCAACAATGCCGCCGATGCCTGCCTGCTCAGTGTGAGTGGCTACTCCAATCTGGAGATGTTCCTCAATGGCGTGGCCGACGGCACCATCGACCTGACCCCCTATAAGCGGAGGCAGACGGTGGAGAAGCGCATCGTCTTCAACGCCACGGTAGATGCCACCGACGTCACAGCCGACTTCAGCACCATTGGTGCCGCCATCAGCGATGCTGAGCAGAAGGCCACCAAGGACACACCTTATTATATATTGGTGAAGGCTGGCACCTACAACGAGCACGTGGAGATCAACAAGCCCTACATCCATCTGACGGGGCAGAACCGCGACCTCGTGGTCATCACCGATGACAAGAGCAAGTCGTACAACGGCAACCTGGGCAAGACGGCTACCGTCTATGTGAATGCCAGCGACGTAAGCCTGGACAATCTGACCATCAACAACACCTACGGCGCAGGCGAACAGGCTCTGGCACTCTACACTCTGGGCGACCGCATCACGGTGACCCAGTGCCGCATCAACGGCTGGCAGGACACCTATCGCACGGGCAAGAGCGGACAGCGCCACTTGGTGCGCGAATGCAGCATCAGCGGAACCACCGACTTCATCTATAACGCTGGCGACGTGTTCTTCGACTGCGACACGCTGCTGCTGACGAATACCACCAATGTCATCGTGGCTCCCAGCCATATCAACCCCACGTGGGGATATGTCTTTCGCGATGCCTGTATCAAACTGCATCCCACGGTGAGCCATAGTGCCACTACCGACCTTGGGCGGCCATGGGGCGACACGCCGATGGTGTCGTTCATCAACACGCGCCTTGGCCAGCATGTCAGCATCACGGAGACAGGATGGCGCGACATGAGCGGACTGCCCATACAGATGGCAGAATACAACACGATGGACGCAATGGGACAGCCGGTTGACCTGTCGAAGCGCAAGACCACGTTCACGGCCAATGGCACCACGGCCGCCAGCAAGGCTGTGCTGACAGAGGCAGAAGCCGCCACCTATACCTTGCGCAACGTGCTCAGTGGCGACGACCAGTGGGATGCCGACGGCGAAGGCCGCATCCTTGCTGCCCCTACGATGACCGTCGGCACTGACCTACTGACATGGAGCGACCCTACAGGCTTGGCCGCTTGCTATCTGCTCACCATCGACGGTCGTGCCACGCTGACCCTCGACGAATCGGTGGCTTACACGGCAGGCAGCAAGGTCAGCGTGCAGAGCGTGTCGGCCAGCGGCGTGCTGGGCAGGGCCGTCACACCCGAAACGGCGGTGGGCATCAGTCAGCCCATTGCCAACGGCCAACAGTCGGCAGCCAGCATCTACGATCTGAGCGGCCGTCTGCTGCCCCTGCCGCAGAAGGGCATCAACATTCAGAAGGGAAGGAAATTCTTGGGCAAATGAGCAACGAAGCACCAGTGGTGCTCAGGCACCTCAGCATAGGCTATAAAACCAAGCAGGGCATCCGTGTGGTGGCCAGCGACGTGACGGCCAACCTGCAACGTGGCCGGCTGACCTGTCTGCTGGGAGAGAACGGCGTGGGCAAGTCGACGCTGCTCCGCACGCTGTCGGCCTTCCAGCCGAAACTCTCGGGCGACATTCTGCTGGAGAGCCGGCCACTGGAGAACTATAGCGACCACGAACTGGCACGCACCATCGGCATTGTGCTGACAGAGAAGCCCGACGTGCAGCAGATGAGCGTCGCAGAACTGGTGGAGATGGGACGCACGCCCTACACCGGCTTCTGGGGACGGCTGACGGATGCCGACCGTAAGGCTTGCAGCGAGGCAATCAGCCTCATTGGCATTGGTCACCTGAAAGACAGAATGGTGGAGACCCTGAGCGACGGCGAGCGACAGAAGGTGATGATAGCCAAGGCACTGGCCCAGCAGACACCCATCATCTACCTTGACGAGCCGACGGCCTTCCTCGACTATCCCAGCAAGGTGGAGATGCTGTTGTTGTTGCGCTCCATCAGCAGGCAGGCGCAGAAAACCATCTTCCTCTCCACCCACGACTTGGAACTGGCTCTCCAGGTGGCCGACACCGTCTGGCTGATGGATCGCCGGGAGGGGTTGCAAATAGGAACGCCCCACGAACTGGCCGCGCAGGGCGCGCTGCGCCAGTTCATAGAGCGTGGAGGGGGTGTGGCGTTCGATGCCGAGACGCTGAGCGTCAGAGTCCTATCGCACGCTTGATCTCATTGGTTGTCAGGTGGACGGTGACGGATTCGCCGGAGGTGTCCCCCACATACTTGAAGTCCATGCCACGATGGGTCTTCACCAGTGCCTTGCAGATGAACTTCATGTCGCTGTCGCCCGTCTTCACCATCTCTATCATGGATTTCTTCATCTCGTCTTTCGCTACTTCCAACAGTTCAACGGGAATCTGATCTTCGTCGCACTCCACGGTGTAGAGCAGGTTGCTGCCCTGCAGTCGGATGGACTTCATCGTCAGACCGCTGCCCAGATCCATAGGCATGTTGCTGTCGGCCTGTTTAATACCCAACTTCAGCACTTCTTCCAGCATCTCATCGCTCATGCTGTCCAACTCGTCGCCGTTGCTGTTGACCAGTTGTTCATACGAGGGTGTCTCTTCACGTGCAGGCAATGCCGCTTCTTCCTCAGCAACCTCTTCTGCCTCCGCGTCCTCGTCAGCATCGACGACTGGGCTGTTGTTCTCTTCGCGGGCACTTTCCAGTTCGTAACTCTCGAACTCGCACTTCCACTTCTTGCCTTCGCCGTTCTGGATGGCACAACCCAGGGTGCCATAGTTGCTGATAACAGCATCCACCACCTCTTTGAATGGCGAGTCGCTGTCGGTGAACCAGTGCAGCATACCGGTCTTCAGCAATTCCTTACTCTCTGCGTCATCCAGCATTGAGCCGAATTCGTCGCCCAGGGTGATAAAGAAGGCCACGGTGTTATCTGAAACCTGTTCCACCTTAGTAATGGTGACACCTTCCTCCAGTTCATAAGGACAACTGGCGTTCTCCTGCTCGACAATAGCCTTCAGGTTAGAGTCTCTCTTTTGCCCGCAGCCAGCCAGTAGCACGACGGCCAGCAGCATAAGCATGAATCTCACAGTTTTCTTCATAGAATAATTGTTTAGTTTGTAATACATAGGTCACAGAAAGATATCGACTACCAGGATGTCCCACACGGCAATGATGTGGAAGATGCTGCCTGCCAGCACACAGAAATGGAATACCGTGTGCATGTACTTCTTCTTGTTGAACGAGTAGAACACGGCTCCCGTGATATAGAACACCCCCTCTAGGATAATCATGATGACAGCCCATGTGGCTACTGTGTCCACCAATGGTTTGAAGGCTACCAGTACGCTCAGTCCCATGATGACGAAGCAGGCCGTCTCGATGTTAGAGTGGTCTTTCAGTTTGATGAAACTGATCACGGTGCCCACGATGGCACACGACCAGACGAAGGTGAACAGCACCCATCCCCACCAGCCTTCGTTGCGCAGGGCCAAGAGCGTGATGGGAGAGTAGGAGCCGGCTATGTGCCAGTAGATGGCGGCATGGTCCCATTTGCGCAAGTGTTCCTTCCAGCGGCTCTCCTCCTTCAGGGCGTGGTAGATGGTCGATGCCAGATAACTGCCAATCATGCCAAACAGGTAGAGGCCTACGCTCAGTCCCGCCCATTTGCGATCGTAGTTGCCCAGGCACACCACGATGAAGAAGGCGATGCCCACGGTCCCTCCCATGATGGCCCCTCCGGCATGGGTCCATGTGTTCCAAATCTCCTCTTTACGGGTATAGTTGATAGCCATGATTGGATATGCGTTTTTTATTTCACGATCTTCTTCCCGTCTTGAATGTAGACACCTTTCGCGGGAGTGGCTTGTGAAGGATGGTCTATAGACATCCTACGCCCTGAGAGATCGTATATTGTGGCTGTGGTCTCTTGGCCCTTGGTTGTTGGCTGACTGATGCTGGTGAGGTCACCACAGTCGATGTCGAAGCCGTCAGTTGGGAAGGCATCCAACAGGGCCCGTGTCTCAGCAGGATGCAGTGGCAGTACGCTGCCGTGACGAGGTGTGAACATGCCCTGTGTAGCAGTTTGTGCCTGTAGGGTGTAGGTCTTCCAGTCTGTGGTGGTACAGAACTGATAGTATCCTGCTGTGTAGCAGTCGTACATGACCACATAGGTGTTGGTGTCGATGAGGCGGAAGATGCCGCCACCCTCAACGCTCACGCCAGTCTGCTGGATGGCACCGCCCAGTTCGCCCCATTGACTGGCAGTGGGCTGCCCCTCACGTGCAGTGAGATAAGGAGCAGTGACATGGCTGATGGATTGTATGCCTTCATTCTTGTAGATCATGTGGTAGAGTTGATCAGTTTCATCGAAAATGATGTCGGCATCGATGGTGGCACTGCCTCGATCAAAGAGATGTACGGGGTAATCCTCCAGATCGGTGAAGTCATCGTTGGCATAACAATAGAACACTTTGTCGTAGCGGCATGAGCCATCATCGCTGGTGAGCAGTGAGAAGTAAACCATATATTTACCCGTTTCGCGGTCATAGATAGTCTCTGGTGCCCAAACGCGGGTGACGCTACTCCATCCGTTGGGGAATCGGGTGGGGAAGTGTACAGTACTATGTGTCCAGTGGATGAGGTCGGTACTCTTCGACATGACGATGCCGCGGTTGCTGCTCCAGCCTAATGCACAGCGCATATCGGTGTTGACCATACGGAACACGCCGTCTTCACCTCTCAGGATATGGGGATCGCGTATACCCCCTGAGACGGTGAAGTCCCAGGAATTGATAATCCTCTGACCATTGTTGATAGGTGTGTAGTTGAAACCGTCGGTCGAGAGGGCATAGTAGAGATGCTCCTCATCATTGCTAGGGAAGTAGGCAAAAAGGTAGGCGTTGCAATTGTCGTGACGTTCTACGGGGATGCGGTAGGCATCCAGTTCGTTGTACTTCTCCTTGATACGTGTGATAGCCTCTGACACCTCTTGTGCTGTTGTCGCCTGACGGGCATCGCTGATGACGGCATTAGCCCCATCTCGTAATTCCTGTGTGAGAATGGTTTTGGTGTCGATGAGGTCTTGCAGTTTATCGATGAGTGTCAGGAGAATCGCCTTGTTGTTCTCGTCAGACGAGCCAATCCATTTCAGTTGGAAATTGTCGACCGTAATCCAGTTAGCATCAGTATTCTGACAACCGAAACCAATGGCGAGTTCACCTGCCGAGGCTGTTGCCACGACAGCGTAGGTGTCGGTAACAGTGACAGGCGTCTTATTGTCACCAGCCATGAGCCAGACACCTGTGACTTCGCGATTCATGTTTTGGCGCTCGGCATGACAAGTGGCTGTCAGCAGGTAGTCGCCATCCTGTAGGCCTGTCACGGTTTGTGTAATCGATGCATCGGGCAGAGAATTATCTGTATTGACCCATTTTTCACAATAGTATTTGCCTGTTTTACGGGCATTGTTCTCATTGTTGTTTTGAACTTGCATGCCATTGTTGGTCCATCCGTAGTTCAGGTTATATTCGAACGAAGGGTTGATAATATGCTGGGTGTAGTCGACTGGTTCCGTCACTTCTTCCAGGGTTGCTCCTCCCCAGATGAGCCATTGTCCCACATTACGCTGGTTGATACCGAAAGCGATGGTCAGTTGTCCATTACTATCAGCACGTCCCGTTACAGTGTTCTGATAAAGCCCTTGGGCAAAACATTCGGCAGCCTCTTCCATCGTGTTGGGATAGGAATTGCCAGTACGACAGGCGGCCCATGGGGTGATGACTGTCATCTCATTGCCGCAACGCAGATAGGCATTGCTAAGCAGTATGCCCTCTTCGTCGGCACTGACACATAGTTCTTTGTGTCCAGCACGGAAAAAGGCGGGAATCGAGAAACGGTAGATGCCATTGGGCTTAAGTCCGCTGACGGTCTGACTTAATTCGCCCATTTTTTCGTAAGCCTCGTTCAGTGAAACCCTGTTAGTGGGGCTGATATATTGCGGACTGCCATTGTTATAGAATGAGTGGAAAGTGCTAGTCCATCCGTTGACACCCTGTTGCATGGATGCATTATCGAGTCGGTCGGTCACATCTTTGCCAAGTCCGTATTGCGTCTCTTCCTGTAATGGATTGAGACTGGCTATTGTTTGCTCGTATTCACTTGTAGAGACCAACTTGAACCGTGTGGCCTTCGATACATCAGCGGTAAAGTAGGCCCCTTCCGAAGTGTTATCGCATGCAAAATAGGCGCCTGACAGGACACTTTCGAGATACACATAGTTGTCGTCGGAGTTGCGGAAGCGCCATTGACATTCGGTTCCTTTTTGGGGATCAACATCAGTATAGGGGTCATCCAGATTACCAAGTCTTTTCTCGAAGAGGTCGCGATAGCGTATGTTGTAGATGTCGCTGGTGGTATTGGTAATGGCAACGGGGATACCCAGTTGTGATAAGGTGGCGCGTGTGCCCCAGTTGGAACCTCTTGAGAGATACAGGCCACTGGTGGCATCCTTTAGGTAGTAAGTGCCTTCCTGCGGCATGGCAGCCACATCATTGTTCTCACCTTCAGTGATATTCATCTCCACTATATTGAACGAATAGGCCGGAATAGTAAGCATGATATTGGTGCCATAGACAGGAAGAGAAAACTCACGAGGCACGACATTGAACATGTTGTCGGTTGTGTTCTCAGCCTTGTCGCTGTTGGCCGTCATCTGTGTCAGCGTAACGTCTGATGCCGAATAGCCGGTCGTTTTCAGTGTGACGGTATAGTCTTCGGCATTCGGGTTGACCAGTTTGACAATCAGTTTATTGTCATCGCGCGAAGCCGATGTGTAGACGCGTCGCTCTATGGGCAGGGAGATGTTGTGTATCAGTTCGTTATTGATATAGCATTTGACGGAATTACCACGTACCTCGATGCGCAGGTCGTAAGTCACGCCGTTAACCAGTGTACCACTTTTCTTGTCATACTGTGTTTTGGTATCATTAGTACATACCTCGATGGCATGGCTTGTATTGCCCCAACCGCCCAGGTTCCACCAACAGTAGTTGTTGGCATCCTGGTAGCCAAAAGCAATGAGAAATCCCTCGTTGCCTCCAGTCTTTGTTGCTTTCACCTGAATGTCGTAGTTGTCGCCAAGATCAACGCCACTGTTTAGGTATAGTTTTCCCTCCATGGTGGTGCTTGATTGTATGAGTGTGCCGGCTTGTTCGCTGAAAGTTCCTGAGAGGTCAGTCCATGGGTCGGTACCGTCGAATGGTGCGGTATAGGCCACAGTCCCGTTCTTGATAATCTTGAAGTCGGTGAATTCTGCTGAAGTATCCCATGTAGAGAGTCCGGCATGGGTGGTGCCCTGGTATGTGTTGTTGCCCGTCTCGCTCCATGTGATGTTGCGTGTTCCCAGTTTCTGCGACATGAGTTTCTGCACATAGTATGACGGAGTGCCGTAACTATAGGTGGCGTCGAAACGTATCATATCAGGCTTCCATTTTTGGTCGTTCTCATTGACGAAGATAGGTGCATAGGAAGCCATAGTGACGATGTCACTGTTGCGCTCCATGCCCTGCATATAGACGGCCTCGCCCAATGCGGCGGCTAGGTTGCCCGTGGTGCCAAAGTCCTGTGTCACTGCATATTCGCCAGGATAGATCTTGGGGCCAGAGCGGTCGTAGGTGTCATATTTCTCATAGTTCTTCACGAACCATGAGGGCGACCGGTAGTAGTGTTCGTCGAGTGCATCTACGGGATAATTGTTGCGCCACGAGGGATTGTCGGTACTCCATGCCTCCACGTTACCAATGCATACGATGTCAGGATAAGCGGCCTTAATGGCCTGGTAGAACTTGTAGTAACGTTCGGCATACTGGTAACTCTGGTCGCTATTATTGTAGTCTCTGTAGTTGTAATTCTCATTACCTATTTCAATGTATTTCAATCCGAAGGGCTTGGGATGTCCGTTTTGGGCACGTATGGCACCCCAGATGGTGGTAGTGGCTCCATTGGCATACTCAATGGCATCAAGTGCCTCCTGAATGAATTCGTCCAGGTCGTCGATGTCCTGATACCATCCATGTCCCAGACCGACGTTCACCACGAAGAGTGGTACCGCTCCGAGGTCTTCGCTCAGTTGCAGCATCTCATGGAAGCCGAAGGCATCTGAACTGCGGTAGTTCCAGTTGATGTTCCAGTGGCCGGGGCGCTCCTCAATGGGACCTATGGTCTTTTTCCATTCGAAACGGTTACGCTCGCCGTCGCGAAACTCCCCTTCAATATAGCATCCACCAGGGAAGCGCATGAAGCGCGGCTTCAGGTCCTCCAGCATCTGAGCCAGATCGCGCCGGCAGCCATGTCCCTTGTAAGTTTCGGCAGGCATCAGGCTTACCACGTCGAGGTCGAATTCCTTAGTAGACGAAGAGACGAGTCTGAGACGTGCCTTCCCCGTCAGTCCGTTGGCATCTGGGATGGTAAGTGTGAACTTTGTCCACATGTTCGTCAGGCTGATGTACTTGTTTGCCTGGAGAAGCATGTTGCCGTCCATATCAATCAGTTGTGCCTGAAAGGATGTGGAGAATGGCACGTCAGTCCTAGCAAAGAAGGTAAGCGTGTACGACGGCTGACCATCTAGACGCATGCCCCAATAGCCCTCGTTCACCAGTTTTGCACCGCTGGTTGCTGGCTTGACATGCAGATAGTACTTCTGGGCCACGTTCATCGGATTCGTAGACAATAGTGACAACTGGGTGTTGTTCTCTACATACCAGTACTCTGGATTTGATGCGTTGTCCTCGAACGAGCGGTTTCTCACCATCTCGCTCCACAAACCACCGTCGGCCGCATGATTTATCTCCTCGAAGAATATTCCGTAAAGCGACTTTGATATGGTCGTTCCGTATTTGTCGGGCTGCAGTGTGAGATGTACCTGGCCCATCATACAAATAACAGTTCCAAACAGGCAAAGTGTAGATAAAAGTAATTTCTTCATCGCTTCTCAGTTTTTGGGATAGTATAAATATATGGGGCAAAGATAAGCATTTCTTCTGAGAAATCCTCTTCTTTTAGATTTTTTTTGTACTTTTGCAGGGTGATATGCCACTCATGATGACAAAGAAGGAAGAGCAGACAGGAGTACCCATACTGGAACTACAGCGACAGCGCATGTTGCTGCAGATGGAGTATGAGGAGGAGAAGAAGGCCTTCATGCAGCAAAAGGAGGCTATCGGCATCAGGCGGCTGGTCAGCCGTGGTGATGCCTGGTTGCCTGTGCGCATCGGTCGCTCCTACTATAACTCCCTGAACCAACTCTGTGTGGAGGTGTTCCGTACTTCGACAGACGAGGATACCGACCATAACTTCGAGTTCGGACGGCCAGTACTCTTTTTTAAGATCGCTGCCAACGCCATTGGCTCCCCTTCATCGCAGGGAGGAGGTGGTATCACGTCTTTTTTCGGTGGAACGGTGAGTTTTGTCGATGGTGACCGCATGGTGGTCAGTGTGCCTGACTCGGCACCGCTGGCCGACCTACAGGTAAGCGACGGGCAGATAGGCGTGCAACTCTTCTTCGACGAGACATCCTACCGTCTGATGTTCGAGGCCCTGGAGCGCACCATGCGTGCCAAGGGACGGCTGGGCTACCTGCGTGACCTCTTTTATTCTAATATGCGGGCCGAAACCTTTTCTTTCCCAGACATGGGCTTCCCCTATCTGAACAAGACCCAGGAGCATGCCGTCAACGAGGTGCTGCGTGCCAAAGATGTAGCCGTTGTGCATGGTCCTCCAGGCACGGGTAAGACGACAACGCTGGTGGAGGCCATCTACGAGACGCTGCGCCGTGAAAGTCAGGTGCTGGTGTGTGCCCAGAGCAATATGGCCGTAGACTGGATATCAGAGAAACTGGTGGACCGCGGACTGAACGTACTACGTATAGGCAACCCTACCCGTGTGGATGACAAGATGCTGAGTTTCACCTATGAGCGTCGCTTCGAGGCTCACCCAGACTATCCCCAGTTGTGGGCCATCCGCAAGGCTATCCGTGAACTGCGCAGTCAGCGGAAGCGTAGTGACCAGTGGCATCAGAAGATGGATCGTTTGAAGAGCCGTGCCACGGAACTGGAGATCCGCATCAATGCCGAACTCTTTGGTGAGGCCCGTGTCATCGCCTGTACGCTGGTGGGAAGTGCCAACCGGTTGCTCGACGGCATGAAGTTCGGCACGCTGTTCATCGATGAGGCTGCCCAGGCCTTGGAGGCTGCCTGTTGGATCCCCATCCGAAGGGCGGGGCGTGTCATCTTTGCCGGCGATCACTGCCAACTGCCGCCTACGGTGAAATGCTACGAGGCGCTGAAGGGCGGACTGGGTCGCACGCTGATGGAACGTATAGCCAGTGGCAAGCCAGAGGTGGTGACGCTGTTGCGTGTCCAATATCGTATGCATGAGGATATCATGCGCTTCTCCAGCGACTGGTTCTACCACAACCAGATGATGGCGGCACCAGAGGTGAAGAACCGCAGCATTCTGGACCTCGACCTGCCCATCACGTGGATAGACACTGCCGAATACGAGGGTAAGGAGGAGTTCATTGGTGAGTCGTTCGGCCGTATCAATAAGACGGAGGCCCTGCTGACGCTACTCTCGCTGCAGGCCTACTTCGAACTGATTGGTAAGGAGCGCATTCTGGCTGAACGGGTCGACGTGGGTATCATCTCTCCCTACAGGGCCCAGGTGCAATACCTGCGCTCTCAGATTCGCAAACGGGAGTTCTTCAAGCCTTTCCGCCACAGCATCAGCGTGAATACCGTCGATGGTTTCCAGGGACAGGAGCGCGATGTGATTGTCATCTCGCTGGTGCGTTCTAACGATGAGGGGCAGATAGGTTTCCTGCGTGACTTGCGTCGCATGAACGTGGCTATCACCCGTGCCCGCATGAAACTGATTATCTTGGGTGACCGTCCTACGCTGACCCGCCATCCGTTCTACAAGAAACTGTGGGAATATGTGGAGGGGTTGAGAGTTCATAATTCATAGTTGAGAGTTTAGAGTTTAGTGTTGAGAGTTATGGATGCAGGCGAATTGTTCGGTATATGCGAGGAACTGGCGCGGACGGCACCGTCGGTGGCCGCCACGCGGCAGATGCACGAGGTGATAGCGCTGTGTGCCGCTGAAGGTTGCAGACAGCATCGTGGCACCTTCGGCAACCTGTTTTCGCAGGTGGACTTCCTTTGCAAGCAACTGGGATTGAAGGCAGGCCAGAAACGGGCCATACAGACGGCCCGCCGTCACTCGAACACCGGTAGGGCGATGGAAGCCGCCGACTGGCTCTACGACTTGCGGGCCGTCACGCTGCTGATCTCGGCAGTATTTCATGCCGACGTGCCTGGCACTCTGCTGCAGCGGCTACCTGTCAACCTGAAACCGCAGGCGAAGGGCCTCACCATCAACCGTGGATATTTGCGCTGTATCGTGCGCTCTTTCGATGAAGAGACGATACAGGCCGATACCGAAGAAGGAACCGTCATCATCGACTACGGCAATACTGACGAGGGGCGCGATTTCGGCTATCTGCGCAAACTATTGCGCGAAGGGATGCAACTCAACCTGCTTGACTGCAATCTCGATGCTCCGTCTGGGACGCAAGAATCCCGTGTCGTGCCTGGGCTGATAGTTGTAGAGCCTGACTTCCTGATCGATGTCTCGTCGCTGGCGACTTGCTTCACGGCCTATGGGCACCACCCGCTGTTGTACACGGTGAACCGCTTGAAAGCAAGGGCCAACACGCAGGCCATCTTATTGGGTAACTTCGCAGGAGCGGCACTCGACGATGTCATCAACAACCCTCAGGTGACTACGGCCCACACCCTGCGCCGCTCGTTTCGCGAACAGGCCCTTAACTTCTGTGCCTGCGAGGACTTCAACCCTCAGGTCTTCAAAAAGGATGCTGAGCGTCAGATGGGTAATATCCGCGAAGCCATCGAAACATTCAATCTTCAATCTTCAACATTCAATTCAAAAACCCTCCTCGAACCTTCGTTTGTATGCGAACGGCTGGGTCTGCAAGGCCGAGTTGACCTGATGACTGCCGACATGCGCCTGCTGGTGGAGCAGAAGTCGGGTAAGAACATGAAGATAGAGTACCAGAGCCACGACCCGCATGGGGTGCAGCGCGAGGACCACTATGTGCAGTTGTTGCTCTACTATGGCATCCTTCGCTATAATTTCAACAAGCGTGACACACAGGTGGACACCCGTCTGCTTTACTCGCGTTATGAGGTGGAGCGCGGGCTGGTCAGTGTCAACTACTATCGCACGCTTTTCCGCGAAGCCATCAAACTGCGCAACCAGATTGTGGCTATCGACCTGCTCATTGCCCGTGAAGGTTTTGGAAGGATACTGCCTCTGCTCAATGCTGATGTTATATATAAAGATGTGGCCCGCGATGACTTTTTCCATCGTTATATCCTGCCAGACATCCAGTATCTCACTGCTCAACTCTCCGCTCTCAACCCGTTGGAGCGTGCCTATTATGAGCGGATGATGACCTTCGTCTATCGTGAGCAGCGAGCCGCCAAACTGGGCACCAGCGAGATGACGCTGCACCACAGCGGGGGCTGCACCTCGGCCCTCTGGCTGATGCCACTTGATGAGAAGGTGGAGCAGGGCATCATCATGCCACAACTGCACATCGCCGATCGTCGCCGGTCGTCAGACGATGCCGGTTATGACATCATCACCCTTCACCCATCTTGCGTCCCTTCTTGCGTCCCTACGGTAGCAAGCGACCAGAGGTCGAGCGCACCCTTCACCACCACCAACTTCCGTCGTGGTGATATGGTTTATCTCTACCAGTACAAGGATACACCCGATGTGTGCGATAGCATTCTCTATAAGGGAACATTGCAAGAGATGGGAGCCGACGGGCTGACGGTGAGGTTGAACGATGGTCAGCAGAACTCTGATGTCTTCGAGCCCTCGGATGAGAAGTTGTGGGCAGTGGAGCATGGCGGCAGTGATGTATCGACGAACGGTCAGATTAAGGGACTGCACCAGTTCATCCAGGCTCCGCAGGAGCGTAAGGATCTGCTGCTGGGACAACGGCAACCACAGGCAGATACCAGTCTCACACTCTCCCGTTCGTATAATGCCCATTATGATGACATCCTGTTGCGTGTAAAACAGAGCCGTGACTACTTCCTGCTTGTAGGCCCGCCAGGAACAGGCAAAACCTCGATGGCCCTCCGTTTCATGATTGAAGAGGAACCTGGCACCATTCTCCTGATGGCCTATACCAACCGTGCCGTTGATGAGATATGTGCGATGCTCTGCGATGCCGGACGGGATTTTTTGCGAGTGGGCAACGAGGCATCCTGTGACCCTCGCTTCAAGAACCACCTGCTGGAGTCGCGACTGAAGGAGACGTCACAGTTGCAGACCATCCGCTCGCTCATCGAACAGATGCCCATCATCGTCAGTACCACGTCGATGCTCCAGGCGCGTCCCTTCATCTTCCAAATCAAGCATTTCTCGCTGGCCATTGTCGACGAGGCCTCTCAGATACTGGAGCCAGCACTCATCGGACTGCTTAGCAACTCTCAGATAGACCGCTTCGTGCTTATTGGCGACCATAAGCAACTGCCTGCCGTGGTGCAGCAGAATGATGACGATGCCCGAGTGGACGATCCACTGCTACAAGCCATCGGCATCAGCGACTGCCGACAGTCATTGTTCCAGCGCCTCTACAACTGGGAGATGCATCAAGGTCGCATGCAGTTCATTGGAACCCTTGACCATCAGGGGCGCATGCATCCCGATGTGGCTCTGTTTGCCAATAAGCACTTCTATGAATCGAAACTACAGATAGTACCTCGTGACCACCAGTTGGAGACACGCCTGCACTACGACACTCCTTCGGCCGATACCCTCGACAGTCTGCTGCAAAGTCATCGCATGCTCTTCCTGCCTGTCGTCTCGCGGCCGTCGTCATCCGTCAAGAGCAACCCTGATGAGGCCCGTCTGGTAGCCGATATCGTCAGGCGTATCCAGCGCTTCTATGGTGACCGCTTCAATCCTGATACCACGCTGGGCATCATCGTGCCCTACCGCAACCAGATAGCCGCCATTCGCGAGTCCCTGTCCATGTCCGGTTTCCATTTACCTATCTCTATCGATACCGTGGAGCGCTATCAGGGTTCACAGCGTGATGTCATCATTTATTCGTTCACTATCAGTCGGCTCTATCAACTCGATTTCCTCACCGCCAACACGTTCGTAGAGGCTGGTCGCCCCATCGACCGTAAACTCAACGTGGCTCTGACGCGTGCCCGTTGCCAGACCATCATGGTGGGCAACCCTGACATCCTTCGCCATAATCCGCTCTTCCGCCAACTCGTCGACAGTTATCTCTCTAGGATATAAAGTTCGTCCGACTTTTTTCTTATGTTTTCTTACAAAGTTACACTTTTGTTTCTAATGGTTTCAATATCAGTTCGTTAGGTACGGTGTACCTTTTTGAAAAAGTTACACCAACCTACACTACAACAAAACAACTTGTTTTGTACTCGTCGGAATAGTCTCTTCGATGGTAAGAAAGCATTCCTTTCGGAACAAAACAAGTTGTTTTGTAGGTGAAGATGGCCTCTCTTTCACTAAAGGGTGACGCTTTTACCAGCGGTCTTTAGTCTGTATGTCGTCAGCCCAACGGTGGTCTTTGGGGAACGGTTGACCGCCCCAGGCCTTTACCTGTGTCCAGGGCTCTGCCTCGCAAGTCCAGAAGGGATGGTCGGCAGGCAGTCCGAGGGGCATCAGCGAGAGGCTGGTCATATAGAGCGAGCCGTTGTTGGTGTACCAGTCGGCCGTCTCAGGCTGGTGACCGCAGAAGCCGATGGTGAGGAAGCCGCCCTCGTTGTAGTTCTGCTGCTGGTCATACATGCGGTGCATCACGGCGGTGAGGGCACTACGCACCTGTCCGTTGCTCAGGTCCTTGGGCAGTTTCTGATACCACGCCATCAGTGCCAGCGGCTGCATGGCTGCCATGCGGTAGGGGGTGGAGCGTCCGATGACAGGGAATGTGCCTTCGGGTGAGATGAATCGTTCGAGGATGATGCTGAACTTCTGCGCACGTTTCAGGGCGCGGTCGTAGTATTTCTGATACTCCAGACGGGTATTGGCCTTCGCGTCGATCATGTTCTGAAGGGTCTCCAGATACATGGCGTGGAAGACATAACTGGAATAGTAGTCGAAGGCGAAGACAGGACCATCGGCATACCAGCCGTCGCCCACATACCACTCCTCCACCTTGCGGATGGTCATCATCACACGGAAGTCGTCGTACTCTTTCAGGCCAACAGCCTTGGCAATGAAACTCTCGATGATGCTGGAGAAGAGGAACCAGTTGGTGTAGGGCGGCTCTATCGAGCGTAGTTTCTTGAACTCGTTGATATAGCGGTCTTTCGTCTGCTGGTCAAGGGGCACCCACAGGGCATCATAGGCACGAATGAACGACTCGGCGATATAGGCGGCATCCACCAGGTTCTGGCCAGAGACACCCCAGCAGAGGTAGTCGGGCGAGGCAGGGTCGACGCTGTTCTTATAGGAGGCAAGGGCCCATTCGCGCAGTTGCTTGCGCATCTCTAACTCTTTGGTGTCGGCAGGGGAACTGCCGACCACGCTATCGGGGAGGGCGAGCCAAGGGGCGATGCCGGCCATCAGTCGGCCGAAGGTCTCCATATAGACCACCTTGCGGTTGCGGTTGTCGAACGAGGGTGAGAACTCCGTCTGCATGTTCTTCTGCAGTTCGCCTTTGGCCATGTTCTCCAATACAGGCTGTGCCATCTTATAGGCTTCCTGGCACCAGTATTGGCGGTCGGTCTGTTGGGGCTTGGGTTTTGCCATCGCTGTCAAGGCGATGATGGCTGTCAATGTCAGTAATAATCGTTTCATTGTTATGGTGTGTTAGTTAATTTTGGCTACAAAGATACGAAATAAAAAGGAATAATGGTGCGAAAAAGCGAATTATTTCTGCGAAACGCTTTGCCACGTCAGCAATTATTCGTACTTTTGCCCTGTGATGACTCCTGATAATCAGCACTTGCTGCACCCGCTGGAGGTGACCACGGCACTCCCCATGCAGTTGAACAATCCGTTCGACTATGAGCCGCATCCGCTTTGTATAGAGGCGGCACGACAGGTGTGCGACTACCTGAAGCAGAGGGATGACTGGGCAGAGGAGGTGGCAGAAGGGAAGATGTTTGGCGTCCTGGTCTGTCAGGACGGGCAGGGACAGACGGGATTCCTGGCGGCCTATAGCGGACAGATCAGGGGGCGCGCCGACTGGCCTTGGTTCGTGCCTGCCGTCTTCGACTATCTGCAGCCCGACGGCTACTTCAAGCAGGAGGAGGCCCGTATCTCGGCACTCAATCACCGCATTGCCTCGCTCGAAAGTTCCAGTGACTATGTGTCGGCACGGACTGCCCACAGCCGTCTGAGCAGCAAGGCCGAGGCTGAAATCGATGCCTATAGGACCATGATGCATGAAGCGAAAGTCCGTCGTGATGCCATCAGGAGGAATACCCTTGCCGAAAATAACGACGAAAACAGCCAACAGTCATCTGTCATCTTGGAACTGGAACGTGAGAGCCAGTTCCAGAAAGCCGAACTGCGACGACTGAAGAAACGATGGGATGACATTGTCAGGGATGCGGAAAGAGAGAAAACATCGATGGAATCGGAGATTTTGGCACTTAAGCAGGAGCGTAAACAACGCTCCGATGCCCTGCAGCGGTGGTTGTTCGACCACTTTGAGATGCTGAACGGGCAGGGTGAGCGACGCACGTTGACAGAGATCTTTATCCATACGCCGCAGGGCTTGCCGCCTGCCGGCTCAGGAGAGTGTTGTGCTCCTAAACTGCTGCAATATGCCTATGAGCACCACCTGCAACCCTTGGCTATCGCTGAGTTCTGGCAAGGCCGTTCACCCCGTATGGAGATTCGCCATCATGGCCAGTACTATCCAGCCTGTAGGGGCAAGTGTAAGCCCATACTGGAATGGATGCTGGGCGATGTTGTTACGAAAGCAGGGGCTCCCTGTCGTGACGCGGATTACGGGGTGGTGTATCAGGATGAGAGCATCGTGGTGATTGACAAGCCGGCCGGCCTGTTGTCGGTGCCAGGCAAGACGGAGGAGCCATCGGTGGAGAGCCTGCTCAGCAAACATTTTCCTCAGATATACATGGTGCACCGTTTGGACATGGACACTTCTGGGCTGATGGTGGTAGCACTGACACAAGATGCCTATCATCGGTTGCAACGTCAATTCCTCACGCGTACCATATATAAAAAGTATATCGCGCTGCTCGACGGTGAGGTATTGGGAGAGGGCTCCATCAGTCTGCCCTTGCGCCCTGACCATCTGGACAGACCGCGACAAGTGGTCGATACGGAGCATGGGAAGGCAGCCGTGACGGACTATCGGGTGCTGGAGCATCGCGATGGTCAGACACTGGTGGAACTGACGCCTCATACTGGTCGCACCCATCAGTTGCGCGTTCACTGTGCCCACCAGTCAGGCCTCAACTGTCCTATCGTTGGCGACCGCCTATACGGAAAGCCAGCCCGGCGGCTCTGTCTTCATGCCGCCGAACTGGCTTTCGATCATCCTGCTACCGGCCAGCGTCTGACCTTCAGCAGTCCTGTTATGTTCTGAGTTACTTGATATACTCCGAGAAGTCAGTCAGGTGCATGTCACCCTTGCGAGCCAGCGAGTCGTGCATGGCGAAGGCAGCGGTGAGGCAGTGACGGGTGTGTCCGCTCGAGGCCAGTTTGAGGTATTCGCGGAGCAGTGGCTTGTAGTCGGGGTGAGCACAGTTCTCGATGATGAGTTGTGCACGCTGTGCTGGGCTCTTGCCACGCAGGTCGGCGATGCCCTGCTCGGTGACGATGATGTTGACATCGTGCTCTGAGTGGTCCTGATGGCTGACGAAGGGCACGATAGAAGAAATCAGACCGCCCTTTGCCGTACTCGGACAGGTGAAGATGGAGAGGTAGGCATTGCGCTCGAAGTCGCCAGAGCCACCGATACCGTTCATCATCTTCGTGCCGCTGATATGTGTGGAGTTGACGTTACCATAGATGTCGCACTCGATGGCGGTGTTGATGGCGATGACTCCCAGACGACGGATGACGGCGGGATGGTTGGAAATCTCACTCTGGCGCAGGGTGAGGTGATCCTTGAAGTAGCCGATATTGTCGTAAACCTGCATCAAGCAGTCGTTGGAAACGGTCAGCGAGCAGGCTGAAGCATCCTTCACACGACCAGAGAGCATCATGTCGATGACAGAGTTCTGGATAACCTCGGTATAGATGTTGAAGTCGGGCACGTGCTTGTCCTCGCCCAGAGCACCGAGAATGGCATTTGCCGTAGAACCCACGCCACTCTGCAAGGGGAGGAACTCCTTGGGAATACGTCCGGCATGCAGTTCGCCCACCAGGAACTCGGCTGTCAGGAAACCAATCTTGTCGGTCACGGGGTCGCTATCCTTGAAGGCGCGGGCCTCGTCGGGCAGGTTGCACTCTACGACACCTACTACCTTCTCACGAGGGATGGATACATAGGGCTTGCCGATGCGGTCGCCGACATTGAAGATGGGGATGGGCTTGCGGTAAGGCGGGTCAAGAGGCTCGTAGACATCGTGAATATACTTGGCATTGGGGCTGTGGAAGGCATTCAGTTCGAGAATGACCTTCTTGGCCAGACGTGCAGCCGTAGGGCTGATGCCGCCTGCAGCCGTCAGGTAGACACGGAGTTCGTCGCCCACTTCCTCGATGTCGCAGACCTCGAGGATAGCCCAGTCGACGTCACCATAGAAGCCATAGCGCAACTCCTGTGCCATGTGGCTCAGGTGCAAGTCGTTATAGGGAATCTCGCCCATGTTGACATGCTTGCGGAAGTCGGGGTTGGTAGTGTAGGGAGCACGATACTTGATGGCCTGGGCATTAGCCATATCGCCATCGGTCGACTGTCCTGTCGATGCACCAGTGAAGATGCCGACTTTGAACTCACGGCCGGCTTCATGCTCAGCCACTGCAATCTTTGCCAGTTCCTTGGTGGTAGCCTTGGCCACACCAGCGGGTGTAAATCCACTCATGGCGATGTTGTCGCCATTCTTAATCAGTGCTGCAGCCTCTGCAGCGGACATACGTGTGTACATAAGTTTACAATTTGACGATAGACGTTTTAACTAATTTCGTGCAAAGGTACGACTTTTTTTTCAAATCATGAGGTTAATCCCCGTTTTTTTTGTACCTTTGCAACCTGAAACAAACCGACGCTATCTCTTTTTACGAAGGAATGACGAATATTAGTCTTAGATTATATGGCATTCTGTGCCTGATGCTGACGTACCTCAGTGCGTTTGCCCAGGATAATGATGACATGACTGATAATGTTCCCAAGTCCACGGAGATTGATGATTTATCCGGCTTTGACGATGTGGTGACTTATCAGCCCCTGCATATCAGTTTCACGGATGTGATGACGGTTGTCGCCATAGTGGCTGCGTGCTACGTGTTCGGAAAGGTATGGAAAGGTTGTGTCTATTTGATCATCGTGTTGGCAATCCTGTTCTATTTCATGTTACACTAAAATTTCTCGATTCCTTTAAACCATTTGGACGGACTTCCGTCTAAAGCGTGTCATGACTAGATTAACTACTCTTTTTATTTTTCTTTGTGCACTGCTATGTGCACAGGCTCAAGGCGTGGTGCGTGGACGCATCATTGACAAGCAGACGGAAGAATCCATGCAGTTTGTCAACGTAAGACTCTCGGAACCGGCTACCGGAAAGATGGTGCGGGGAGCGATGAGTGATGTGAAGGGTCACTTTGTGATGAACAATATTCCCGACGGACAGTACCAGATGGAAATATCGTTCATGGGATATAAGACCGTGAAACGCCAGGTGACGCTTACCCCCCAGAAGCGGACAGTGAATTTCACGGCCATCTATCTGGCTGAGGACACCAAGACACTGAAGGAGGTTCAGGTGACGGGCCAGCGCTCGCAGATGAAACTGGAGGTTGACCGTAAGACTTTCACGGTGGATGAGATGCTGGCTGGCACTGGTGGCAGTGTGAGTGACCTGCTGGAGAACATCCCCTCTGTCGAGGTGACCACCGATGGTGAGATTTCGTTGCGAGGCAATTCGAGCGTGGAGGTATGGATCAACGGTAAGTCGAGTGGCCTGACCAGCGATAACCGTGCGGAGATTCTTCAGCAGATACCAGCCGAAAGCATCGAACGCATCGAGGTTATCGACAACCCTTCGGCCAAGTTTTCCCCAGAGGGTACGGCCGGCATCATCAACATCATCTTGAAACGTGACCGCAGGGCCGGATACTATGGCTCGTTGCAGACCGGTGCCAATATCAGGGGCGGCTGGAATGTCAGCGGCAACATCAACTACTCGTCGAAATGGATTGATGCTTATGCCAATCTCGGCTACCGTCGCCGTAGGGGCGAGGGCGGCAACGAGAGCGACCAGCGTTACCGCAGTGCAGAGACTGCCCCCTTCAACAGTTATCAGCAGAGCAGCGGCGATAATAATAATCATGGTGGTGGCCTCTTTGCCCGTGGGGGCCTGACGCTGCATCTCTCCAATGCTGACGATCTCTCGTTGGCGGGTATGCTGATGAATGGCAACCGCTCGAACGACAACCTGACCACTTATACTTATGGTACGTATGATGCCCAGGGTAACCAGGTGCCTGACAGGAACCTGCGCCGCCAGACCTGGGGTGACGGTGACAACCGCATGTACAACGCCGAACTGTCGTTCACGCATAAGTTCAATGAGAGCGGCACCCATAAACTGGATGCCGTGGTGCAGTTCAACAAATGGAAAACCGACGGTTCCAACGAATATCTCAACGATACCACCTACCTTGGCAATACGACTCCCTCCTACAGTTATCAGTACCGGCCGATGAATGTCAACAACCGTCACTGGGATGCCCGTCTGGACTATGAGAACCAGGTGACCGAGACCTTCAAGTTGGAGGCTGGCTATGAGGGACGTTTTTCTCACGAGGATACACCGCAACAGAGTTTCGAGTTTGCTGCTACGGGCCAGGCTGAGCGTCTGTCGCCGCAGGATAGCCGACTGCAGGAAGACCCCTTCTTCTACAACCGCTTCGTCTATGATAACAACATCCATGCCCTCTATGCCACGACCAACATGAAGTTCGGTCGTCTGGGCGTGATGGCCGGCCTGCGCGGTGAATACTGGAAGGTGGACACGAAGAGCGTTGATTACTACCAGAACGAGGAGCCTTTCAAGAAGGACTACTTCCAGTTGTTCCCCTCGCTCTTCCTGAACTACGAACTCACGGAGACCTCACAACTCCAGTTGAACTATACCCGTCGTCTGCGCCGTCCATGGGGTGGTCAACTCAACTCGTTCAAGAACACCCGCGATGCCTCCATGATTGAGTTCGGTAATCCGCAACTGACCCCTGAGTATACCAATGCCTTCTCGCTGAACTATCTGAAGACCTGGACGGCCCATACCCTGAGCATCAGCACCTACTACCGTCCGACAACCGATGTGATGCAGCGCATCCGCTATCAGGGCGAGTATGAAGGCCGTCCGACAATGTTCATGACTAATTACAACGTATCGAAGAGCCAGAGTGCAGGTGCCGAACTAATACTGAAGGATAAACTATTCCGTATCCTCGACCTGACGACCACTGTCAATGCCTATTACTACAAACTTGACGGATTCAGCACGACCATCGAGGGCTGTTCAGTCAGTGGCGAAGGTAATGAGAACTTCGCATGGGATGCCCGTGTGCTGGCCTCCGTCATCCTGCCATACAGCATCACGGTGCAGGCTACGGGCAACTACCGTTCGCGCTCCGTCATCACACAGGGCTATCGCAAGGCTAACGGCTCGCTGGACTTGGGCCTGAGAAAGAGTTTCCTCAACCGCACTTTCTCGCTGGCCATCAACTGGCGCGATGTCTTCAATAGCCGCCAGTTTGAGAACTATACAGAGGGCCCCACCTTCTGGCGTCATCAGAAGAACTGGCGCAAGCCTAACCTCAATGTGCAAATCACCTGGAATTTTGGTAACATGACCAGCCAAAAGAAGCGCTCCGACCGTGAGGAAGAACAGGGCACAGAGGAAGAAAACACCTTCGGCGGCTACGACCAGTAGTCACCGAAGGTGTAAACCTCCAATCTCAAACCTCCGCTCGAGTTTGCTCGCTTTCACCAAGCGAAGCGACTGAAAGAAACCTTAGTACTCCGTCTTGTCCTCCTTCTCAGACCACAGGCGGAACGACTCCAAAGCCTCGTCGCGAAGCATGGGGATGATGGGTACGGTGCGGGCGTCCATGGGACGGTCCAGTTCCTCGTAGATGAAATCATCAGCGAATTCGATGTCGCGGGCATCCTTTCGTGTGTTGCCATAATAGATCCTGCTGATGCGGGCCCAGTAGATGGCGCCAAGACACATAGGGCAGGGTTCGCACGACGTGTAGATGACACAGCCGGAGAGGTCGAACGTGCCTAGTCGCTGGCATGCTTTGCGGATGGTGTTCACTTCGGCATGGGCCGTAGGGTCATTGTCGATGGTGACGCTGTTGCTGCTGCCAGCAATGATCTCTCCATCCTTCACGATGACGGCTCCGAATGGTCCGCCGCCGTTTCTTACACTCTCGCTGGCCAACTTGATGGCCTCACGCATAAAGTTGCGGTCTTGTTCAGTAATGTTCATAGTTTCAGTATTCGTTATAGGTGGGGCAAAGATAAGAAATTATTTTCGTCTGTGCAAACCGTAGCGGTATTTTTCACTCTTTAACAGATGAAAATATGCATATTTGGAAAATATTTGTAACTTTGCAGCCAGTTTAAAATAAGAAACCCCCTTGATAGACGACAATTTCGACATACATGAGGAGCGCTATGCCCGCAATGGAGGTGAGAAGGACTTTGAGAATGCCCTGAGACCTCTGTCGTTCAGCGACTTCAGCGGTCAGCAGAAGATCGTGGAGAACCTGCAGGTGTTTGTCGAGGCAGCCAAGTATCGTGGCGAGCCCCTCGACCATACGCTACTGCACGGCCCTCCAGGACTGGGCAAGACGACGCTCTCGAACATCATTGCCAACGAACTGGGCGTGGGCTTCAAGATCACCAGCGGACCCGTACTCGACAAACCTGGCGATCTTGCCGGCATCCTGACCTCGCTGGAACCGCGCGATGTGCTCTTCATTGACGAGATACACCGACTGTCACCTGTTGTCGAGGAGTACCTCTATAGTGCAATGGAGGACTTCCGCATCGACATCATGATAGACAAGGGTCCTTCGGCCCGTTCCATCCAGATAGACCTGAATCCCTTCACACTTGTTGGTGCCACCACACGTAGTGGTCTGCTGACGGCTCCGCTTCGAGCCCGTTTCGGCATCAACATGCATCTGGAATATTATGCTCCTGAGACATTGGCCCGTATTATCGAACGCTCGTCGGCAATTCTGGGCGTGCCCATCACTGAGGATGCAGCGATGGAGATAGCAGGGCGCTCCAGAGGTACTCCTCGTATAGCCAATGCCTTGCTGCGTAGGGTGCGTGACTTTGCACAAGTGAAGGGTACGGGAGCCATCGATACCAAGATCTCGAGGGTTGCCTTGACGGCTTTGAACATAGACAAGTATGGCCTTGATGAGATAGACAACAAGATATTGCTGACCATCATCGACAAGTTCCGCGGTGGCCCTGTTGGTCTCACCACGATAGCCACAGCCATCGGTGAGGATGCTGGCACGATAGAGGAGGTCTATGAGCCATTCTTGATTATGGAAGGTTTTGTGAAACGTACCCCTCGCGGACGTATGGTGACCGAACTGGCCTATCGCCATTTTGGCCGCAATCCTTTCATGGGGACGGCCATGCAACCAGGCCTGTTCGACGAGTGAACAGGCTAAAACGCTTATTTTGAATCAGAATCGTAGGGTAGGGTGAGTATGAAGCGAGCACCGGCTGTGTAGGCTGTGTCGAGCAGAATGTCTCCCCTTAGGCGGCGTGCCAGTGAGCGGGCAACGGTCAGGCCGATACCTGTTCCGTCGTAGAACTGATCCAGTTGCACGAACTCTTCAAAGATGTGTTCTGCTTCGGCAGGAGGAACTCCGATGCCGTTGTCCTCGACGGCAAAGACCACCTGTTGCGACTGTGCAGTCACGCGCAGCACCACCATCTTCTGACCATGAGGAAGCATGTCTTGCTTCGATTCGGCAGGGGCTGAGAACTTGCGGGCATTGTCAAGAATCAATGAGAGGGCTCGCACGGCGGCCTCCTGATTGGTCGTGAGCATGACCTGCTCAGTATCTGGCGACACTTTTAAGTCGAACGTCAGTTGACTAGAATCGGCTATTCCTGTCACCTCGGCAGCCTCGGCAGCAATCTGCACGGCAGACACCTTGTCGGTGCGTTCGATGACGGTCATGCTCCTGGCATCCGAGAGTTCCAGCATCTTGTTGACCAATCCAGTGATTCGATCGGTGTTCTCAATGATCTTCTGATGGATTTCCTTACGAGTCGTCTCGTCAAGTTCCATGCCAGGCGAGGTAATGACCTGCGTAAAGCCGGAAAGGATGTTGAGCGGGGTGCGTATCTCGTGGGAAATCTGCTGGATGAAATTACTCTTCATGCGAGAGGAGTCCTCGGCACGAGCGTTGGCCACCTCCAGGTCGTGATAGGCTTTTTCCAGTCTGAGAGCCGCTTTGTGACGGAAATAGATGAAGAGGCAGAAGCCGAAGATGACCAATACGAGCGAGAATACCGTTGAAAGGAAGCGCTGGTGGGAAATGGCTGCCTGTTGCTCTACGATCTCCGTCTCCTTCTGTTGCGTATCGTAGATAGTAGCCAGTTCGACGGCAGCGTTCAGACGTTCCCAGACAATAGCCGAGTCGAGCGACTCGCATATCCACTTACCGACGGCAATGGCTGAGTCGGTACGTTGTGCGCCGACATTGGCAAGATACTTTGGTACCAGGTAGGTCTGTATGTTATCGAGCGTCATCTTGGCATCGTAGCGTGTCAACTGAGCCTCCAGCACCGTGTATTTGTCGGCAGCCTCTCTCCATCGGCGGGCGGCTATCAGGTAGTTGGTGGCCTCAATCTGTCCGTCGGCGGTCTTTGCATATTGTGTCTTGATGGCTGTCTGATAGGCTTTCTCTGCCTCGTCCTTACGGCTCAGTCCCTCCAAGGCGAAGCCTCGATAGAAATTAAGTCGCGCCCATTCTTTGTCCATAAACGACGCATCGGCCTGCGGGTGCTGACGGTAGCGCTCTAGCAGACTGTCGAAGCGTTCTGTCCATTCGTAGGCCTCTTGGAATCTGTTCGTCTGGATGTAGCAATCGGTGATGGAGATGATGCCAACGATGGAACTGGTGTAGTTCGAAATATCTTCGTTGGAATCGGTCGTTTTCTGATATATCCGGTAGGCTTGACTATAACTGGAGGATGCCTCCTGTAGGTGGCCCAGTTTCAACTGACAGTTGCCGATGAAGGTCAGCAGGTTGGCATAGTCAGTGTTCATGGTGTAGTCGTGCTCCTTCAACAACGTCAGGGCATTTGCCGTTACTTGTATGGTACCCTCGTAGTCGAACTTCATATAGAGTAGACCTGCCAGTCGGTTGGCCGACTTGGAGTAGTACACCATCTCCTCTTCGTTCTGGAAGCCCAGTGCCAAAGCCTGTTTCCACTCCATTTCTGCCAGGCGGACCTTGTGCATCCTTGAATAGGCATAGCCCCGCCAGTAGCAGGTCTTCTGATCGGACAGGCGGCCGTTGGAATTGTGTTCGTCAGTGAGTTCGAGAATACGTTCATAGTCGTGCATTTTGTAGGCGACGTTGATGAGGCTGTCAGTCTCGTCGACATAGTTGCTGACGTGGACAGGTTTCTCGCATGCCGTGAAGAACATAGTAGCCCATAAGGCAAGGATAATCGTGGATATAAGGTAACCGATTCGCATGGTCGATGATTTTTTCTTCTTCTTTTCTTTTTCGTATGCCGTCACACTCAGCGTTGCCTTTGTGGCTTCGTGAATAATGGCTCCGTATTTCTCAAGGGAATAGGCAATATAGCCGAACATACCCACACCGCCTAACAGTAGGATCGTATAGGGCCATATTTCTGTAGGAAAAATGGCTGTGATAGCCACACTGCTGATGCCAAACAGGATAATGAGGTCGCAACACACCTGCATCCATTTCACGAAATTGCCCACGCTGCCTATCGCCATTTTGATCATGCGATAACTTACGCGATTGTAGGTGCTGTAGAAGACGATAGTCCCAAAGACAGCATAGATGAAGAAGATGGAGAAGGACAGGAAGGTGTAGAACGGAGCATGATTTGAGAGGAGGGCCACCGTCCAATAACTGACGATTCCAACGGCTAGTATGGCCGAGTCGCGAATAACAATCCTCTTGGTTAGGTAGTCGGGATTCAGCAATGGCGTGTATCCCCAACTGAAGCATACGGCTCCTATATGAAAATAGGTGGCAGAGAGGGCTGAGGCTGCCGACGGCCAAAAATAGCGCAGTTGGAATGCTGCATGAATCATATAGCCGATGCCGAATGCAACAAGCCACACCGCAGTCAGAAAGCGTGTCAGGCGGTAATTGGCGTATCTGGTATAGCGATGGGTATGGCGTAATAGTATTACCGACATGCCGATATTAGCCAAGCCGGTTAACACAAGGATGAGCCGATAAATAGTTTGTTCCATAGATTGGTTGATTATGGGTGCAAAATTACACTATTTTCTCCAAAGCCTGCATACCATTCGATACAACTATATGACATTCCGTACAAAAAAATAGCATTTATCGCTTGTTAGTCGATTTTATTTTGTAATTTTGCATCCGAGATGATACAATTAGAAAACTACTACTGGTACGGACTGGCTGCATGCGCCTATCTTGTCACCTGCTGGGTATTTGTCGCCGTCAGGTGGTTCCATACCTGTCAGGCACCGAAGGAGTGTCACTCCTATATCTGGCCTGACCGCAAGATGATGGTGTGCTTCTACATGTGTGGCACCGTGCTGCTGCCCTATGTGCTCAACCCCACCAGCGAGGCAGCATGGCTGTTGGAGAAATCCTATTTCCCCTGTACCTATTATTATTATTGTGGAGCCTTGCTCTTCTGTTTTTTCGGCTCGGTGAAGCAACGTAGCAGATGGAAGACTGCCAACCTGGTAGCCACCATCGTCACCCTGCTGGCCATGATGCCGTTGATTGTTCATGCCTGGCTGCCTGACGAACTGTTGCCTGAACATTGTGTCAGGTCGTGGCAGCCTGTTATTATCATTGTGAGCATCGCAATGATGGGATACACCGCTGTGGCTATGTGTCAGGTATGGCGGTGGATGAAAGAGGCCCGCGATGAAAACTACTCAAATCCCGATGACTTCCCCACTGAGTATGCCAGTAGGGTGTGGTTAGCACCCGTCATGCTCACTCCCATGCTGTGGCCGGCCTACCTGTTCGACTCACCAGTCGTGATGATGGTGATGAATGTGCTGTTAGCCGTGTCGAACATTGTGTTGCTGCTTACCGTACTGCCTGTCTGGCGTCGTTTGGCGTTGTTTCCAGAGCCTATTGATGCCACACATGAGGTAGTCGTGTACGACGAACTGGCTGAAGAGCCCTACGTAGAACTGGCAGAGGAGCGCACCAATCGCATTGCGGCTGAGATTGAGCATTATGTCAAGACGAAACAGGGCTTTTTGGATGCCCACCTGAAGTTGGAGCATGTCGTAGAACATTGCAGTTACAGTCGCTCATACGTCTCTAAGGTCTTTAAGGATCGTTTCGGCGGCTTCTCCGACTATGTCAACGGCCTGCGCCTCGAATATTACAAGCAGTATATGCAGCAGCATCCCAACGCCACGATGGAGGCAGGTGCTCAAGCCAGCGGTTTCACCACCTACCGAGCTTACCACCGGGCTAAATCCCGATGGAAACGTAGAAAATAAATAAAATGAAAGAGAGAATAGGTATATTTGTCGGGAGTTTCAATCCCTTCACCATTGGTCACGACTCCATTGTGAGACGCGCTCTGCCATTGTTCGACCGATTGGTCATTGGCGTGGTAGGCGACCATGTTTCGAAACCGGGCATGAGGCCCGCTGAGGAACGGATGCAGACCATCGCTGCACTCTATCAGAACGAGCCAAGCATAAAGGTTATGCCCTACTATGGGCTGGCCATCGACTTTGCACGCAGCGTGGGGGCACGCTACATCGTCAAGGGGGTACGCTCAGTGAAGGACTTTGAGTATGAGCGTGAACAGGCCGACATCAACCGACAATTGACAAATGGTGAGGTGGAGACCTTGCTGCTCTATAGTGAACCGCAATTGTCATCTATTTCATCGAGCATGGTGCGTGAGTTGGAACACTTTGGAGTGGACGTGGAGGCGTTTCTGCCGAAACGTGAATAGGGGGAAAAACGTGAAATAAAGAAAAGATAATGATTAGTTATAACTGTGAGAACGTGAAGATGCCGGCCATCAAGCGGAGGAATACGTCGGCATGGATACGCAGTGTGGCAGCCACCTATCATAAAAAGGTGGGGGAGGTGGGCTACCTTTTCTGTGACGATGAGCATATACTGGAGGTGAACCGCGAATATCTGGGGCACGACTACTATACGGACATCATTACCTTCGACTATTGCGAGGGGGATGTACTGAACGGTGATCTTGTCATCTCGCTGGACACCATCCGCACGAATGCGGAACTGTTCCATAAATCATACGACGAAGAACTGCACCGCGTCATCATTCACGGTATCCTTCATCTTTGTGGCATCAACGACAAAGGGCCAGGAGAGCGTGAACTGATGGAAGCCGCAGAAAACAGAGCCTTGGAACTGCTGACTCGTTGTTGATTATTCGCTAAGTAGTTCCAATGCTTTTTTGACGGTCTCGCTATCCTCGTTGATGATGGAGAAGTATTCGGACATATCCCACAGATCACGAGCCACCAGGGCCTTCAGTTGCAATTTTAGGTAGGGCAGCGTCTTCTGCCTCTCATCTTCATCCTTCGGTTTGATGTTCTGTTTCTCACCCTCCTTGAAAATCATGTCGACGAATGACTGAGGCACCTGGTAGCCGGCTTTGAACGCGTTAAAGTCGGGAAACTGCTGCTTCAACTTTTTGCGGTTCTGGTCTATGTAGCGCAGGTTCTGCTGGATGATAACACTCTTGGCCGACAGTTCACGATGGAACTTGGTGTAGCGTGTGGTGTCGAGCGGCACAAAGTAGTCGGGCATGATGCCACCGCCGCCATAAACGGTACGTTGCTTCTTCAGCGTCTGATATTTCAGCGAGTCGGCAAAGTGGATGCTGTCGGCATTGGTCAGTTCACCATGGTTCAGGCGGTTCGTGATGTCTTGATCGTAACTCTTCTTGTTACCTTTCTCGTATGGCTTCTGGATGCATCGGCCCGACGGGGTATAGTAGTGGGCAATGGTCAGCCGTATCATCGAGCCGTCAGGCAGATCGATAGGCCGCTGTACAAGTCCTTTGCCAAAGGTACGGCGCCCCACCACTATGCCTCTGTCCTGATCCTGAATGGCACCCGTCACGATCTCTGCTGCCGAAGCCGTGTACTGGTCGACCAGTATCACAACCCTGCCATCACGGAAAGTGCCATTGGTGGGAGCCTTGTAGTCACGGCGCGGCACCCTGCGTCCCTCGGTATATACTATCAGGTCGCCGGCATCCAGGAACTCTCCAGCCAAATCGGCAGCAGCCTGCAGGTAGCCGCCACCATTCTCCTGAAGGTCGAGTACCAGGTCTTTCATCCCTTCTGCCTTCAGTTTCTTCATACTTTCCATGAATTCATCGTAGGTGGTGGCTCCGAAACTGCCGATACGAATATAGCCTACGCTTGGGCGAATCATGTATGTGGCATCGATAGTATGAACGGGAATCTTGTCGCGCTTCACCTTGAAGGTCAGTAAGTCTTTGATGCCCGGGCGAACGATACGCAGGTCGGCTATGGTACCCTTGGGGCCACGAAGACGACGCATAATCTCCTCCTTTGTCATCTTCACGCCAGCAATGGCCGTGTCGTTGACCATCACTATACGGTCGCCGGCCACGATGCCTACTCTCTCTGACGGCCCGTTGATGACGGGCTGGATGACGATAAGTGTATCGTCAACCATGTTGAACTGCACGCCGATGCCCTCGAACGATCCGTTTAGGGGTTCTGTCATGGCCTTTGTCTCCTTCGGGGTGGTATAACTGGAGTGTGGGTCTAGTTTTTCCAGCATGCCACGAATGGCATCCTCTACCAGTTTCTGCTCATCCACATCTTCCACATAGAGATTTTTTACAGCCATCTCAGCAATGGTCAGTTTGCGCAAGGCATTCTCATTGCCCGACCGTATTTGAGCCTGTGTCGTCAGCCCTACGACGGCAGCAAGAATGATTAAAGTCCTTCTTAGCATAATATCATTTATTTTTTACTTTTCAATTTTTTAATCATCCTCCCAACTTCTCCGATCCACATTACGCACGATGTCCCGATGATGATGGCTGCCCAGTCGGCCTTTGTCAGACCCGTCACGCTGAACATCTGCCCACCCAGTTCCACGATGATGACTTGTCCTGCCAGGATGATGGCTGCGATGAACATGAAGCCCCTGCACTTCCTGATATTGGCGAAGGCCGACTGACTGGTCATGAAGGCTCTGGCATTGAACATATTCCAGAACTGCAGCATCACGAAGATGGTGAAGAAGAGACTCAACTCCTTGGTGTCGAGTCCATCGTACGAGCCATATTGGAAGTTGAAGAGGTCGCTGACAGATGTTATCCTGCTATGCTGCATGACGAGCAGTAACGCAGAGAGTAGGATGGTGAAGAGACCGCCCATGCCGAAGATATTCCAAGCCATTCGTCTGCTGATGATGGAATCGGTCACTCGTCGTGGCCGCTCCTGCATGACCGTAGAACTGGGTGGCAGCGAAGCCAGGGCTATGGCGGCAAAGGTATCCATAATCAGGTTCACCCATAGCATCTGTGTGACATTCAGTGGCGACTCCGTGCCAGTGAATGCTCCAATGAGGACGATGAGGCAGGCCACCACATTGATGGTCATCTGGAACATGATGAAGCGCTGGATGTTCTTGTAGAGCGACCGTCCCCACATCACGGCATTAGCGATAGTTGAGAACGAGTTGTCCTGAATGGTCATGTCACTGGCTTCTTTGGCAACAGCAGTACCATCGCCCATCGACAGCCCCACGTCGGCAGCATTCATGGCCGGCGCATCATTGGTGCCGTCGCCTGTTGCAGCCACCACCAGTCCTTGGGCTTTCAGCAGTCTGACCAGTCGCTCCTTGTCGTTGGGTCTTGCCCTCGACAGGATTTTTATCTCCTGCACCCTGGCTGACAGTTCCTCATCGCTCATGGCGGCAAACTCGATGCCTGTCATCATGTGCTGATCGCTATCCTCGTCTGACCACAGTCCAATCTGACGGCCAATCTCACGGGCAGTACCCGATACGTCGCCTGTGACAATCTTGACCTGAATGCCTGCATCGAGACAACTACGAATGGCGGCAGGCACTTCAGGACGCACGGGATCGCTGATGGCAAAGATGCCCACAAAGTGCAGTCCGTACACCGTAAGCCGTCCCTCGCTGAACATGTCACGCCCGTCCTCCACTTCCATATAGGCCAAGCCCAGTGTGCGCATACCCTTGTTCTGATAGTCCAGCAACTGAGAGTTGTAGGATTCGCTTGTCTCTGCCGAAAGGGCCGACATGCCCAGTATGGTCTCTGGTGCCCCCTTGACATAAAGCATCGGTCGGCCGGTCACGTCTGACCGTACGATGGTTGCCATATATTTTAATATGGTAGAGAAGGGTAGGCGGTCGATGACCTCCACTGATTCGCGAATAGGTAGATAGTTGGTGCCGCGACCGTAGAGCCAGAGTAACAGGGCACCCTCCGTAGGGTTGCCGATGGCTTTAGTATTTGCTCCCTGAATGTCGAGGTTTGCCGTAGTATTGACGGCCAGCATCTCAGCCAGCAGACGGTCGTTGATATCCTGTTCCAGTCGGGCTTCTGCCACCTGCATCTGATTCTGCGTCAGCGTGCCCGTCTTGTCTGTACAGATGACGCTTGCTGCCCCCATGGTCTCACAGGCATGCATCGTTCTTGGCAACGTGTTCTCTTTCATCAGTTTGCGCATGCTGAAAGCCAGGCTCAGCGTGACACTCATGGGCAGCCCTTCCGGCACGGCTACAACAATCAATGTGACGGCAATCATGATGGTATGGAGTACATAGGAGACGAACGCCAGCCAGTCGAAGGATACTCCGCTGTCCATCAGGAGATATACAGTCACCCGACCGGCGATGACCAGTCCGGCAACCATATAACTGGCTCTCGTGATCCAGATGGCCAGTCGGTTGAGTTTGTCGCTCAGTGGCGTGGGTTCACCCTCGTTCACCTGGGCTGCCTTGAACACCCGTCCGCTCTCAGAAGCATCGCCTACTTGGAGCACGCGAGCCGTACAATAGCCTTCGATAATCGTCGTGCCCTTCATGATATGGTTCGACGGATAGGTGGCTTCCTTGTCGAAATCAGCGGGATTGGTAGTCTTTTCGGCCTGCTGTTCACCTGTCAGCGATGACTCGTTGACGATGAGGTTCAGCGACTCCAGCAGTTCGCTGTCGGCTGGCACTTCCTCGCCTGTCTCTAGAATAATGATGTCGCCTACCACGATGTCACGGCGGGCTACCTGCCCCACATGACCGTTGCGTATCACCTTTACCAGTGTGTCGTCGTTCACCTCGTTGAGACTCTGGAATGTCTTTTCGTTGTTGCGCTCCAAAATGAATGCCACACCAGTGGCCAGCAGCAGGGCTATGATGATGCCGATGGGCTCGAAAAAGGTGGATGCGCCTTTTCCTCCCCACTCAACCTCGTAGATGGAGATGCCGATGGACAGGATGAAGACAACGATGAGAATCTTGTAGAGGGGGTCGTTGTATCCCCCAAAGAACCCCACAAGGGTAATCATGATGGTTGCTGTCAACAGAAGTGCCGGCATCATCCAAATGGCTGTTCCCATCGAACCTGCCAGACATGCTGCCGCCCCCACCGAACCTACAAGCAAGATGCCCAGCAGTATGGTAATCCAGTGTCGGCAGGCCCGCCAAAGCCTGTCCCAAAGTGTTTCTCTCTCAGGAGGAGTCAGTACGTTGACACCGTATATCCTACGGCTCTCCAGTACTTCGGCATCAGTCAGACCAATATAGTGATGCTCAGTTGTCATAGTCAACAGTTAGTCGTAGGCCTCCTCTTCCTCTGGGCGGTCTTCCTCGATCACCAGGTTTTCGATAATGAAGTTCTGACGCTCCATCGTGTTCTTACCCATGTAGTACTCCAGGAGTTTCTGTACCTGGTCGGTCTTATGCAGCGTTACCTGCTCCAGACGCATATCAGGACCAATGAAACCGGCAAATTCCTCGGGTGATATCTCGCCAAGGCCCTTGAAGCGTGTGATCTCAGGATCGGGGCCAAGGTCGCTGATAGCCTTTACGCGCTCCTCTTCACTATAGCAGTATCGGGTAATGAAGTCGCTCTTGGCTTTTGGCCTTTGGCTTTTGGCGTTCTTCTCGTCCTCTTCAGCCAGTACCTCTTTTTTCCTGATTTTCGTACGACGGTTGCGCACGCGGAACAAAGGTGTCTGTAGGACAAAGACATGCCCCTTGCGAATCAGTTCCGGGAAGAACTGTAGGAAGAACGTGATGATGAGCAGACGGATGTGCATGCCGTCAACATCAGCATCGGTGGCCACGATGACCTTGTTGTAGCGCAGCGTGTCGAGACCTTCCTCAATGTCGAGTGCCGCCTGTAGCAGGTTGAACTCTTCGTTCTCATAGACCACCTTCTTGGTCAGTCCAAATGTGTTTAAGGGTTTTCCCCTTAAAGAGAAGACGGCCTGCGTGTTCACGTCACGGCTCTTGGTGATGGAGCCGCTGGCCGAATCGCCCTCGGTGATGAAGATGCACGATTCTTCCTTGCGGTCGTTTTTGACATCGCTGAAATGGATGCGACAGTCGCGCAACTTCCTGTTGTGCAGATTGGCTTTCTTGGCTCGCTCACGGGCTAGTTTTGTCACGCCGGCCATTGCCTTGCGCTCCTTCTCACTCTCTTGTATCTTCTGCAACATCACCTCAGCCGTATCGGGGTTCCTATGCAGGAAGTTGTCCACCTCTTGCTTGATGAAGTCACCCACATATTTGTTGATGGAAGGTGGCATGGGGTGGTCGGCATCGACGGTCGGCGGAACGGGAGCCATTGTCAGGGAACCCAGTTTGATCTTCGTCTGGCTTTCAAACATGGGCTCCTCCACATTCAGGGCAATGGCGGCCACGATACCTGTACGGATGTCGGTGTATTCAAGGTTCTTCTGGAAGAACTCTTTGATGGTCTTTGCAATATGCTCCTTGAAGGCACTCTGGTGGGTGCCGCCTTGGGTGGTATGCTGACCATTGACAAACGAATAGTATTCCTCACCATACTGGTTGGCATGCGTGAATGCTATCTCGATGTCCTCGCCCTGCAAGTGGATGATGGGGTAGAGGGCATCGGCACTCATGCGATCCTTCAGCAAATCCTCAAGTCCGCGACGGGAGAGGATGCGTCGGCCATTGTACATGATGGCCAGTCCAATATTAAGATAGGTGTAGTTGCGCAGCATGGTTTCCACAATGTCATCGTGGAACTGGTAATTCTGGAAGAGCGTCGGGTCCGGCTCAAAATAGATATAGGTGCCGTTCTCGTCGTCGGTATCCTCAGTGACATCGGTCACCAGTTTGCCTTGCTCAAAAGTGGCCTTGCGCACCTTGCCGTCACGATAAGAGCAGACTTCAAAGTGCGTGCTCAGCGCATTGACGGCCTTCACGCCCACGCCATTCAATCCAATAGACTTCTTGAAGGCTTTCGAGTCGTATTTGCCGCCCGTGTTCAGCACTGAGACGGCCTCAATCAGTTTACCTTGTGGGATGCCGCGGCCATAGTCGCGCACGGAGACCCGCAGGTTATCTTCCACATTGATCTCAATGCGGTCGCCGGCCTTCATCTTAAACTCGTCGATAGAGTTGTCGATAACCTCTTTCAGTAGGACATAGATACCGTCTTCCGGTAGCGAACCATCACCTAGTCTTCCGATATACATACCAGGGCGTAGCCGGATATGCTCAGTACCTGTCAGGGTCCTGATGTTCTCATCACCGTATTCTACGGTGTTCTGTTGTTCAAGGATAGTATTGTCTTCAGCCATTTATAGTTGTTTCTTATAGCATCTTCTCTTTTTATGCTGTTCGTTCTCAAAATACTGCCACAGGCTCTGAACCTTGTCGTTGGACTCCATCTCAACATGGGTCTCTCCCCACTTGAATCCATATTTTTGGTAGATAGGGATGAGGTGGTAGAACAGCAGCGCATTGGCACCCTTGGCCCTGTATTCGGGTAGAATGCCTACCAGCAGCAGGTCTACGACATCCGTCTTGTGGAACTTCAGCGCCCTGATGATATGCCACCATCCAAATGGCAGCAGTCTTCCGTTGCGGCACTTCTGTAGCGCCTTTGTCAGCGAGGGGATGGTGATGCCCACGCCAATCACGTCGTGCCCCGGTGTGTTCCAGTCTTCAATGACGCAGATCAGATTCATGTCAAAATACTTGAAGTACATCTTGACATATTCGTCAATCTGGCTTTGCGTCATTTGTGAGAAACCATAGAGTTGCCCAAAGGTCTTGTTCACCACTTCGAGCACCTTCTGGCCGTATTGTTCAGGGCCGAATACCTGACTGCGGCTCAACCGTGGCGTGTGCAGGTTGTAGCGTTTCATGCACAGTTCTGCCACGCGCTTCATTTTCTCTGGCATGCCCTTTTCCGGCACAAAGACCTTGAATTCCAAGTAGTCGTTGTCCTTCTCGTAGCCCTCCATCTGCTCCATGTGGCGCGGGTAGTACTCATAGTTGTAGAGCGTAGCCATGGTGCCCAGTTCCTGGAAGCCCTTGGTGAGCATACCTTCCGGATCCATGTCGGTAAAGCCCAGCGGACCGATAATCTCCGTCATACCTTTTTCTCGCCCCCATGTCTCGACGGCCTTCAGCAAGGCAGCCGACACCTCGGTGTCATCAATGAAGTCGATCCAACCGAAGCGCACGGCCTTTCGGTTCCACTGTTTATTATAGCGATGGTTGATGATGGCGGCCACGCGTCCCACTATCTTGCCGTCTTTCCAAGCAAGGAAATAATCGGCTTCACAGAACTCAAAGGCAGAATTCTTGTCGTGGCTGAGCGTATGAAGTTCGTCACTATACAAATTGGGAGCATCATATTCGTTGCCTTTGTAGAGGTCGTAGCGGAACTGGATGAACTTTTTCAGGTCGCGCTTGCCGGTTACTCGTTTGATTTCTATTGACGCCATAACTTCCTTTTTTTGGTATAACAACGTACAAAGGTAAGACTTTTTCGGGAAAATACGTCATAAAAAAACTATTTTTAGCAACTTTTCTTGCCATTTCAAGAAAATTTATTATCTTTGCAGACAAAATTCGAATTTAAAACAAACTCTAGAGCAAATGAAAATCAAAAAACTGATGTTGGCAGCCCTCGCGCTGCTGATGGTAGGTGCCGCACAGGCTCAGACCAGAGAATGGAAGTCTTACTCCTATGTGGAAGCACAGGGAGGTGTACAATTGACAGCCACCAATGCCAAGATGGACAAGTTAATCACTCCCACGGCAGCCCTGTCGTTTGGTCATTATTTCTCGCCTGTTGTAGGAGCACGTCTCCATGTCAACGCATGGCAGTCGAAAGGTGGCATCAACGACCAGTACTACAAGTGGAAGTACATAACCCCAGATTTGGACTTGATGCTCAACCTCACCAATATGTTCAGCAAAGGCACAAATCATCCTCTGAATTTGATTCTGCTGGGTGGTGTCGGTCTGAACTATGCTTGGGACAATGATGAACTGAAGGCGCTCAACCTGCCTGCTGACGCTACGCCCTTAGCATGGAAAGACAACCGCTTGAGCCATAACCTCCGTGCTGGCCTTCGTCTAGAGACCAATCAGGCCAAGCCTGTTGGTGTTTCACTCGAGGTGAATGCCAACTCACTGAGCGACCGCTTCAACTCAAAGACTAACGATGCTGATGATTGGCAGTTCACGGCTATGCTTGGTCTTAGCGTGCGTTTTGGCTATAAGCAGGCTGATCCCAAATTCATCACAAAGATTATCACCGTTCTGGATACTATCGAGGTTGATGAGCCCACCACAATCATGGTGAAGGAGAAGCGTCCTGTTGAGAGGATGGAGAAGAAAAGCATCAGAGAGGCAGTATTCTTCAACCTCGCACAGAGTGATGCCAATAAGGCCGCCGGTATTGACGCTGCCATCAAGAACATTGCCGATCTGATGAAGACTAGCGACGATGCTAAGTTCACCATCACTGGCTATGCTGACAAAGGTACGGGTAATGCAAGGGTCAATAAGGTCTATGCTAAGAAGCGTGCTGACGATGTCGCTTCAAAATTGATCAAGGAGCATGGAATCGATGCCAGCCGTATTTCTACCGACTCAAAGGGTGATACCGTTCAGCCGTTCGAGGAGAACGATAAGAACCGTTGCGTCATCGTAACTGGCGAGGGCACCTTCAAGGTGACTACCTATGAGGAGGTTGAGGTTGAGAAGCAGTCCACCAAGAGGGTGAAGAAGACTGTCAGCCGCGACATGGAGGTGAAGGAGCAGATAAATTAATCCTGTCTCCATAGATGATAAAAGGCGTCCGAATCTTTCGGGCGCCTTTATTTTTTGCTGCAATTCTATTTATTTCATTTCCTTAATATTCTGGAATTTCTTCCAGACCTTGTCTCTGTAATAGGTGTTGAGTTGTCCGTCGGGTACATAGACTGTTGCTGTGAATGCATCGAAGGCGTTCTCGATGACTGCTGGGAAACGCTTCGGGGTGTTGATGGTCTTCAGACTGGTGCAGCCACTGAAAGACTTCTCACGCAGACGTTCCACGCTCTTTGACAAGGTCACGCTCTGCAGGGCTGTGCAACCCATGAAGGTGCCTGCCTCAACAAAACGGATGCCTTGAGGAATCTCGATCTCCGTCAGACTTGTGCAATCTCTGAATGCCTCCTCGCCGATTTCTTCCATCCTCTCTGGGAATACTACTTTCTGTAAGCCAGTACATCCGGCAAAGGCTTGGGGTGCAATGTAGCGTACATCGGCGGGCAGTGTCGTGTTTTTGCAGCCTGCCACCAGCATCAGTTTGCCCTTCCAGGTGCAGATGATACCGTGACAGTTGTTTCGAGAGTCGTAGTGAGTATTGGCGGTGTCCACCTGAAGGTCTTCCAAGTTTGGACAGTCGGCAAAGGCTCCATAGTCGATAGTTACGACGCTAGCCGGTATCACAATGTCTTTCAACTTCTCTGAATGGGCAAAGGCACCTGCGGGAATCTCCTTGACACAGAGGAAATAGCGGAACTCGCCAAACGACAGCAGGTTGCAGTTGCTGAAGATCTGCCCCAGACTATCTACATTTAAGGCATCAATGCTGGTCATCTCGGTAGCATTCGCCTCAATCCATCCCTGCTGACGTGCAAGGGTGATAAGGGGCTCGTTGGTTTGCAGGGTGGCAATCACCTCCATCTCGACATCGGGCTTTTGAGACTCATCAGGGCTACCCACAAGGTCGATAGCAAAGAAACACAAAACGAAAATGGCTAGGGCAGCGATACCGCCTAAGAACCAAATCTGCTTAAAAAAAGGTGTTTGTTGACTCATAATTAGTTATTTTAAAAGGTTGTTTTTTTGCATAAGAGCAGCACATGCCGATTGGCATCCAGCGTGGTGGCAAAGATGTAGTCTGTACCACCATCAGACAGTTTCAGCCTCTTTCGCAGTTCTACTACTGAGAGGGGAAAATTCCTCGTCGTCACATTAGCCTGCAGAATACCCTTGAGTGTCGTCTTGAGTTCCTGCTTATTCATCGATGAAATGGCTGTAATCTGGAATTTCCGTCCAGGAAAATCAGGAATGGGGCTGTCGATTACGAAGAGATGGCTGTTGGTGGCTAGTGGCTGTACGCCGAAGGCTGCTGCCACCTCGTTGAAACAGCCTGCTTTCATGATGGAAGCGTTGGGCTCGTAGAGGAAGAGGCCTTCTAAGGAAGATGGATCATCCTGATAGATATGGGCGTTTTGATTCGGCTGAGAATGCAGGGCAACGGTGAATGTCGAATCGTCGTTGACACAAAACAGCATAGGGTCTTTAGGAGCATTTTCCTCCATGACGATAAGCAGTTCTTTGCACTCGTTCTGCACGGATATTACGTGTACCTCTTTAATATATTGTTGGCCCAAGTCCAAAACGGCTTTATGCCAATCGAGCATTGGCGACAGTTTGAGGATGACGTAGTCAGCCTTGCTGAGTAGTTCTTCCTTGATATCCAGCACATTGGGTGTGCAGTCGGCAATGCCATAGGTGCGTCCACCATGAATGTCACGACGGGCTGGGTCAAGGAAGATGATAGTAGCATGCCCCTCAAATTGATGTAAATAGTCGATTCCATCGCTACAGAGAGCCTCCACGCTTTTGCCCATAGTCACAAAGTTGGAGGTGACAACAGCAAAGAGGTCGGCATTCTGTTCCACATAGGTGGCTTTCTGAAACACGCCGCTCATCAAGGTGAAGTCAACGCCAAAGCCGCCTGTGAGGTCGATAAGGGTATGGGGGGAAGGGCATGAGGGTAGCAGTCGGCGGCAAAGGTTGGCCTTGTAACTGGCTGTTTGCTCGCTGGAACATTGTTCCATAGAGAGACCGATAGGGTAGAGGATATCGTCGTTGCTTGCCCATGTGGGCAGTTTGCTGCGTGCTGCTTTCCTGCCTGCTATCTGTCGCAGGGCCAATGGCATGTCAACGTCGGCATCGCTGCATCGCTGTAATGCCAGTTGGCGCGTGTCGGCCTCCTGGTTACGCTTGATATAGTCACGGGTTGCGGTGTTCATCTTTTCTCGTTGGAATGAGGGGGTTCTTCCATCTCGTCGTCCAAGCGATCTGACCATAGATATTTCTTCGTCTCGCTTGCTGCCACACCGCTAAGCAATAGTAGTGCGATAAGGTTTGGAATGGTCATCAGGGCATTCATGCAGTCAGCGATATTCCAGATGACATCCAAAGTGATGATGCTGCCGAAGAAAAGGGCAACGATGAAGAGAATGCGGTAGAAGCGGTTGATGTGACGTCCTTCAAGGTAGTTCACGGCACTCTCTCCATAATAACTCCATCCCAATATGGTGCTGAAGGCAAAGGTCAGGATGCCGAAAGTGAGCAGTGGAGCACCTACATAAGGAATCTTTGAGAAGGCCACCTTGGTCAGCGCGGCACCATCGGCATAGGTGATGTCAGGATAGGCCAAGATGCTGCTGACGAGCACAATGCCCGTCAGAGCGCAGATGATGACAGTATCCCAGAAAGTGCCCGTACTGCTGACAAGGGCCTGCCGTACCGGGTTGCGTGTCTGGGCAGCAGCGGCCACAATGGGTGCGCTTCCCATGCCACTCTCATTGGAAAAGAGTCCGCGGGCAATGCCATAGCGGGCAGCCATCATCACCGTAGCACCCACGAAGCCACCTCCTGCTGCCGAGGGGTTGAAGGCACTGTCGACAATCAACGTGATGGCAGGCCATACATATTCTCCGTTTATACACAGGATGAAGATACACCCCATCACGTAGAGAACTGCCATAAAGGGTACCAATATGGTGCATACTTTGGCAATGGCCTTTACGCCTCCTATGATGACGCAGGCGGAGAGAAAACATATAAGTAGTCCGATGAGCCAAGTGGGGATGCCAAAGGTCTCGTTTGCCAGTAGTGCAATGGAGTTAGCCTGTACTGTACATCCGATGCCAAATGATGCCAGGGCCGTAAAGGCGGCAAAAATCAATGCGAGCCATCTCATATTGAGACCACGCTCAAGTGCATACATGGGACCACCGTACATCTTGCCGTCATCGCCCTTGACTCGATATTTCACAGCCAATAGGCCTTCGGCGTACTTGGTCGCCATACCGAAAATACCCGTCAGCCAGCACCAAAGAACGGCTCCGGGGCCGCCTAGTGCCACAGCCGTGGCCACACCAACAATGTTGCCCGTACCAATAGTGGCAGCCAAAGCCGTAGCCAAGGCGCCAAACTGGCTAACGTCGCCTGTCGCTTCTTTGTCTTTGCGAAAAGACAAACGGATGCCTGTCAACAATTTGCGCTGTGGAATGCGCAACCTGAAGGTTAGAAACACATGTGTGCCCAACAGCAGCACAATCATTGGCCAGCCCCATAGAAAAGAACTGAGAGCAGCAAAAAAATTACTAATAGCATCCATCGGCTGCAAAAGTAGTAAATTATCCCGAAAAAAGAATGATAATCTTAAACTTTTTCATATCTTTTGCGTCAAATAGGTAGATTATGATGATATGAGAAGGGTTCTGTTAATAATAATCCTACATGCCTTCACTGTCAGTATGCTGTCGCAGAAAGTGGTGTTGAGCGGTATCGTATGTAGTGATAAGACAGGGGAACGCCTTCCTCAAGCCACTATCACCATAGAGGGTACTAACCTCTCGGTAGTAACTAATGATGAGGGCTTCTTCACGTTGAAAGTTAATACCTATCCAAAGAGTATCATAGTCTCACACATTGGCTATCAGTCCTATCGACAGGACGTCAATACCGAGAAGCCCGAGCAGATGCTTATCAGGCTCAAACCCAGAACTGTTCAATTGCAAGAAGTGGTGGTTATGTCTCAAGACCCACGTGATCTTGTAAACCTTGCTATCCAGAAGATTCCTGTCAACTATAGCCGACAGGCTGAATTGCTCAATTGCTTCTATCGCGAGACGGCCATGAAACGCAAACATTTTATCTATGTGGCTGAAGGCGTGGTAGATATGTACAAGACGGGTTATGGTCATGGTGATTCAAAAGACCGTGTTGCCATCCGTAAGGGGCGTCGTCTGTTGAGTCCTGCGAAAAACGACACCCTCAGCGTAAAGGTGCTGGGTGGTCCTGTTCAGCCTATTCAACTGGACATCGTCAAGAATCTGGATTTCCTGCTTAATGAAGAGGAACTGTCCCATTATGCCTTCAAGATGGAGGAGCCGACGACCATCGGTAATCGTTTACAGTATGTTGTCAGTATTTCCCCCAACGTTAAAACCACTTACGCATTATATTATGGTAAACTCTATATTGACTGTGAGACTGTGGCCTTTACCCGTGCAGAACTGACGCTCGACATGAGTGATCGTGAGAAAGCTACCCGGCTGATGCTCGTGAAAAAGCCGGCAGGGGTGAAGTTTAAGCCTAAGGAAATGGCCTGTCTTATAGATTATCGTTACGACAATGGTGTGACCCGCATCAACTATATCCGTAGTACGTTCCGTTTCAATTGTGACTGGAAGCGACGTCTCTTTGCCACTTCTTTTTCTGCCTTCTGCGAGATGGTGGTGACGGACAATACACGGGAGAATGTCGTTCCCATCTCTGGGCGCAACTCGTTTGACTCGCGTGATGCCTTCTTCGACCGGGTGGATTATTTTCGTGATCCTAATTTCTGGGAGGACTACAATATCATCGAGCCGACGGAAACACTTGACAAGGCGATTAATAAGTTGATGAAGAAGTATAAATGATCTTGGGCAAGCCTAGTCATAAAACTTATGGCTTTTTTTTGTTTACTTTTGCAGTTGTGATGAAACACATTGTTGCTCATTGTCATTATCTGGCCCCATTTATATTTTTCACGAAATATTTGGTGCATCCATTTTTTATTTCTACCTTTGTGGCGTGAATCGGGGAGAAATCAGTGAAGGATTGAAAATTATTAATGAAGCATCTACTAATCGTAATTCTATTACTATTATCTCTCAGTTGTTGCACCTCCAAGGACGAGAAGACCCGTATGCGGGCTGGTCTCGACAGCATCAACGTGCGTAACCGCAATGGTCAGCCCTTCACGGTTGGTGAGGTGCAGCCCTATGTCCAGTTCTTCGACGATCATGGCACGGCCAACGACCGTCTGCTGGCTCACTACCTCCTTGGCCTTGCCTACTATGACCACGGTGAAGCACCAATGGCTCTCCAGTGCTATCAGGATGCTGCCGACTGTGCTGATACCCTCAGTGCCGACTGCGACTATCCCCAGTTGGCCAGGGTATATGGACAGATGGCACAAATTTTCTACGAACAAGGACTTTATCAAGAACAACTGATTTCAGAGCAACAGTCTGTTAAACACGCATGGAAAGGTGGAGATACGCTTGCAGCACTAATGAGTTATGCACAGGAAAGTCAGGCATATCGTAACTTAAACATGCCAGACTCATTATTATATATATGCGAGCATGTATCTTCACTCTATCGCGAATATGGTTATAGTGCCTATTCTGCCAAATCATTATTTTACACTTTTAGTACACTTATTTATCGCAAGGAATTTGACAAGGTCATAAAATACATGCGTATATATGAGTCTGAATCTGAATACTTTGATTCCCTTGGGAATATTCAAAAAGGACGTGAGGTATATTATAGAATAAAGGGATTATACTACCTGCATACAAATGTGTTGGATTCTGCTGAATATTATTTTCGGAAGGAGTTGCATTATGGAAGGGACTTTGATAACCAGCATTCAGGTGCATTAGGATTGGCAGAACTCTACCAACGCCTTCGACAGTCAGATTCCGTAGCAAAATATAGTCTATATGCTTACGCAATGAGCGACTCCTTGTATTCTCGTCTGGTAACAAAAGACGTTGAGCGTATTCAAGCAATGTACGACTATACCCGCCATCAGAAAATAGCATATAAAGAACAAAAGAAAGCAAACCAACGTATTATCATAATTTGGATTTGTGTTGGAATTATTGTAGTTATTTGTCTTCTTACCTTTATTATTATAAGAGAATTGACCCGTAAAAGGAAAACGATAGAACAAAAATATCAGCAAAGTCAGTCTGCTATAGAACTAGCTCAAAGTGATATTGCAAAACTCCGCAACAATGTGGAGATCAATAAGGAACTAATCTCTGAAAAGGAACAAATTATCCGCGAGCAGGAAACCATCATGAAGGCATTACTACAACACGATTCCAATAGCCAATCTTTAGCAGACCGGCGATTGAAATCAACGGCAATTTACGAGAAATTCGAACAACTATCAGTCATCGGTCAAAAGCCAACCAACACAGAATGGGAGCAAATAGTGGAGCAATTATTCAAATATTATCCAGGATTTAAGGATCTCATGTCAAAACATGGACATCAGTTAAACGATAAAGAATATAAAACATGTTTACTGATTCGAATAGGCTTTAAGCCTAAAACAGTCAGTTATATGTTAGAGGTTGATCCTTCTTATATCTCAAATATCCGTACTGAAATGTTACATAAACTTTTCAATTTGTCAGGAAACTCCAAAACCTTTGATAAGATACTCAAGGAAACCTATTGATAATTTGCTCAATATGGCAATAAGGTTTCTTAATAATTGTAAATTTCGAGATGCGCTTCTAGTATACTGTATAGCTTATTTCTTTGATTTACAATAGGATATGCCAACTAAAATTTTAGGTAAATTCCTTCTCTTTGTTTTTGTTGCATAAGCCTTCTATTTCTCATAATTTTGCAGCGACTAATTTTAAAACTGTAAAAATATGAAGAAATTTTTTTTGATTGTGTTTAGTGCTCTCTTTTTAAGCACAAATGTTCCAGCTCAAGTGTTGGTGCCATTAACCGTATGTATTACCGAAAATGAACAACCTGGAGGCCCAGGTCATCCAAGGACCCCTATTGCTGTTCCGAAAGTTTACATCGAGGACTACACGTTAACGTTCGAGGCCAATCACCCTGACTACGTACTTATTATTAAGGACGAGGACGGCAGTGTGGTCTACAACACCATGGTGTTCTCCGCTCAGACCGAAGTCTTCCTGCCTTCTACTCTCTCTGGCGACTATGAGATTGATCTCGTCATGGGCAATTGGCTGTTTACAGGAAGGATCGAACTATAGTTCAGTAGATCATGGTCATACTTAATTATTAAACACTAGTCAACCTGTTATGTACCCTTTAAACAAACTAAAGGCATTTCTATTGATAGCTGCAGGTCTTCTCATAGGCACAGAACTGCATGGACAAGCCGTTGACAGTTTGCAGAAGAATAGTATTCGATATTTCTCCCCTGGCAACGGTGGACGAAACAAAGTGTGGGACTTTTCCAAGAAACTCAGTTCCAAAGGATCTGCACAAGTGATGTTCCTGACGGATAGCACAGGTGTGGTTACCGTTGTTGAGACAGGAAAAATCAGTTATTACCGTACGACCCCCGACACACTTATCCTCTTCGGCAGTGAGTCGCCATTGGAGAAAAGAGTGTATGCCGTGGAGAAAGTATCCAAAAGATTTCCCCTAGAATATGGCGATTCCATCGGTGACAATTTCAGATGCGAGGGAATGTATTGCGGTAATCATCCGTTCCGTGAGTCGGGCACTACGACTATCAAGGTGGATGCCATCGGCTCTATTGTGCTTGCAGAGGGTGACACGATAAGGGATGTGCGAAGGGTACATACGGTTGACGCTTATGCTATATGCATGGATCTTGACTCTGCCGCTCTTGATACGGCAAGGCTCACTCAGGTTATTGACGAGCGCTATGAATGGTTCATACCATATTCCCAGTATCCTATTGTTGAGGAAATGACAAGCACCACTTATGACAACATGGATATTATCGGCACCACAAAGTATGCATACTGTAATCTCCCAGAAAATCAGGTAGCCTACTACATCACGCCCGAAGATGAGGATGAAACAGATGAAGAACAAGATGGCTTCTCCGATGAGGAGCAACAAAGTCCTGACATTATTCATTATCAGATAGAAACTAATGGAAAAGTTGTCGTAATAACATACGACCTTGACGCAGAAGCCACCATCACCACTATTGTTGCCAAACATACGGGAATGCTATGCATGAGCAGACAATGGACTCAGGAGGCAGGACAGGGATATTCAGCACAGATCGATTGCAACGGCCTGCGTCCTGGCATGTATATCTTTTATATTAATGTTAACGGAAAAGTATATAGCGATAAAGTAACACTATGAAAAACACAATATATCCAATTAGAATAACCATGATGTTGATGGCCTTGCTGATGCCAGCATTACACATGAAGGCTCAACAGAACAACCATTTCGTGCCTGACATGCCGCCAAGTCCGCAGGCTGTAGCCTTCAACCGTCTGGGCGACTATCAGATGAACAATAACTATGGTGCACCCGACATCAACATTCCCCTTTTTGAGATAGATCATCACGGATACAAGATACCGTTGACGCTACATTACGAAGCATCGCCCATGAAACCGGGCTACAACTATGATGTCACAGGGTGGGGCTGGACATTGTCTGGCAACTCGTGTGTTTCCAGAACCATCAAGGACAGGGCTGACGAATACGATCCGCTGTTCAACAATCACTTTGGACTGGATAACTTTCAAGAACCCACAGGACTCTCAAAGTTGTACAAAAACTATTATGACAAACTTGACAAACTGAACTATCAGTATGACACCTACAACATTGTGCTACCGTCAGGCCGAACCATTCCCTTCTTCATGTACAAGTTTAATGGTGTTATGCAATACGACCTTATGTCCACAGACAGTAATGTTAAGATTGAATGCAATTATAGCACTTCCGACATCCATTCGATAAACTCCTTCACGGTAACGGACGAGAATGGGATAACCTATTATTTTACCTTGGCTGACAAGTCTACCAATGGCTACGATAACGATCCCAACGCATTTAGGAATGTCACATGGATGCTCACCTATATTGCCATTCCAGCAAGAGGACATATAACCTATGAATACAATGATGAAATCAATATCTATACCCAAAACAATATTGGCGAGCCGACATATAGGGTTAGCCGCCTGATGTCCCAATTGATGGAAGATCAGACACAAAAGAAATTCGATGTCACGAGAACCTTCCAATATCATTGCCCAAGGTATAGGATGAGGTTCCTCAAGCGTATCAGTTATGGGCCAACCAAGGTGGATTTCAATTACTATGCTGACAATCAGCACATGAAGGAGATTGTCGTTTCCGAAAACAACGAAACCATCAAGAAATTCTCGCTCACCATCAGTGACAGGTTCCTTACTTCACTGGTCTTTTCCGGAACGAATAATGAAGATAAACTTGAATATGGTTTTAACTATCTGAACAGGTACATGGATTTGAACGATTCTACTGGGATAGACACTGACTATTGGGGAAACATCTGTAGTTCTAACATTAAAAGAGGCATTGGCAATTTTAATATGTATTTTAATAATGAAGAAGATGGCGGTTATTTAGATAAACAAGAACTTAATAATAAACTTGACACAAATAATGTCGCACGAATCATCGACAACAAAGAGGGCGATCCGTATTACTACTTTAAAGTCAAGTTACAGTCAACAACAAACGGGGACACACGCCAACCTTCACCTCCGGAATACCATGGAGTGTTGAGTTCCATCACTTATCCCAACGGTGGACATACGACATTCACCTGGGAGAATCACCGCTTCCCCACGGCAACAGCCGCAGATGGCGACATGGTTTTTGACAGACGCCAGCAGCGCATTATCGAAGGTGGTGGCTTCAGGATTAAATCTGTCAAGAATTATGCAGCAGACGGGACAATAGCCAGTGAAGACCATTACCGGTATGGATTTACATACGGAGACATCCAACAGCGGAATTTCCCTCTGCCATTGCCTGACACGTATAACCCCAACGACCACATTGGCTGTGGAGAGGCTGTCGTTGACCCCAACCTGCTCACTTTTATGACATACAGTTATTACAAAACGGGAAACGAACAATTTAACTCTTCCTGGCAGTTTCAAATGATGGCTGTAGGAAGGAACAGTGAAGTTAGAAACATGATCAACCTTCAGGGCAGTGCCACTTGGTGGGATGCCTATTTTTCCGCCGATACCTTCCGCTCGCTTCTTGGTGGCAGGCAGCCTGTTGTATATCCGGAAATCACGGTATATCACGGAGATCCTGACGTGCCAGCCCAGTGCAACAGCAAAACGGTGTATAAGTACGATATTTACAGTTATCATCATGACCCTTATTCCTATTATTTGTCAATTTTCAATCAAGGCAACCTACCGGACACGGCATATTTTGAGAATATATGTTATTTCCCTTTCGGTGATCGTCCAAGACTGATATGCAATAATTATGATGCACCAAAGAGACACCAGTTGAAGTACAAGTCAGATTACTCTTATAATACGACCAGTGATACATGGAATCTCGTTTCAGAGGAACAATATTTTTATTCAGAGGAGAGGATATCAAAAAGTTGTTACATATACAACAGTTATCTGTCAAGAATGTATCGCAGCAATTATGTCGGCGCATTAGGCAACAACCAATGGCTGGAAGGAGTATGTCTTTCTGAATTCTATATACCATCAAGTCAGTGCTTTGGCAGACACACGATGACTGGTAAAAACACGACGATTTTACGTCATGGTGGAACCCGCACCACAGACAACACGAACTTCGAGACTTTTTCCTATTTATATCCGGGAGTGCAGAAATCCAGAGACTATTCTGATTTGCCTTATAAGATTCGAAATGAGTATGGTGTTTACAGTTGTGACAAGTATGATGAGTGTTCATACGTAGGAGAACAAGACGGGAATGCCGATACAGTTATTGCAGCCATGCAGTCAAGAAACATGCTGGCATCCTTGCTTTCCAGCGAAACATTCACCGTTATTCCAGACACATTGTTGATGAAGGGAGTCAAGATTGACTACGGATTCTTTGGCACCAAAATCCTGCCATCAAAGTTATATGAGAGTAACGGGAATCAGTATGAGGAAAGCATGGACATTCTGTCGTATGACGCATACGGCAACCCAACGGAAATACTGGACAAGAAGACGGGCATACACAGTGCTTTCCTGTGGGGATCATACGGCAGGTATCTGATAGCGATGATCAAGGATGCCACCTGGGCGCAAATACAGGGTGTCGCCACGCAACTGTCTACAGGCACTTCCCAATCGCGTTATGCCGCCATAAAGTCTCTGTTGCCGAATGCCCAGGTTCAGACATGGAATTATATACCTTTAATAGGTGTTTCATCTCATACAGACGTCAATGGGCAGACCATGCTTTACGAGTATGACGGACTGGGAAGACTGAAGAGAGAGAAGAGGATCGTTAACGGTGTCTCAACCCCCGAGATCCTGCGTGAATATGAGTATAATTTCTTGAACCAACAGTGATGATCAATATGAAATACCGATTCTGCTTCAAAAAACATGCGACAAATGGTGCAATGTCAGGAAAATATTGTACCTTTGCGCAGACTAACCACAACAATGCTGCCCAGATGAGATTACGACTTATCATCCTCAGTTTTCTGATGATGGCGTTCTTCACCGCCATTCAGGGCCAGACCATGCCGGGCAGCAGCATCATTTCCCGTACGTACCTGTCCGCCGACAGCACGCGGCTGATGGAGCAGCGCGTCTATGACAACGGCCTGGGCGACGTGGTCCAGGAGATTCAGTCCTGGCCCGGCTCCACGCTGCCAGGTATTGCTGTGCACCATGAGTATGACGAGTACCGGCGCAGGACGAAGACGTGGCTTCCCGTGACCACTTCCAGCAGCGGCTATGTCAGCGGCACAACGATAGCCAGCCAGGCCCAGTCGCAGTATTCCGACACGGCCCCCTACTCCCGTACAGAGTACGACCGTTTCCTGCCCTCGCAGCCTTCTGCACAGTACAAGGCCGGTGCCCAGTGGCAGGGCAGCGACAAGAAGCAGACTGTCACCTACAGCGAATACGTGGGAGCCGGCATGTTCTCACCCGAGGACGGTTATTTCTACATCATTTCCGCCATCAAGTATCTCCGTACCCAGACCACTGACGAGGACACCTGCTGGACAGCGGAATATACGGACTTGAACGGGCGTCTGCTGGTCAGCGAGACCAGCCAGGGCAAGACCTACTACATGTATGATGCGAAGGGCGACATCACATATGTCATCCCGCCTATCCTCTCCGCGTACCTGATCTCATACTACGGCGACGAATCCCAGGAGATACTGGATACCGACGAGATGATGCAGAAGTATGCCTACATCTACCGCTACGACAACCAGCGCCACTGCATCTTCAAGAAGTTGCCCGGCTGCGACTCCATCTACTATGTCTATGACAAGACCGGAGCGTGCATCCTGACGCAGGACGGCAACCTGCGTCAGAGCGGCAAGTGGGCATACAGCATACCCGACAAGTTCGGGCGTCCCTGCATCAGTGGTGTCTGCCAGTTCACAGGCTCCTATGCTGACGAGCCCCTGCATGCCTGTCATGTCTATGCCGAGTACGACGGCAGTTCCGCAGCGACGGGCGGGTATACGGTCCGTAACCTGACACTTACTGAACAGACGCTTTACACCGCCACGTACTACGACGGCTATTCGTTCATCGGCAGCCACGGGGTGCCCTCTTCCCTGACGGCATCCAGTGTCTCTGGCTTCCCGGTCGATGCTTCCATCTGTCACGGCCTGCCGACTGGTTCTGCCACGGCGATATTTAGCGACGGCAGTGTGACGGGATACACGTATGCCGCCATGTACTACGACTCCCGCTACAATATCTCCCAGGTCAAGGCCACCGACCACCTCGGCGGCACCAGTGTCACCAGCACCTCCTACTCCTACACGGGCAAGCCCCAGGGCGTGAAGATCCAGCACATGCGGAGCGGAACGGGCACGATGGAGGCCGACTATGCCTATGCCTATGATGATGCCGACAGGAAAGACTCCTGCATATTGTCTGTCGCCCATGGAAATCCGGCGCGCTCCACCGCCATCTATTATGAGTACGACGATTTGGGCCGGCTGACAAAGGTAAACCGCCAGAAGAAGTCAAATGCTAATCTGGAAATCACCTATTCCTATGACCTGCACGGATGGCTTACCAGTCTTTCCACGGGGGGCTTTCAGGAGCGTCTGTATTATGCCGACGGCCTTGACGGCGGATGCTACAATGGCAACATCAGCACCGTGAAATGGAAGACGATGAGCGATAATGTTTATCAAGGCTACAACCTGAAGTACGATAGCAGCAACCGTTTGACAAGTGCTGTCTTTGGCTCTGGCGATAATCTCACAAGTTATCAGAACTACTTCAATGAGTCAGCCCAATATGATGCTAACGGCAACATCAGCAGACTATGGCGTTGTGGACTCGTAGACAACATTCATGGCGGTTTTGGCTTGGTAGACAACCTGTCCATGACCTACGACGGCAACAGGCTGACCAGCGTGCGCGACAATGCCTCACATCTTTCCTATGCAGGTGCCACGGACTTCGACGGAGTGGCCGGTCAGGAGTACCCCCTCACCTACAACGACGCAGGATCCCTTGTGAGCGATGCCGGGCGAAAGATAGCCAGGATAGACTATGACCTCAACAACAATCCCTCCCGCATCCAGTTCACCAACGGCAATGTGACCAGGTACATATACGGTGCGAAGGGCGAGAAGTTGCGTGTCACCCATCAGACGGCCGTTCCGAATATCACAGTCGCCATTGGCTGTACCAGGGAACTTGCCCCTTATGAGATACAATATACGGACTCTACGGATTACCTGCTTGGCGGCAGCCTGACATTGAAGAACGGGAGTATTGACAAGTACTATTTTGATGAAGGCTACTGTCAGGCCTCCCATTATAGTGCAACCCAGGACAACTTCACCTTCTGCTACTATGACCGGGACCATCTCGGCAGCATCCGGCAGGTGCGGCGATTCATACTGAACAACACTAATGGTACACTCCTTCAGTCGATGAACTACTACCCGTTCGGATTACAGTTCTGCGATGGCAGTGCAAGCAACGGCGATGTACAGCCGCATAAGTACAACGGTAAGGAGTTTGACGGAATGCACGGTCTGAACACCTACGACTATGGTGCAAGACAGTATAACCCGATACTAGGCAGATGGGACAGGATGGATCCGCTATGCGAGAAATACTACAGTATTAGTCCCTATGTGTATTGTGTGAATAATCCTGTGAATGCGATTGATCCAGATGGGAGAATCGTAAGGGATTGTAAAGGACAAATTGTGTATGTTTCATCTGGTATCATTGAACAATATGCACACCCAAGCGGTTCTATAGGTACTTTGGAGAAAGGGTATATATTTACCAATAATTGTCAGCCTGTCGAAGTCTATAAAAATAGAGGAACTGAAAAAGGCTGGGATACCGATTGTCATGGATTTACTTTTGCAGATGGAAAATATTGGATAAACAATGATCAGGTTAAGCGTATTTTGAAAGGAGATAACTATAGCAATATTAAACTTGATCAGGCCACTAGTGGAGATGTAGTCGTCTATTATGAGAATAATGATGTTGAACATTCTGTAACAATTGTTAATAGCGATGGAACACAAAAAGGTACAATTGTTTATGGATTAGGTGGTCTTGAAACAGAAGCGCAGAAAAGCACATTGCCCGATGGCTGGCATTCTAGTGGAAAAGTACAGTTTGGAGTTTACCGTAAAGAGGAGGTGGATAGAGTAGTCTCTGATGAAGAAATTTTTGAATATCAAGAAAAAATTCGTAAACATGAAAATCATAAATAAAATAATCTTATTTTCTATTTTTTTATCTATTTGGAGTTGTATCACTCAGACGACATCATCTGTTTCATCAAATAAACACTTTACCGTTGTAGATAATCTGCCACATTTGGGAGAATCTTTCTATGAGCAGAAAGACGAGAATAGATACATTCTAATTCCATACAACCATACGGTAAAACATATCGAAGTGGTTTACGACGGAATAGAATACTCATTAGGTGTTTCTAATAATCAAACCATTGTTTTTATTGGGACAAGTGATAAACATTTTACTGTCAATGGCTTCAAAATTGGAGATAAAATAAATAAATTCGATACAATTCGCGGTTGGGGTAGTTATACCAAGATAGATGACGAATGGTATGCTGCATGGTTGCCAACGAAAAAAAATGAGGAGACGGGTAAAATCCAATTTTTCTTCAAATATAAGTTTAATATGGAGGATAAAACGAAATGAAGACTCTTGCTACAATAATAATGATTATCTGCACTCTTAATTGCATGGGGCAGGATAATCAAGGGACGATGTTTTTCAATGTCGACGGTTCACAAAATGCCTTCTTCATTGATACATTGCATATAGATAGAGATAGTCTCGTTATAAGAGGATCATGGGGACAGGTCTTTGATTCGTAGGCAATAAAAGTAGATCACAGGAATAAGTATTTGATTCCTGGGTGAAAGTAAAGAGTGAATGAAGTGAACTGCAGAGATAGTGAGTGAGAAATGAACATGAGGTTACGACATATCATCCTGTGCTTCCTGATGGTGGTATTTGTCACCACCATTCAGGGTAAGGCCGTGCAGGCACAAGACAGTCATGAAAACGAATATTATAATCAAGCATACTCTGTAATTGCCGATATGCTGGAAGGCAGAACTGCTTTGTCAATAAGGCGTGCTGTCTTTGTTGCAGAATGGGCTTATCTTGACGGCAATCTGGACTACGAGAATGATTTCTGTAAGCCCATCAAGAAAGGAACGGAGTATTTGAAACGTATGATTGCTATCAATCATTGGGAGGATTATAAGACTGCCAAACAAATAGCCCTTTGTAACTTTTTCTTTTATCCATGTTCTGGGAATGGTCAGCAACCTTATGAATACGATTTCAGTAATGAATATCCCAAAGACGACTGGCACTACCAACTTGTTTCCAGAACTATTAAGATGCATAAAGGGCAATGTCACTCATTGCCTTGGGCATTCAAACTGTATGCAGAGGAACTTGGTGCAAATGTCTCGCTGGCACACGCTCCACGACATTGCTTCATTATGTACAAGGATGAAGATGATCTGTTTCCTGAAGACTGGGTTAATGTGGAAATTACGGCACACCAGTATCAGCCGACATGGGGGATAAAGGAACATTTTGCTATTTCTGATTCTGCAATAGCAGTAGGAGCATACCTAACTCCTATTACTGATACTCAAGCAGTGGCTTGCCAGTTGGCAGACTTAGCATTAGGCTATTACGATAAGTATAAGCGTTATGATGGATTTACACTGAAATGTGTCGAAACATCTCTGAAATTCTATCCCATGAATCCTAATGCGATTATTACTAAAGGGAAATCTCTTGATGCCATCCTAGAGCAATATCTTGAGCAGAACGGACATCTTCGGGATGAATATACGGATGTTCTTGACATACAATCAAAACAATGTATGCAGGACTTAAAGGCAACCCATTGGACTCAAGAAACGGAAGAACTGAGAAACAAATGGGAGCAGACTCCAGAACAAATAGAGAATATCAGAAAGAATATACAAACAAAAAAAATAGAGCAATGATGAAAAGACTTAAAAAGGTATTACTGGCTGCTATTATCTCATTAGTAGCAGTTGACGCATTCGCTTGGCCGTGGATATCGCCGAAGAGAAACTCATGTTGCAATGAACGACGATGGAACATATAGAGTTATTGGTGGAGAGTTGAATAAAGATAGGAATATCTATGTTTACTCACAAGATGAAAATGGTGACTTTACTATTCGCGGTGGAAGTATTGGCATAACATCTTCAACAACCTCTTTCTACAATTCTGATGCTAATGACGGAAAAGGATGCTGGGCAATTAATTCTGTAATAGACCCAAACGATAATTCGGGGAGAGACTTCCTTAACAATGTGATTTCGAAAGATATCACATTAGATGATTATATGGACAAAGCCCGCAACAGCCATCCATATGATTTTAAGGTTACGAATGGTAGTCCTAATGTGGTTTCAGAGTCTCCCCAATATGTTTATCGTGGTATGGGTATTGGAAAGACAACATTTGGGCAAACAATATATACTTCTGCAAGAGATATTGGTAATATCGCTGCTGGAGTCGTTGCTGCGAAAAATGGAATTCCATGGCAGGCAGCAAGGATGGCCTTTGATGCTTATCAAGGTGGAATAGAAGGAATTTCGACACAGAATGCGGAGTATTATGGTTGGAGCCAAACTTATGCTCGTTCAAATGGTATATCAGAAAGTGGTCATCTGAAAAGCACATTAAATAGTATAATCAATAAAGTCGGAACTATAATTCGTAATTTATGGTAAAAAAAAGATATTCTTTATTATTTGTAATCTTGCTGACTATATGTTGTTTGGCGATAAAGTGTCAACATCATTCAAGCGTATATACATATTACCTTAAGGATATAGATTTTAAGTTCTGGGTTTTAGAAAACGACACTTGCGATGTCCTGGTTTTAAGTGATGGTGATTCCATTTATTACTCGCACCCCTATAATGGAAATTATCTTGGTGTTGAATTTTTTCTTTCTGTTGATTCTAATGTTGTGTATTTAGGTCCTTATTTCCCTAACATTTACCATATGACAGGAAAGAAATATGTGATTAGTAAAAGTGAACTGATTATAGGTGAGGACTCATATGCGTCATTTGAGAATGAACAATATTGGAGTTTTCATGGAGGTTGTGATCAGGGGAGATATACGTTTGGCGTTATGCGCAACAAAAAGTTTTATGGTTCTCTTGAGCCACTAGAATGGAAATGAAGCGAGGATCATGGGGACTGGTCTTTGATTCATAGGTAATATATCAATTGGGAAGACGAGGAGAATTATGATGACTTCAGAAAAGTTGCGTTAGTCAGAAAGTAGTTATACCTCTTAATCAGAAAGAATATACAAACAAAAAATAGAGCAATGATGAAAAGACTTAAAAAGGTATTACTGGCTGCTATTATCTCATTAGTAGCAGTTGACGCATTCGCTTGGCCGTGGATATCGCCTTAGGGAATCCAGTCAATGCAATTGACCCTGATGGTAGAATCGTATATTTGAAATACAGAGGAAACAATGGAAAGACGGTTCAATACACTTTCAATCCACAAAATCAACAGAATATTCCAGACAACTCATTTGTACGTGATTTTGTTGCTGCTTACAATTACAATATTAACAATGGTGGGGGGGATAATATGTTCAATGCTGCAAATGATTCAAAAAGAGAATACGTTGTAGTTGATGCAAATCTCTTTAGCAAAGAACATCAAAAAACCGAGTACGTCCCTCAAGATGGTGAAAGGAAAATAAAATGGGAATCAAGAAAAGGACTTCGATTTGACGGAGATAAAAGACAATCACCAGCAACACGGTTAGAACATGAATTTGATCATGCAGTCGATGATGCAAATAATGGTACTAATCACAGAACAAGAGGCTCTCTGCCTGCAGGACGATTTGGAAATAAAGAAGAACAACGTGTTATTGAAGGCTCTGAGTCAAAGACGGCTCAGGCAAATGGTGAAGATATACGTAAGCATCATTATGGAAGCACCTATGATGTTGAGAACTCAACATCAACAGAAGAAAGAAGGTATTAAAATAATAACTGTGTAGATATGAAAACTATTAGTTGTATTATCCTGTTTTTATGCTGCGTATGCATAATATCATGCCATTCAAGGCAAGTAGAAAAAACTCAAGAAGGAAGAGATTCTAATGATACAATATTTGTCTCGTATCAAGAGGGAATCTATGAAACCAGTGCTCCAACGACTTGCAAGGAGATGAAAGAATGGTCTGAAGATGAAGAAGTTTCAGAAGTTATTACTATTAATAAGGAATATTACGATGCCATCTGCTCATATTTGATTGAGAACGCGAACAAGGAAAATGACGACATGACGTGTGAGGCAAGATTATACGTCCAAATTTCTGAACATGAAATGTGCATTGGTGACTTGGGATGTGCATGCGATATTAATGACAAAGATATTCCTGCAAATAAGTATATATTATACCTTATTCGTAGCCTATCTGGGTATTACAATTATTTCTATAGCCTTGATCTGCAGTATGACAGACTGATTAAAGAATATGGGATGCCCGTAAATTATGAAGACAGGACTGTCAAACATATCAATTGGGAAGACGAGGAGAATTATAATGACTTCAGAAAAGTTGCGTTAGTCAGAGAGTAATTATACCATACGGACTAATAATTCATTATTTGGGATAAACCCTCAAATACATGGTTTTAAAACTTATTACTATGGTGTTGGAATTTTAAGAAAATGAAAATATTCAAGATGTTAGATAAAGAATCTCAATTGGTTGGCAAGGCATTTCTATATGTTATGGTATGTTTGTCACCAGTTGTTATATGTATAATCATATTTTTGTTTGCTATAGAATGGGGGCAGCCCGAATTTAATGGGTCTTTCTCTCTTGGCAATAATATTTATATGATTGAATGGGACGGAGGGGGGCGTGTGATAGTACAAGGCTCAAACCTTCACGGAAATACTTGCTACGGAGGTAGTCAACTTATTCCCACTTATGAAAACCAATATGACAGTTTGGGACATTTTGCAGAATATGTTGTTGACGCGAAAGCAGATAATGGTTGGATTATTGCAAAAACTGGTAACAAATTGAATTGTCAAAAAAGATACTACATTATCGACAAACAACATGATATTGAGAATTTAGATGCAAAAGAGATTATAGAGAGATATACTACAATATTTACAGACAGTTGTGAATTCGCAAAAAGATGTCAGATTAATGGTATCAAGATAAAATGGTAAAATCATGAGGATCATGGGGTCTTTGATTCATAGGTAATAAAAGTTGGTCACGGTTCCAAGGATCATATTTCAAATAAAAAGGAATGCGAATGAAAAGAACCACAGTGACAGATGTTTGATTCCTGGGTAAAAGTAAGGAGTGAATGAAGTGAACAGCAGAGATAGTGAGTGATATGAAATATCTGACACCATATCGCCTGAATGA